>JADJUV010000175.1 GCA_016716885.1 Candidatus Trichofilum aggregatum | reverse complement strand
TTGCATAGCACCAGCACCGAGGATTGGCATTATGAGGGGAAAAATAAAATTTCCAAAATGGCCGTGACCCCCAGTTGAGGCCAGCACCATGTCCTCGGCTTCCGGCGGCCCACTGACCGCCACCGCACCGACCACCATCCCTTCCACCACCACGGGCACACCGCCCCCCCAGCCGATATAGCGGGCATCCCCAAAATAGGCCATGTCGAAACCATCTGTGGGGTGGCGTGCCGCCTGGCCCAAATCACGGGTGGCTTTGCGCTCACGGGCGGCGGTCCAGGCTTTATTGCTGGCGATCAAAATCGAGGGTAATGGCGCACCATCCAGGCGAAAGTAGGCTGATCAGTTCGCCGTGAGCATCGGTCACGGCAATGACGGCCGCTTTGCCCTGCCGCTCTAACTCGGCTTGAATAACCTGGATGGCTTGTTGGGCCTCTTTGTGTCCTAAACTGAGGGAATGTTGCATGGGGTTTTCCTTGAAGAAGGGTTGGCCGATGTTTGCTCGCTGTTTGTAGTAACCGCTTTGCCTGAGGAAGAGACGGCTAAAGCCGTCACTACAAACGTGAGAGAGGTTGTGTCTGATGATATTTATGGTCGCCATTGGTTGGCGCGAATATTTTCCGCCGCGAGCCGGGCCGTCTCCTGAATACGTTTGGCGCGGGTTTCGGGTCTTTTGGCCTGGACGATCCATTCCAAAATGCCCCGTTTGGCCGAACGGGGAAAGGTGGCAAAATAATCAGCGGCCGGGGGATTTTCGACTAACGCGGCCGCGAGGTCCGGCGGAACCTCCAGAGTTTCAACAGCGTCCAGGCTGTTCCACGAACCATCTCGTTGGGCCGCTTCTACTTTCGCCAAGCCCGCCGGGGCCATGAGACCTGCCGCCATGAGTCGTTCCACCCGCTCTTTGTTGGGTCTGTCCCCGGCGAACCCCGGCCTCCGAGGGGCAAACCAGAGCAGGGGATCGTTCTTCGTCCGGTTGTTGCCCTTGCTGTCTACCCAGCCAAAACACAACGCTTCTTCCACCGATTCTTCGTAGCTGAAGCGCGGTTTGCCGCTGGCCTTTTTATAACTGATGAGCCAGACGCCTTCGGCACGCTGGTGATGGGCTTCTAGCCAGGCCCGCCATTCGGCGCGGGTGAGGGGGTGAACGCTGTTCGGGGTGGTTCTTTCGTGGGGACTTTTATGGGTCAATTTTCGCGGGCGTTCGCCCGCCAAAATTGACCCAAGTCCATTGGGGATTAGGGGGTTGGGTTCATCAAGGTTGACTTACGCCTTCTTCCTGATTCCGTCTAACCCATCTTCAATCAGGCTGTAGACAACGGGGATGACCACCAGGGTCAACACCGTCCCCACAACCATCCCACCCAACACCACCCAGGCCAGGTCGGCGGCGATGATAGCCCCGCCTCGGCACTGAGGGCCAGCGGAACCAGGGCCAGAATCGTGGTCAGGGCGGTCATCAGATGGGCCCGGCCCGGGTGCGGCCGCCTTCGACCAGCGCATCGTAGGTCTGCTCCCTTTCTCCGCAACTGTTTCACCAGTTCCATCAGCACGATGCCGTTGGTAATGACGATACCCACCAGCATGGAGCAAGCCAATCATCGAAGAGATACCCAGCACCCGTCCCGTCAGGAAGAGGGCCAGCGAGGCCCCGATGAGCGACAGGGGCAGACTGAACAAGATGACGAAGGGATGGATCAGGCTACGGAGGAGAGGGCCATGATGAGGTAAACCAGCACACTGGCCCAACCAATGGCGGTGATCATCCCCTGGAACCCTTGTGTTTGTTGTTCAGCCTCAAACCCTTCAGATACGATGACACCATCCGGTAGGATTTCTAGGGCTTCTACCTCGCTCTTGACGGCCGCGGCCGCGCCAATGGTATTTTCCAGACCAAACTCAAAGCGGCCGCTAAAGTTGATCGCGGGTTGTCCATCCACCCGAATAATCGAGGCTGTGCCCCCTTCCAACATCCCATCCACACTACTAGATACATTGACGATGTCCGGTGAACCGTTGGCATCCATATCTACCAGCGCTAATCGTGGCTTTAATCGCTTCCACGACCTCAGCTAATTCTTCCCCTTCAGCATCAACGCCCTGAACAACCAGCCCATAACCGGTGAAACCCGTTTGTGAACCGGCCGAGACGATGACAAACTCTTCACCGCCGAAGATTTCTTCGGCTTCCTGGCGTACTTCAATGGTCAAAGCACCGAGCGCTTCCTGATCGAGTAGGAATTCCTCACCCACATTCAGGTGATGTTGGCGGTGTTCTGGCTGACGTTGCCGCCGCCAAAAGCACCCATGCCCCAGCACTGCCGATTTCACTCCGCCACTTCGACCACACCATCCAGGTCGCGGCCGCGACCTCTGGCTCCCGCACCAACCCATCCGTCTCTGCCATATCCGTCCCCGCAGGCAGGGTCACGTTAATGTTAATCGTCGGTTCACCCAACGCCGGGATAAAGTTCTGCGGCAGTTGGCTCATCAGATACATGCTGCCCATAAACACAACCAGGGTAATACCGAGCGTCAACAGGCGGTTATGCAACGCCCATTCCAGGGCCGGTGTGTACCACCGTTGCATAGCCGTCTCTTTGTGTTCGGGGATGTTTTCTCGGCGGATGAGTAACACTGTCAACACCGGCACAACCGTAATAGAAACGAGGAAACTGGCGGCCAAGGCATAGGTCACGGTCAGGCCAAAGGGCAGGAAGAAGGAGCTAATCAGCCCGCCAACCAGACCGAGGGGTAGGAAAACCGCCATCGTTGTGGCTGTGGCGGCAAAGATAGCCACCGCTACTTCTTTGGTGGCGGCGATAACCGCATCCACCGGTTTATACCCTTGTTGGATGTAGCGGTAACTGTTTTCCAAAACCACGATGGAGTCATCTACAACCCGACCAATGGCTACCGTCAAACCGCTCAGGGTCATAATATTGAGGGTGATATCCCCGGGCAACAGCGTGGCCGGGAAGCTGAGAATGGCATTGCCATTACTGTTAGCCAGTTCGTTGATGGGCGCGCCTACTGCCGGAATCCAACGCATAAAAACAAGGCTGTCAGCACGGATAAGGGGATGGAGATACCTGTGACCAGGGTGGCTTGCCAGCTTAGTTTATATTTGCCCTGCACGCGGCCGCTCAAGAAAATCAGAATGACGATGATGGCAAAGGCTCCACCGCGAATACCGTCATTGGAAACCCCTTCGATGGCGTCACGGATGAAGGTCGCTTGCTCAAAAGCGATGGCATATTCAAAGGATGGATGGTCTTCTTTGTACTGTTCCAACACCGCGAAAACGGCGTCGGCGGTGGTAACGGTGTTGGCATCACCTGATTTGAAGATGGAGACCAGCAGGGCTGGATTGCCATTACTGCGGGTAATGGTGGCTTCAGGGACAAATGCTTCGACATCACCAGGGCAATCCCGCGTAACCGCTCGGTCAGTTCGGCATCGAACGCTTCAGGGTAGGTGTCCAGCAGGAAAGTCGGACTTTCGGGGACATCAACTCCAGGAAAGCGGGGTCAAGGTTGGCGGCAAACCCTTCTTCGTTGTCGGCTAACCAGCGGATGATATCCGGCGTCAGTGATGAAGCAGAACCAACCGGGTCTTGGGAATTGGTGGGAATGAAGTTGAGGAACTCGGCGGCCGTGGGGGTGAACGGATTTCTCAGCAAGTCGGCCGCGGTCTGGTAGGGGGAAGGATTACCATTGGGATCAGGCAACAGCCAGACGCCAGATAGAGGGGGCGCATCGGCGGAGAGGGCTTCGGCTTCGGCCGCGGCCGCAACCGCTAACGCCCCCGCACCACCAAACTCAGCCGCCAGTTCATCTAACTCGGCCCGCAGAGCCGGGTCGAGGGTATCCAGGAAGGCCACTGGCAACCAGCCAATCGTTTCGGGCTGGAGCAGGCGCAGATTATCTTCGGTGAGCAAAGCCAGGGCTTGTAGCCCTTGTTCACCTAAGCCGCCCAACAATTTGATGAAATCCGGGGTGATGTCCTGGGCAAATTCGACAGTGACACCGGCCGCGGCCGCGCCCTGGATAATGGCATCCGACAGGCGAGCCGGGTCGGCATTGGCCGCTTCTTCCGCCGCCAACGCTCCCGCGCCGCCAAACTCAGCCGCCAACACATCCAACTCTGTTTTCAGGTCAGCCTCGATCGTCGCCACATAGTCCACCGGCAACAGGGCAATCACTTCAGGCGAGAGGGCCAGCAGGTTGTCCTCGGTCAGTTGCCCCAGGAGTAACAGCGCTTGCGGCCCGGCCCCACCGATCAGGCGCATCATCTCCGGGGTGATGTCCTGGGCGTATTGAATCTCCAGGCCAAAGGGAGCCACGGTCTGGATGAGCGCCTCTGGTAAGGGGGAGAGCGTTGTTGTTATGGTGTCGGTGGTGGTTACTTCGGGCTGGTTCGCGGCCGCATAGGCTAACACGTTGGCAATCGTTTGTTGTACACCGGGGTCCAGCGCGGCTAACAAGTCAGCCGGGATAACCGCTAACACCTCAGGTGAGAGGGCCAGCAGGAGTTCTGTTGGCAACTGGCTCAACGTTTCGGGAGCGAACTGAATGATAGTCTGTACAAACGCTGGGGTCAGGTCGGCGGTGGTGCTGATGGTCTGCCCAACCGCGGCCGCGCCCTGTACCAGTTCCGCCGGTAAAGCAAGGGGGGTGGGGGTATGCCCGCATGCGTTCTGAATGGCGGTTAGTTGGGCCAGGAGTTCTTCATCTAATTCGGCGGCGGGAACCAGCACGGCCAGTACGTCAGGTGATAAGGCCCGCCACATCTCTGGTTCTAACTCGGCCAACAGTTGCGGGGCCTGGGCCGTAATGCTGCTGGCAAAGGTTACGTCAATATCGGCGGTGGTGGTGATGGGCAGGCCAAAGGTCGCGACCGCGTCCACCCACGGTTGGGGCAGGGGCACGGCGGTGACTGAGGGCTTCTTCGCCGCTCTCTGTTTCAGCTTCGGCCAGGAACAGTTGCCCGGCCCCATCAAACTCAGCCGCCAGAACGTCTAGCTCAGCGACGAGGTCAGCATCCAGAGTAGCCAGGAAATCGGTGGGTAGGAGAGCGATGGCTTCGGGCGAGAGGAGCCGCAGATTGTCGGGGGTGAGCGCACCGAGGGAACTGGTTGGCCCGGGGGGCCAAAACTGCTGATCTGGCGCATCATCTCCGGGGTGATGTCTTGGGCAAACTCGATGGTCAGACCGGCCGCGGCCGCGCCTTGGATAAGGGTGTCGGGCAGACGGGCTGGGTCTGGTGTAGCGGTAGGCTCAAGCGTGGGTTCGGCGGTGGGGGTGGGTTCGGTGGTGGGTGTTGCGGCCGCGACTTCGGTCCCTTCTTCTTCCAGCTCCGGCACTGCGGACGTGGCTTCGGGTAAGCCTGGCCCCGGAGACCGTCACCTGGCTCACCTGTTCAATGGCGGTGAGTTCAGGAACCAGTTCACTTTCTACCAACGCTTTCAGCTCATCCAGCGACAGTTCCCCGGATGACACGCTTACCGTCACGACGGGCAGGTCGCTCAAACTGAAGTCCAGAATCTGCGGGGCATCCATGTCGGTTGGCAAAGCGACATCATTCACCGCTCCTTCAATCCGCTCCAGCATGACATCCTGACTGACGCCAAACTCATTACGCACCACCAGGAAGGCAAAACCGGGGTTGGTGGTGGATTCAACATTCACAACCCCATTGACTGCCCGGATAGCCTCTTCCATCAGGAATGGTCACTTCTTCCAGGAAATCTTCGGCATCTTCGGCTCCGCCCCATTGAGCGATGATGATGGTTTGGGGGAACTCAATGCGGGGCAGTAGTTCCTGGTTCAGATCGGACAGGGCTAGTCCCCCAGCCACCATGATGACCAAGGCTACCCCAATCGTTACCCAACGAAAACGGAGAGCGAGTCGCGTGATTGCATCAAACAGCTTTGCCAACATAAAAGTACTCCTGAGTGGATTGAACGGAAGTTAGTAGCAGAACAATGATCAGTTTTGCTTTGACGCTTTTCTACTGGCGTTTGTGATTTTTTCCCGGGGAAGCGTTTTTTATTGTTTGGGACGATAAAAACCTGGCGCAAGACAGTTAGACCCTCGGCCAGGGTGTGCCGCTCTGCATGGGAGAGTGAGATAAGGACGGGGGGGGGGGGGGGGGGGCCGGGGGGCGGGGGGGGGGGGGGGGTTGGTTGACCCGAATTTCGGCCTGTTGGCGCATGGTGTCCAAAATTTGCAAACCGCCTGGGGTCAAGGTTAGCCACACTTTGCGTCGATCATGGGCATCTCGCTGCCGTTGCACCCAGCCTCGTTCTACCAGGGTGCTGACCGTGTTGGACATGGTGGGTGGGCTGACAGCCTGTTGTTCAGCCAGATCGCTGAGGATACACGGGCCATAGGCCAGCGTAATCAGCACATTAAAATGAGTCGGGTTCAGCAAATGACCGGAGCGGCGCAACTCAGCGGCAACCGTGCGCATCACTGCGGGTATAATTTCTAGCAGGCGTAAAGCCAAATCGGGTTGTGGATCATTCATGGGAAAAGTTAGTCATCCTAATAGTTAGTGGTGCTAATTGTAATTATTTTCACAATGCCTGGTAATGTTTAGGACTAAATGGCTAGAAGGTCATCCACCCTCACCCTAACCCTCTCCCGCCGGGGAGAGGGGACAGACTCCCTTCGCCCACATGGGAGAAGGGCCGGGGATGAGGGATTACCCTTTTTCTCTGTGTTCTCTGCGTCTCTGCGGTTGGTTGCTTCCGTTTGACACATCCGGTAACGTCGGATAGCATTTTGCCCGCAGTCAAAATTGAATAGGTGGATAGATTGCAAGCGCATGGCCCTGTGGAGTGGTGGGGTGGGTACAGAAAAGCACGGAGTGACGAGGTTTCCTACCGCAGGGTAGGACTAACAGAGAAAGTGATTTGTGTATTAGTATATTAGGCGTTTTTGCCAGCTCTATACCAATAGACGAATAACCAATCTGGAAAAGCGAAAGATCAGCGGGTGCCTCCCCGGTGCGGCCGCAACCGGCATTGTTCCAGCAATGATGTTCTCTCACAAACTGGCCCACGAGGGACCAACAGAAGAGAGGGCAGCGGCGTCAATGAGTTTCAAGTTGAAAGTTTCAGGTTTCAAGTTATTTATCACCTGAAACTTGAAACCTAAAACCTGAAACTCACTCCTCTGGTATCTCCCTATTCAACAACAATTTCATAGCGCAGGAATGACAACGTTGCTTGAGAGCATGGTGTTTGCTCCTTGTTTGTCGTAACTACTTTAGCGGGGAAGAGCCAGCTAAAGCCGTCACTACGAACGTGGGAGCGTTTAAAATCTCTCAGTCTCTCAGTCTCTCCACCCCCTGCCTTCTTACTCACCCGGCCGGTGGTGACTGCCCCCCTGCCTTATGCTTGTGGCTGGTATTGCCAGGCAATACGCACCACAAAAGGAGATTTTCCCATGTGTGGAATCGTTGGTTATATCGGGCCGCGCCAGGCACCGCAGGTGATTTATGATGGTTTAAAACGGCTGGAATACCGGGGTTATGACTCGGCGGGTATTGCCGTGTTGGAGCAAAACGGCCAGGTCGCTATTCGGCGGGATGTGGGCAAATTGGGTAATTTGGGCCAACGGTTGATGCCAATCACCGCTGGCCGGGCATATCGGCATTGGGCATACCCGTTGGGCCACCCACGGCGCGCCCAGCGAACGCAATGCCCACCCCCATGTCAGCATGAATGGGCGAGTGGTGGTGGTGCATAACGGCATCGTGGAGAACTTTTTGCCCCTGCGTGAAGAGCTAATGGCCGAAGGTGTCACCTTCAATTCGGATACCGATACGGAAGTGATAGTGCAGATGATTGAACGGTATCTGGAAGCAGGTGTGCCGTTTGCCCTGGCGGTGCGGGATACGCTGAAGCAATTGCAAGGAGCCAATGCGGTGGTGGTGTTTAATGTGGCCGAGCCGGACAAGCTGATCTGTGCCCGGTTAGGCAATGCCGGGGGTATTACCCTGGGTGTGGGGCAGGGGGAAATGTTTATCGCTTCGGATATTCCGGCCATTCTGGAGTACACCCGGCAGATGATTTTCCTGGAGAGTCGGCAGATGGCGGAGATTACCCGTGAGGGGTATCAGGTGACGGACCTGGACGGCAAGGTGTTGACCCCGACCACCCACACGATTGCCTGGGATCCGGTCAGTGCCGTGAAGGGGGAGTTCAAACATTTCATGCAGAAGGAGATTTTTGAACAACCGAGGGCGATTGTGGATACGCTCCGCGGCCGCGTAGACTTTGAGCATCATCGTATCCATTTACCCGAAATGAACCTGACGCCTGAACTGGCCCAACGGTTACAAAAACTGTTTATCATCGCCTGTGGCACCAGCTACTACTCCGGGTTGGCGGGCAAATACATGATGGAGCACATTGCCCGTTTGCCCACCGAAGTGGCCTATGCCTCTGAGTTTCGTTATTACGACCCGATTATTGGGACGAATGCGGCCGCGTTGGCTATCACCCAATCCGGCGAAACCGCCGATACCTTAGCCGCCAGCGAACTGGTTAAAAGCAATGGGGCTACCCTCTGGTCCATTGTCAACGCCATTGGCAGCCAGTCCACCCGCATCTCCGATGGCTACATCCCCATGCACGCCGGGCCGGAAATTGGCGTCGCCAGTACCAAGGCGTTTACCACCTCGTTGGTAGATCAATATCTGTTGGCCTGTGCTTTGGGGCAACTGCGCGGCACGGTCAGCCCGGAGCGGATGCGCCAACTGGTGCAAGATTTAGCCCATCTGCCCGAACTGACCGGTCGGGTTTTGGATCAAGACAAAGCCATTCAAGAATTAGCCAACCAGTTCTTCAAAGCCACCAACTTCCTTTATCTGGGCCGGGGCATCAACTACGCCGTGGCTCGTGAAGGGGCCTTGAAGCTGAAAGAACTCAGCTACATCCATGCCGAAGGGTATCCGGCGGGCGAAATGAAACATGGCCCCATCGCTCTGATAGATGAAACCTTGCCCATTTTAGCCATTGCCACCCGTGATCATTTGTACGACAAGATGATCAGTCAGATTCAGCAGGCCAAAGCGCGGGGGGGTATCGTCATTGCCCTGGCTACTGAAGGGGATGAGGCCATTCGCCGCGAGGCGGATCATGTCATCTACGTGCCCGACACGCCCACCCTGTTAGCGCCGGTGGTGAACGTCATTCCCTTGCAATTGCTGAGTTATCATATTGCCGTGCGGCGGGGCTGTGATGTGGATCAACCCCGCAACCTGGCTAAATCGGTCACGGTTGAGTAGTGGCGTGTGCTTGTAGATTGGTTCAATCTCGGCGGTTGAACCAATCTGTTTTGCCCAAATTGCCTGCTCATTTAGCTGTGAGTTTGTTCACGAAGGGGGGATAATAGGCCTGAATCTCACCGTGATGCCCAACATCCGGCGGTTTCTCCTTTCTATCCAAAAACATGAATACCCGTATGAGTGGAGCAAATTATGTACGATCCAAAACCTGAACATCAATTTACCTTTGGCTTGTGGACAGTGGGCAATATGGGACGCGACCCGTTTGGTGAGCCGGTACGGGCCAAAATGTCGCCTGTGGAGTTGGTGCATATGCTGGCTGAAGTCGGGGCGTATGGCGTCAATTTCCATGATAACGACCTGGTTCCGATTGATGCTACTCCCGCTGAACGCAACCAGATTGTCAAGGATTTCAAACAGGCCCTGGCCGAGACGGGTCTGATTGTGCCGATGGCGACTACCAACCTGTTCACGGATCCGGCGTTTAAGGATGGGGCGTTTACCAGCAATGATCCCCAGGTGCGGGCTTATGCGCTGCATAAAACCTTGCACGCCATTGATTTGGGGGTGGAGTTAGGGGCGAAGGTGTATGTTTTTTGGGGCGGCCGCGAAGGCACAGAAACCGACGCCAGCAAGAATCCGCTAGAGGCCGGTAAACGGTTCCGCGAGGCCATGAACTTCTTCTGTGAATACGCGCTGGACCAGGGATATGACCTGAAATTTGCCCTGGAAGCCAAACCCAATGAGCCACGGGGTGATATTTTCTTACCCACCACGGGAGCCATGTTGGGGTTTATCAATACCCTGGATCACCCGGAGATGGTGGGGGTCAACCCTGAAGTGGCTCATGAGCACATGGCCGGGCTGAACTTTACCCATGCTGTGGCCCAGGCCTGGGATGCCGGTAAGCTTTTCCATATTGATTTGAATGATCAGGCGTTTGGCCGATATGATCAGGATTTCCGTTTTGGGGCGCACAATATCAAGTCGGCCTTTTTCCTGGTGAAATTTTTGGAAGAAGTGGGGTATCAGGGAAGCCGCCATTTTGACGCCCATGCCTACCGCACCGAAGACTATGATGGGGTGAAGGCGTTTGCGCGGGGTTGTATGCGGACTTACCTCATTTTGAAGGAGAAAGCGGAGCGGTTTAAGGCAGATGCGGAGATTCAAGCCCTGCTGGCGGAGATTAACGCGGATGATGGGGCGATGGCCGGGTATCAGGGTAGTTATGACACAGGCAAAGCGGCCGCGATCAAAGCCGCCTCTTTTGACCGTATCGCCCTGGGTGCGCGGGGCCTGCCGTATGAACGGTTGGATCAACTGACCGTTGAACTTTTGTTAGGTATCCGCTAAACGAAGGGGGTTGTCATGGTAAGCAGAAGTCAGGTGAACGAGGCGCAAGGGCACGCGGCCGCGATGCTGGCTCACATCGGCATTCATTTGACCGCCGCCGAACGAGAGCAGATTGAGGTGGCTGAGTTTGGCCTGGGTGAGTTGGAACGTACCGGCCTGGAGCTGGTGGTGTATGTCAATACAGACCGGTATTGTGCCAAAGAGCTGGTTTTGTTCCCCGGTCAGACCTGCCCGGAGCACCGGCATCCGCCCGTGGGCAGTGACCCCGGCAAAATGGAAACGTTCCGCTGTCGTTGGGGGCAGGTGTGGTTGTATGTGGCAGGGGAACCAACAAATCCCATTCAAGCGACTGTGCCTGTGGGCAGTGAACCCTATTACACGGTGTTCCACGAAATTGAGTTGAACCCTGGTGAACAATACACCATCCCGCCCAATACCTTGCATTGGTTCCAGGCTGGGGCTGAGGGGGCGGTTGTCTCGGAGTTTTCCAGCACCAGCCGGGACGAGTTCGACGTCTTTACCGACCCACGCATCAAACGGATACCCGAAATCAGCGAGGCGTGAGTGGGGCGGAGAATGAGTACACGGATTAAGAGCAATCGGCGAAAATAATGAACCGCAGAGACGAAGAGAACGCAGAGAAATCTGTGTAACTGCGCATTGTGACCCTGCCTTACCGGGGAACACGGCGCGGAAAGGGAACCGCAGAGACGCAGAGAACGCAGAGAGAAGAAAAATCTGTGTTAATCTGCGTCATCTGTGGTTAAAAATCTTATCTCTTATGAAGCTATACGGACAAACATACAGCCGCCGCGAGATTGAAGCCAGGGTGGGCCGCCTGGAACAGGTGGGGGGCCTGCGCCGATTTACCTTGAGTGAAGGGCCGGAAGCCGGGGTAGAGCAAATCCAGGTGCGGACGGGGGCGGGTCTGAGTTATCTGGTTTCGCCGTCGCGAGGGCTGGATATTTCTCTGGCGGAGTTTGGTGGTGTGCCGTTAAGCTGGCAGTCGGCCAATGGGGATGGGCATCCGGCGTATTATGATGACAGCGGGGCCAAATGGTTACGCACGGCTGTCGGTGGTTTGTTGATGACCTGTGGCCTCAGTTATGTGGGTGCGCCAGGGGATGGCGAAGGGCTTCATGGCCGGATTCACCATTTGCCCGCCCGCCAGGTGTGTGCCGAAGGGCGTTGGCTGGGTGATGAGTATGAGATGCGGATTGCCGGGGTGGTGGATGAGACGGCCATTTTTGGGGAACATCTGCGCCTGACGCGGGAGATTCATAGCCGCCTGGGGCAGAACCGGCTGGTGATACGGGACACGGTGGAGAATGTGGGGTTTGTGTCGCGGCCGCATATGATCCTCTACCACTTCAACTTTGGTTTCCCCTTACTTGGCCCCCACACCACCCTACAGTTCCCCTCCCAACAAGTCACCCCCCGTGAACCAGAAACACCGCTCGAAGGGTATGATCGCTGGCTGGCTCCTCAAGTTGGCTACCAGGAGCGGGTTTATTACCATCAGGCCATGCCTGAAGGTTGGGTCAGCGCCCACATTCATAACCCCGCCTTCCCAACCGGCCACGGCGAGCAAGCCCTCACCGTCACCCTCTCCTGGTCAACGGCCCAACTGCCGCGACTGGTGCAGTGGCACATGGCTGGGGCTGGTGAGCATGTGTTGGGGATTGAGCCAGCCAACTGTTATGTGGAAGGTCGGGCCGTAGAGCGTGAACTGGGCACCCTACAAATGTTGGAACCAGGCGAAGCCCGCAGTTATGAGTTAAGCCTGGATGTACAATCAGGATAGCCCTTTAGCATTTCAGCATTTCAGCACTTCAGCCAGTCAGCATTTCAGCTTTTTGCTGACCGGCTGACCAGCTGAAATGCTGACCAGCTGACTGGCTGACCGGCTGACCGGCTTATTACATGAACACTTCTACACACATCATCAACGCGGTGGCCCCGATTCGCATTTGTGACAATGGTGGCTGGACGGATACCTGGTTCGCCGGGTATGGCAAAATTTTCAACATTGGCGTGTACCCGTATGCCGAGGTGCAGGTTGAGGTGATGGCGCGGGATCGCGGCCGCGTTACCATCCATGCGGAAAACTATGGCGAAAAGTACACCACTCAGCCCGCTCTCCCCGGTTGGGATCGTCATCCCTTGTTAGAAGCGGCCATCGCCATCATGGGCGTTCCCTCAGACCTGGGCCTGCAAATCACCGTATTTTCCGAAGCCCCCAGTGGAGCCAGCACCGGCACATCAGCCGCCGTGACTGTCGCCCTCATCGGTGCCCTGGACCGGCTCACACCGGGCCGCCTGACCCCGCATGAGGTGGCCCTAATGGCCCAGCGGGTAGAAACCGAGCTTCTCGGACAACAATGTGGCATCCAGGATCAACTCTGTTCCGCCTACGGTGGCATCAATTACATCGAAATGTTCAACTACCCCCATGCCTCGGTCTCCCAAATCCACGTCAGCAACGACATTTGGTGGGAGTTGGAGCGGCGGCTGGTGCTGATTTACCTGGGCAAATCGCATAGTTCATCCCAGGTACATGAAAAAGTCATCCGCGAACTGGAAAACGCTGGCCCGGATTGCCCCCCGCTCAACGATTTACGCCAGACGGCGGAGATGTCTCGTGATGCCGTATATGGGGGCGATTTTGCTGCGTTGGGCCGGGCGATGAGCCAGAACACCGAAGCCCAAGGTCGTCTAAACCCGGCGCTTATCAGCCAGGATGCGGCCCGCATCATTGACATAGCCCGCGAACATGGAGCGCTAGGTTGGAAGGTGAATGGCGCGGGCGGCGAAGGGGGTTCTGTCACCTTGCTCTGTGGGGATTCGTCCTCGGTAAAACGTACCCTGATTCGAGAAATAGAGCAGGAAAACCGTTTATTCAAGAATATTCCCCTTTACCTGAGCCGTTATGGGTTGCGGGTATGGGAGAGCCAGCCAAAGGATCAATAGACATGGAAAAATATGGTTATCGCTTTTCGTTTGGCCCCTGGAACATTCATGAAGGCGCAGACCCTTTTGGGCCGACGGTGCGGCCGCAACGGGATTTTGCCGACAAACTGCGGGTGTACAAACAACTGGGTTTTGACGCCGTGCAATTTCATGACGACGATGCCGTACCCAACCTGGACGGGCTGACCCCGGCACAAATCGGGCAGGCCGCTCAAGCCATGCGCCGCCAACTGGATGACGAAGGGTTGGTGGCCGAATTTGTGGCCCCACGCCTGTGGGAAAGTGAACGCACCATTGACGGCGCTTTCACCGCCAATGACCCAGCCTGCCGGGCTTATGCCCTGGATCGAGCCAAAAAGGCGGCTGATATTGGTCGCGAGTTGGGTACAAATTTGATGGTGCTCTGGTTGGCGCGGGAGGGAACGTATATGCGGGAGGCGAAGGACGCGGCCGCGGCCACCCATCAACTCCTCGAAGCCGTCAATACGCTGCTGGCCTATGATCCCGACCTGCGTATCGCCATCGAACCCAAACCCAACGAACCGATGGACATGGCCTATATTCCCACCATGGGGCACGGGTTGGCTTTGGGGGCCTTATAGCCAGGACCCGGCTCGGGTAGGGGTGCTGATGGAATCGGCTCATGCCATTTTGGCCGGGCTGGATCCTTCAGATGAGATTGCTTTTGCCTTAAGTTTTGGCAAATTGTGGAGCGTGCATCTAAATGATCAGAACGGGCTGAAATATGATCAAGACCGTTCGTTTGGGGCGGTGGATGTGCGCCGGGCCTTTAATCAGGTGCGCGTATTAGATGAGCACCGTTATTGGGAAACTGGTATGGTGGGGTTGGATGTGAAAGCCATTCGTACTCAGCCCGCCGAACTGGCAACCAAACATTTGCGTAACAGCTTGAGCCTGTTTCTGCGCCTGGTGGGGTTGAGCCGTTCCCTGGACCGCGCCAAAATGGCTGAGCTGATCGCCGGGCGTGATTATGAAGAGCTAGACTGGCTGATCCTGAATCATTTGCTGGCAGAGTAGGGCTGTAATTGGCTGGCGTTTTTGATTTGGCCTCGGGAAATCGCGCGATTTCCCGAGGCCATTTTTATATTCACCATTGAACCTGCCCGCTCGCTTCCTTGTAGTGCCTGGCACGGGGCTGTAAGTTTTGCCATAGTCAGGTTTGTCTGCTCCGTGCCAGGCACTGATCACCCCCATTGGGTCAATTGTCCTAAATGAATATCTACTCATCTAAATGGAATTTAGCCCAAACAGAGGCAAAATGGGCCATGTAATCATTGATTTACGTCTATGAATCAGTACAATCAATATCGCATTAAGCAGCAAAAAAATTGCTGACTCTCGCTGTGGGTAGGAGCAAAATGAAAAACTTTGGCAGACAGGTTTACACGATAAACTTTCTCGTTTTTCTGCTGGTAGTGGGGTTGGGATTGGCCGCCTGTGGGGGTGAAACAAACGAAACGCCAGTGGCTTCAGACGACAATGACGCAACTGTCACCGAGGTGGATCAGACCTCTGACGAGCCACTGGTCATTCTCGAATGGAGTGGTTACGACGCCATAGGTTATCCCCACTTTTTTGCTCCATTTACCAGCCAATATAGTGAACAACTAGAAGAACTGCTCAGTTATAGTTTTTTTGCTGAGGATGCCGAGGCCTTTGCCAAAATGCAATCGGGTTTCCACGCTGACCTGGTGCATCCCTGTAATTCCTGGTGGCAGTTGTACGTGGATCAGGGCCTGGTCCAACCGATTGATACCAGTCGTCTAAGCAACTGGTCTGGTATCCAGGCTGATTTCGCCCAAATGGGGCAGTTCAACGGCGAACAATATTTCATCCCCTGGGACTGGGGCTACGAATCCATGCTGGTACGCACGGATTTAGTGCCTGAAGTGCCCGATTCCTGGGCTGATTTGTGGGATGAACAATATGCGGGTCATGTCGTTTTGTGGGATTCTGGCGAATCCAATTATGCGATAACGGCTCTGGCTTTAGGGCTGGACCCCTGGAATACCACCCCCGAAGATGATGAACGCATCAAACAAAAGCTACTGGAACTCAAACCGAATTTGCTCACCTATTGGACGGACTATACCGAGGCGTATGAGTTGCCCACTGGGGATGATGCCTGGATTGTGGTAAATGCCTGGCAAGATGCCTATGCTTATGTGGATTCGGAAGGGTTTGATGTGACCTATGTACAGCCGGAAGAGGGGCGGCTGGGCTGGGTGTGTGGTTTTGGTATCGGAGCCGACGCCGTGAACCTGGATTTGATTTATGAATATCTGGATGCGGCTATTGACCCCGAATCGATGGCCGCTTTTGCTAATGAGTATTGGTACGGGTCGGCCAATCTGGACGCCATCCCGCTCATAGATGAGTATATTGTAGATTTTATGGAGCTAGGTCAGGCGGAGAGCTTGACTGAACGAACGGTTTTGTACCAACCATTGACCGAAGAGCAACGACAGACACGAGTGGATTTGTGGGATGAGGTGAAAGCGTCTCCCTAGTACATCTTTACGAAAGGTGGGCTTGTGTTTTTCTGACAAGTCTCCGTATCAGTTTGTCGCCGGAAACCCTCTTAGGGGAAGGGGCAGGGGGATGGGCTTCAGACTCAATCAGCCAAAGAGTTTTGAGTACCAGAAAGAAGCAGTGCCCTGACTGAAAAACTCACGAAGGTGTAAAGTTAAGGAACCGGGTTTGACGGCTAAACCCGGTTTTTGAGTGTATATGGTAAACCGCGGCCGCGTTCTCATCTTAATGTCACCGTCTGTCCTGTTCCTGGGCCTGCTTTTTTTGCTACCACTGGGGCTAATGGCCTTGTTCTCATTCCGGGCCGGGAGTTTTGGGGCCGAACGAGATGTTTTTACCCTGAGCCATTATCAGGAATTTCTGGGCAACACAGTTATGCAGCGGCTGTTAGGCCGTTCGGTCGTGCTCTCCCTGGGGGTTTCTCTTTATACCGTCCTTCTGGCTTACCCCATCGCCTACTATTTGAGCTTTCGGGCGGGCGCGATGAAGTTCACCCTGTTAAGCCTGATCATTGTACCCGCCTGGGTGAGTTATCTGTTGCGGGTGTTGTCCTGGAAAGTGATTTTAGGCTCCAATGGCGCTCTGGCTTCTTTTTTGGAGTGGCTCGGTTTTACGGTTGATTCCCCTCTGTTACTCTACAGCGCCGATGCCGTGGTGATCACCCTGGTTTATGTGTGGGTTCCGTTTGTGGCCCTGCCCATTTTTACGGCGCTAGAGCGGATTGATAGAAGTTTGTTGGACGCGGCCGCGGACCTGGGTTGTAGTCGCTGGCAAGCCTTTCTGCGGGTGACACTCCCCCTCAGCCTGCCCGGCGTGCTGGCCGGTTTCTTGTTTGTCTTCATCCCCACCGTAGGCGAATACGTAACCCCCGCCCTGGTGGGGGGACCCGATGGCATTATGATTGGCAACATCATCCTGGATCAATTTCTGCGGGCCTTAAACTGGCCCATGGGGGCTCTCCTGAGCCTGGTGATGTTGGTCGTGGTCTTATTGCCGCTCATCTTTTTAGGGCGTTTTATCCGCCTGGCAGATTTGGCGGGAGCATAGGTGAACACACGCCGCTGGTTTTCCCTCTCAGCCGTTTATACCTGGCTATTCACCCTGGCCCTTTATTTGCCCCTTCTTCTGTTGGTCATTTTCTCCTTCAACGATTCTGCTTCCTTGCGTTTTCCGTTGAGCGGCTTCACCATCCGTTGGTATCAGGAGCTATGGCAGGCCGATGCCTTGTTAGAGGCGCTGCGCCATAGTGTGGTCGTGGGGTTGATTTCCTCGCTGGTGGCTACCCTATTTGGCACCATGGCGGCTATCGCCATTATGCGTTTTGATTTCCCTGGTAAAAGCACCTTCCTGGCCCTTTCGGCCTTGCCCCTGGTGATTCCGTCTGTGGTTATCGGCGTGGCCTTGCTCATCCTGTTTCGCCAGATTGTGGATGTGGAGCTGAGTTTGTGGACGGTGGGATTGGGCCATGTGGTGGTGAATATCCCTACCGTGATGTTGATTGTGTCTGCCCGCCTGGCTGGTTTCCCGGCTAATTTGGAAGAGGCGGCTATGGATTTAGGCACCAGTTATTGGGGTGCTCAATGGCGCGTCATCTTACCGATGATCATGCCTGCCTTACTGGCCGCCTTTTTGACCGCCTTTACCACCTCATTTGACGAATACGCCATGAGTGTGTTTATCGTGGGCACAGAAACGACGTTGCCAGTTTATATGTATTCCCAACTCCGTTTTCCCCGGCGGTTGCCGGTGATGGTGGCGTTAGGCGCACTCATTATGGGATCATCCATCGTGATTATTTTGTTGGCCGAGCGGTTGCGGCGCACAGAGCGGGAGAGTCATGAGTGAAATAGCGGTGGAATTACGGGATGTCAACAAGGAGTTTGTCACCAGGCGTGGCGTCAGGATAACCAGTGCCGTCAATCACCTCACTCTTCAAATTCGCTCGGGTGAGTTTTTTACCCTGTTGGGGCCGAGTGGCTGTGGCAAAACAACGACGTTACGCATGATTGCCGGTTTTGAACAACCGACCAGCGGTGAACTTTGGGTTCAGGGCCAACCGATGCGGCTAGTACCACCCAATCATCGGCCAGTCAACACGGTGTTTCAGAATTACGCCTTGTTCCCCCATTTGTCGGTGGGGCAAAATGTGGCCTTTGGGCTAAAGGTGAAAGGTGTGCCGGTGGTGGAGCGGGGGGAAAGGGTCGCGGCCGCGCTCGATCTGGTGCAACTGGCCGGGTTAGAGGATAGGCGGCCCAACCAATTATCCGGCGGCCAACAACAGCGCGTGGCCCTGGCTCGTGCCCTCGTCAACGAGCCGACCGTGCTGTTGCTAGATGAGCCGTTGGGGGCTTTGGATTTGAAACTGCGCAAGGCCATGCAGTTAGAACTCAAACATCTCCAACAAAAGGTGGGCATCACCTTTATTTATGTTACCCATGATCAAGAAGAAGCTTTAACCATGTCCGACAGGATTGGGGTGATGCATGAGGGCAATCTGCTCCAGGTGGACACACCCGTCGCCCTTTACGAAAACCCGGCGACTCGTTTTGTGGCTGATTTTATTGGCGAGACTAATTTTTTGTCTGGCCAACTGATTGGCCTTAACGATAACAGCCTCGGTGAGGTAGAAGTGGCCGGGCAACAGGTGACCGCACCCATGCGAACGGGTTCCTGGCGTGTGGGGCAATCAGTTTTGCTAACCATGCGGCCCGAAAAACTGGTATTGACCGGCGTTGCGGCCGCAGTCCCGCTGACTTGAGCGAACATCTGCCGGGTATCATCCGCGAGGCAGTTTATATTGGTACGGATACGCGCTATGTGGTGGGGCTGGCAACGGGGGAAGCTGTCGTGGTACGCACCCAGAATGTGGGGGGGCAGGGATATGGCGCGTTTCAGGTAGGCGAGGCGGTGACGGTCTGGTGGCGGCTAACGGATGCCCGGTTGTTGGCGGCATGAAAACAATAAGGCGTTTCTACGACCCTTTTGTTTCTGTTGCTGGAGTGCGTAACTCGCGCAATATTTGCTGATCAAAATGTCCCTGGTGCCCCAGGTCAATCATATTCATACGAATCATGCGTTCGGTCATGCGGGTCAGCAAAATCCGGTTGAGTTGGGGGTCGGCGGCCATTTCCCGGAGCGTTCCGGCGGTCACCTGGATCAGCGTTGTGGGGCGTTCGGTTATGACATGGGCGGTGCGGGGCAAACCGGTCAGGGCGGCAATTTCACCAAAAAAATCACCAGCCTGGAGCATTTCCAGCGCTTTGTAGCCAGCTTCTTCTTCCCAACCCGCTATTGCCTGACCTTCCAGAATAAAGTAAGCGGCATCACTGGTTTCGTAGCGGCGGATGATGGCTGTGCCTTCGGGCGCGTCAATGACGGTCATGTTGGCCTGGAGCTTACGCTGTTTTTCCGGGGGTAGGGCGGCAATGGTGGGCAACAGGGCTGACAACCGGGCAAAATGGGTGAGGGAAAGGGCACGCCCCACACCTAAACCGGGGGCATCGGGGGCGGTGCGGAGCAGTTGAATGGCGCGACGCCATTCGGCGGCTGGTTGCCCCAGCCCCGGCATGATCAGGGTGACGAAGCCGATAGCCAACACGCCCAGCCCGCCAGCCAGATAGAGCAGGCGCACATCCCACACATCGGCCAGACCGGCCAGGGCCATGCCCAGGACGAAGAGGGTGTCACGCAGGACGAAGAAGGCACTGAAGACGCGGCCGCGAAGCTCTCTCGGTATGTGCCGTTGAATAATCAGCGAATTCGCGATAACCGAAGGCGCATAGACAAACCCACTAAACACAATGATCACATAAGCGGCGGGCACCGAGGAAAGCAAGGCAAAAACCGTTTCGGCTAACCCCACCCCGATGAAACTGAGCGCCAGCCATTGCCCTTCCCGCCAGCGATCACCCACCCGGGCCATGAACAAACTGGCCCCCACCAGCCCCACCAGAGAGACACTCTCAATCAAACTATATTCAAATTCGGAAGCCCCCAGGGCCTCAATCGCAAAAGGTAAACGAATGGTATTGGCCAGGCTAAACAGGATAAAAACGGGGGTGAAAACGAGAAACAAAGAGCGGACAATGGGGGTGCGGTCAATGGCTTTGATACCCGCGTGCAGGTTCTGAAAAATAGAGGCTACATTGGTCTCTTCGCTGAAAGTAATAGCCGGAACCCGAACCATGAGGATGAGAAGGGCGGATAGAAAAAAGGTGGCCGCATCGGCGTAAAAGGCCCAGGCAATGGGAAACTGGGTGGTAATCAGCCCGGCCAGGGCATAACCTATGACCTGTGCCCCATAAGAGCTGACCGCCATCATGGAATTGGCGGCGTTTAACTCGTCTTCGCTGGTGATTTCACCTAACGCGGCCGCGTGCGCCGGGTTGAAAAACTGCCCCACCGTTTTGGCCAACATGATGAGAACGTATAACCAGATGATATTAAGTGGCAGTAAAAACGGAATAGCCACAATCAAACCGGCCTGAAGCAAGTTGGCCGCAATCATAATACGTTTGCGGTCGTAGCGGTCTACAAAAACACCCGCCACTAAACCCACAAGTAAGCTAGGAGCCGATGAAGCCACCATCATCAAGCCGACATTTAAGGCAGACCCGGTTTGTTGATAAACAAAGATGAAAGCGGCCATTTCGGTCAGAGCCGAACCCATCTCGCCAATCAGTTGACCGATCCACAGCCAGGTGAAGTTGCGATTGCGGAAGATGGCAAACGGAGAATGGGGGGCAGGCGCAGTCGTAAGGGCTGTCATGTGTAAGAACCTGTCTGGAGACTAAGAGATTAAGAGACTGAGAGATTTCCAGAGGTTGTGCTAATTTTCGCCAAAGTCGGGGCAGTTAGAATCAACCTATCTGGCTTTAAGAGCAAGCGTTTCACCTATGGTAACTTTTCCCCGATAAAGGTGCAACCTCCGCGTTAGGGAGCAGTAATTCTCATTGGTACTGTTGGGGCTGGCCTTGTGCCCGCCCAGCCGAGGACAACCACAAGGGTTGCCCCTACCTATGGTTGCAGCCCCCTTCTCATTTTGACCGCCAATGATGGTAGGGGCGGGACGACGCGGGTTCAATGAGGATGAACCGGGAAACGATCTTTCCGCGTCGTCTCGCCCTCTTACGATTGCGGCTCACAAGAGGGCGAGACAGGTGGGTAGGTACGCCACGAAGTGTAGTGAGGTTTCCCGCTTGACCACATCCTGGCCCACCTGTCCCGCCCCTACGAATGACCTCAAATTGAGAATTGCTGTTGGGGGTATGCTTGACGCTTGCCCCATTGCAGGATAAAACCCCCTGTTGTTGAATTCAACAAGGTACACCCAAGAGGAAAGAATAATGATAACTCTTCAATTGGCGCAACAACTAAAAGCGGCGGGCCTGCGTTGGCAACCGCATGATCATGATTTTTTTGCCGTACCGGAACGGGAAATGGATGATCGTGTTTTTGTCATTAGTGATATGTCGATCCTGGTGGAAATATTGCAGGGATGGCCAGCCATCACCTTTAACGGCTCGGTGGAATGGGCTTTGGATTATGTTTTAGCGATGGAAGTCGTCTGGTTGCCCACCTCGAATCAGTTGCTGACGGCGCTGGGGCAGGCGTTTACGGGACTGACCCGGCAAGGAGAACAATTTGTGTGTGCGATTGAGTGGGGGGGGGAACAAGAGACGTTCGCGGCCGCGACACCCGATGATGCCTACGCCCAGGCCCTGCTCACCATGTTGTTAGCCAGTCAGCCGGTCAGCTAGTCAGCCGGTCAGCTAAATCAGCCGGTCAGCCAGGAAGCTGAAATGCTGAAATGCTGAATTGCTAAACCTCCCATGATTACTCTCTCTCCTTATGACCAATCTCTCCTCGCTGGGGAACAGGGCGCGGCCGCGCAGATGGCCTTGCGTATCCTGGTGACAATGGCCCACGTCTATGGGGCCACCGAACTGCTCGACATTACCTCAGCCCATATTGATGGTTGCCTCTACCACGGTTACTCCGGGTTGGAGTTTGCCGAAAAGCTGGTGGCGGGTGGTGGGCGGGTGGTTGTGCCCAGCACCCTGAATGTGGGCGCCCTTGATCTGATCCACCCGGAGCATTTTCGCGGCTCGGCCCAGGTGGGTGAATATGCCGGGCGGCTGATGCAGGCGTATGTGACGATGGGCTGCCAGCCTATTTTCACCTGTGCGCCGTACCAAACGATGCATCGCCCGGCCTTGGGTAGCCAGATTGCCTGGGCGGAAAGCAACGCCATCGTGTTTGCCAACTCGGTGCTGGGGGCACGCACCAACCGATATGGTGACTTCATTGATATTTGTGCCGCCCTCACCGGGCGTGCTCCAGCTACGGGGCTACACCTGACAGAAAACCGCCGCGGCCGCATCCTGTTTCGCCTGGAGCGCATCCCGGAAAGCTTGTTACGAGATGGTGGGCTGTATCCGGTGTTGGGTTATCTCATCGGGGCGCAGAGCCAGAACCGTATCCCTGTGATTGAAGGGTTATTGGCTGATACCAGTGAGGACCAGTTGAAGGCCTTGGGGGCCGCGGCCGCGTCATCCGGGGCGGTCGCCATGTTTCATGCTGTGGGTCTCACCCCGGAAGCCCCCACGCTGGACGAAGCCTTTCACGGTTATCCACCGGAAACGATAATCCCTGTCACCCTGGCCGATTTGCGGGTCGTGCGGGATCAGCTTTCCACGGTAGCCGATGGCCCCATCAACGCCGTGGCTCTGGGTAGTCCCCACTTCTCCCTGGCCGAATTTGCCCAGCTATTGCCCCAACTACAGCAATTCCCACCCCATCCCCAGGTGGAGTTTATCGTTTGTACCAACCGTTTTGTGCTGGCCCAACTGGAACAACGGGGCTGGCGGGAACCGTTACAGCAACTGGGCGTGCAAGTGGTGGTAGACACCTGCGTGGTGGTTACACCCATTGTCAAAGCAAGTAGTGGGGTGCTGATGACCAATTCAGGCAAATTTGCCCATTACACGCCCGGCAACATCGGTTTGCAGGTGGTGTATGGCAGTCTGACAGATTGTGTGGTGTCGGCGCACGCCGGTTCCATCCAGCGTGATGAGGCCGTATGGTCAAATTGATAACCCCGGATGATGTTTTAGTGGCTGGTTTGGCTGAGGGGGTGGTGCTGATTTTGACGGAACCATTGAGCCTGTGGGGAGGGTTAAACCCGGAGACGGGCCTGATTATTGACCAACGACATCCCCAATGGGGTGAACGAGTGACGGGGCGGGTGCTGGTGATGCCTTGCGGCCGCGGGTCTAGCAGTGCCAGTAGTATTTTATTGGAAGCGGTGCGGCTGGGCACGGCCCCAGCGGCTATTTTACTCCAGGAAGCGGATGGTATTTTGGCCTTGGGGGCGGTGGTGGCGCGTGAGCTTTATGGGGTGGCCCCGCCCGTTCTACTTTTAAACACAGTTGATTATGCCCAGTTGTACACGGGGCAAACGATTACAATTAAAGAAGGTGGACAATTATGGTTAGAAAACAAGTTTATTTCCTAAGACGATGGAGAGCCGGGTTATGGCTGTTACTGGTGGGATTATTGGGGTCACACGCGGCCGCGGCCCAGGTCGCGCCCTTAGATCAAACGCTGATTTATGTGCCTCTGCTACAGCGTTCCCCCTTGCCGTTAGCCTTTACCCAGGTTGGTACGGGCCTGCTCAACCCCACGGACATTGCCCACGCTGGGGATGATCGTTTGTTTATTACGGAAAAACGCGGCCGCATTCGTATTGTCAGCCAGGGGGTTTTGTTATCCACACCTTTTCTAGATATACAGGAACGGGTGGAGTCAGATGGGCTGGAGCAGGGGCTAGAAAGTCTGGTTTTCCCCCCGGATTATGCCACCACGGGTGTTTTTTACGTCCTGTACACCGCTACCAACAATAGCGTACATCTTTCCCGCTTCCACGTAGACCCCAACAACCCCAATCAGGCTAACCCCAACGGTGAAGAAGTTCTGCTCTTCGTGCCCCAACCCGATTCCACCCATAACGGGGCGGATCTCTTGTTTGGGCCTGTTGATGGGTATCTCTATGTAGGCATGGGTGATGGGGGACCCGCCGATGATCCTTATGATCAAGGCCAAAGTTACCAAAGTTGGCGGGGCAAAATCTTGCGCCTGGCCGTGACCAGTTTTGGCCCTTACACCATTCCCCCCGATAATCCGTTTGCTACTGCTCCTTATGCCCTGCCCGAAATTTGGGCGGTAGGTTTACGCAACCCGTGGCGTATGTCCTTTGATCGCCTCACCCATGATTTGTGGATCAGCGACGTGGGTAATACCCATTATGAGGAAATCAATTTTCAACCAGCCGATTATGAAGGTGGAGCCAATTATGGCTGGCGATGTTATGAAGGGTTCACCCCGTTTAACCTATTCAATTGCCAGGCTTCGGGTTATTACACATTTCCGGTGCATGTCTACTCCCATCAGCCGACTTACCGATGTGCCATCACCGGTGGTTACGTCTATCGGGGAGCAGCGATAGGCAGTTTGGTGGGTCAATACTTGTTTAGTGATTTTTGCACGGGTGAATTTTGGGGCTTAACCAGACACAATGATCAATGGGTGGTCAATCAGTTGGGGCTGCCCGCGGCCGCAGTGGCAACCTTTGGCGAAGACCGGTTGGGCGAGTTGTACGTGGCTGAATATGATACCGGTCGTTTGTTAAGAATCACCGCTCCATAATATATAAACGTTTTCGTTCGTAGTGACCGCTTTAGCGGGCTAACATCAGCCCGCTAAAGCGGTCACTACGAACCAGAATCCATTATGATGAAACGACAAGTCGTTTATGGGGGTGGGTTGGTGTTGTGCCTGTTATGGGGCGGGGGGCTGGCTGAGTACGCGGCCGCGTACCCATTCACCACCTCCACCACCGACACGGCTGTTTACCTCCCCGTCATAACCGAAGGGAGCCTCTCCCTCAACCTGCAACCCCTCGTTACCGGCCTTGATTCCCCCACCGACATTGCCCATGCCGGTGATGATCGCCTTTTTGTGTCATTGTTGGCGGGTTATATCAGGGTCATTGAAGCTGGCCTGCTTCTACCCGATCCGTTTCTGGATATTCATGAGCGGGTTTTAGCCTTCTCCGGCGAGCAGGGCTTTTTAAGTGTGGCCTTCTCACCTGACTATGCCACCAGCGGTTTTTTCTTCGTCACCTACACCGCCCTGGACGGCCAGACCATTCTTGCCCGTTTTCAAGTAACACCAAACAATCCGAATATCGCCGATCCCACGAGCGAGCAGATTCTTTTGACGATTCCCCAGGCCACCCAGTTACACAAAGGGGGAGACCTGGCCTTTAGCCCGTTGGATGGGTACCTTTATGTGCCTGTGGGGGATAGTGGCTACGCCCCAAACGCTTAAAACAAACAACTTCTGACCGGCAAACTGTTGCGGCTTGATGTGACCGGTGTGCCCACTTACACCATTCCCTTGGATAACCCGTTTGTCAACGACGCGGCCGCGCGGCCCGAAATCTGGTCGTTGGGGTGGCGCAATCCCTGGCGCATCAGCTTTGATCGGCTCACCGGCGATTTGTGGATTGCCGACGTGGGTCAATCTGACTGGGAAGAAGTGAACCTGGACCTGGCGGGCAGTGGTGGGGGCGCTAATTACGGCTGGCCTTGTTATGAAGCCCACCTGCCCATCGTGCCGCAACTCTGCGCCCCAACTGACCCATTGACGCCACCCATTTTCGCCTACGCCCACGGTGAAGAATGTGCTATAACCGGCGGCTACCGCTATCGGGGTACAGAGTATCCCCGTCTGGTAGGTCATTATCTCATGGCCGATTTTTGCTCCGGCCGATTCTGGTCTCTCGCCGAAAATGGGGCGGGCTGGTCGCAACACCTGTTAGCCACCGAACAGTTTATGCCTACTACCTTTGGTGAAGATAATGCGGGTCGTTTGTACGTTGCCAGTTGGTTGCTAGACACCATTTACCTGATTACATCGCCCTAAACCGTCCACGCCGGAATCGAGGCTTTAGCCGGTTTTAAACTGCCAAGGGCTAATCCGACATGACTTGTTCCTATTTAGAAGGGGTTGTTTTTTGCGGGACCCTCATTGGGAACCCCACCCTAACCCCGCCGCCCCTAATCCTTCCAAACCATTTGTTCGTATCTTTCACAACTGAAAACTAAACTACCAATTCGAGGTTTCTATGTCTAAAGAAGATCGCCCATTTGACCCCAAAAAAGTCCGTAAACCGATGCGCCACGCCCCCCGGGGACTGATCACCCAGGGCATTAACGTATTCAAGGAGACGCTCAACCGGCTTTTTGGCTTGCCTGATGCTATCGGTTTGCTGGTCGGGTATCAGCCGGTGAAGAAAATACGTATCCAGGTGGTGATTCTGCGGGATGAACAAGGTGTGCCCCTGGCCGAACCGCATGAGGTAGACCATTGCTGGCAGGCGATGGAAGAGGCGTTTATGCAACAGGCGCGGGTCAAAGTTATACCGATGGAGCCGCGCATTATTACCCTGGCTAAACCTGCCCCGACAGAAGCGCTGGATGTGCATTGCACGGATGGGGCCTGGCAGGAAGATTGTGATATTGCCGGGAACTATTTCCGCCCCTACACAGCCCATACACCCTGGAGCAAATGGACAGGTTATGCTTCACCAGTGACGGTTTTTGTGGTACGCACAGTTTCGACCATTGGCGGCTGTTCGTTGGGGCCACTCACGGAATATGTCACCCTTAAGGCCAAGATGTTCCGGGTGAAAAATCCGCGTGTCATGGCCCATGAGGTGGGCCACGCCTGCTTTTTAACCCACACCGATGACGCGGAACGGTTGATGTACCCGAAGGGGCCAGGGGCGAAACTGACGTTTGCGGAGAAGTTGATCATGCGCAACTCGCGGCATGTGACGTATTTGTGATGTGGGGCGTGGGCGTGGTGCGTAGAAAACGATGCTAAAGTTCAATAAGTTTGCTCTGTATTGCCCTGATCCGGCTCCGGCCAAGCCGCTCATTACGGAGGCGCATCGAGCACGCGCGGCCGCGACGCCACCCGAAATTGTTCCCTTCCATTGCAAACCGTGGCTGGATGGTCAACAGGTGGGTTACACCATATTTTATGGTTTCCTGACAGCCATCGTCGTGCGTAATGTGGCGGGACAACTGGTTGTAGATAACCTGGAACAGCTCACCCAGGAATTTAACGGCAACTCACCCATTGATCAGTTTGACCGTGACCATTTTCTGATTGATCCGGGTCTGGTTCTCAAAACACAACCCGGACAAGTAAGCCTTATCATTCCGCCCAATCATCCCCCCTCTTTTTTGCAACCACTGACCGCCATCATTGAAACAGATTGGTATCCCAACCCAATTTTTCTGGTGTTTCGTTTGCCCGAAGAGGGGCAGGTACTCCGTCTGGATTATGGGGCAGAACTGGTGCGGGTGGTGGTGATGCCGCGGCCGCAACGCACCGCCGCTCTGCCCATGGATGATACCGATCTGGCTGAATATGATCGCCAACATGCACAATACAAAGCTGAGAAGAAAGCCACTACGCCCCGCTGGCGTGATGGCAAAGGGCGTGTGCGCACACAGTTGTATCATGCCTGGTCACGACGGTTTGGGCCAGAGTAGTGGTTTAGCAGGTCAGCATTTCAGCGAGTCAGCATTTCAGCATTTCAGCGAGTCAGCTAAGAAGCTGAAAGGCTGATGTGCTTCCAGGCTTCTATGTCGTCTTCACTCCATTTCACCGCTCACCGCCCCTGGCCGTTACCCCGTTCCCCCTGGGTGATGCACCAGACCTGGCATGATTTGTTGTTTGCCCATTGGCCGGTACGGGTTGAGGATTTGCGGCCGCATATTCCCCCCTCGCTCCAGATTGACACCTACGAAGGGCAGGCTTATCTGGCGGTGGTGCCGTTTAGAATGAGCAACGTGCGGCCGCGCTTTTCTCCCACCGTCCCTCGCCTCTCCGCCTTTCCCGAACTCAACGTCCGCACCTACGTCACCGATGGCTCCAAGCCGGGAGTCTGGTTTTTTAGCCTGGAAGCGGGCAACCCGTTGGCGGTGCAAATCGCCCGCACCGGTTTTCATCTGCCCTATTTTCATGCCCGGATGGCATGCCAACCGCAAGGTGCAGGCATTGCTTACACTAGCGAACGCATCCATAAAGGCGCACCACCGGCCCAATTCCGAGGCAGTTACGCCCCGACTGGCCCAATGTATTTCTCCCAGCCGGGCACGTTGGAGCATTGGCTGACGGAGCGGTATTGTCTGTATGCGGCGGGGGGCCGCGGCCGCGTCTACCGGGGTGAGATTCATCATCAGCCCTGGCCCCTGCAACCGGCCACGGCGGAGATAGAGGTGAATACGATGGCCGCGGCCGCGAACGTCCCCCTCCCCGACCTGCCCCCCATACTCCACTTCGCTCGCCTGCTTCATGTGGTCGTCTGGCCGCTGCAACGAATCGCCTAAACATGAAACGCTTCTTCCCCGGTCAGTGGCCTGGACATTACTGGCTCATCGCCCTTTATTGTCTCCTGTTCATCCCCTTGTTTCGCCCCGTAGTTTCTACCATTGATCCGGCGGGTTATTACGCCTGGGCGCGCTCCGTCCTGGTTGATGGCGACCTGGATGTGCGTAATGAATTTGCCGATCTGAACATGCCCCCCGGCGCACCCACCACCCCGACCGGTTATCTGCACAATCAATGGTCGGCGGGCAGTGCCCTGATCTGGTTGCCCGGTATGGCGGTTGTGCATGGCGTCCTATTAATCGGCCAACAACTGGGGTTATCCATCCCCGCCGATGGCTATAGCTGGCCTTATCCGCTCGCGGCCGCGTTCATCTCCAGCGTAACCGGACTAATGGCCTTGTGGTTGTCTTACCGACTGGCTCGTGAGCTATTCAGCGAATTTGCCGCCCTGTTGGCTACCATCACCTTCTGGCTGGCGACCCCGTTTGTCTTTTTCCAATACCATCAGCCGCTCATGTCCCACGCCCATGATGCCTGTGCCAATGCCCTGTTCCTGACACTGTGGTGGCGCACTCGTCGGGAGCCGGGGAACCGGTGGTTATGGTTTTTTATGGGGCTGGTGATTGGGGTAGCGGTCTGGATCAGGCCGCAGAACGGCATTCTTTTGTTGGCGGTGGGGGCGATCTGGTTGTGGGATGAACACAGAGGACGCAGTGAGGGCAGAGAGTACGAAGTTGATGTGTCGGGTAAGAAGAAGGGTGTGGGGTTGCGGCCGCGAATCCTTACTCAACTTTTCCCCTTAGCCACCGGCGTGCTCCTGCCCATTGTGCCACTCCTGTTCTTTTGGCATGAAGTTTACGGCGCCTGGATCGTCAATACGTACACCGCTTCTGGTGGGGGAACCTTTGATTTCACGGCACCGCATCTGGTCGAGGTGCTGTTTTCTTCTGATCGGGGGTTGTTTACCTGGGCACCGGTGACGCTGTTGTGTCTGGTGGGATTGCGCTGGGTGTGGGCACGGCAAAACCGGTTGGGCGGGCTGATTGGTATCCTGGTTTTAGCCCATTGGTACGTCGTCAGTTGCTGGTCATTTTGGGCCGGTGGTGACTCACCGGGGCCACGCTTTTGGTTATCCCTGACCCCCATTTTTATTTTGGGGCTGGCGGCGTTGGTTGAGCAAATGAGAACGGTGTCGCGGCCGCTACTTATCCTGGTCGGCACGGCATTTATTGTCTGGAACCTGCTCCTGCTCCTACAATATTCTCTCGGCCTCGTCGCCCCAACCGGCGAAATTGACCTGTGGCTGATGGTCCAGAATCAGTTCGCCGTTATCCCCCAGATTTTCTCCCGCATTGTTGAGCGTTTGGCTCATTAAAGTCTGGCGAATCGTGTGTATTGTGTGTATTATTTGCCAATGAACAGTCGGGATGTTATCAGCCGCTTAAAGAAAGATGGTTGGGCGCTTGTGCATGTGCGCGGCAGTCATTATCAGTTCAAACATCCCACGAAACCGGGCCGTGTAACTGTACCTCATCCCAAACGGGATTTACCGGTGGGTACGTTACGAAGCATCTATAAACAAGCAGGTTGGAACGAATTGTGAGGGAAGCTATGCGTTATCCAGTTGTTATTCATAAAGACGAATCAAGCGACTATGGAGTGACGGTGCCTGATTTACCGGGCTGTTTTTCGGCTGGAGAGACATTCGATGAAGCCTTGAGTGAAATTGTTGAGGCGATTGAATGTCATCTGGAAGGATTGTTACAGGACGGCGAGCCGATACCGACACCTGACAGCATCGAACACCATCAAGCGAACCTGGATTATGTGGGTGGTGTATGGGCGCTTGTTACGGTGGATTTGTCTAAACTTTCGGGGAAATCTCGTCGCGTCAATATTACTGTGCCGGAACGGTTGCTGACGTTGATGGATCAGTATGCTGGTCAGCATGGAGAATCACGGTCAGGATTAATCGCCCAGGCAGCGATGGAGTTTCTGGCTTCGCGGACCCATTAGGACGTGCAGGGGGCAGGGTTGCAGAGTTGCAAGTTGCAGAGTTGCAGATGGTGAGTTGACTTTGCCACTGCCACTCTGCCACTCCGCCCACTCATCCTATCTGACGAAACAGGCGAACAGATTGTTTTACTCCCTCTACTGGGTCGCCACCCCCTTGAAACTCAATTGTGACATCCCCCTGATAGTTGGCGGCGCGGAGTAAGGCCAGGATGTGGTCGTGGGGTAGGTGGGTGTCGCGGCCGCGTTCGTCAAACTCAGTCGTCTTAAAATGAAAATGGTTCGCGGCCGCGCTCAGCCCCCGCCACCACCTTTCCCGCTCCCCCTCTGGCATATTGCCCGGATCGAAACAACACCCCAACCGCTCCTGCAACCCTTCCGGCAGGCGGCTTTTAGCCTGACCCACCAGCCACAAATGCCGCTCGATGTCCGTGCTGATCCCCCAATGGTTTTCCACCGTCAACGTTAAACCGGGCGCACGGTGTTGGCAGAGATGGACAAAGGCTACCAGCCGGGTAATCAGCCGCTCATCCACCGAGGTGGGTGTATCCAGTTGGCCGCCCAGGTTGAGGCGGAGCAGGGGAGTGTGGAGTTGGTGCGCGGCCGCGAGGCCCCGACGCAAATAAATCTGTTGCAAAGGCCAGGCCCATCCCGGCACGGTGAAGTCACTATTGATGGTCCAACAGAGGAGAGGAGTGTGGGATGCGGCCGCGTTCCCTCTTAATTGCGCCAAACTGCCCCGGCTGTACCGCCACAACTCCGGCGGCGCACCGGGCAAAAGGGCCAACAATGGCCTGCGGATGCGGCTCAAACGGGGTGGCGGCAACATAAAATCATTCGCTTCGATGCGTGACAGCCCCACCTGCCGTGCCCCCTCCGGCAAATCCAGCAACGACCACCGCCCCGCATAATACGCCTCATGCCACGACCAGGAACTTACGGCTAATTGCCACGCCATGTGGAGATTATACGGGAACTCAGGAACTCTAGGAACTTGGGAACTTGGATTATCCGTGTTTCTCCCCTCCTGCGCCTTTGGCAATACACCAATACACTCATTCACCTTTTCATTACATTTGCCTTGCCCAATTGTTGACAATCAACACATGGCAACCCACCCCCTATCGTTACACTAATCAGAATTATTGAACTTTTCCTTCCCTCTGGCTTTGTACTATTCCCTCGCCCTTGAGGGAGAGGGGTAGGGTGAGGGTATATCCAGGAGAATCCCATGCGCGAATTCCATTCCCACACCATCATCGAACCGTTCCGGGTGCGTTCCGTCGAACCCATCCGCTTTACCAGTATGGCCGAGCGGGAGCAGGCTCTCATCCGGGCCGGGTACAACCCGTTTTTGCTCCATGCCGAGGATGTGCTGATTGATTTGCTCACCGACAGCGGCACGGGAGCGATGTCGTCCCGCCAATGGGCCGGTATGATCGCCAGCGATGAGTCCTACGCCGGAGCCACCTCGTTTTACAAATTCGAGGCATCCGTGCAGGACATCACCGGCTTCAAACACGTCATCCCCACCCACCAGGGACGCGCCGCCGAGCATATCCTCTTCACCACCATTGGCCGACCGGGGCACGTCATCCCCAGCAACACCCATTTCGACACCACCCGCGCCCATGTCGAACACAGCGGCGCGGAAGCGCGTGATCTGGTCATCGAAGAGGGGCATCACCCCCGGCTGATCCATCCCTTCAAGGGGAATATGGACATTGACGCCCTGCGCCACACCCTGGAAACGGTGGGGCGGGACAACATCCCCGTGATTATGCTCACCGTGACCAACAACTCCGGCGGCGGTCAGCCGGTGAGCATGGCGAATGTGAAAGCGGTCAGCCAATTGGCGCGGCAGTACGGCATTCCCTTTTTCATTGATGCCTGCCGCTTTGCCGAAAACGCCTGGTTCATCAAAACCCGCGAGGAAGGGTACGCCGACAAAGAACCCATCGCAATCGCCCGCGAGATGTTCAGCTATGCCGATGGCTGTACGATGAGTGCCAAGAAAGACGGCATGGCGAATATCGGCGGCTTTTTGGCTGTGAATGATGATGCGCTGGCGGTGCAATGTCGCAACCTGGAAATCCTGACAGAAGGGTTTCCGACGTATGGCGGCATGGCGGGGTACGACCTGGAAGCGATTGCCCTGGGGTTGTATGAAGCCCTTGATCCCCATTATTTGCGCTATCGGATTCGTTCGATTGCTTATCTGGGGGACAAACTGACGGCGGCGGGGGTGCCGATGGTGTTGCCCACCGGCGGCCATGCGGTGTACCTGGATGCGCGGGAGATGTTGCCCCACATTCCGCCCCTGCAATATCCGGGTTGGTCGCTGAGCAATGCGCTGTACCTGTTAGGGGGTATTCGGGGGGTGGAGATTGGCACGGTGATGTTTGGTTTGCACCCGGATGGCACAGAGAGCGCGGCCGCGATGGACCTCGTCCGTTTGGCTTTCCCGCGCCGGGTCTACACCCAAAGCCACGTAGATTACCTGGCCGAAATCATCATCGAGGTTTACAACCAGCGCGAGGCTTTACCCGGCTACCGCATCGTCTCCCAATCACCGGTCCTGCGCCATTTCACCGCCCGCCTGGAACCCATTCGGTAAAAAGGATTGGGGGCAGACCTGACAGGTTTCAAAAACCTGTCAGGTCTTGGGTATTGGGAAAATATACCTATTTCATCATGAAGGATGGCCCTTCTGGTTGTATAATGTCCATGATTGATAGTTGGAAAAATAATTAAGCTGTAAAAAGTGTGATTTTGTTACCCATCTTGCCTTCAACTTCGCCTGTAACAATCTTCATCTTTTCCAAGAGTTCGCTTGGAAAAAAGGTGCCTACACGGATAGGAATGAACACGAATAAAAGCCAAAGCCATCGGTGTTTCCCCTATCCGTGTAGACAAGATTGCCAAAGCCTGTCATTTTTTAAGAAGATCGACAATTCCTTGTAGCTAGTGACGCCGTTAGCACCTATCCCGGAAATGCCGAACCCAAAGGAGTCCTACCCATGAAGCACCGTATTCGGGCGTTATTTTTAACCCTTGTGCCCCTCTGTTTATTATTGATCCTGTTGCAGATGCAGTTGGGCCGTACCGCCACCGCCTCACCCTCACTTGCTGACACCCCACCCGACGGAACCCCCATCATTCTGAACCCTAACTTGGGCCAGACTGGCCGTATTTCCTATGAGCATGAAGCAGTCTTTGGGCCACAATGTGCAACGAGCAACGGTGATCCCTTTTCCCCCATCAGTAGTGTTCACCGGCCACCCGGTTATTACACCAACCCCCAATATTCTACTGATTACTTCACCTACCGCTACCGCATAGACATCCCCGCTGATTACAGTTTTAACGTGGTGCGGGTCGAGCTATTTGATCCTGACAGCTACAACCATTCCCCTGGTCTGGTTGATTATGATATTTCTACCTACGTCTTTTCCCACACTACCCCTTTCGGTAACCCACCAACGGGTTCGGCTTCATGTATAGGCAATGATCGCTACCGTTATGATCCTTGTGTCATTCCTACTGGGGAAACGTCTGATCTGAACCCGTTCTGGTTTGTGCGGGTAGATGAAATCAGGATGAACAATGGCACAAGTTGCGGTGCTCCAACAGGTAGTGTTTACAACAACGGCCACCCCACCCAAACAGCTTTTGACCTGTATTACTACGGCCAGACTATCACTGACACCACCCAAATGATCCCGCTGGCGAACTACATGGGGCGGACAGACAATGCCCACGATACGGATTTGCGTTGGGTGTCGCCGGGTGGGGGCCAGTCCTATGATCAGCCCATGTTTGTGCCCGCTAACTCTGGCTCATTTGAGGTGAATTTGAGTACCATTCCCGATATGGTGGTTGATCCCACCACCGGTATGCGCTCGTTGTACCTGGATGTGACCACATTGGCCGGTGCATCGGAGAACGGGTTTGAGATATGGGCGGGACCAACTTTGTATACGGGAACACCAGGTACAACAAACAATGGTTGTTCTACTAGTGTGCCGGGTCAGGTGGCCGGTGTGCCTGGCCGCATCAATCAACGCAATCTGCATATCATCAATTGCGGCTACAATGCCCATCATTCCCAGGGTGTTTCGGTGGTGGCGCTGGATTATGCGCCAACCAACTCCAATTTTCACAATCCGGTCAACATACCCATCACCTACATCGGCCCGGAGTATGCTGGGCAGTCCATCTATGTGAAACTGTTCGACAGTGACTCCGGTTCACAAGGGCCACTTGTTTTCTACTTTGATACGCTGGCTTACAACCTGCGAAATCCTATTCCGACTCCTCCAGCTAACCCGGTTAACCCGGCCTTGACTGATTTTTACCGTGCCTTTTCGGTGAACAATACCACCACCGCTGATCCTGACCTGGAACCAGGTCAAACACGGAACTGTAGCATAGGTAATTGTCAGAATCAGTGGGTTACACCCGCTTATCGCATTGATATTCCGACACTTTCACCTGATTGTGTAGATGTGCAGACAACGCCATTGCTCTGTACGCCGTTTTATGGCGGCACCCTCATGGCCCGCCATGATGCTGGCAATCATGACAGCTATGCCTGGCAGGTAGATGTACCCGATGTGCTACCACCGGACATCACCCAGGGCTGTACTGGTGTTTTCCCCGTTGCCGCCAATGCTAGTATTCGCACCGTTGTACCAACGGAGTATCAGAATTATGTGATAAATGGTGGTGCGAATTACCCCTCGGTTTTGCCCACCTATGCTCAGTTGCTGGCGGCAGGACACTCTACCGGAAATAGTGTGGCAGATGCCTCTCCGGGGGATACCTTTTTGTTTCAAGGGCAAGGGACAGGGCAACTTAATTTTAGTTGGTTGCGCTGGGGCAGTGTGAGCCAGCCGGATGATGTGACAATTTTAGCTAATAGCCTGACCTGGCCTGGTGATAGTGATGCCTTTGAGGAACTCAATGATCCTACAGATACAGCCATTCAGGTGGGTGATTGGGTAGCGCTCAATAACAGTTCGGCCTATGGAACCGCGGCCGCAACCCAACTACAAGCGCACATTGATCGCGGCCGCACCTTGCGTATGGTTGTTTTTTTACAAGAGCCTGGCCTCAACGGGACACAGATTTTCCGACTGGCGAACTTCCGTATCTTGGCCTACCGCCTTAACGATGCCAACCCGTGGAGTCGCTGGTTGCTCTTACAGTTTGTCAGCTATGCTGATGACTGTGGTCAACAGCCCTTGCTTTCCGCCGCCTCAGCAAATGTGCTCGAGAATGTCACCCCAGCGCAAGGAAAAAGTTACCTGAATGGGGCCTACCTATTCCCGATTACCGTTAGCTATGCCACTACACCGGGGAGTGCTACCTCTGGGGTTGACTATTTACCTGTTTCCGGCACGGTTACATTTGCTCCTGGCGAAACCTTCAAGACGGTTACGGTTCCCATTCTGGATGATCCTATGCTGAGCTAGACGAGAGATTTTATATCAGCCTATCCGCTCCCATCAGCGCAACGCTCTATGGCACTGGTGCAGGGAGCATCAAGATTGTGGATGACGAACCGGAGCCATCCATTGTTGAGTTCGCGGCCGCGAACCAATCCATTTCCGAAGCGGCGAGTACTGTCTCTGTCACCATCATTCAGGATGGCATTTATACGGGTACGGTCCAAGCTGATCTTCACACCGTAGATGGTACGGCCCTGGCGGGTGTGGATTATCAACCCATCTCCCTGACATTGACCTTTCCCCCCGGCGTGTTAACCCAAACGGTTGATATTCCTCTGGTGAACGATAATGCGTTGGAAAATGGCGAAACGTTCCAGGTTGTACTCAGCAACCCCATCAACGCGCACTTCCTGTATGGTAACAAACAAACCATCACCATTTTGAATGATGACGCCCCACCGGAACTATCGTTCGCGGCCGCGTCCCCCACCGTCAGCGAACATATCAGCAGCGGTGTCCTCTCCGTCACTGTGCAACTGGCCCCCACCGCTGGAGTAACCGCCACCGTCGCTTACTCAACGACAGATGGTACAGCCACCGCTGGACAAGATTACCAGCCCATGCAAGGCGTCATCACCTTCACCGCCGGAACCACCAGCGCGGTCATCCCCATCCCCATCCTCAACGACACCCTGGCCGAAGGCAACGAATGGTTCCACCTCACCCTGTCTGATCCGGTCAACGGCGTCATCACCGGCACGAACCCGGCCCAAATTTTCATCGTGGACGATGAATGCCTGTACAACCTGTACGCCGTGCCGGGGCGGGTCGAGGCGGAGAACTTCACCTGTGGCGGCGAAGGGGTAGCCTATCACGACAGTACCCCCGCTAACGAGGGCAACTCCGCTTATCGCCTGTTGGAAAGTGTGGATGTGTGGGACAGCGCGGCCGCGTCCCAAACCCATTATGTTGGTAGTACAGAAGATGGGGAGTGGCTGATCTACACCGTCGAGATCACGGCCACGGGGCGCTACGATTTGTGGGTCGCGGCCGCGGCCGTCCAATCTGGTAGCTGTTTCCGGGTGGAGATTGACGGGAACGATGTGACGGGGCAGGTGGCTGTGCCGGTGACGGGGGGGAATGAGGAGTTTGGGCTGGTTGCGGCCGCGGATCACCTCGTTCTCACCGCCGGAACCCACCAGATACGGCTCGCCATCCCCTGCGGCGGGGCCAACTTCGACTACCTCAGCTTCGCTCCCTCACCACCGGATGAACTGTTCCTGTCGGTGATGTTGAAACCGTGATGTAGAAAAACGCGGCCGCAAACCCAGTCTGCGGCCGCGTTCCCCCAATCTCTCAGTCTCTTAGTCTCCAGTCCCCAGTCTCCTTCTTACAACCACACACTACTCAACAACCCAATCACCAAATTGCGGCCGCGGCTATCCACCAACTTACCGGCTGACCGCTGATGGCTGAAAGCTCTACCGAGGTCGGGGTAAACACCGAGAAGATAGACACCGCCGGAACCTGTTGCACATCATTGTTCACATCCACTACCCCGGCAATCGTGACCGTATAGGTCGCGCCTTGCGTGAGCGGGGCGGACGGTGTGAACACATGGGTAAAGGTGGTGCTGTCATAGCCAAACGTGCCACTCACCACCCCATCCGGCCCCATCACCTGGAAACCACTGTTGGGTGTCGCGGGCATCGCCTGATTCCACACCGCCGTAATCACCGTCTCCGGTAACACATTGGCCGAACCATGGGCCGGGGTCAGGCTGGTCACGATGGGATCGCGCCAATTTTGCACCGTAATCTGCACCAACTGCGTCCCATTCGTACCAAAATCTACCGTCAGACTGCGGTTGGGAATTTCCGTGTTGCCGTCCGCTTCCTTTTCTACGGTGTCCCAACTGCCCCGTGCCACCTTGTACTCAAACAACGTGCCATCCAAAATGGTCAACGTCTTGGTGAAGGTGGTGCTGTTGGCCCGTGTCATCGCCGTGCCGCCCGGATTCCACAGGTTCAATGTGCCATCCGGGTTGACGGTGAAGGAGAGATAAGCCGTACCGGGAGTGTAGGCTGGAACCGTCACTTCAAAGGTGACATCTACCAGCCGCGCTTCGGCGGTGGCTGTCACCACGTTGGATTGGGGTGAGCGGTTGAAGCTGGTATCGAAGGCCACGACGTAATAATCGTAGGTGACATTTGTCACCACCGCCTCGTCCACATAGTTTGTGACTGGCCCCCAAACGGTGTCAATCTGGCTGTAACCACCCGCCGGATTCACCTGCCGGTAAATCTCATACCCGGCCAAATCCGGTTCGCTGTTGAGCGTCCAACTGAGCAGGATACTGCTGGGGGTTGTGCCATCCATAGCCAGGACGGTGGCCGCCGGGGCGGTTGTATCAGGGCTGGCGACTATATGCAGTTGGCCGCGATCATTGTTGTCGCCGGGGCCGCTCAAGTCGGACAGATACCACGTCTGCCCGCCATCACTGCTCCAGCGGGTCACATATTCGTAATCGCCGAGGGTATCCGGCAGGAGATTGCCGAAATATTCGTCGTTGTTGCCCGCGGCCGCGCCGTAAGCCATATCTACCCAGGTCCAACTGGCATTGGGGGTCGAACCGACCGCCCCAAAACCAATCTGACCCCAGATACCCGTCGCTGGCCCATTGCTCCCCGTCGCCCCCGTAATCCGCAACTGCCCGGAGATGTTGACGGTCGCCGTGATGGTGCTGATGGTGTGGGTGATTTCCGCCGGGGCTTGCAGGTTGTACCAGGCCGTCGTCAGGTCATGGTGCGGTGTGCCACTGGCCTCATTGGAGGGGGCACTGACCAGCCCGGTGGTGTCATCACGAGCGATGACGGTGTAGTAGTAGGTGGTGGCATTAACCAGACCGGCGTCGGTGTGGGTTGTGCCCACCGTCGTGGTGATGAATTGATAACCGCCCCCGCTGACCACACTGCGGTACAGGTCGTAGCTATCGGCTCCGGCAGAGGCGTTCCAGGACAGGTCTAGCTCTTCGCTCCGTTCGGCGGTGACAGCCAGGCCGGTGGGGGCGGCAGGAGCCTGGGGCAGAACGCTGGTCACAATCAACAACGCCCCACTCATCGGCGGGATGGTCACGGTAATGTCCCCATTTCCGTCTACGGTGTAGCTCTGGTTGTCCAGCACGTTGAGCAACTGCGCGCCAATGGGCAGGTAGCCGCTGACATTAACGACGACGTTTTGCCCGCCGGTGGCCCGGTTGAACATCACCACCGCCGCATCGGAGTTATCGGCCATCTTGCGGCCATAGGCGTAGGTGTTGGCCGAATTGTCTACCAACAGGGTGTCAAAACTGCCTGTCCGCAGGGCCGGATGGGCGTTGCGGGCGGTGGTCAACACGGTGTAATAGTCGCGTAATTGATCTTGCCCGCCCTGGGTTTGCAGATGGGTGTAGAACGGCGTGCCGCTCTGATCCAGCCAGGGGTACGGGATGCGGTTGTACGGGTCGTCTTGCCAGGTCGAACCATCATAGGTGACGGGGCCAACCAGACCCACTTCGTCGCCGTAGTAAATGGTGGGCGCACCGGGCAGGGTCATCTGCAACAGTACCACGCCGCGCAGACGGGTCATGGCGTCGGACCAATCGTAGGCCGGGTTCTGGTAAAGGGTGGCGTCGTTCAGGTCGGTGTTGTGATCCAGCATGAACAGGGCACGATTGGTGTCGTGACTGCCCAGCAGGTTCATCATGGCGTAGAACGCTTCCGGCGGATAACGCTCTTCCAGGTTGTGCAGACGCTCGTCTAGCTGTTGTGGGGTGAGCGGGGTGAGGATACCGGCGGAACTGCCGCTGTTGTGGTCGTTATCCACAAACGGCTCATCGCGCCAGAAGCTCATAATGGCCGAGCCGAACTGGTAGTTCATGGTGGCGTCCCACTCGTTGCCCAATGTCCAGCTTGTGGCGACGTTCCATTCCTCACCCACGATGTAGGCGTCGGGGTTGGTCTGGTGGACGGCGGTGCGGAACCCTTCCCAATAATTGTTGTTCGGGTCGTTGGTTGTGCCGGGGTCTACATCACCACCCACGTCGAGACGCCAGCCATCGGCCCATTGCATCCAGTAGCGGGCAATGGCGTTGGCCCCACCGGCCCAGATGTAGTCGCGGACTTCCTGGTTGCTGGAGTCCAGTTTGGGCAGGCTGTCGAAGCCGAACCAACTGGTGTAGGTGCTCCCGCCGGGTGTGCCATCATCACCGACGCAGGGGCCAGAGCCGGGAATGGGCGCGGCCGCGAAGTAATACCAATCACGGTACTGGCTCAACTGATCTTCACAGGCCCCCGTGGGCACGGGGTAGCGGTTGTACCGGTCAAAGTAAACACTGTCCGACGAGGAGTGATTGAACACCCCATCCAGAATGATGTTCATCCCCAGCGCGTTCGCTTGCGTGACCAACGTCTGGAACTGCGCCAGTGTGCCAAAGTTGTCATCAATGACGCCAAAGTTGGTGGCGTCATATTTGTGGTTGGACGGGGCCTCAAAGATGGGGTTGAAATAAATCGCCGTCACCCCCAGGCTGTCCAGGTAAGCCAACTGGCTTAACAACCCTTCCAGGTCGCCGCCGTAGAAGTTTTGGCTGTAGACGCCGGGGCAGGGGGAACCAGCATCACGCGGATCGCAGATGGGCGTGTTCCAATTCGTGCCGTTAGAACGGACGATGGTCGGGGTTTCGTTGTAGAAGAAGGTTCCTGCCGGGGTGTTGTTGGCGGCATTGCCATCACGGAACCGGTCGGGGAATACCTGGTAGATGATGCCGTTTTGTACCCAATCAGGGGTCTGGAAGCTGGGATCGTACATCGTCAACTGCCAGCTATTGTCCAGACTGCTGGCGAAAGTTTGCCCCCAGCCGCCGGTACGCGCCGCGTCGTCTTCGTAGTAAGCCGTCGCCGTGCCATCCAGGGCGATGAAGCGATACCAGTAAACGGTCGGGTCGGCACTGACGGGCAGAACCGCTTCCCACCAATCATACTGGGCATCGTTGGCAATTTTGGTCAGGTTGATCAGTTGTTGGCTGTTGGTGCGGTCGTTGTAGACACGCACCCGCGCCGCGCTCAGGTCATCGCAGGCGGAACGGAAGCGCAGGGTGACGGCGGTTCCCGTCGGCACGGCCCCACCGGGGGTGCGGAACAGGGTGTCCCGGCTGTTGTGCCCCAGATCATTCCACCAGATGTTATTGTCGTTGGCGGCCCCACTGGCACAGGCTCCCGTGCCGCCACCACCGCCACCGCTCAGGTTGGGGATGGTGTAGGTCGCCAGGAACCGTTGCGTGGTGGCGTCGTCCCAACCATTCGATTGATCGTCGCTGGGTACGGTGTCATACGCCCCCTTACTCCCACCACCCTGCGTGCCGAAAAATTGCAGGTTGATGGTGTCACCACCGGCTACGGCGATGTCGGTCAGGGGGATGCGTAGGCGCAAACCGTCGCCATCGCTCCAGGCTATTTTTGAGCCGGGGAGTGATGGTTGGCCGGAGTTACCGATACCACCCCAGTCCACGCCCGAACCGGTATCCCAGTTGGAGCCGTTCCAGGTGCGGAATTCGGTCCAGCCGTTGTCGCTGGGGCCGAAGATGTTGCCCCGGATCAGGTAATCAGGTTGGGTGAGGGGGACGGTGACGGGGGTCGAACCGAGGTTTTGCTGGGTGGCGGTGTAGGCGTAGGTGATGGCGTTGCCCCAGGGGTCGCCACTGCCACCGCCGGGGATACCCGTATCAATCGCCAGCCCCAATTGCCCGACGGAAACGGTGGTGGTGTAGGCCATCGGCACAAAGAGGTGCAAATCCTGGCTGTCGGCCCAGATGTGCAGGCGGGTGGTATCGGTCCAGGCCACGCCGTTCCAGTTGGCGGGGCCGGGATTGGCTAAATCGCCTTGTGCATCAACGGCGACGGGCACAGTGGCGAGGTTGTGTTGCGTGGTGGGGTCATCCCAACCGGTAGATTGATCGTCGCTGGGTACGGTGTCATACGCCCCTTTGCCGCCGCCGCTCTGGGTGGCAAAGAATTGCAGTTTGACATGCGCCGGGTCGGGGTTGCCGATGTCGGCCAGGGGAATGGCAAGTTCGATGCCGTTGCCGTAGCTGTAGGCGATGTGGGTACCGATGTCGCCGCTGGTGATGCCCCCCCAGTTGACGCCCGCGCCGGTATCCCAGTTGCCGTTCCAGGTGCGGAATTCTGTCCAACCGCCTTCACGGCTGACGTTGCCGCGAATGAGGTAGTCGGGCAGGAGCGGTTGGGCGGAAGTGACGCCGTCAATGTTGTCAAAGTTGAAGGTGATGGCGTTGCCCCAGGCGTCGGTTGTGCCGCCGGAATTGGGGACGCTGTTGGTGTCAATGGCCAGACCAATCTGGCCGGAAGAGTCCACATTGTTGTAGGCGGGGCTGGGGATGTAGAGGTAGAGGGTGGTGGCGGTTGCGGCCGCGTACATCCCCCGCATATCCGTCCAGGCTACACCCGACCAGTCACCGGGGCCAGGGCTGGCCAGATCACCGGCCGGGTCTTCGGCAATCTGCACATAGTCTGCATCCCGCAGACCATCTAAACTGATTGTGCTTTCATCAAAAGAGGGAACGGCTTGCACGGGGCGAGCCACAAGGGGAGAAAAAAGAGATGTCAGCATAGCCACAGCCATGATGACCTGGACAAAACGCTGGTGCGACGGGCGAATACGCATGTGACACTCCTGGGAGAGCGGTCAGCGGGTCAGCTAGTCAGCTAGTCAGCTTGTCAGCTTGAAGCTAGTCAGCTAAGAAGCTGAAATGCTGAAATGCTGACTGGCTGAAATGCTGATGGCTAAACGCTCTGTATGCGATTGTTACGACTCAAGGGACGTTGTGGGCAACAACGCTTTGTGCAACCGTTTGCACAAAGATGAGAGAATTATAAGTGCAACCGGTTGCATTTGTCAAATTAGAAACTTGAGTTCGCGGCCGCAACCCTCACAATTTGCGGTATAATCTGCCCATAGAAAAGGAGCAGGCAGATGAACCACCCCCTAGAAAAAGACGAACTCCTGCAACGGGTAAAAACGGCTGTTCAGGCCCTGGCTCCCACCGCCGAGATCATCCTTTACGGTTCACGCGCCAGAGGCACGGCCAGGGCTGACTCCGATTGGGATTTTCTCATCCTTCTGCCTTCACCCAGAGACAAAACCCTGGAAGCACGAATTAAAGATCGCCTGTACGACATTGAACTAGAAACAGATACGGTTTTGAGCAGTATCATTCGCGGTCAACAAGAGTGGCGGTCGCCCCGTTACGCTGTTCTCCCCGTGCGGCAACAAATTGAAAAAGATGGTGTTCTTTTATGAAGAACGCAGAACTTCAAGCATTAATTGCGTATCGTCTGCAACGTGCTGATGAAACATTGGTGGAAGCACGGTTGATGCAGAGCGAAGGGCATTGGAACGCCTGTGCCAATCGTCTTTACTACGCGACTTTTTATGCTGTCTCTGCTTTACTCGTGAAAGATGGGTACGCGGCCGCGAAACATAGCGGTCTCAAAGCAATGTTTAATCAGCACTATGTTAAACCTGGCCTGATAACGAAAGAAAACGGACGCCTTTACAATCGGCTCTTTGATGTGCGTCAGGAAGGGGATTACCTTGATTTTGTCTCTTTGGACGCCGAGACAGTTGAACCTCTAGTTGAGGAGATGGCTGAATTTATTGACGACTTAAAAACGCTGATTGCCCAATCTACAGCAACTGAATTTTGAATAATGGCAAAAGGTGTTGAGGTGAATCGGAGCCGCGTTCCCCTCAACACCTCTCCCTCTCCTGGCTGGCACGAGTACACATATGAAGTTGATAGGGAGTGGGTGCGCGGCCGCGCTTGTGGCTCCATGTAACCGCAGTGCGTCAGATCACGGCTGTTGGCTGTGGTTCCCGTCTCTGGTCCATCATCGCCACGCCAAGCAGTACCCAACCCGCGCCAGTGAGGGCAAAGTGCAGAAAGGGAGTTGCCCATGGCGTTGGCAGGAAGGCGGGCACACCAAACCAATATAGTGGAAGGCTGAGTACGACAGTTAAGCCCACCAGCAGAGGCAACAGGTTCCCGCGAGGCAGTAGTCTGTACCTCAACGCATCAACCCCGAACAAGATGTAGCCGATCCTGATACTCAGGACACAGCCCACCGCCGCGTAGTTCACCCAGGGACGGCTCAACAATGTGGTTGCCAGCACAGCGACTATTACGCCCACGCACCCGGCCACGCTCAACGCCAGTCCGAGCCTGCCCAGAACGCCCGCAGACTGATGGAAACGCAGTCGAGTCCCGATCAGAGCGAATAACATCGGGACAATGGATAAGAAGAAGGGAATAAAGACAAAACCCAAAAAACCTTCATTACTGAACAGCCCAATTTGAAAGGCGAAATCGCCAATAGACGACACCACCCACAACGCACCAACGACGATGGTCAGTGGGCCAGCCAACGTTATCAATCTTGCTTTTGACATCGTAATCTCTCCTTGCCGCGCCCGCTCTTCGAGCACCGATTTGAACAGATCAAGCAGGGTCGAGAGCCAGAGCACCAACAGGCCACCGGCACCGCCCCGGCGATAAGCATCCCAGCAGGCATCCCGGAAGGTCAGGCGCATTTGCTGGCCGTAAACGGCGCGAAACCGCTTTGGATACAGGTACAGCAACACTCCATAGAGCCATTCAGAAACCAGGAGTTTGTCGCGCATCTCAAACCCCACCCAGAAGGTGCTTTCCCTGGATCACCGCCATTGCCTGGGCGATGCGGGCGGCCTCAGCGGTCAGCACGCGCCTGCCAAAGCCCGTTAGCCCATAGTAGCGCCGCCGTTCATCATCCAGCTCCGGGTCAGGGCGTTCGTTCGTCTCCTCGATCAGCCCAGCCTCGATCATCCGTCGGATCGAGCCGTATAACGAGCCAGTTCTGATCTGCATCTGGCCCTGCGTTTCATCTTCTACGGCCTTCATGATGCCGTAGCCGTGCTTCTCACCATCCGCCAGCGCCAGTAGCATGTGGAACACGGTTGGTGTGAGGGGCAGTAAACTCTGGATATCCTCGCGCATGAGTTCTCTTTTCCTGTTTGATAGTTCGCCAAGTGTATAATCGCAACGATTATAGTTGTTGCGATTGTAGAGGCAATCAGTTACCCTGTCAAGGGGGTTGGCACGAACCATTTGTGGGAATTGTGATGGGATGAATGGCGGAGAGTTGGATGTGCGGCCGCGTTCCCCTTTTAAAACAAGGCTTTATACTCAACCACAATTTGACTATTCCTTCCTCTGGAAGTACAAGAGTGCCCTGCTCATTGTTGACCGCCACCCCCGTACAGAAATTACCTCCCTTACCCCACGTAATAACAGCCGCCAGGGTTTGTTTGTCCCCTCAGCCTGAATGTATAAAGTGTGGCCTTCACGATGGACGTGTAAGGTCATTGCCGTCTGGCCTTGTAGGGTGGGAATAGATGCGGCGCGTCCCCATCCCCATGAAACAGATGAAACGTCACGTTCTCGGCCAAATCATAATCGGGGCGATTGTCGTTGGCCCCGACGGCGATGATGCTGTTGGGCCGAACCCACTACGATAAGCTGAAAAAGTCGTAACTCTCCCGTCGCCAACGGCCCCCTTCCACCACTTCCCCGCTTAAAAAATGGGTCCAACGCCCTACTGGCAAGTAATAATCCACGACGTGATCGGAACGGAAAATGGGCGCTACCAGCAGAGAATCACCCAGCATGTATTGGCGATCCAGATAGTCGCAGGCCGGATCGTCGGGGAATTCCAGGATCATGGCCCGTAACATGGGCAGACCCTGTTCGTGGGCTTGCTGCGCGGCCGCGTACAAATACGGCATCAGGCTACATTTGAGCCGGGTGAACTGGCGCAAGACGGCCACCGCTTCCTCGTCGTAAAACCAGGGCACGCGGTAGGAGCTACTGCCATGCAGGCGGCTGTGCGACGAGAGCAGACCAAAGGCGCACCACCGTTTGTACACATCGGCTGAGGCGGTTTGCTCAAAACCGCCAATGTCGTGGCTCCAAAAGCCGAACCCGGACAAGGCCAACGACAAACCGCCGCGTAAACTTTCGGCCATAGACGCAAAGGTGGCGGTGCTGTCACCACCCCAGTGGACGGGGAACTGCTGGCCCCAGCGGTGGCTGAACGAGCAAAGAGAACGGCTTCGTTGCGGCCGCGGGCTCCACCAACACCTGAAACACCGTTTGGTTGTAGAGGTGGGTATAAAATTGTGCATCCGCATCGGGTTGGAGCCATCGTGATACACCACATCCGTGGGGATGCGTTCGCCGAAATCTGTTTTAAAACAATCAACTCCCATATCTAACAAACCGCGCAGTTTATCGCCAAACCAGCGGCAGGCATCCGGGTTGGTAAAATCCACCAGCGCCATCCCTGCCTGCCACCGATCCCATTGCCAGACATCGCCATTGGCCTTCTTCACCAGATAACCCCCGGCCAGGCCCTCATCAAACAGGGCCGAGCGCTGGGCGATGTAAGGATTGATCCAGAGGCAGATGCGTAACCCCCTCTCTTTAAGTCGCTGTAGCATCCCGGCGGGGTCTGGGAAAACACGGCTATCCCACTCGAAGTTGCTCCAGTGAAACTCCTTCATCCAGAAGCAGTCAAAGTGGAAAACGTGAAGCGGTATATCACGCTCGGCCATGCCCTGCACGAAGCGGGTCACGGTGGCTTCGTCATAATCGGTGGTGAATGAGGTAGAGAGCCAGAGGCCAAACGACCAGGCGGGCGGCAAGGCGGGCCGCCCCGTCAGAGCCGTGTAACGGTTGAGCACCTCTTTGGGGGTAGGGCCGTTGATGAGGAAATAGTCGAGGGATTCGCCGGGCACACTGAACTGCACTCGCTCTACTTTTTCTGAGGCGACTTCCAGGGAGACCCGCTCCGGGTGGTTGATGAAGACGCCATAACCCCGATTGGTCAGGTAAAACGGGATGTTTTTATAAGCCTGTTCACTGCTGGTGCCCCCATCTTCGTTCCACAGATCAACCACCTGCCCATTTTTGACAAATGGGGTAAACCGTTCGCCCAGACCATAGACGCATTCGCCCACGCTCAGGCCAAGCTGTTCATGGATGAAACGGCCATTTTCGGTGTCCACATACCCCATACCGCGCCAACCGCTCTGGGTGAGCAGGCGCGAGCCAGCCCAATATTCCACCCGCCAATTCTCTCCTTTGTCTATTCGCACGGTTAGATCACCACTGGTGAGGCTGGCGAATGGGGCCTCGTTGCGGATGAGCAGTTCCGGGGTGGGGTGGAATTGGAGCGGGAAGGTGGGCAGCGTGGGTCGTGTGCCTTTGTGGTGGGTTATTTGCACCCGGATGATGTTGGGCTGGGGTGAAGTGAATCGGACGGTGAGCAAACCAATGTTGAGCGTGTCGCCACGATGGGTCAGCCGTTTGGTCGTGCCGTAAACGGTGAGCGCATCTGGGGCAACCTCGATATCACTGACATGAACGGCAAAATGGGGTGTTACGCCCGGACGGAACTCCCAAAACCCATCGGTAAATTTCATGGCGGGCACTCCTTGTGGAAGGTTTAGATAATCATTTGGGGTCTTAGTTTGTAGTGACCGCTTTAGCGGGCTGGTACTAGCCCGCTAAAGCGGTCACTACAAACTAAATCTTCTTCTTGAAAGCTATAGTAAGAGTCAGAGCGAGAGGGGGAATTTTGCCACGGAAAGAGGTGGGTTACGAGTTTTGGGGTGACACATCCGCCATTCTCCCTTTAGAGCACATTTGTGTGGGGCGGGGCGGGCGCGAAGCTCATTGGACCGGCTTAGCCTATAGGGTTGCCCGCCTATTCCGCCTTTACCCGGCGTTTCAAATTGAGAATTGCTGTGCCTTATCACAACATAGTGACAGCAAAGGGAAAAAGTGGTAATTTAGCGGCCGCAAACCAATCTCAACAAAGGCTATTTATGACATATCAACAAGAAGCAATGCGTGTGTTAGCTGAAACCAGCCGAACTTTTATGATCCCATCGAACGTTTACCTGATGCTCTGCGCGAAGCCGTAGCCTCAGCTTACCTCTGTCTTCGGGCCATCGATGAAGTCGAAGACCACCCTGAGCTTGAGGGAGCCGACAAGGCCAACATCTTGCAGCGTATGAGCCTCGTTTTGCAGGCGCAAAAATCAGTCGAGCAGTTTGATTATGCCAGTTTTAACCAGGCTCTCGCCCCTTTTCAGGATCGTTTGCCTGAAGTTTCCCTTCGTATAGGCGAATGGGCCTGCCATGCCCCGGAACCGATTGCCTTCCGCATTTGGGATGTAACCGCAGCCATGGCTGATCGCATGGCCCATTGGGCCATAACCGGTTGGCACGTCGTAACCGAAGCCGATCTGGATCGTTACACCTTTGGTGTGGCAGGAGCCGTGGGGCTTTTGCTGTCAGATTTGTGGGCCTGGCATGATGGCACCCAGACCAACCGGACCCAGGCCGTGGGTTTTGGTCGGGGGTTACAAACCGTCAATATTCTGCGTAACCGGGTGGAAGATATGGCCGGGGGAAAAGATTTTTTCCCTCAAAATTGGCAGGTAGCCGATATGCAAAGCTACGCCCGGCGCAATTTGTTGCTGGCCGATGCCTATATTCAGGCTCTACCGGCTGGCCCCGCGCTCAACTTTTGTAAACTCCCGCTGACGTTGGCCCACCGAACGCTGGATGCTTTACAAGAGGGCCACCTCAAACTGAGCCGCACCGAAGTGGTACAGATTATGCAAGAGGTTGGCTATAGCTAGATCACCCTCTAAAAATGATAAGGATGGCCCCGCACGCGGCCGCGTACCCACAAAGGAGACCCACTCATGAGTAGCCTGGACAAAGCTGTTCAAACCCAAATAGACAATATTCAAAAAAGACGGGCAAAACCCTGGCCGAATTAACGGCCATCGTGCAGCAAAGTGGCCTCACCAAACATGGAGAAATCCGTGACATGCTCAAACGTGACCTGGGACTGGGGCACGGCGATGCGGGCACCTTAGTGCATGTCGTGCTTCAGTCAGATGGGGAACGGGCGGCTGAGGCCAAAGGGTTGTCGGGTGATGAGGTGGTAGATGAGATTTATGCCGGGGCCAAAGCCCCTCTACGCCCCATTCATGATCAACTCATGGCGGCTATCAACGAATTTGGCCCATTTGAATTAGTCCCCAAAAAAGGGTATGTCAGTCTACGGCGGGCCAAACAGTTTGCCATGATTACCCCGGCGACTAAAACCAGGGTAGAAGTGGGCCTCAACATGAAAGATATTGAAGCCACGGACAGGCTGATCGCCATGCCCAAAGGGAGCATGTGCCATTTCAAGGTCAACGTGACAGAAGCGGCACAGGTAGATGATGAACTGATTGGTTGGATCAAATACGCCTACGAAGGCTCGGCCTAAACGTCTACAAACAATTTTAAGGCGGATAGCCTACTTAGGTTTTCCCCACCCCTAACCCCACCCCCAGGGGCGGGGAACCTTTTAAGGGCCGTTTTTCGCGGGCCGACGCCCGCGAAAAACGGCCCCATTGATTTTTCCCCCTTCCCAGCGGGAATCGTTAGGGGATGGGTTCATTTTGGGGAGTAGGCAATCGCCCTACCAGCAATAGGGTGACAAATGTCATCCCGCCCGCTGATCTTCCGCGCAATCGCTTTCGCGCCCCTTTCACACCTTCCCGATTCGCTTATAATAACCAGACATCACACGGGATGAGCGGGTTGTTCACCATGATGGATGGAACTCGGGGAACTCAGGGGAACTCTGGGAACTCTGGGAACTCTGGGAACTCTGGGAACTCGCTACTCGCTACTCGCTTCTCGCCAACTCGCCACTCATTCCCACAGGAGATCATTTCATGTCCCAACCCGCTATTACCAGTGAAAATTTGACCTATCACTACGGCCATTTAATGGCTGTAGACCATATCAACTTTGTGGTGGGCGAGGGGGAAATTCTGGGTTTTCTTGGCCCTAATGGGGCCGGTAAATCCACGACCGTTAAAATGTTGACTGGTCAGCTCTTACCCAAGGAAGGTCGGGCGACCTTGTTAGGGCAAGACGTTGCCAAATATGCCAAGAAAATTCAGGGCCAGATCGGTGTCTGTTTTGAGCTGACCAACCTGTACGAACCCATGACGGCGGCCGAAAATTTGAACCTCTTTGCCCGGCTGTTTGGGGTGAAAGCCTTCAACGCCGATGCTTTGTTAGAACGGGTCGGGTTGGGGGGCAAGGGCAAGATTCGGGTGGAGACCTTTTCTAAAGGGATGCGCCAGCGGCTCATGGTAGCCCGCGCTCTGGTTAATAAACCCCGGCTCCTGTTCCTTGATGAACCTACTGACGGCCTCGATCCTGTCTCCTCGGAAACCATTCGTAACATTATCAAAGAAGAACAGGCGCAAGGTACAACCGTCTTTTGACAACGCATGACATGGTGGAAGCAGATAAGCTCTGTAACCGGGTGGCCTTCATCAACAAAGGCAAAATTGTGGCGCTGGATACCCCGCACACCCTCAAGCAACAATATGGCAAACGGGCGTTGAAGGCGGAAGTGGTGGGGCAGAACGGCCAACTGGAAACGCGGGAAATCATTCTGGATGGGCCAGATACTTCGGCTGAAGTGGGTCACTTGTTTGCCAATGAAAAAGTGGTGACGGTTCACAGTGAAGAGGCGACGCTGGAAGATATTTTTATCCAGATCACCGGGCGAGGACTGGTGTAATGAATGGTCAAATGATTGGTGCGTTATTACGTAAGGACCTGGTTCTTTTCTTCAGCAATCGCTTTTTCGCCCTGGTTACGGTGTTGGCGTTGGTGTTTTATGCGGTGATTTATTTTGCCATGCCGGACAGTGTGGATGAGACGTTGGAGATGGCGATTTTTGCCCCGGATATGCCCCAGCAATTGCTGACGGAACTGAACGAGAGTGGGGTTGAACTGATAGAAATGGGGGACGCGGCCGCGTTGCGTGAAGCCGTGCAAACGGGTGAGTACGCAGTGGGGGTCGTTCTGCCCACCGGTTTCGCCCAAAACGTGACCCTCGGCCAGCCCGAAACCGTCAACCTCTATTTCGCCGCCGATTTTCCCGAAGAATTTAAAGAGCTGTACCATGTCTTTCTTCAAGAAGTGGGATTTATGCTCAGTGAGCAACCGCTCAACGTGGAAGTCCATGAAGAACTATTGGGCGTTGATCGCGCTGGTGAGCAAATTCCTTACCGGGATCGTATGTTGCCGTTGTTTGCTGTCTTCATTTTAATGATGGAAACGATGGGATTGGCCAGCCTTATTGCCAGCGAAGTGAGCAGTGGCACCATTACCGCCTTGTTGGTCACACCTTTGCGCGTTGAAGGGCTGTTTGCCGCCAAAGGGGTGTTTGGGGTGGGGCTGGCTTTTGCCCAGGCGGCTTTACTCGTGGCCGTAACGGGTGGTTTGAGTCAACAACCAGTGCTCATTCTCCTTATTTTACTTCTGGGGTCCCTATTAGTGACAGGCATTGCCTTTCTCATCGCCAGCGTCGCCAAAGATATGATGTCGGTGATGGGTTGGGGTATTCTGGCTATCCTGGTGATGAGTTTGCCCGCCTTCACCCTACTGATTCCGGGCCTGACCACCAGTTGGGTAAAGGTGATTCCGTCTTACTATCTGGTGGACTCGGTCTATCAGGTGATGAATAGTGGCTGGGGCTGGGCCGATGTCGGTCAGCATATCCTGGCTTTGGTGGGTTTTGCCCTGTTATTTTTGGCGTTAGGGGTGGTTGTGTTACGGAGGAAATTCCAATGAGCCTGCGACGAATTGTGGTTTTGTTGGGTAAAGAGTTGGTTTGGGGGCCACGGAACTTTCTGTTCATCTTCGCCATCATCATTCCCCTGGTGATGTCGTTGTTAATTCAATTGCTGGTGGGCACGTTTTTCTCTGGCAAACCAACCCTGGGTATTGCCGATGGGGGGCAATCGGCCGTTGTTACGGAAGCTCAGGCCCTGGAAGGTATTGTCTTACGGGAATATGATGATCCTGATACGCTCAAGGATGCGGTAACGAATGGGGTGGTGGATGTGGGGATAATTTTGCCTGCCGGGTTTGATGAGCAATTACGGGGCGACGCGGCCGCGGCCCTCACTATTTACATCTACGGCGAAAGCTTGCTCAAAGACCGCATCTTCCTGGCAACCGCCGTCGTCACCATGCTCCGTGACCTCAGCGGACAAGAGTCACCCGTCACCGTCATTAGCCAAACCCTGGGTGATGGCGAAAGTATACCCTGGGAAGAGCGCTTGATGCCCTTTGTGGTGCTCCTGACCATCATTCTGGGGGGCAGTATGGTTCCGGCTACGTCACTGGTGGAAGAAAAACAAAAACGCACCATCACCGCCATAACCACGACTTCCACCTCTTTGGGCGAACTATTTGTGGCTAAGGCAACGTTGGGCGTCGTGTTGAGCCTGAGCATGGGTGTGTTCACCCTGGTGCTCAATCAGGCATTTGGAACCCAGCCGTTACTTTTGGTGGGGCTGTTGTTTCTGAGCGCGATCATGGCGACTACGTTTGGGGTGTTGCTAGGGGCATTGGTCAAAGACATCAATACGCTGTTTGCTACGGTTAAAGCGACCGGCATTCTGCTTTATGCCCCGGCCATCATTTATCTGTTCCCCTCCATACCGCAATGGATTGGGCGAATTTTCCCCACTTATTACATCATTCACCCCATTGTGGAAATCACGCAAAATGGGGCAACCTGGGCAGATATTCGGCTAGAGGTGGGTATTCTCATCTTGTTGGTGGTGGGGTTGATGGGTGTGGTAGCCCTGGTGACACGGCAGGCACGCACGCGCCCCACGATGTTGCCCGGCATCGTGAGTTAGACGAAGGGGTTGAGTCTACGGAAAAAATGCCCACCAAGGCGCCAAGGATGTCAGGCCATCAGAGAAAAATCCCTGTTACTTCGTGGCTTCTTTCCGTAGACTCACGTTTTATGGTTCATCGGTTGGGGTTTCTAGTTTAGTGGGTTGTTTTTGGGGGGAACGGCGCATGAACCAGAACGCGGCCGCGCCACCTACCACCAACACCACGCCACCCCCAACCACTGCCCACAGGCCGCCGGGTAGAGATGAAGTTGAGTCCGCGGCCGCGTCATCCCCATCCCCCCCCGTTTCACCATTACCATCAATCGGCTCCGGGGTCATGGCTGTCTCCGTGCCATTTTGCAAGAGCAAAAAGGCCACAACGGTATCCAACTGCGTGGATGAAAGCCGTTCCCCATAATAGCTGGGCATAATATCGGGCAGACACGGCCCATTCGGGCACGTTTCCGCCAGATGCGTATTCGGTTCCAGGATGGATTGGCGAATATAGGCTTCAGCCGAGAGATCCGCCACCCGGTCACCCGCCTCAGCCCCAATGCTGGTCAAATCAGGCCCCACCTTGCGCGTTTCCCCTATATTGCCAATATGGTGGCAAGAGCCACACCCGGCGTTCAGAATAATCTCCTCAGCCGTTTCCCCTTGAATAGGCCCTGCCGTGGCCGTGGGCACAGGTGTGGGCGAACTATCTGGCTCCGGTGTGTGTGTAGCGGTGGGCGTCAATTGCGCTATCTCGGTTTCTGTGGGCTGGTGCAGCTCATTGGTGGGGCTGATCTGTAAAATCGCTTCACAAGGGGTTGTATTGGGCGCTGGCTCGGGCATACACCACCAGATACCCCCTTTTTTGGTTTTCAGAAAGGGAATGTACCAAAAGACAATATTTTGATCAGGCAACGACTCCCCATTAAGCCACTGGCGCGGTGGTTCAAAGGTATCCGCCGCACCCGGCAGGATGGGATCATTGCCTTCCCCCTCATTCCACTTGAGGGCAAAAAGCAACCCATCATCCAGTTGCAGGGGGTCCGTGGCTATGGGCCGCCATTCGTAAAATTGATCGCCGTTGCCCACCGCCACTCGTGACTGTTCTAACGAGAGAGGGGTAAATAGGGCCAACTCGGATTCGTTGGTTGTTTCTATCCAGGCCTCACCATCCCACTCATAAACCTGATTATCGTCACTGGTCTGCACATCCATGTCGATGCGCCAGAAGGGGCGATAGATGGAAAGATCGTCACAACCCGGCCCTTGGGAGATGAAACGAGGCTCAAAACTGCCGTCTTCGTTAAAACGGACGATCTGTTCGTAGCGGTAGCAGCAGATGCAGTTGGGCCAATCGAAAGGCTCGGTAAAAAGCTGATGGACTTCAAACCCACCGTCTACGGGGCGGACGGTGGTGCCAAATTTGGGGGGCACACTACTGTTGAAGCCAATCTCATCCCGATAGCCTCCCGGCCAGGCCGGATACCAGACTTCTACCTGGCCGATCTTGACACTGGAGAAAACAAGTTCGCCGTCATGTGTGGCATCATAAAAATTGACCCCATCGCTGGCGGTCATTTCCCAGCACACGTTCCAGCCATATTCGGCGTGGCAACCGTCATCAAAAAGGTTGCCTGTGCCCACGGGGTCTTGGGGGGAATAAAGCTGGTTGGTGGGGCGACTGCGGGTGGAGAAGACGCGGGCCACTTCTTGCTGTTGCATGTTGATGAATACATGGACAATTTTGCCACTGCCATCGGGGGCTTCAAAGGTCAGGTCAACACACCAATCCTGGCTGCAATCGTCATCCATGAGCCAGGCGGCCATGGGGGCCATGATCATTTCCACACTGGCGATGTCGCCGAGGATGCCCTGGACTTGTTTGTCCGCGGCCGCAATGCTCAACGCTTTCGGTATAATCGTGCGGCTGGCACCAGGCCGAGCATCCAGGTCTTGCCAATATGAAATCACCCGGGCTGTCTTCCGGTTCACTACCAGTTCAAAGGTGCCACCGGTGGTGTAATTGTAGAGGGTGACATGGGAGCAATTGTCTGGGCCACAGCCATCGGTGCGCCAGGTTACAGATTCGCCCTCGCCTAAAGGAACGGCGTAGAGGAAATCATAGGTTTGGTTTTCTAACAGGCGGCTAACTGTGGGATCGGCCAGGGTAATATCACGGGCGATGGCTTCATCACCGGTGAAGGCAACGGCGTTAGCAACGCTGGTGTAACTACCTTTCGCTACGATGGTAATGGATTTGTGGGGTGGGCGGGTCATCCACCAGGTAAAACCGGCGAGGATGAGAAGAATGAGGAGCACGAGGGAGAATCTGCGGCCGCGATGCCAGCGTAAGGATTGAGACGATGTATCCATTGTCAGAATAAGTTTCCTTTTGTGTAAATTAGCACAAGCGAGATTATAACCTCTTTTTTCAGCAGATGGCTGGTACTTCGCCATATAAGCCCGAGCCGTGGATGATTGTCGTTAAAAAACGGTCAGGTACACGGTTTTCCCCACCTCTAACCCCGCCCCATTGTAGTTTAAAACCCCCCCCCCCCCAAAAAAAAAAACCGGGGCGGGGGGCCCGGTTTCCCCCCCCCCCCCAGGGGGGGGAACTTTAAAGTGCCGGTTTTCGAGCGCGCCGACGCGCTCGAAAACCGGCACTCCTGCTCTATTTCCCCCCCAGCGGGAAGGGGTAGGGGGATAGGAGAATCCTCATTACCCGATTAAAAATTTAATCAACAAGGGGCCTCCGACCCCTCCGCACCCCCCCCCCCGGACTTAGGCAAAGCTGTACGAGTTTCTCATCTCAGTGCTGTAGGTTAATCCTTGATCCTAAGTGATCGTTCGGAATTAACTTAGCGGTTTTTAGATTGCGGCAGTCTTCAAGACTGCCGCAATCTAGCGAACTTATTGACGAATGATTACTAAGTGTAGCCTGACCGTGATTGACGCTCCTAAAGGGGGTTACTATAATCTCTGGACTGGAGTACACTTGAGTAGACGGTGTTTACAGGGATTCTTATGTTTCGACCACGCCCCTTTTCACGTTTTGAAGCATTGGCCCAACGGCTGGTGGAAGGCTCTTTTCACCGGCTTTTCAGTGGTCGTATCCAGCTTTATGATATTGCCTTGCACCTGGCGCGTACGTTAGAAGATCACCAGAGTGACACCGCGGCCGCGAACCATTACGACGTTCATCTCCACCCCACCGATCATGCCACACTCCTGGCCGAAACGCCGGACATCTTGACCCAACTAACGGATTATTTGAGCCAGTTGGCCCAACAGGCCAATGTGACTCTGGCTGGTCCGGTTCAGGTTGTATTGATAGCGGATGCGCGGTTGCGGCCGCAAGAAGTTCGGGTGCAGACCCAATTGGTGCAACCGTTTCAGGATGAAACCACCCAGGTGCGGCGGCACGAGCTGGTGCAGGAGACCCTGACCGCCATTCAGGCCCTGGATGCTTTTTTAATCATAGATGGCAAACGACACGTGCCCTTGCCTCAACCCGTCATCACCATTGGTCGGCGCACCGACAACGATATTGTCCTGAGCCTGCCTGATGTGAGCCGCCAACATGCCCAGATTCGCTGGCGCTTTGGCCGCTTTGTTATTTATGATTTAGGCGGCCGCGCCGGCACCAAAATAAACGGGCGTCGTATTCAAGAATCGGTTTTACAGCCGGGGGATGTTATTTCTCTCAGTACCGCCACGCTCATTTACGGTGAGGGTGGGGAAGGGCAAGGGGTACGGCGTAAGGCCGATACGCGCCCGCTTGAAGAAGCGACCCTGGTACGGACATCGCCCCGTAAGCGGACACCCAATACCCATGAGTGAAGCTGATTTATTATTAGCGCTTCGTTATCTGGGAGCGTTTGTGCTTCTGGGGTTTTTGTTAGCCGCTTTCTGGCTTATTGTCCATGATATGCAGATGACCGCGGCCGCGTTGTCGGAGAAGCAACAAGAACAGGCTTTTTTGCGGGTATTGGTAGGCGACGCGGCCGCGCTCGTGCCCGATGCCCTTTTCACCCTCTCCCCTGTGACCAGCCTGGGTCGTTCCAATGGCAATACGATTGTCGTGGACGATGGCTACGCCTCAGCCGAACATGCCCTGATTACTTTGCGTGGTCAGCATTGGTGGCTTGAAGACCTGGGCAGTCGTAACGGTACACTCCTCAACGACTTACCCGTCAATGAAGCCCTCGTGCTCGGTGTGGGCGACATTATCACCATTGGTGATACCCAACTCAAATTTGAAACCTGATCCTGTCATATTAACGGCTTTCCCCGTTCTTCCCCGTTCGTAGTGACCGCTTTAGCGGGCTAAAGAACCGGCTAAAGCCGGCACTACGAACGAAGAGGTGGTCTGCGTTCCCCGCTGTTGGTAGTGACCGCTTTAGCGGGCTAACCGGTCACTACCAACCTGTTTGGTGGGAGCCTGTTTACGGGACAGGGACAACCGAAATGTACTCGTATCGCACAACGGCATTATTGGTTGTACCACCTGCCTCATTGATCGAGGAAGCCATCAAGCCAAAATATTTCTGACCGAAGTATGTGGTTTCCCCTGATACCGTTTTGAACAACTGATTAGCCACATAAACCCGTATCGTGCCATCATTTTGCACCTGAATATCCCACTCATTGACGCCATTGGGATTGATGGTCACGCCATTAACGAGCCGCGCTTCTGTCCAGTTAAAGAGAATCGTCCCGGTGGGATGGTTGTTGCCATCATGGCCGGTAATCTCGCGCAGACGGGCCACCAGGAGTGGATTATTGTTGTTGGCCAGCCACTTTACTTCCAGTAAATAGTAGCTGGTGAAACAAGAGGTGTAATTGCTATTGGGGCAGGTCTGTCCATTCCAGTTGCCGCCAAAGACGATACCGTAACCACTTTGATCCACCGGGCTGATCAACTGCGCCTGGGTTTCGATGCGGTATTTGCTAGAGGACGCGGCCGCGGCCATGGGCGCACCTATGACATAATGGGAAGCCTTGCTTACATTAAGCTCCAGCCGTCCGCCTGTCACGTAAGAGACGCTGTTAGCCGGTGAAGTTGGCCCCGTGCTTTGGCGGCGCATACGCCAGCCTGTGCCCGAATTATCAAAATTGTCTACGTAGGGGTTTGCGGGTTGGGTCGGTGTGGCGGTGGGGGTGGGCGATGGTGTGGGGCTAGGTGTGGCGGTGGGTGTCTGAGTGGGGTCAAGCCGCACATAAGGCAGGTAAGTCCGTTGCAGGAGATTAAACGCGAAGATCACATCATCCAAAAACGCCCCCTTTAGATTAGAGGGGTTCGTGGAACTGTCGCTTGTGAACACAAAAGCCACATAGAGTTGCGATTCACCTGCATAAGCGCCTAGATCATACATCACCTCAGCCCAGCCACCACTGCCGCCATTATTCGTGGCCAGACCGGTATAAGTGGTGCCATTGGTCGAGGCCATGACGGCAAAGGTATCACCGATGCTGGCATGGAACCAATAATTGAACATCACCATCCCTTCGGTGACATCTGACATATCAATGGGGCCATAAATTAACCAGGATTGGGCGTTGGGAGGATAACCATCTGTGGCCGGATCAAGCGTGCCCCCCTGTTCACCATCACCTACAGCCCAGGCACTACGCGTTCCTGTCGGGGTGGTATTGGTGTATGTTTCCGTACCCCATTTATATTCGCCATTGGTGGTGCCATCTTCATCAAATACCGTCCATACCGTGCCAGAAATGCCTGATTCAAAGGTTTCGGTAAATACTTGTTGCCACCCGGCCCCTTGAACCGTAAAAGGAATTGTTTGGGTGGGCAGGTTAGCGGTATCGCTTAAAACGGCGGTTACCGGGACACCCCCAAACGCCGGACGGGGTTCCGGGGGGCGGCCCTGTGCGGCTAATGAAGCCTGCTGATTGAGCCAGTTGCCCAATAGAATCAGTGCCAGTAAGCCACTGCCTAAGGTTAAAAACCAGGTAAAGCGATTTCGTGATGGTTGTCTATTTTTCATGAGAGGTCTCCTTCTGTGAATAAAAAATTGTAACTATACACGCTCTTGAAGGCTGAACTTGTCAAAGCCCGGTGTAACCTTAGACAAGTTCAGGCTACACCTATACAGTTACAAAGAATTAGTTTGGCCGGGCACGCGGCCGCACTTAAAATTCCCCTTGTACTTTAAGTCGCAACAGTTCACGCTTTTTTAACAGGCAATTTAGCGCAAAGTGGCCTGTGCCCCATGTGAACCATACAATTACCCCATCTTATTTGGAAAAGGCTGGTTTTGCATGTCGGAAATCCAACTACATCGTGACGCTTTGGTGATGTACAAAAACCGCCCGGCACGGGTGCGCGCCGTGGATAAGAAGCTGGAGATAGAGCTAGAGGATGGCGAAATAGCCAAAGTACGGCCTAAAGATGTGTTGTTTTTGCATCCGGGACCGGTTACTCAACTTCGGCTGCTCGGTAAACCGTCGGGAGATGTCTTATCAGCCTGGGAGCTATTGTTGGGCGAAACAACCACCCTGGCCGAACTGGCCGATCTGGTTTATGGCGCCTATTCACCGGCCACCGCCTGGGCGGTCTGGCAGTTATTGGATGATGGGCTGTATTTTGCTGGTACGCCCGAAGCCATCGTGACCCATACCCCCTCTGTGGTGGCTGAAAAGTCGGCCGCCAGAGAAGCCAAAGCGGCCGCGGAACGGGCCTGGCAAGCGTTTCTGCATCGTCTGGAAGAGGGGCATTATGCCCCGGAAGATAAAACCTACCTGGAAGATGTGGAAAACCTGGCATTAGCTAAACGAGAGCAAAGCCGCATTCTCCGGGCGTTGGGGCGGGCCGAAACGGTTCAGAACGGCCATGCCTTGTTGCTAAACATCGGTTACTGGACAGAAGAGACGAACCCTTATCCGATCCGGGTGGGTGTGCCGTTGACGTTGCCCGATGTGCCGTTGCCATCCTTGCCAGAGGAGACTCGTCGCGATTTAACCCATCTGGTGGCCTGGGCCATTGATGATGAAGGGAGTAGCGATCCGGATGATGCTTTGAGTTGGGATGGGGAACGGCTGTGGGTGCATGTGGCCGACGCGGCCGCGCTCATTCCCCCTGATTCACCGGCCGATTTGGAAGCCCGCGGCCGCGGAGCCAACCTTTATTTACCCGATGGCACCATCCCCATGTTGCCACCCGAAGCCACCCCTCTCCTGGCCCTGGGTCTTAGCGAAATTTCACCAGCCCTTTCCTTTGCGCTGAATTGGTCGCCAGAAACGGGGGCCACGGTGCAGGAAATGGTGCCCAGTTGGGTGCGGGTCAGTCGCACCAGTTACGAGGAAGCGGAGACCCGGCTGACCGAATCGCCATTTGCGGAAATGTGTGATTTTGTGCAACCCTTCCAGGTTGCTCGCCAGCAAAATGGCGCGGTAGAGATCAATTTACCTGAAGTGCGCATCCGGGTAAAAGAGGGGCGGGTGGTGATTCGACCATTACCTGATTTGCAGAGCCGGAACCTGGTGCGTGAAGCCATGTTGATGACCGGGGAAGCGGTGGCCCGTTTTGCGCTGGAAAAAGGCATACCGTTTCCGTTTACGACCCAGGAACCACCGGATGAAGATGCGCCGCTCGCGGCCGCGACGCCATCCCAATATTTTGCCCTGCGCCGCAGCATGAAACGGGGCCAACAAAAGGTCGCGGCTGCGCCACACGCTGGTCTGGGAATGAACCTATACGTGCAGGCCACCAGCCCTCTGCGCCGTTACCTGGATATGGTGGTTCACCAGCAACTACGGGCCTACCTGCGTGGCGAGCCACTCCTTACCGAAGCCGACATTTTGACCCGTATTGGTGCGGCGGATGCCGTAACCGGAAGCGTGCGCCAGGCAGAACGGTTCTCCAATACCCATTGGACGATGGTCTATCTGCTCCAGAACCCGGAGTGGCAGGGCGAGGGCATTATCATCGAAAAACGGGGTTCCCGCGATCTGGTTTTGCTACCCGATCTGGCTTATGAAACGGAGCTATATTTGCGTAAAGATCGACCGCTGGATGATCGGGTTGCCCTGACGGTAACAGATGTTAATTTGCCGGAATTGGTGGCCCATTTTCGCTGGCAATGAACGGGCATCATTCAAGTTATGCTAACCTCGGATAACATACTCGCGATTATTGAGGCATTTGTGGAAGGCTGGTTTGTGGCCCGGAGCAAGGGTTGTAGCTCCTGGGAGCGGATTGGCCGGGTGTGGCATGTGCATTATGGCGTGCCCATGGGGGGGCAGGAGCACGAGTTTTTTGTTTATGAAACGCCCATCCCTGAAGTAATGCGGTTGATGCAAAAGTTGTCACAGCGTGGGGGACATTGGTTGGCGGTGTTTCATCGGGCTGGGGACGGGGTGGAAGCTGAGTTCGCGGCCGCGGATTATAACGTGACTGTCCGTGAAACCTTGATGTGGCGTGCGGCCGCGGCCGTGGCTGTTACCCCGCTACCTGCCGGCATGACCATCCAACGTGTTACCACCCTTCAGCAAGTAGAGTGGTACAACCGCACTCAGGGGCGCATGGCGATTTATCCGGTTGAACTGGAAGAAGCCCGGTTGCGTTATTATCTGGTTTATCAGGGGCCTTTGCCCGTGGCGCGGGGGCGGTTGGTGTTATTAGAGGGGGGCGTCTTTTGTCTGGACGGCATTCACACCCTGGCTACGCAACGGCGACGCGGGATTGGCCGGGCGATGGTGACACAAATGATAGCGGATGCGGCCGCGGCCGGGCATCCGGTGGGGGTTCTCTCATCCAGCGAAATGGGCCACCCCCTCTATCAGCAACTTGGTTACCAGGACATCCTAAACCTGACCCTCTTTGAGCCGGGGACCCATCATTCCTTCACCTAGCAGGCTGTCGAAGAAAGAAATTTGGACACGGATGATTGAGCTGAAAAAACGTAACGATTAACGCTGTCGAGGGCTGAGCTTGTCGAAGCTCGCCTATGCCTTCGACAAGCTCAGGCACCAGGCTTAGTAAAACGCGCATAAATCTCTGTGCATCTCTGTGCCTTCTCTGCGCTCTCTGTGTTCCTCTTGTCGTTTTGGCGGGTCATCGCCCCAGGTTGTGATATTCCCGGTTGGGTAACATACCCGTGGCTGAGGCGAGCCGATTGGTGAAGTTGTACATAGCGGCGATTTCGGCGATGTCAAAAATGGCTTCATCGGTAAAACCTAAATCGCGTAGATGTTGGATATCGCTCTCCTCACATTCGACGGGGTGGGTGGTGATTTTGGCGGCGTAATCCAACATAGCGCGGGTGCGTTCATCCAGCCCGGCGCGGCGATAATCCAGGGTAATCCGATCGGCCAGGATGGGGTCTTCCAGGCTGAGGCGTAAATCGGCCCCATGACTGACCAGGCAGTAGAGGCAATGGTTGAGTGAGGAGACAACGACGGCGATCATTTCTCGTTCGGCGCGGCTGAGTTGGGAATCACCCAGGGTTAGCTCTTTGAAATGGCTGAACCAGAAGCTGAAATGTTGCGGCCGCGCCATGTAGCCCACAAACACATTCGGCACAAAACCCAGGTTTTCTCGGGCCTTGGCAAACAATTTACGAAAATTAGGGTCCAGCTCTTCTTCAGCAGGAATGGCTAGCCAGGCGATACGTTCATCATGAGTGGGGATTAAGTGGGTCATGTTTTCTCCGGGGGAATTGAGAGACTGGGAGACTGAGAGATTGAGAGACTGAGAGATTGGGAGACTGAGAGATTGAGAGACTGTACAATTTGTGCCACGCACCACGCACCACATACAGGAGTTTCATAATGACATCACGAGTAGACGAGTTTCGCGCCTACCGGGAGCGGATGAATGCCCGGATTATGGAGTTGGATCATTTGGGGGTCAAGCGTTTTTTTAATCTGGACGCGGCCGCGTACCGTGAAGGTGTCCTTGATGAAAAAACCAAGGAATTTTTGGGGCTGGTGGCTTCAGCCGTTCTGCGCTGTAATGACTGCATTGACTATCACATTCTTCAGTGTTTGGAACTGGGGGCCAGCGAAGAAGAGTTAATTGAGGTGTTGAACATCGCGCTGGTGGTCGGCGGGAGCATTGTCATTCCTCATTTCCGCCATGCGGTTGAGACGATTGACCTGGTGCGGGCCGAGAAAACCAGTGATGTGAACGGTTAACGCGGCCGCAACCGCTCATACTCTTCCACCCTATCAATGTCCAGCAAAATAGCTTCTGAGTCCACAGCGACCAGGACTAGTTTGTCGGGGTGGCGTTGCAGCAACGTGCGCGGGGCTGCCTGTGGGGGCAGGGCCAACAGTTCAGCAAAAAACGGTCGCCCGATCAACACCGGATTACCCCGTTGTCCGTGGTAGGTTGGGGCGATCAGTTGGCCGTTTCCGGCCTTGAAACGGGTGATAAGTTGGTCAATAACAGTTGGTGGGATGAAGGGCTGGTCGGCCAGGATAACGAGCGCGGCCGCGACCGTTGCGGGCAAGGTTTGTATTCCGGTTTTGAGAGAAGAGAGAATCTCGCCCGCTTCGTAATGGGGGTTGTGGATTGTGGGAAGGTGGTGGGCTGAGGCGATGAGGGTGACTGCGGCCGCGTCGTGACCCGTTACCACCAGAATATCATCTACCTGAGATTGTTGTATTTGCGCAAGGGTGGCTCCCAGGATAGTTGTTTCTCCCCACGGCATCAACTGTTTTGTCTGACCAAAACGCCGCCCCTGACCAGCCGCCAGGATAATTGCTGTAATCATCCTGGGTTAATAAGGTCGGTTGTCATCAAACGGATCGGGGTTACGCGAATCGGCTCGTGGTCGGCCTGTTTTAATCCGCCCCTCAGGGCTACCAAAAGCAAAACCGATAGCAAATATCGCCTGCATCAAAAACACCAAAATGAGGATGAAGGCCCCATGAATGACCCAATCGGGTATGACGGGGGAATGAAGAAGTTGTTGCGAAAAAAGTTAAAATTTAGGTCGGTATTGTTGATGATATAGCTACTTAGGAAATAGGCCACGACCCCAGAAATTATCAACCAGACAAGCTGGATGATCATGCGAATGCTACTACCCTTTCGTTTTCTGAGTTCGGCTTCACGTACCTGGTCAATACGCATCTTATACCTCCTCTTGATACTTCTGATTTCTCAATATGGGTGGAGCGAGAACGGAATTACCCTTTTACACTACGGGGATGTTAGACACCACCCGGCTACCCAACCAGGGGCGTTGTTACGCTCTGGCACGGTTACGGGGTAAAAAGGGGTGACTTCACTCGTGCTGGCATTGGTTGCCAATAACAGATTGACGCTTAGGGGTTCACCGGTAATGACGACCTGACTACCATGAGGGAGTGCAAATTGGCGGGGTTTGGTGGAAGGTATTTCAGGGGAGCCAACTAATACAGCCTGGGTTGCTGTCCCTACAACTGATCCACATTGACCATGATCCAGGCATTCCTGGCTACAAGCCAGCAGGGCGGTACCACTTAAGGTAACCTGATGACCATATTGAGGCGTGGCCTCGCGGCCGCAAGCTACCACAATGACCATCCCCACCAGGCATATCAGGCCAAAATGAAACCAGTGCCGTTTAACGTGAGTCCCAGACATATTTTCCGTTTAACACATCCTGTACTTGCAAAGCAAACCGGTCTGGTTTGAGGGGTTTACTGATGAACCCATCAAACCCCACCATGTGCGCTTTTTCTACATCTTCGGCCAGGGTTCCAGCGGTAACGGCCACAACCTTGGCTCGTTTTAGTTTGTCATGCTCGCGCACCAGGCGGAGCAGGTCATAACCGCTTTGGTCGGGCATGTTCACATCCACCAGGAACAGGTCTATTTCAGGTAGCTGTTCGGCGAATCGGAGCGCGGCCGCGACATTTCGCCGGGCGTAACACCGGTTGGCACCACTCAGGTGTAATAGATCCAACGCGATGAGGTGTGCGTTGGGATCGTCTTCGACCACAATAATCGTTGCTTTATCCAGAGTTATGCTCATAAGTCAAGTGTATCAAATCCCTACCAGGATAACAATTAGCCAGCGGTCACCAAAGGATCAACTTCTGGGGTGATACGGCTTACTTGTGGGGGTTCGGCTCCATTTTCGTGGCCTTTCTTGTCCTGCCAGACGGGCAACGTCAACGTGAACACCGAACCACGACCCGGCTCACTCAGTACCGTCAAGGTACCCCCGTGCCGCTCAATCAGGTGACGAGTAATGGGTAAACCGAGGCCTGTACCCACTCGTTTGCGAGCGTCGCCCTCGTTTACCTGACGAAACTCTTGAAAGATAACCTGATGGTACTCCGGGGCAATGCCGATGCCCGTATCAGCTATCATAATTTTGACCCACTCGCCTTCCTGACGGATACGCAGACCAATAGAGCCTTCATCCGTATACTTGGCGGCATTGCCCAGCAGATTGATCAGGGCTTGTTTTAAGCGCACGCCATCCGCATAAACTTGGGGCCATTGGGCCGGAAAATCACGAATTAAGTCAATGGGGCGATCTAAAATCAGACCCCGCGTATTGCTCATTGCATCTTCACATATTTCATGTAAAGGAATCACCTGTAGATTCAAGCGAAACTCGCCTGCTTGAATTTGGGCCAGGTCAAGTAAATCATTGAGAACATTGAGGGAATGCCAGCCCGCCTGTTCCACCCGGCGTAAATAATCGGTTTGCCGTTCGGTGACTGGCCCACAGGCCCCGGCACTGATGATGTGGGCGAAGTTGACGATGGCGTTGAGGGGTGTGCGTAATTCGTGGCTGACATTATTCATAAAACGAGTACGCAGGTCTCGTTCATTTAAGGCTTCCTGCCGCGCTTTGTCCAGGGCGTCATTGGTGGCCCGTAGTTTGGCGTTGCTTTGATCCAGGTCCTCTTTTATAGAAAACAGTTCATCGCGCCGGGCCTGGGCTTTCTGGCGAATTTCATTAACCGATTCCAGGGCCAGTTCCCAATCATAGGTGGAGAGTAAAGAAACACAAGCGAGAATGAAATTAATCGTGATAGGCGCGAGCGTTAATAAGACATCGTTCAGGTTGCGGCCGCTAATAATGTAAGCAGTAATAAGAATCACGGCTGAGGAAACCGGCCAAATAACAAAGCCAGCTCCATTGTACATAATCATGTTACTGCTGATGATGAGGATGCCGTAAAGGTAAGGGACAATACTGCCCGAGGTCCAGGTGTGGGCATAAACGATGGTGAGAAGAACGATGTGGCTGATGGTAAAAAGGGCGCCAGCCGATAATTGCCGTTTATCCTGGCGTAAGAGTCGCCAGGCTATGGCCGTAGTAACCGGTGAGAGGATAGCCGTAACCCAGAGGCTCCAGGGTTCAGCCTGGCTGTTTGTGCCAATAGCGACAGCGGCAAAAAAGCAGACGATGGCCGTAATGCTGGCCAGGGCTGGCATTACTAGTCTTAAAGAATCAATTCGTCGTTCGCGCAGATATACTTGCCACATGGTTGAACGGGGATGTATTTTGTGTGGCCCGAAGCCGCATGAAGCTCTGGGAGAACAGAATACCGTAATTTGTGTTTAGGGCTAGAGCAAGCGGGTTTCCCAACTGATCTACTCTAGCGGGTTCCTCTAAGGTTATGCACTGGACAGCAGAAGATGAACGATCTTATTGTATGGTTCTTGACTGATTGAACCGTATGGAAGCGGTGAATATTGGCTTGAGTTTACAGGTTGGAGCGAGAGCCAACGGAAAACCAATCCATGTTGGCTCTAAACCCAATTAGTTGTCAACGCGCCAGCCTAAGGCTTCCATATCATGACGACGCAACTCTGTGGGCAGATCAGCCAGGACGAGTTCGGCTTCGGCGGCGATAGTTCCATCGGGCAGTTCAATGCGCCCAACGGCTTGCCCGATGCGGCCGCGAAGTTTCACCAGTTCGCCTACAATTCGTAGCGGTGTGTCCGTCGGCACGGGCTGACGGAACTTCACCTGCATCTTTACTGTCATCATAAAATGGTGGTGGTCGCCAATGAGCGCTACCCGACCCACCACTTCATCTAACATGGCTGAGACAACCCCGCCATGCACGACGCCCGGATACCCCTGGTACGGTTCGGCCACGGTATAATCAGACACGACCTGGTTGTGGCCGTTGTCAGTAAAACGCATGTGCAGGCCGTGAGGATTCGCGCGGCCGCAAACAAAACAAAAATCCGAATTAGGTTGCTGATTCACACTCACCTATCGTAAAACTTGAAACATGGAACGCGAAACTCAAAACTCACCGACACGTCACCCGCCAACTATCCAACTCATACGCTTTCTGTAACCAATCAAAATCCATTTCGTTGGCCTGCTCACAAAACTCGGCCGGTTCCAGTTCGTACTCGACCCCAAAAACAGCCTTTCCGGCCTCAATGAACGGGAGCAATAACGCACATTCCTCATACTGAAAACATTGTTCATTCAAAGCCCAATCAAAATAGGGCAGTAGTTCAATCACCTGATCCAGGTCGTTTTTCAGCCCGACCGACAAACCACGGGCGTGCGCTTCATTCGCCAGCCAGATGTTAAAAACGAGTTGATCATCACCGGTAAGAGGGAAGCCCGTGTCATTACTATAGCCATCCACATTATCCGGCTCTACACCATCGCACCCTTTTTGCTGAGCCAGGTCTAGTCGTTGGCTCATGATGGGACCTAGCACCTCTAACTGGCGAATATCCAACCAGCGTTCGCCGGGCCACTCCTCTAAGGGTTCACCTAATACATGAGCGGGAAATGCGGCCGCGTCCGGTCGCCAATCTTCATAACTCCCCGCGCTAAAATAACAGATAACCACCCGTTCCTGTGCCTGTAGTTGCTCTATTACCGTTACCGGGGTATCAAACAAATCAAGATCAAACATCATGACATCAATAGAAGTGTCAATTGGGCCGCTCAGTTGCCATTGCCAGCTTGTTCCGGGAGCAGGTTGCCAGATAGATGATGGCTCTCTACTTGTCATAACGGCCGGTGAACTTACCACCGGTATGTCATTTGGGCGGGTATTGTTTGGTTGGCAGGCCATCAGCAACAGGGGTAAACAACGACATAACCAGGAGATTCGTTGCATGGTTTGATTGTACCGTTACCAGAGTAGATTGGCGACTGAGAAATGAGTCCCCCACAGCTCAGGCCAGATATACCCAACGCGGCGATAAAGCAACACGGCTACAGCGCCCCCCGCGCGTTTGACAAGGTAATTCCTTTTGGCTACTATACGCCCCTGTCTGCACACCTTTGCCACAGCACAGCTTGTTTTATCGCTGTAGAAAAAGCCTGGTGTGCTTTTTTTTGTCCAAAGAGTAAGAATCAATCTTATACCACCTGCGAGTGATGCTTATGAGTCAATCACCCCACATCATGATTAAGGCGGAGAACCTGACCAAGGTTTATGATACGTATACCGCCATTCGTGACATTAATTTCCAGTGTAAAAAAGGGGAGATCGTCGGCTTTTTGGGGCCAAATGGGGCCGGAAAAACGACGACCATGCGTATCCTGACCGGATATATGCCTCCCACCAACGGCACGGCCTCGATTGCGGGTTACGACACAGTCACCCAGTCCATGGATGCCCGGCGACGGTTAGGTTATCTCCCGGAAACTGTGCCCCTGTACCCGGAAATGAGTGTGGAAGGGTATCTGGCCTTTGTTGGCCGTCTGCGGGGCATAAAAGATTTATGGAACCGCGTGGATGACGTACTGGAAATGGTAGACCTGTTGGATCGGGCCGATAGCCATATCAGTAAGTTGTCTAAAGGTATGCGCCAACGAGTAGGATTGGCGCAGGCCCTCATCCATAACCCGGATGTGTTGATTTTGGATGAACCCACTATCGGTCTGGACCCTGGTCAAATTATTGATGTGCGCCAGCTCATCAAATCATTGGGGCAGGATCGCACGGTTTTGCTCAGTACCCATATCCTCAGCGAAGTCGAACAAATCTGTGATCGAGCCATCATTATTATTGCGGGCAAGGTCTGGGCGGATATTTCGTTGCGTGATTTGGGGCAGGGTGAGGAAAAGGCCCTGACACTGAAGTTGGCGCAACCAGGCGACGCGGCCGCGCTGTCTTCAACCCAAGGTGTCTATACCGTGCAATCTATTGATGCCAACCATCTCCGCGTTGTTTTTGATGGTCGGGATGATACCCGCAGCCAGATAGCTCAAACGGTCATATCACAGGGATGGGGTTTGCTCGAAATGAGCAATGAACGCCTCAGTCTGGAATCCCTGTTTTTGCGCTATCTGCGCGAAGCCGAAGCCCTGGCGATCCAAAAAACTGTAGATGAGCAGGAAGATGAAGCTGGCGAGGAGGAAGAATAATGCAAAACGCCTGGATTATTGCCCGTCGTGAGTTAGGGGCTATCTTTGTTCAACCTATCGCTTATGTGTTTATGGCGGCTATGTCGCTCATAACCGGGGCTATTTTTGCTCAACAAATATCCTTTCTAGCCCAGGGTGCCCAGGGTGCCCCCGCCCCCAATGTGGCCGACTCACTCAGCACCTTTGCTTTTTTGGGTGTGTTTGCCATTCCGGCTATTACCATGCGCCTGGTTTCTGAAGAGCGGCAAAGTGGCACGGTTGAATTATTAATGACCATGCCGATAACCGATGGTCAGGTTATTCTGGGCAAATTTTTGGCCGCCCTCATCTTATACATTGCCACCACGGCACTCACCCTTATTTACCCATTGGTGCTGTTACGTTTTGGTAACCCGGACGTAGGGCCGATGCTGACGACCTATCTTATGGTGGTGTTGTGGGGCAGTGCTCTGATTAGTATTGGCATTTTTGCTTCGACCATTTCTACGAATCAGATTAACGCGTTTATGTTGTCTTTTGCGGTGATTCTCATTCTCTACCTGCTGGCTTTTCTCAGTAACAACCCTTCACTACCGGAGCGGGTGGGTATCATCATGCGTGAGTTATCACTTTTATCGCATCAAGAAAATTTCTTTAGCGGTGTTTTGACGGTGAAGGATACCCTGTACTTTGTATTGGTGACGGGAGTGTTCCTGTTCGCGGCCGCGCGCTTCTTCGAGAGTCGTCGTTGGCGTTGATTATCAACCCATCTACTGCCTGTTCTAACCTTGAGGGACAGCAATGAATAAATCTACACAACAAAGTTTAATCTCAATTTTTCCCTGGGTGGGGTTGGTCTTGCTCGTTTCTGGAGCTGTGACCTATGTCGTGGTAGACCGCTTTACCACTCTGGTCAACATCCTGTTAGGGTTGGGGGCATTGCTCCTGCTTCTGTTTGCGGTGTTTCGACCAGACGATGTACGGATCATGTTAAGCGGCCGCAAAGTCCGTTATGGTCTCAACACCTTTCTGTCCATCCTTTTTGTCGTCGCCATCGCCGCCATTCTTTACTACGTGGCTTACCGCAACAACGACTGGCGTTATGATGTTACCGAAACAGGCGAATTCACCCCTCTGCCAGAAACCTTATCCCTGCTCGAAGAACTTGATGAACCCATTCATATCCTGGGTTTCTACAGTGCTCAACTATCATTGCAACAGCAACAAGCCCGCACGACACTCGATTCTTTGACCGCGTATACTGATCAACTAACCTATGAATTCCTGGATCCGTACTCCAACCCCTTATTGGTAGGACAATATGATCTCACCCAGGATGGCGTCCTGGTTTTTACCCAGGGTGAAGGCGAAGGTCAGGCTTTTGCTAAAGCCACCAGCCTGGCTGAACGCGATTTACATGCCGCGCTTATTCAGGTACTTAACCCCCAAGAGAAAAAACTATACTTCCTCACCGGACACGGTGAACCAGCTTATGACAGCCTGGAAGAAACCGGGATCGGCCAATTACAGGCCAGCCTGGAAGAACTAGGGTTCACATTAGACGCTCTGAACCTGTTCACGACAGGCTCGGTGCCTGAAGACGCTTCTGCCGTGGTCGTTATTGATCCCCAGGCATTTATTCCGGCTGAAGAGATAGAGGTTTTGCGCTCTTATCTCAATAACGGTGGCTCACTCTTCGTGGCGCAAGATTTCCCGGTTAGTCAAGAGATGTTTGCCGGACTGTTGGCCGGAGAAGATACGTTGACTCCTCTGTTAGCGGAATGGGGAATTGAAGTGCGGACAGATATTATCGTGGACTTGGAACTGGCTCAGGCAGGCATCGCCGATGGGGTGACCTTTTTGGGTGTAGATTTTGGTTCCAGCCCCATTATCACCGATGAACTGCCTGAATTCGGTACCATCTATCGGGTAGCTCGCTCCATTAACGTGTTGCCAACAGGTAATGTCACCCCCATCGAACTGGTGCGTACAAGTCCGCAAGCCTGGGGCGAGACCGACGTTCAGGGAGAATCAGGCTCCGTTAGCCAGACCGAAGATGATAACGCTGGCCCTCTGGTAGTCGCTGTAGCCGCAGAAAACCTGGAGAGTGGGGGGCGTCTGGTCGTTTTTGGTGATGCCGACTTTATCCGTAATGGTTTGAACACCGCCGGCGGTAATAGCATTCTCTTTACCAATTCCATGAATTGGCTGGCTCGCGATGAATTCAGTATCGAACTCACTCCTCGCGAGAGTGTACAGCGGACCGTGGCTATTCCTCAAGAACAACTAAGTCTGCTCCGTTGGATTAGTACCTGGCTGGGTCCTGTTTTGATGTTGGTTATTGGTGGAGCGGTGTGGTACTCACGGAGACAAGTACGATGAGCGGCCGCACAACTTTGATTTTGGGTGTCATTCTTCTGGCACTGGTGGCTTATCTCGTCATCAGCAACAATGCTGATGAAACTACCGCCGAGGTTACCGTTCCCCCTGCACCTACGGTAGCCCCACGCATCCGTGTCATTCCGGAAACGACTGACATTATAACCCCCACTCGCCTGGAAGTGACGGGAACTGATGAAGATGGCAACCTCACCAATCGCGCCTTTGCCCTGGATGAAACAGGGGCATGGGCACAGGTTGTACCCACATACACCCAACTCATCAGTGGCTCTATCATCTCCCAGGCCAATGGTATGCTCAATATTTCTAGCCGCCAGGTCCTACAATCTGGTGAAAACCCGCTTGCGGCGTATGGTCTGGACGAACCGGCGACTGTTATTGTTGTCGTAGCTGATCGTAACGGAGAGAGTGTGCGCTATACCTTTAATGTTGGCGACGTAATTGTGGGTGGAACGGGTTATTATTTGCAGAGGCAAGGCGATGACCGTGTTTATGTGGTTGATCAAACAGCCGTGCAAAGCGCCATCTCCCTACTAACAAGCATCCCTGTGCCACCCCCGCCTCCTGTTGTGCCCATTACTTCTACGCTCACGATTACCCCAACCGGTTCTATCACTGCCACGGTTCCCCTGACCAATACTGTACCCATCACCCCGACCCAATAGTGAAAACCTTGGAATAGTTTTATCTAAGCCTTAAAAGTTTCCGAAAATCTTTAAGGCCACCAAGAAAGCCGATTCTGTTTGAATCGGCTTTCTTGGTGTAAGGGATGAGAGGCTAAAACTGTTTTTGCCGGATACGAACAGATGGACTATAATCCTTCCCTGTCTCAATTTTGCTTGGAAGTACGACGTTTTCGGCACGGCGGCTTTGCAGGCACACAATTACAGCACATTCACAGGAGAATGCACTATGTCCTTTACCAGGGAACGAAAGACCGAGATTATTACTGAGTATGCTCAACATCCGGGTGACACCGGTTCACCAGAGGTGCAGATTGCCCTCTTTAGCCAACGCATTTATCAATTGCAAGAGCATTTGCGGATGCACAAACATGATGAAAGCACCCGCCGAGGTCTGCTTAAGTTGGTAGGTAAGCGGCGACGCCTTCTTTCTTACTTACGCGACTCTGATCCTGACCGTTATCGTAGTGTTATTGAACGGCTGGGCATCCGGCGCTAAAAAATAAATTAAGAAATGCGTAGGTGGTTGGCCCATCTACGCATTTTTTGTGTCATTCGATCGAAATTATGTGGTAATCAATTTAAGAGGAATTTGAGGCGTTTAGGTATTAGGTATTGGGCTTTGTTTCATATTGTTCGTCGGGTGTATGAGCCAAACCCCAGTCCCTAATCCCCTTAGATAACCTCCAATTGAATTACCCCCATGGAATTGATGGTTTATGGCCGGTGAAGACGGCTGTTGTTTGTTGTTATTGGCCTGGGCAGGCCTGTCACCGAGTCGGTATGTCTTACTGACCGATAAGGTTTGTCCGCGGCCGCAACCCTGCTCTCTGTAACTGTTCAGCCTAAAGAACAGTTATTCAACTTTGTGTACAAACAGAAAAATATCTGAAAATGAGGAAAAATATGTTATCAGAACAAACCTTTACTGCGGAAGTGTCGGGCGAAACGGTCACTTTCAAAACGGGCAAATTAGCCATGCAAGCTGGTGGTGCCGTCACCATTCAAATGGGAGACAGCGTTCTCCTGGCTACGTCCACCATGTCCAAATTTGCTCGCGAGGGGCTAGACTTCTTTCCCCTGAGTGTTGAATACGAAGAAAAAATGTATGCCGCCGGGCGAATTCCCGGTAGCTTCTTCCGCCGCGAAGGACGCCCCACCACGGAAGGCACACTGATCTGTCGCCTGGTTGATCGTCCGTTGCGGCCGCTGTTCCCTGATGGTATGCGCAATGAAGTACAGGTTATCGTAACCACCCTATCATCTGATAGTGTTCATCACCTGGACATCATGGCCGTCAATGGGGCGAGTGCCGCCTTGACCATCTCCGACATTCCTTGGGAGGGGCCTATTGGGGCCGTGCGTGTCGGTTATATAAACGGCCAATACGTTATCAACCCTGAAATCTCCGAAATGGAACACAGCCAGCTTGATTTACGCATCGCTGGTTCCCGTGATGCCGTCATCATGGTTGAAGCCGGAGCCAATGAAGTTCCCGAAAACATTCTGCTTGAAGCCCTGAGCGTTGGGCATAAGGCTATTCAGCCACTGATTGATGTACAACTGGAAATGCGTGAAGCTTTGGGTAAGGCCAAACGAGAAGTCCATTATGCCACGATGGATCAGGCGATGGTGACTGCCATGCGTGACCTCATTGGTGGCCGGTTACAACAAGTTGTGGCTGACCAAACAGATCGTCATGACCGCAATGCGGCTGTGGACGAACTCCGCGAGGAAATCATCAACGAGATGGCTTCGGATGATGAGTCGGCTTTGCCCAAAGATTTGCGGGAAGCATTTAGCTCTGAGCTGAAAAAAGCCGTACGGAACCGAATTTTATACGAAGGTGTACGCCCCGATGGCCGAGGCTATACCGAAATTCGGGCGCTGGCGAGTGAAGTAGGATTAAGCCCACGGGCACATGGTTCTGGTTTGTTCCAACGCGGTGAGACACAAGTGTTGTCTATCGTGGCCCTTGGTACACCCCGCGAGGCGCAAAAGCTCGATGGGTTGCATCCTGATGAGACCCGTCGCTATATTCACCATTACAATTTCCCCCCCTTCTCCACTGGCGAAACCTGGACTTTGCGTGGCCCCAAACGGCGCGAAATTGGTCATGGCGCGCTGGCCGAAACGGCTCTGCGTTACGTGATCCCATCAGAAGAGGATTTCCCTTACACCATTCGAGTAGTTTCTGAAGTGTTATCGTCTAATGGTAGTACCAGCCAGGCCAGTGTCTGTGCTTCGACACTGGCGTTGATGGATACTGGTGTGCCGATTAAACGACCCGTAGCCGGTATTGCCATGGGATTGGTCGCCGATGGCGAAAAATATGCCGTCTTGACCGACATTCAAGGGCTTGAAGATCACCTGGGTGATATGGACTTTAAGGTAGCCGGGACTTCTGAGGGTATCACAGCCTTACAAATGGACATTAAAATTTCTGGTTTGACCCAGGAAATTATGGCTGAGGCCTTGGGGCAGGCCCGTGAAGCTCGCTTGAAGATTCTGGAGAGCATGTTAGCCACCATTTCTGAGCCACGCGCCGAAATGAGCCAATACGCGCCGCGTATGGAATCCATCAAGATTGATCCGGAAAAGATTGGTGCGGTTATCGGTAAAGGTGGAAGCACCATTCGTGGACTGGAAGAAGCGTATCAGGTTTCCATTGACATTCAGGAAGACGGCACGATTTTTGTGGCTGGGGTTGATGGCATGAAAACCGACGCCGCTCTTGAGCAGATTCGTACCTTGACAACCGGACCGGAATTGGGCAAGACCTACACGGGCAAGGTCGTTCGTATTACCGACTTTGGCGCGTTTATTGAGATTTTGCCTGGTCTGGATGGTATGGTTCACATTTCACAACTGGCTACAACACGCATTAACCGGGTGGAAGACTCGGTTCAATTAGGTGATGAGGTCATGGTAATGGTGACGGATGTGGATCAGTCATCGGGGAAGGTGCGGCTCTCGCGCAAGGCTGTGCTGGAAGGCTGGACGTTGGAAGAAGCACGGGCCAATGATATGGCTAATAAAGGGCCAAGACCGGGTGGTGGTGACCGCGGCCGCGATAATCGCAGCGGTGGTGGTGGTGACCGTGGCGGCAATCGTTATGGTGGCGGTCAGCGCCGTTAAACTGCAACTCATTTAGTAGATGGGTGTATGGGTTACTTCGTTGACCAATACACCCATCTACCCAAACTGCGAAGGTGTATATGGATATTGAACCTGATGGCGACATTCTCGCCGAGACCGAAAACTACTTTGTCTGGCGCAGTGAAGGGGACGATGGTAGTTTTGTTTTCCATGTTGAATTGGGGGGTGTTTCTTTGCACCTGCTCACCGAAGAATGGGACGAACTCATTACCCTGATGAAAAGCTTACCCCAAGCGTAATTACCAATCTACAATCGTAACGGGAAAGTCTGATGACCGAATCCACCGAAAACGGTTTGCCCCACTATGCACCCATGATTCGGGACATGTTGCCCGATGATCGACCCAGAGAACGAATGATGCAGGTGGGCGCGGCCGCGCTCTCATCCGCTGAACTCATTGCCATTGTTTTGCGTACGGGCACCGGCGGCGAAAATGTGGTTCGCCTGGCAGAGCGGGTTTTGGCCCGGTTTGGGGGATTGCCGGGGTTGGTGAGGGCCTCAGCCAAAGAGATCATGCAGGTGAAGGGCATTGGCGAAGCCAAGGCGCTAGAGATCAAATCGGCTCTGGAATTGGGACGCCGGGCTATGATCGCCACCCCTGAAGAGCGCCTGCGCGTGAGTTCCCCTTCAGATGCCGCCAATCTGCTCATGTCGGAGATGGCCTATTTGGAGCAGGAGCATTTGCGGGTCATTTTACTGGACACGCGCAATCGGGTTCTGTCTACCCCGACTATTTATGTGGGTAGCTTGAACACATCGGTGGTACGCCTGGCTGAAGTGTTCAAACCGGCGATTAAAGAGAACGCGGCCGCGATCATTGTTGTCCATAACCACCCATCGGGTGATCCGTCCCCTTCCCCTGAGGACATTCGGGTAACCCGTGAATTAGTCCAGGCGGGCAAACTCCTCGATATTGGTGTCCTGGATCATCTGGTCATCGGTCACCATCGTTATGTGTCTTTGAAGGAAAGAGGACTGGGGTTTGAAAGTTGAAGACAGTTATTCACTGGAGTTTAGAGCTAGAGGAAAGAGCTAGAGGAATCCCCCACCTAACTCCAGTTATTCAAGCTGACGATAAAAACAGCTTTGTTCTCCGGTATGACAGGCTGGCCCAGCCGGGTCTACTAACACCAACAGCGTATCCGCGTCACAATCCACTCGTATCTCCCGCACTCGTTGCACATTGCCCGATGTGCCCCCCTTGTGCCAGATTTCCTGCCGACTCCGGCTCCAAAAATGGGTTTCACCACTTGTTTGAGTCAGGTGCAACGATTCTTCGTTCATCCAGGCAACCATAAGTAGTTCATGGGTGGTTGCATCCTGGACAACGGCGGGAATTAAGCCGTTGGTGTCATATTTTAGTGGCATCATTGGTGACCTCGTTGAGCCATAAGCCCCATAATATCCAGCGTAGCAACCGCCCCTGTGCCCAGCCCCAACTGTAATAATCAAACCAATCGGTGACAGCCAGGGCCAGCAAGCCAGCCGTTAGCCCAAGGCCCCACAAAGTCAGGTGGCCCGTTCGCCACGATTGCCAGGCTCCCCACACGGGCGCAACCATGAGCCAGAGCCAGAGCAGCCCCCCCACCAACCCCAATTCTGAACTAATGAGAAGGGGCACGGAATGGACGGGCTGCGGCCGCACATTGTCCCATTTTTCTACCTCGGCCACAATCGCCGGGGAAAACCCTCCCGCTCCAATGCCAGTAACCGGCTGGGCCATGATTATCTGCCCGGCTAGTTGGGCTAACCTTGCCCGTTCATCCAGGGAGCGGGTTTCGGTGTAACTGGCCGAAGGCATCAGCCGGGCCAGGAACAGGTTGGGCCGTAGGGCAAAAAAAACGGTGAACAGGATGAGGGCTAGAGCTACAGGAATGGCGATGTAACGGCCATAAAGTCGGCGCCAGGTAGGGGTTAAGAACAGTATGACCAGGAAGAATGCCCCCCCGATCACTCCCCCGAGCCAGGCCGAGCGGGAAAAGCTAACCAGTAACCCGCCAGCCCCAAACCCCATGATGATGAGCCACCCGATTCGCCGTGTTCGTTTAACCTCGCCGACGCTTTGTGTCTGAGAGAGGTTAGGGTCTAGAAAAACCGCTACTAAAGTGAGCAACAGAGAAACCAGCAAACCGCCCAGGATGTTGGGGTGGGGGGTGAGGCCGTAACCCCGAATAAACTGCGCCGTGCCTACCCGAATCACGCTGACCAGGCCGAGAATATCAAGGGGCACTTCCCCCAGGAATTGCCAGTTCAGGTCGCTTTGGCGGCTGAATTGGAGCAGGGCGACGGTGGCCTGAATGAATAGGGTCAGCCCCATGCCTACCGCCACCAGACTGGGTCGCGGCCGCAAACGTGCCACCGCTATCACCAACAAGAACAACCACAACAGCCGCAGGCCAACGTACAGGGCCAACCCCTCATCCTGTGCCCAGGTGGATGAAAGTAATGTCAGGCCGGTCAGCAGGGCCAACGGAATGAGGATGGGTGCGGAGAGACGATTGAGAAGCGGACGGGGGGTTGGGGAAAGATATGCGTGCCATCCGGCCAGCAATATAACACCCACCACGACCCCATCAGACAGGTAGACGATGAATGAGGTTAGCTCATAATAAACGCCCGCCACCGGACGATACAGGATCAGCCAGTGGCGGGCGAGCGGCAGAAGGAGTAATAGGAGAAAAAAGATCGCGGCCGCGAAGGACCACTTCCGTTTTACATCAGGTTTCATGATGAGGCGATGGGTTCAATCACCAAGATTGAACCCATCTTATCTGAGTGTGGTCAGGCTAATTAGGGTGCCGTGACCTCAATGGTGCCAGCCATACCCACACCGCCGGGCAAACCGTGTAAGGTGCAGTAATAACTGTATGAACCCGGTTCACCAAAGGTAAACGCCTGTGACTGGCTATTGCCAATCAGCCCCGTATCAAAGAAACCGTTGTCGGCTGTTGCCGAGTGGAGCGCCTGACCGACATTGACAAACCGTACCACCGATCCGGCCGATACCGATAAGCTGGGCGGATTATTGCTAAAATCACCCATCTCAACCACGATCTCCCCACTTTCGGTGGCTACGACCAGGGCGTTGCCTACTGGTTCAGGGTCTACCACGGCGGCTGAGTCGCCTACCACGACGCCAATGGCGCCGGTGTATTGCGCGTGTTGATAGGCAGTAAAGATACCCCCTTCTTCTGGCTCCACGGTGCCATCACCGTCGCTATCCTCACCCCAGAGAAGCAGGGTGCTGACCCGTTGCAAGGTGGCGACATCGGCGGCGATGTCACCCACAGAAGCGGCATTGCCAATGTTTTGCACCGCTTGTTGTATCTCCCCGGCCCAGGCCAGAGCGTTGTCAGCGGACATTTGCACGTGGGTGGTGTGGATACGAATGGCGTTGGTGGCATCCGGGGCCGCACCCGCGGCCGCGGCGGTGGCCTTCAGGTTTTCCAGGTAGGCAATAACCCCAAAGGTATCACCCGGATTCTGAATGCCATGTAGGCCGTCCAGGTCTTGGGCCGCCTGAGCACCCAGCAGGATGTTCAAGATGTGTTCGGAGTGGCGTTGGGCATCGGCGATGCTGAGCAGGTCCAGGGCAATCTGCACAAACTCGACGTGGCGCATGAGTTCTTCAACCTGGAGACGTGCGCCGATGGCATAACCAACATTGGCGGGCGTTGCGGCCGCGACCGCCATACGCCGAATCAGATCCGTGGCCTGGCGGGGTTGGCGACCACTATAAACCACCGTTCCGGGTACATCCACAACGCCATCCCCTTGTTCCAGGGTAATCTGAAAGCCATCGTACTGGGCCAGTAGATTATCACCCAGCGGATGGGTCGTACTGTAAATCACGACCCCATTGGCATCTACCGGCAGGGTTCCGATATTCCACACCTGGTTGGTCAGTTCGTTGATGAGCCAACCGACATAGACAAAACCGGCTGGCGGTGGCACCAAACCATTCAGGGTCAGGGCTACCGAATCGCTCGACTGGTATTGATCATAGAAGGCCACCAAACCTACAACCTGAACTCCCGGCGAGGGCGGCTCGATGAGGGCGGGGGGGGGTGGGGGCACGGTGGGGGCAGGTGTGGGCGTTGGCGGTACCACATTAGGTGTGGGTTGGGCTAGCACCTCAGCTACAGCCTCTTGAGAGCGTTCAACGACGGTAATCGTTGAGGACATGCCACTGCCAGGGTTGCCGTGCAGTGTGCAGTAGATAATGTATTCACCCGGATCGGTGAAGGTGAAGTTGAAACTACCCGCCTGACCAAAATCACCACTTGCCAAACTGCCATCGGCAAAGGTGACATTGTGTGGGGCAACGTCCTGGCTGAACCAGGTCACATCCGTGCCCGCCAGTACAGTCAGCGCGGCCGGGTTAAAGACGAAGTTCTGGAGCAGAATCCGTTGGGGCGGAGGGGGCAGATCGGGTGGCAGGTCTTCAATGGCGATAGGTGTAGCCGTCGCCTCGGTGCTGTCTGTGTCGTCGCCACCGGAGCCGCCATAATAAACCAGATAGGTACCTAAACCCAGCACATAAGCCATTGTCCAGAGGACGAAGGTGGCCCACATGAAGTAACGCAGGGTACCGATTTTGCGCGGCAGAATTCTGTGGCCGGCTAACAGGCAGTAGATGGCAATGAGTTCGGCGGCCATACCCAGCAAACCGTGGACAAGGGGCAGCAACAAACTGGGGCTGAGGCTGGCGTTGCCACTGGCGATAAAGCTCAGAATGGCGCGGTAGGAGCCTATCATAATGAGGACGATGAGGAAGAAGTTGCTTACCACCACAAAGGTCATGATCCAGTCATGGGCTTTCCACATGCGCATGAGTTGCACGGCTATGCCCAGGAGTAGGACAAGGTAAAGGAAGGTTTCCCCAAGGAGAGCCACATCGGCTCCCAGTGAGGAACCTTTGGTCAGGAAACCGGGGCCACGCATGAAACCACCAGAGGGTGCTTCGGCGGGTGGTGTGGTGGTCAGGGTGTCTGTGCCGGTGATGGCTACGGGCAAAGAAAGATCAGCGTATAGGTCGGCAACGGGGGGTGTGCCGAGTGGGGTGGCGGTTGCCAGCGGCCGCGCTGTGGGTAAGGCCGTGGCTGTCGGCAGGTCGAGAATGGTGTACGGCTCAACCGTGGGGGCGGGCAAGGTCACATCGCCATACGGTTCATTTTCGTTTTCATTCTCGTTCTCGTTTTCATTCTCATTATCGTCATCATCATCATATGGATCATAGGTTTGGGCAAAGGCTGACCAGCTAAACGAGCCATAAGATAGCCCAATCACCCGGGTGACAATGAAAAAATTGAGCAGGAGAACGAGTAATATAACACTCAAACTCCGCCAGTAAGTAAAAAACCGATGATTTAACCAGTTACGCATAGCTCTTCTCGCTCCTTGTGCCAGATAGATTAGATACGGTTCTTTGGTCGGTCGTTTTTGACGAAGGACCAATTTCATCCTTTGTCCAGGACTTATTCAGCTAGATTCATTTGATAACAGCCACAATTCTCCAGAGGGGTATAAACAAAAGTTGCTTCAGGAAACCAATTGCGGCGGGATGTGTAGATGGTTTGCCCGGCTTCGAGTCGCTGACTTACTTCAAGGGGGGCAACCTGGCGGCCAATAAAAATCAGGTTGCGGGTCTGCACATCGGGCCTCTGGCCTTCGACTTGTTGTAGATATTCCAGAATGGGTACATCGGTCCAGGTGCCATAGAAGATGACATTGGCGGGCAGGTTGGTCAGGATGGCCTCGCCCCGTTGGCGGGCGGACCAGTCGTTGCTGACGTTGACGAGGGGATAGTTGAGCAGGAGCGCGGCCGCGGTCAGAAACATTACCGTGATGGGCACAACGGCAACCCAGGGTGACGGCTGAGTCGCTTGTTTGGCCTGGCTAAGCCATTGGTGCAGATGCTGTGCCCCCAGCGCCAACCAGATCGCCCAGATGAGGTAAGCGGGCACAAACATGAACTGTTTATCTACCACCCGATAGGTGAGGTAAAACGCGCTGTGCATCAAGAACATCAGCCCCAGGGCCAGGTGTAGCCAGGGGCGGCGACGAAAATCCAGGACAGCACCCACCACGCCCAAAATAAAACCAAGACCCAAAAAATTGCTCCACAATTGATGCAGGTAGGTAAGCAATTCGCCCGGCAGGCGTTCGCTGGGCACGCCCAAGAAGAGGGAACCAAAGATGCGGCCGCTGACCATCCACCAGAATCCTTTCCAGGTGGTTAAATTGATGCCCCAGTAGTCACGGGCATAGTTCAGGTTGTCCGGGGACAGATAGCGGATGGGCAGGTAGAGGTAGATGAGCGTGCCGAGGAGTCCGGTCGCGGCCGCGGCCAGTAGGAGTGTAGCGGTGAAGGGGCGAGGGGGAGAGGCGGCGAGAGGGGGACGTGGGGAGAGGGCGACAAACAGAAGGACTGTAAATCCGGGTATGAGCAGAACCAGGGAGAGGTGGTTGCCTAGTCCCAGGCCATATAAAAAGGTGAAAGCAGTAGTTGCCAGGGGCGTTGTTGTTCACGCCAGCGGAGTGCCAGCCAGAATAACCCTGCCACCCAGGCTCCCTGCAAGGCGTACAACTCGGCGGTCAGGGCGCTGATCCAGGTATAGTAGGAAAAGGCCAGAAACCAGGTGACGATGAGGGCTAACCACCGGAGACGGGTCAGTTGATGCAGGATGAGGTACAAGAAACCCGCCATCACCCCGCCGGCGACCACGGACAACAAGTTGACACGGTAGCCTACATCGCCCACAGGTAGCCAGGTAAAGAGATGGCCTAACAGCAGGTAGACGGGTGAACCGGGTGGGTGAACGATGCCCAGGGTGTAGGCTCCGGTGGTCAGTTCGGCGCTATCCAGGCCATAGACGGTGGGGGCCATGGTGCGCAGGTAGATGAGCAGAGGGGGAAACGCGGCCGCGACCAACCATAACCACCCTGTGCCCAGCGTCTGGGAACGGAGCCGGGTCAGGGCTTGTGGGAGGGTAAACGGTAGGTCGTGATTCACGGTAGACATGATGTTGCGGCCGCGTTGATGCGGTTTTTAAGTTGGTTCCCAACCATAAACCTTATCGGAATAATTATTAGGTCACGGCAAGGTGCCAAAAACGCAAAGGTTTTCTCTTGGCAACCTGGCGTGAGATTTTCTATTACCGATAAACTTAACTGTTTAGCAATTGCTTCGACTCGATAGCAACTGTCGGATTTCGCTTATGAGAATGGGCCAGCCCTGTCCCTTTTCGACAAAGGCATCGCCCCCGGCGGTTAGGGCTTGATAGCGGGAAACGTCATCGGCATGAACGGTGAGAAAAACTATCAGGGGTGAATTATGGGCTTGCTTGAGCTTTTGAGCAACCTGATAACCATCCAGGTATGGTAGTTCAATATCCAGGATGACGATATCAGGGTGAAGTTGGGCCGCGGCCGCGAGAGCCGCCAGACCATCACCCACCTGACCCACCACCTTCAGTTCGGGGGCAGCTTCAATGGCCCAGGTCAAAGCCTCGCGCACGGCAGGTATGTCATCGACTAATAAGACCCGATAGGGTGCAAAACTTATTCCCATATCGGCAAGCATACCGTAGAAGGCCTTGTCTAACCGCTGGCACGAGTCAGCAGTTCTTCCTGACTAAAGTTAGTACCTGCACGCGGGAAAAGCGTTACTCAGAGATTTACACAAAACCCCCCCCGCGGCCGGGCCCCCCGGGGCCCCCCGGGCCCCCGCCCCGGGCCCTCTGGGGTTCTCTGGGCCTACTCTGCAAGCCTCGGTGCCCAGATTAGACTAATTTATGTTTGACGGCGTAGAGAGCGGCCTGGGTGCGGTCATTCACTTCGAGTTTAGCCAGGATGGCACTCACATAACCTTTGACCGTGCCTTCGGTGAGGAAAAGGGTGCTGGCAATTTCGCGATTGCTCAGCCCCTTGGCTATAAGGCGCAAAACATCGGTTTCGCGCTCGGTGAGGGTGGAGAGGAGTGAGAGTTCGCCAGGGGTGGAGACCTGACGCATGAGGTGGCGTTGGGCTTCGGGGTGCAGGGTAGGCTGACCGGCCGCGGCCGCGTGGATGGCCTTGAGTAACTCCGGTTTCAGCACATCTTTGAGCAAATAACCAATGGCACCGGATTGAATGGCCTCACGCACTTTTGTGTCCTCGGCAAAACTGGTTAGCACCAGTATCTGGCAATCACTGACCGTTTGTTTGATGCGCCGGGTAGCTTCTAATCCGTCCAGCTCTGGCATGACCAGATCCATCAATATGACCCGTGGTTTTAGAGCCTGGGCCTGCCGAATTCCTTCCAGCCCATTGACGGCTTCGCCCACGACTTGAACAGTGGGTTCTTCTTCGAGCAAGGTGCGCAACCCTTCGCGCACAATGGCATGATCATCGACGATGAGGATAGAAATTGGCATCATGGTTTTTCTGGGGTGGATGAAGCAAGAGATACGAGCGGCAATTGTACCCGTACTTGTGTGCCTTTGCCGAGAACACTGGTAATGTCTAACGCGCCACCCAGAGCTTCGGCCCGTTCGCGCATGGTGCGCAGGCCAAAACCCCCAGTTAGCGAAGGTTGATCAGATGTCGCGGCCGCGAAACCGACCCCATCATCAATCACCTGCAAATAACTGTGCTGATCCTTTTGCCCGCATTCAATGGTGACCAGCCGGGCGCGGGCATGTTTAACAATGTTGTTCAATGCTTCTTGGGTAATGCGGTACAAGGCCATCTCCTGCTCCAGCGGTTGTGCCTGGTAGCCATTGACATTGAGAGTCACCGTGGGGCCATACCGATTAACACTTTTTAGATGCTGGCGCAGGGCTTTCACCAGACCATCTCGTTGCACCTGCCAGATACCCGGCAAAATCGTAGCCGTATCTGAGCTGGGGGTGATTGCTTCCGGGGAACGTAGTTCAAAAAGCAACGCTCGCATCTCGGTCATGGCTTGTTGGCTCAATTCTAAGAGACGATTGACCCGTTTTTCGCCTTCGGCGGCGCTTCGTTTCCAGGCCGGGCTGATGGATTGGGCGATGAGGGTCATGCTGAAGATGAGTTGGGTCACAGAATCATGGAGTTCGCGGGCCAGGCGGTGACGTTCCTGGAGCACGGCCAGGGCCTGACCACTGGCAAACAAGAGCCGTTGTTGTAACCGGGTGCTGATGCCGATTGCCAATTGGGTGGCTGTGACCTCATAAGGGCGCAACTCGTTGGTGGGCCAGTTGGTAATTTCCGGGTAGCTCAAGATAACCAGACCGATTCGTTGTCCAGCTACGAGCAGCGGGATAAACACCAGGGCGGGCCGATTAGATTGTCGCTGAATGTCGCGTAGTGACTCGGTGACGCGGGGATCGGTGTAAACATCGCCAATGGTGATGGTTTGCCCGGCATCCAGGGGGGCGTCTAGTGAGTCGGCGGCGTAGGGGATGAAGTTTTGGGCCAGACTTAACCCTTCGGTGGGTGACCAGCGGCCGCAAATGCGGACTTTTTGCCGTTCCCCTTGTTCGTTGAACTCATAGAGGACGATGGTGCAGGTATAGCGGCCGCGTACCGCCACATGTTCCAGATAAGCCGCGATGACTTCTTCTACGTCTGCGGCCGCGCTAATCCGCCGACTGGTTTCATACAACAATTGCATCTCAGCCAGGGCGGCTTGTGTGGCCTGTAACTGCTGTTGGGTGTCATCCATCGGTATCACACTTCAATCACGAAAGGGTTAACTATATTTTTGTTTTAAGGCCCGTTCTATTTGCCGTTTGGAATCTTTATCGGCCAGAGAAGCCCGTTTATCGAACTGCTTTTACCGCGACCCATTGCCACTTCTAATTTGGCCCGGCCGTTTTTGAGATAGAGGCGGACAGGAACCATGGTTAGCCCTTTTTCATTGAGGGTGCTGATGATACGGTTAATCTGGCGGCGATGGAGTAGGAGTTTACGCGGCCGCGTGGGGTCATGGTTTTCCCGGTTGCCATGTTCATACTGGGCAATGTTGGCCTCATAAAGCCACAACTCATCATCCTTGGCTTGCACATAACTACGTTGCAGGCTTACCTTATTAGCCCGCACCGATTTGATCTCCGTGCCGGTTAGCACCAGCCCGGCCTCAAATTTTTCCAGCAGTTCATAATCAAAGGTGGCTCGTTTGTTATTGGCCACCATTTTGAAGTTGGCGTCGTTGGTCTCTTTTTGCTTAGACATGAGAGTTTCGGTTCTCTCGCTCTATACGTTTATTGACCGGTGAGAAGATAGGTAATCGCTCGCTGCAATTGGTTATCTTCCGGCCCACCAAATTCCAGAGGTGAGGGGGTTTCTTCAATGTCGGGAGTGATGCCAGCCCCGCTGATGCTCTGGTTGTTGGGGGTGTACCAACGGGCAATGGTTACCCGCAGTTCCGACCCATCGGAGAGTGTGTATACTGATTGCACTGATCCTTTGCCAAATGACGTTTCGCCGATGATAACGCCGCGGCCGCGATCCTGAATCGCTCCCGCCACAATTTCAGAGGCACTGGCACTGCCCGGATTCACCAGCACCACTAGAGGAATCTCCTCAGCGATGTCACCCGTGCGGGATTCGTAAACCTCTTCCAACCCGCGAATATTCCGCTCATACAGCACCACACCTTCGGGTAAGAATAGATCAGCCACCAAAATGGATTGGTTGAGAAAACCACCGGGATTATCGCGCAAGTCTAAAATGAGACCACGTGGATTTTGCGCCATAAGCGTGTCCAGGGCCAAACTTAATTGGGTATACGCTTGCGCGTTAAAACTGGTGAGCCGCACGTAAGCGATATCACCTTCCAACAGTTCTGGTTCAAACTCGACGATGGGGATGACGATTTGCTGGCGGATAATGGTCATCTCGAATGGCTGTTCCACCCCTTCTCGTAAAATGGTCAGGTTGACAGCGGTGCCATTGGGGCCACGCACCAGCGCAATACTTTCATCCATCGTCAGACCCACGAGGGAGACGCCATCAGCCGCTAAAATGATGTCACCAGGGGAGTATTCCAGCCAGGGCGGCTGGTTGCCCGGCGATGGGGCGCACGATGACGAAATACCCTTCTTCGTTTTGTTCCACAAATGCGCCGATGCCTTCGTAGGCCCCTTCAAACGCTTCACGGGAGCGTTCGGCGGTGGTGGCGTTCATATAGAGGGTAAACTGATCGTCCAGGGTGGCTAACGCGGCCGCGATGATCGCATCCGTTAGCTCCTGATCGGTGGGCAGAGGGCCATCGTAAGTTTCTTCAACCAGTTGCCATACCTCAAAGAGCAGATCAATATCTTCCGGGCTGAACTCTGATTGGCCGGGTAACAAGGGTGGCTGGGTGGGGCCTGGGGTAACGGTGGGCACAGGCGGCCGCGTCGGGTTAAATCCCGGTGTAGTGGTAATAACCTGAACATCTAATTCCGGTTGATCCGCGGGTGTAGGCGCGTCATCACTGGCATCCCCAGAGGTTGGGGGTACAGCCGTCACTTCGACGATTTGGGGCACAGTCGTTACTTCAACAATTTGGGTTACGACAATGACCTCTGGTTGGGGTGGGGTGGGTGTTGTGCCTGCGGTGCTGGTGATGGTCCCACAGGCGAATAACAGGATTGCGGCCGCGATAAACCAGCCCATCCAACTTGTCTTTTTAAATGTTTGTTGCCACACTTTCATACTTACTCCCCCGTCTGCAAATATTCAATCGCCCGCGCCAATGTCTCATCCCGATTGTTGGCTGGCTTCTGGTGTGGGTTCGACCACAACATCAGGGGTAAGCCCTTGCTGATCAATGGCGTTGCGGTCAGGCGTGAACCAACGGGCTGAGGTCACATGCACCGATGAACCATCGCTCAAGTCGTAGACCAACTGTACCGACCCCTTACCAAACGATTGTTGACCAATGAGCACCGCTCGCTCCCGGTCTTGCAACGCACCCGCCAGGATTTCTGACGCGCTGGCTGTGCCCCCATCAATCAGGATAATCACCGGCATATCACCGGCGACGGTTCCTTCGCTGGCAGTGTAGGTTTTTTCCCCTTCGAGGGCGCTTTCCTGGTGCATGATAGGGCCATCGTCCAGGAATTGGTCAGCAATGGAGATGGCCGCGTCTAGCAGACCACCGCCGTTACCCCGCAAGTCAAGAATGAGTTGCGTAGCTCCCTGCGTCTGCAAATCCCGGATAGCGGCTTCAATTTCGCCATTGCTTTCACCGCTAAACCGGGTTAACCAGATGTAGCCAATTGTGGGGTCGTCATCAAGCAGGCGGTACGCGACGGAAGGGATGAGAATGTCATCCCGAGTAATCGTAATGTCTACTGGTTCGCTGGCTTCAGGGTGCAGCACGGTCAGGGTGACATCGGTGCCTTTTTCGCCCCGAATTTTGTTGGCGATGTCTTCTACGCTCATGTCGGCGGGAATGTCCACGCCATCAACGGCCAGGAGAATATCGCCTGATTGAATACCTGCCCGTTCAGCCGGGTTGCCGGGGATCGGTTCTAACACCGCTTCACCACTCTCCAGGCGAACAATGGTCGCGCCGATGCCGCCAAAGTTCCCGCGCAGTGAGTCCCGTTCTTGTTCCCGCACGACGGGTTCAATAAAGACGGTGTAGGGGTCGTTGAGGGTGTTAAGAGCGCCGCGCACGGCCCCATAAGCAACCTGTTGGCTACTCGGCATTTCGCCGATGAAACTACGTTCTACCCAGCCCCAGGCTTCCCAGAAAATAGTGAAATCGTCACCTACCAGGCTATCGCCGTTATTGGCGACGTTAGTAGAGGGACGTGTTTCCGTATAGTCGTTGAAGAAGTAACCAGCGATAAAAGCTAAGGTTGCCATGGCAATCACCATGACGATGGCGAGAATATTTAAGGCCCGATTGGACATACCTGTTACCATCCGTAGAGAAAAATAAAACGTAACGTATGAGGTCACACGTTACGTCGCGGCCGCGTCACTCACGCGAAAGTGGATAAGATTGTAGCACAGCCAGACACGATACGGAAAAGCGGGCAGGTTAGGGGATGATAAGCAAGGATGCCTAAATGATGGCGGTGAACCTGGTTCAATCTGGAAGATTGAACCAGGCTTGGAGAGGTTAATCTTTGTCTTTGGGTTGCCAATACCAGCTTAGGGGGCCACGGGTGTTTTCGTCTAGCTCTGACCAGGCGTTGATGGGCAAATCTACCTGAGCGATAGCTGCTGTGGTCATCGCTTCTGGCTCCTCGGTAAGATGGTACACCAATTCTTCCATCCCCGGGTTGTGCCCTACTACCATCACCCGTTGGGGGCCATTACCCAGCTCTTGGAGAACCTTTAAGATGGTAAGGGGAGAGGCCAGGTAGAGACGGCGTTCGTATTTAAGTTCGGGCGGGTCGTTGGTCGCGGCCGCGGCCGCTTCAGCGGTAGCCATCGCTCGTTCGGCCGTTGAGGTGATAATCAGCTCCGGCACAACCCCTTGTTCCACCAAGGCCTGACCGGCACGGGGTGCATCCCGTTTACCCCGTTCATTCAACGGCCGGTCATGGTCGGTCATATTGGCGTTATTCCAACTTGATTTAGCGTGGCGGAGAATTAAGAGTGTTTTCATTATTGGGGGAGGGTCGTTCGTAGTGACCGCTTTAGCGGGCTAACACCAGCCCGCTAAAGCGGTCACTACAAACAAGGTCTTTTTCTTGACAACGATGATTCGTTTGATTCCCGGAAACCGCAGATTTTGGGGATTAACGCAGATTCTTTAATCAGCGAAAATCGGCGTTAATCTGCGGACAAATTTTCTGGTTTATCCGGGTTAGGGCAAAGGTGGGAACCGGACGATGCGGTTGTTGCCGGTATCTGCGACGTAGATATTGTCGGCTGAGTCAATGAAGATGCCATTGGGCAGGTTAAATTGACCGTTGCCGCTGCCAAACTGACCAAACCGGGCTACATAACTGCCATTAATATCAAACACAATCACCCGGTGACGATCGGGGTCGGTGATGTAAACTCGACCCTGGCTATCTATGGCGAGATAGGGCTTTTGGGTATTGGTATCCCCACGCCAGGCATTGACGTCCCAATCGTAGAAGGCCGTAAAATCCTCGCTGAAGCGTTGAATCCGACCGTTCCAGGTGTCTCCTAGATAAATCGTGCCATCGGCCGCCACGGCTAAACCGACCGGTTCATACATCTGGCCCACCGCTGTGCCGAAATCACCAAATGTCTGTACGGGTGTTCCATCCCGGTCAAAAACCTGAACGCGATGGTTGCCGGTGTCGGCAATGAGCAAGCGGTCTGAGCCGAGAAGCGTGATGCTGCGTGGCCCATAGAACAAGTTGTCACCGGCATCGCCATTCGCCAGAGAGCCATATTGCCCAAAGCTGGTAATGAAGGCCCCATCCCGGCTAAATTTCTGTACGCGATGGTTCCAGGTATCGGCCACGTAGACAAATTCATCATCTACGGCGATGCCCCAGGGATCACTAAACTGCCCAGTCGTGGTTCCTTGGGTTCCCCAACTCCCCAGGTAACTGCCTTCACGGTCAAAATATTGTACGCGGGCATTACCCGCATCCAGAATGTAAATAGTGCCATCAGGAGCCACGGCTACGTTGTGGGCGTTAACGAAAGTTCCCGTTTCGGCGGAACCGGTCAGGACCAAATCCGGGTTCAGGGTGAGGTCATTTTCGGCATACGGGTCAACGTATGGCTCGATATGGGCATTGGCCGCCCCCGCCCCAAAATCCCACAGCCCGGCTTTGACATCGTTGCGGATGTAGACGCGCAAACCATGACGGAGAGGCCAGCTACTCAAGCGGTAATCTTTGTTGAAGAGGTCGCTGTAGCGACTGTAATCACGGTAAAAGAAGATGTCCCATAAGGCGTGCAGGACAGCCGGGCTGGTAAGTCCACGACGAGCGGGGGGTTCCGGTTGGCTGAAATCTAGTTCAGTATTGGCGGCCCCAAAGATCGCGTCCCAGGAAATCTGGCGATAATCTTCGTTGGGCCACCAGATGAAGTTGTAGTGGAACTCTTCGTACTCGTCAGTGAGGGTGTCGCCGATGAGTTCCTGCACGGCATTGTAATTGTTATCACCAACGATGATGACCGGGGCATCTAGCAGGTTGCGCCCTGGTTGTTCGCCATAGTACAGGCGGTTGGGGTAGTCGCGTAGATACCAGGTCATAGGCCAGGATGAATCGTTGTCGTAAGCAACTTGTAGCCCCAGGTCGCCGTTGAGGCGTAGGGAAAGCTCTTCGATTTTAGCCATGACGGCCCCTTTGGTGGTGGGTGTGCCGTGAGCGTAGACGAGGTATTCGTTGGGGTAATCGGCGTTGGTGTAGCTGGCCTGATAGCTGGCCCGCATGGTGAGCAGGCTGAGCAGGATGAAGACGGCTATGACCCAGGTGAGAGGACGAACGATGGGGGAAACCCGCGGCCGCACCCGCCACACCAGCCAGCTTATACCCGCTACCACCAGGGTACTGCCCAGGAACTGCCCCAGCAGGGTGAGATTGGCGGTAGACTGATCGCCTAAACTGATTTGCCCAAAGAGGATGTAGCGGGCCGCCAGGGCCACGGCTACGATGAGGATGACCGTTAACCCGGTGAGGTACAGGGCTGCACGGGTAAATAGCTGTTCGCGAATGGGGGTCGTGAGCCGTTCGTTGAAGTACCAGCCAACGAGTAACACCATCGGTGGGACGAAGTGGGCACTGAGCCAGGGCATTTTTTCCCCGGCGACGCTGTAGGCGACCCAGCTTAGGAACAGCCACCAGATTGTGAACGGGACGAAGTCGAGTAGACGTTCGGCGCTGATCAGCTCTTGCCAGCCATTTTCCAGGTCATACTCGGTTTTGAGGGTGCGGTTGACGCGCAGGAACCAGAGCAAGATGCCCGCTAAGAGGATGATCGCGGCCGCGGCCGCGCCCGGCCATTTGAGTAACTCGGTTTGACCGACAGGCACGGTGATGGCCTGGTAGGATACCCAGCGAATGGTGAACCAGACGAGCAGGAGTGTGGCCCCCCAGTTGCGGATGGAGAGGAGAGATGGGGAGATGTCGCGGCCGCGGAGCCACCAATCGCTCACAAAGAGCAGAACGATAACCCCGATTATGGGCAAAAAGGGTTGCCAATCCTGGACAGTGATGCTACGGCTAGAAAACCAGTTGACCAGGGTGTAGGCCAGGAGTGCGGCCAGGATAAACCCGCCCCAATAACGGACAAGCGGCCGCAGGCGGTTTTGGATGACCCAATAACGCATCGCCAGAAACGAAAAGATCACCGGCAGATATTCATAAAAGGGAACCACAAAGAAGTAGTAGAGCAGCGGTTGACTGCCGCGTTCCACCTCTTGTTGGGCCATCCAGTAAGCCAGGGCATCTACCATGCCGCTGGCCCAACCGGGCAGGTTGGTAAAGATGGAGGTGTGCAGAACGGTGAAAATGACCTGGAAAACGATGAGAGCAATCCAGAAGCGACGCTGGTTCCACCACAAACCGATTAAAACGGCGGCCACGAGGCAGATGACCAGGAAAATAGTGATGTAAAAGGTGCCAGAACTAAGAAAGTTCCCCAGGCATTCAGGGTTGGTGAGCCGGTATAAAGCCAGGTTAAAGGCGGAGATTTGCTCTTGACCGGGAATGGTACAGGTGAGGTTCAGGCTGTAATCTCGTGGGGTCCAGCCGGTTATGGCGGCGGGAACGGCTCCCAGCATGGGCAAGATAAGAACGGTGTAGAGAATAATCAGATCAAATTCGGGGTAGAGGTCTAGTTGGGGGCGAATGGTTTTGGCGAGCAGGAAAAGGGCGTAGGCCGCCAGGGCCAGACCCCCAAATTGTACCCAGCGGGCGATGCCCTCGATTTGGGTAGCGGAACCTGAGGCCCCGGCGGTCGCGGCCGCGTCCTCGGTGGGATCAGCGGCAAACCCCTCACCCTCAGTTGTCTGACCTTCGACCACCAGTTCATCCGGGGTAGTCATCTTTTGGGCGGCAAACCCCCCGGCCAACAAAGCCAGACCCAAACCGACCAAAGCCAGCGGTTGGGCCAGACGGCTGAACTGCTCTTTTAGCACCCCATCGCGCCACAAAAAGGCCAGCAAACGAATAACGAGGAAACTACCAAAGATGGCGGTGTAGATAAAGGAAACCTCTTTGGTCGAATAGAGCAAGGCATTCATGGCGGTAAACCACCATAAATATTTCTCCTCTCGTTTTTGGATATACAGCCAGATGGCCCAAACAATTAACAAGCCCCAAATAACGACAAACGCTTCGTTGCGGATGTAGCGGGCGTAATAAACGGTGTAGGGGGAAATGAGAAAGAGGAAACTGACGACGAGCGCACCGGTACGCCCCAGCCAGTTACGAAAAAAGTAGGGCAAAAGGATGAGGGCGACGCCGAAAAGCGCTACCGGTATTCGGGCGGTGAAATCGTTGTCACCAAAGAGCCAATAGCTGAGGGCGGTGATGTGGAAAAGAAAAGGGCCGTGCATGAGGGGGGTATGGGTGTACCCCTGCCCATCGTAAAATTGGAAGGAGTATTGCACGTGCAGGCTTTCGTCATGGCTGACAACCCGGTCGCCCAGGTTCCAGAAGCGGCTAATAATAGCCAGGACAAAAAAGGTAACGTAGAGAATTTTCTCCCAGTCCAGGGCGTACAAGGCGGTCAAGGTCTGCGGCCGCGGCCGGGTTTCGTCTATCATTTCATCAGGTAGGGTGGTCAGTTCACTCATGGGTTATTCCGTTGGCGTGGGTTCAGGTTCAGTGGTCGCGGCCGCGGTACCAGTGGCCGTCACTTCAGGTTCAGTGGTAGCGGGGGGCGTCGCTTCTTCGGTAGCGGTGGCGGTGGGTGTTATTTCCTCGGTCGGCACAGCTTCTTCTGTGGCGGTTGCCTCGGGCGTGGGTGTGGGTGTCGGTTCAGTCGGAATCACCAGGGGGCGTAGCGAATGATACGGTTGTTAACCACATCTACCACATAGATGCGATCTTGATCATCAATCACGATGCCCGTGGGTAAACCGAGTTGCCCCCCATCCAGTCCATCCATAGCGAAGAATCCCACATAGTTGCCACCCGCATCAAATACCAGCACGCGCCCCATTTCGGGGTCGGTCAGATAAACGCGCCCGGCACTATCGGTGGCAACATACGGTTTGTTGTTAGTAGATTCGCCGCTCCAGGTCTGAATAGACCAGGAAGTGAAGGGGCGTAAATCAGAACTGAAGAATTGGATACGACCGTTCCAGGTGTCTACCACCACCAGTAGCCCATCCGCCGTTCGAGCCAGCCCCACCGGTTCGCTAAACAGGCCTGTGAAGGTTCCGCGGCCGCCAATGGCTTGCAGCGGCGTCCCATCCCGATTAATCAGTTGCAGGCGGTGATTTCCCGTGTCTGTCACCAGCATGAGGTCATCATCCCACAAAAGCAGGCTCCGGGGGCCGAAGAAAAGTCCCAGCCCTTCCAGCGGGGCACTGTTTTGGTCGCCGGGTTGGCCAATGGTCGCCAGATACTCACCCGTCAGGCTGAATTTTTGTAGGCGATGGTTCCAGGTATCGGCCACATAAACCGCTTCTTCATCTACAGCAATGGCCCAGGGTTCATTAAACTGCCCGGCATTGCTGCCTTGTTCACCCCAGGTACGCAGATAGTTGCCTTCACTATCCAACACCACCACACGATGATTGCCCGAATCGGCAATATACAGGTTGCCATCTGGTCCTACGGCCATATTACGAGGTTGGTTCAAACCGCCCCCGGCCACATTGGTAATAATCAGTTCGGAATCCATGGCCAGTGCGCCAGCCTGATACACATCTTCTTCCGGCAGCTCCGAGGGAGTGATGTCGGGTAATTCATCCGCAGCGATGGCGTCTCCCTCTTGCCAAAGCTGAGTAACGGCATCATTACGAATGTACATGCGGAATTCGTGGCGGAGCGTCCATTGCCCGGTGTTGAATGAACCACCATACACTTCACCGTATTTTTGATAATCGCGGTAGAAGAATATTTGCCAGAGCGCCTGGCGCACATCGGCGCTGGCAATGCCCCGTGCTGGCTGATCTTCCTGGGGTTCACCAGAGGGATTGGGGTAAATGCCCAGGAAGGAACTCCAGCCCAGGTTGCGGTACTCTTCCATGGGCCACCACAAGAAGGTGAGGGTATAACTGCGATAATTTTGATCCAGCGACTCTTGCAGCGTGGCATCAATTTTGCCCCAGTTACGGTTGCCCATGAGAATAACCGGCGCATCTAGAATTGTGGTGTTGGGGGTGGAACCGTAGTAATAACGGTTCGGATAATCGCGTAGATACCAGGTGTAAGGCCAGGCGACATCGTCGTCGTAGGCGACTTTGATGCTTTGGTCGCCATACATCTGCATGGAGAGGGTTTCCACCTGGTTCAGAACGATATCTTTGGTGGATGGGTTGCCGTGGGCGTACACCAGGAATTCGTTGGTGTAGTCGGCGTTGGGGCCGTTGGCCATAAAATTAAAGCGAATGGTGAGTAGGGTTAATAAGATGAATACAGCGAAGATGCGGGTTAGCGGCCGCAACCGTTCATCTAGCCCTTCCACCTGGGTGTAGAGGTAATAAATTGCCAGGGCGATCAGCGTACCACCCACTACCATCACTAAACCAGCTAAATTTTGCTCGGCGCTGTTGCTCAGGCGTAATTCGCCCAGCAGAATCGGCCCTAGCGCAAACAGCAGGGCAATGATGAAGCTGATCATCAGCCCCAGGGCTAACCACCAGCGGTGTGATGAGAAAGTGGTGCGATTGAACGCGGCCGCTTTCTCATTGAAATACCAACCGGCTAAAGCCACCAGTGGCAAAACGAAATGGGTGCTCAGCCAGGGCATCTTTTCACCCGCCACGGTATACAGCACATAAGACATGATGAGCCACCAGACCAGGAAGGGGACAAAATCCCCTAGCACCTCAGCCGGAAAGAGGGACATCCAGTTGCGTTTGATTTTGTACTCGTTTTGCAGGCGGTCGGCGTAGAGGGTAAACCAGTAGACCACCCCGGCGAAGAACACCAGCCCGCCGACGATGACCCCCGTCAGGTTGTTGGTTGGGGTGACCGTCACATCAAGATTGAGATTGGTATACCAGTTCACCAGACTGTAACTAAGTAAGGTCACCACAATGAGAGTCAGCCAATACCCTAAAACTTTGTTGAGCCGGTTTTTTTGTGCCCATAGCCGTGTGCCTAACAAAGCAAAAACCAGGGGTAAAAATTCGTAAAATGGTACGACAAACAGGTAATAAAACGTGGGTTGATTGCCCCGTTGTACCTCTTGTTGCTCCATCCAATAGGCCAGGGAATCCAACATGCCGCTTTGCCAGCCCTTGGGGTAGGAGAAGAAGGCGGTGAAGAGGGTGGCAAAAATGAGGTGGAAGATACCCCCGGCAATGAGCCATCGTCGCCGATCCCACCAGAGGCCCAGGGCGATGGACACGGCTAAAAGCCCCAGAAGCATGAGCACAACGTGTGCGCCCCCGGAGTTGAAATATAGTCGCCAACATTCGCCACTGAACCACCGGCTTACCAGCAGGCTGATGGGGGACATGGCTTCTTGACTGGGAAAGGTGCAGGTCGCCACATTGTAATCACGGGGGATCCAGCCGGTCATCTGGGCAAAAATGGGGGCAATGCTAGGCAGGGTGAAGGTGGTAAACAGAATGATGAGGTCGAATTCGGCGTATTCTTGGAGCCGCGGCCGCAATTCCTTTACCCCCATAAACAAACCCACACAGGCCAGGACAATGCCGCCAAACTGTACCCAGCCCCAGGTTTTATTCGTTTGCGGACCGGCTACTGGGGTAATGGGCGCGGCCGCGTTGGGATCAGCGGCAAACCCCTCATCGTCAGCCGGGGTGAGGGCGTCAGTATCGGTGGGCTGGTTGGCCTGACGTTGGGCCACAAACCCACCCCCCAACACAATCAACCCCAGGGCGATAAGCACGAGCGGGGTGGTCAGGTTGCCCAGAGCTTTACGGAACCAGGTGGTTTGTAAGAGAGAAAGGCCCAACCGCAGCACCAGGAACCCGCCAAAGATAGCGATGTAGATGTAGCTGTTTTCTTTGGTGGCAAACATGAGGGCGTTCGCGGCCGCGAACCACCACAAATAATGATCCTTTCGTTCCCGCAAATAGGACCAGATGGCGATAAAAATAATGGCCGCCCAGACAATAATGAACATATCTTCCCGAATGTAACGGGAGTAATAGGTCATAAACGGGGAGATCAACAGCAGGAAGCTGGCAAACAAAGCGCCCACCCGGCCAATCCAGGGGCGCAGGAAAATGGGCAACATCACCAGAATGACGCCGATGAGGGCAACCGGCAACCGGGCGGAGCCATCACTGACGCCAAACAGCCAGTAAAAGGTGGCGGCACTGTGAAAAACCATCGGCCCATGCATCATCGGGTTATGTTGATACCCCTCTCCCCGGAAATATTGGTAGGAAAACTGGGTGTGCAGGCTCTCATCGTGGCCTGCCTGGTGGGGGTGGATAGAGATGGGATAGCCTCGGGCATGGTGGTGCTGGTATGGGGAGCCACCGTCAGGGTTTGGGTAGCCGTGGCCGGAACCGGTGTAATGGTCGCCGTGGCGGAAATGTGTGTCGGTGAAGGCTGTGCCGCCCAGCCCGGATTCAAGACCGGATGTAAGCTGGCTACGAGTAAGAAAAGGAAAACCCCAGCTACCGCCAGGCTGCGTTGCCAGACAGAAGTGGTGTACCGGTGGCGCTGGCGAGTAGGGGGTGGGGGCATCAGGGCCGCCAGCCGGGCCGGAGCCGGAGTAGTAGCCATCACCAGCGTCTCACGGGTCAGAAGAACCAGGTGACGCTCGGCCTGTAAGAGTTGGCGACAATGGGCGCACGCGGCCGCGTGCTGTTCCACGGTCACCTTATCCCTGGCTGGGAGCAAATCCAGGATATAGTCAGAAATCAAGTGGTTGATGTGTTCCATAACTTAATAACTGGAGTTTAGAGCTAGAGTTTAGAGCGAGAGGGAATTGCTCTGGAAAATCCTCTAGCTCTCGCTCTTAACTCCAAACTCAATAACCCGTTTCCAGGAGTAGCTTCTTCAACTCTTGATGCGCTAACCGCATCCGTGACTCGGCCGTCTTGGCCGGGACACCCACGATGTCGCCAATTTCGCCGTAGGTCAAGCCTTCGTAATAACGCAACAAGGCCGTTTCCCTTAATTTAGGCGACAACTGTTTTAAGGCTTCCCACACCGCTTTTTGCTCCCCACTCAAGGCCAGCGTCTCATCCGGCAAGGGTGTTTCCGTATCCGTCACATCCTGGCCCAAGAGCTGATTCAGTGAGAATGAGGGCAACCATTTGCGCCGCCGTTTGTTGCGACAACGGCTGAGGGCAATCTGGTAGAGCCAGGTTTTGAAGGCCGATTTGTGGCTATCAAAGCGGTGCAGGTTACGGAACGCGTATTCAAAACTGTCCTGGAGCACCTCTTCGGCGTCTTCCTTGTTTTGCAGAAGGCCATAGGTTAGGCGGTAAATCATGCCCGACAATTTGCCATACAACACGCCGTACATGGACTCATCACCCGCCAGGCACGCATTAATCAACGGTTGAAACTCGTCCCCTGATTCCCTGACATTGGTTGGTGCTAAAACAAAAGTTTCACTCATGACGATTGACGATTGGTATCCATTCACGTTCTCGTTCCATGCTCCGCATGGAATGCTCCCTTCGACGCTCTGCGTCGCGCAGGACGCAGAGCGTCCCAGATGGTATTCCCACGCAGAGCGTAGGAATAAGTTCTGACACCTGAATAAATACGACGATTGACGATTGACGATTGACGATTACGGAGATGGTTTGGCTGAGGAGTCGAGGCTTCAGCCGGTCTTGCCCCGAAAATCTCACCTCTAGATTAGCGAACCAGGTCTGTTCGGAGCCAGACATTTATCTTTTGTTCATTGACAGGCATACTGCTCTCATGAAAAAACCACCAACGCATCGTGGCGAAAAAATCGCCCTGGTATTCTGCTTCTTGAGCACCTAATCCCTGCCGTAACAAACCAAACGTACTGCCCAGATAGGTAGATGGCGCGGCCGCGTCCCCTTCCGCGGCGGTAATCAGCAAATCATGTTGGGGATTGTCCGGCAGGGTGTCCCCCGTTTCATATTGCCCAAAGTCCCGCATATACCAGCGCAGAACCGGGCTGTTGACCGTGCTAAAAACCGTCAGATCAAAACGAGAATTGGCTGTTTGTAAGGCCAACTCCTGGGTCATTTCAGTCAACATGAACACCGCGTCATCTGTGCCCTGACGTACCCACCGTTCTCGTGGATCATTGGCGGCGTGATGACTCAGCCACCAGGATGTACCCCAGGTGAAGAGCAAAAGCAAGGGTAGCACACCCGCCATAGCCCCCTGCCAGGCCATCGCCATATCAAAACGGGACAGATAAATGACGGTAGCCAGGGCCACCACGATCAACACGATGGCTCGCCACAGGTTTGTTTGTAGGGTGGGGTCGCCGCTGGCGATGCGGCTGTAGTAGTTCAGATTAATGTAGGCAACCAACCCGAGGATAAACACCAGGGCCGCCACCAACCAGCGCCAATTGGGAGCGGGGATGCGCCAAATTTCCTGTGCAAACAGGCCAATCAGCAGATAACCAGGTAGGGTAAGCAGTAAAACATTGTCCAGGTTGCCCCGCTGCACAAAGATGAGTAATAAGATACCGGTGAACCAGTATATGAAGAAGGTGGGGAAGGGGCGCCCCTGCCAGGTTGACCAGGCGATGGCGATGGCCCCAAAAAAGAGCAAAATCAATTCGTAGCGGCCTAAGGCCAGGATGGGTTCGACCCAAACGAGCAGATCCCCCTGGAAGCTGATCTGGCCCAACCAGGTGGCGGGCAAGTTAGCGGTGAGGCCCAGCCCAGGCAGATACCAGAAGAACAAGGTGCTTAGACCCAACAAGACGGCTGCAAAAACCGCGGCCGCATTCCGCCAATCTACTCTCTCCGGCCAACTGATGGGGGCGGGCACGTAAATAACCTCTCCTTCTTCGCTAACCTGCTCCTGGTAGAAAATGGGCGGGCCAAGTTTGGCCTGGGCCAGGTAGGCCAGCCCCAGGGTAAGGAGCAGGCCATAAAACAGGGGGGCGCTGGTGAGACCGATAGCCAGAGCGATTGCGGCCGCGAACAGCCAGCGTCTATCCCCTTCTTCCTGATAATGTAACCAGGCCACCAGCAGCAACCCACCGGCCAGCAGGGCCAACATCGAACCATCGGCCGTGCGGGAAGCGACAGCCAGTGTAGGGGAAACGGCTAGCAATAGTCCTGCCACCAACGCCCCGATCCCACCCAACCAGCGGCGCATCAGCCAGGGAATCAGCACCAACCCCAGGCCCGCCAAAGCCGGAATCAGCCGGGCAATTACATCATCGGCCCCTAAAACGGGCATGAGTAAACCGGTCAGGCTCACATAAGCCGAGCTGGTGGCGGTGACCTGACTGGCGGTTTCTGGTTGCCATAATTGCCAGGCGGAAACGGCATTTTGCGCTTCCGCCGGGGCCAGGGGAATAGCATCCAGGTTGATCAGGCGCAAGGCCGCGGCCAGAACGAGCACCACCACAAACAGGGCATCGGCTACGGTCAGGTTAGCCAGCCAACCAGAGAGGGCTGTATCTGTCTCTTGATTCTGAGTTTCGTTGTAAGTTACCGTCATAACTTCTCTTATACACATTCGCTGAGGGAAATGCGTAGCTAATAAACTGTAACTGGAGTTTAGAGCTAGAGGAGAGAGCTAGAGGGAATTACTCGGGAGTTCCCCATGTGCCTTTGGCGCACCAAGAAGAATAAAAATTTAACCATTTCACAGATTTATACAGATTTTTCTTTTCCTCTGCGTCTCTGCGGTTCGTTATTTTCGTAGGAGAACCCGCTAGCTCTAGCTCTAGCTCTGCACTCTAACCTCTGTCGATGATTTCTAACGGATGAACGCGGCCGCGTTGCCCATCAACGCCTCTTCAATCCGCTCAATATGATGTTCCATCACATCCATGTGGGCCATTTCCGCCCGCGTAAAATAACCAAAGGCGGTTGTTTCATCACTCAGCCCCAGTTCGCCGCCGATGATATGGACGATGAACGAAAAGGCCACGAACTGGAATTGGTTGCCATCGGCATAACGGACAATGCGATCCGGGGTGGTGTAGATTCCGGCTAACCTATCTACCTCAACCTGTAAACCGGTTTCTTCCCACACCTCACGGATGATCGCCTCACTGGCGCTCTCACCGCTATCCATGCCGCCACCGGGCAAACACCACTGCCCATTATCCGTGCGTTGGGTCAACAAAATCCGTTCGCCGGTTTCATCAAAAATAATCGCCGAACAGCCTACCCGGAGTGGCGCGTTCTTACCAATTCGTGGACCGTAAATGAGTTGTGCCATAAGCGTGTTGCGTGTTGCGTGTTGCGCTAAAGCGTCTACACCATCTATAGCTTTCAAGAATTTTGTTTAGGACCGCTTTAGCGGGCTGCCAAAGCGGTCACTACAAACTAAGACTCCAAATGATTATCTAACCAACTATAGCACGCCCGGAGTCGAGGCTTTAGCCGGCTCTTAGCACGGGTCATTATTCGACGATGGTTATTGTTCGCTACCAACCGCCCTTAGTTCGGTTGCCAGTGGTAGATAACCACGGAATTATTTTGATAAGCCACATCCATGTATTGGGCGAATTTGGCTAACCCTTCCGGGGCATAATCGGTTTGTTCCGTTCTGCCCACATAGACATATTCAACGTTATATTTGATTAATAACTCGCTGACCGTCAGCCAGTCGGTGTTGTTATAAATTTGGGCGATGGCCTGTTCCCGTTCGGCGGGTTCAGAGGTGGTGCCGCGCCATTGGTATTCGTGATTGGCCCAGCCAAGTACGGCAGGAATGCCGGTTTCGGCAGAGACGCGGGCATAGTCGGGGCTGTAGGCCCCCCCCACCGCTTCCACAAGAACCGGTGCGCCACTCACGTTTTCGCGCAACCACATAATAGCGGCGTACTCATCGGGTTGGTCATTTTGCAGATGGGCCAACCCATTGAGGGTGGCTGGCCGACGAAACTCGTTGTCGGGTGCACCCCGATACTCCATACCACGAGATTGCACGGCATAGAACGGGAACAGAAGCGCGGCCGCAAGCCCCACCGCATACACTGTCCCCGTCACATACCCGGCCCATTTCTCTTCTTCTAGTAAATAATAAAGGGCCACGAGCGCGGCCGCGCCCAACATCACCCACGCCTGATAATAAAACTTAAAAATGGTATTCAGTCGCTGACCAAAATTGTCCTTCAGGTACACATACTCTGGCCCTAGCGTCAGCAAAGCCCCTGTTACTACCAGGAGCAGGACAAAGGGGAGGGCGGGGTAGAGGGTGAGGAGAGGGGAGACTGGAGACTGGGAGACTGGAGACTGAGAGACTGAGAGACTGAGAGACTGGAGACTGGAGACTGGAGATTGGTCGCGGCCAACGGCTCACTGCCAGCGGCCAGCAGCCCACCGCCAACGGCCTCCCCTTCCCCAAACATCCCCGCGTACCACATCACCGTCAGGCCGATGATGGTTCCCAGGAGTAAGGTGACACCCGGCGAAGCCAGGCGTGCCCCGATAACGGCGGGAACGATATTCGCCACCGCCCCCAGACCCCAACTGAAACGACCAAACCAGGACACATCCGGTAAGGGCGGGGTTAGCGGCCGCGCTAAATCATTGCTCAGGGTCATAACCATGCTGGCCCCATCCGGGCTACTGGCAATGAGGAGACCCATGAGGAGCATCAAGCCGATGAGACCCAAGACCAATCCCCCCCCAGCGTAAAGGGCAATTTTCCAGGCGCGTTGTTTTTGCCTGACGATCAGCGACACCAGAAAAACGACAATCACCAGGAGTGGCAGGCCGAAGATGATGAGGAAATGGGCCAGCCGGGTGGGGCGCATGAGCATGGGCAAAATAAAGGGTGCGCCCGCCTGGGAACGGAAACCCAGGTAAAAGGGCAGGTACAACACAATCGCGCCGATAACCAGAGAAACGGCCAGGGTAAGGGTCTGAACCAGAATACGCGAATGCCAGCCATTGTCACGCCATTGGGCCAGGGCAAAGGCGGCGATCACCACAAACAGGTGGATGAGCACATCCCAGGTGTTGAGGAAGGAGAGGCCACCCAGCACGATGGCCGTAAACAGCCAGAAGACGGGGTTGATATGGTGGAAAAGGTGTTGAACGCGGCCGCGGCCATCAAACGCATCCCACTCCTTCCCCTTGATCCCCGGCTTCAGCCACCAGGCAAAGGCCAGGGCCAGACTGACAAAGGCAAAGGGCAAGGCCAGCACATGCGGGTGCATATCGCCCAACATGAAGCTAAACCCGGGAAACTCGGCGATGGGTTCCAGCCCTTCCTCGGCGCGGCCGCTGAGGGTGTACTCATGGATAACCCGCGAAGAGCGCCACCACCACCAACCTGATGTTTCGTAACGGGGTGTTTCTGTGACCACGGCCGGGCCGTTGATGTCACGGACATCTAGCCAGGCCCAAAATTCCGTCGAACCCACGCCACTGGCATGGAGCAGTTCCAGGAGCATTTGCCCATTGCCCGCTAAGGGAATGGCTAAGGCCGCCACCAGGGCAAAACCCACGGCTTTGCGTCGCAGAGCCGCTTTATGGCTGGCAATCAGGTTATAAACCAGACCAAACGCCCCCACACCCGCCCCAGCCACCAGCCAGGCCACGCCCAGGTTAAAGGCGATGGGTTCGGCCACGGCTGACAAGCGGGCCAGCACGGAAACCATTACATAACCAAAGTAGTAGTAGCTAATCGAGTAACCAGAAAGCCAGGGGTCTAGCGGCGGAAACTGGGGACTGCGGCCCACCGAATTAAGAAAAGCGAATTCCATCGGCTTTTCGGTGTTCAAAATGGTGGGGTTTTGGGCGCGTACCCACACCCACACGGCAAACAGTAGCAAAAAAAGCAGTTCGGTGGTGAGGATTTGGCGACTGTTGGCCTTTAACCAGGGGATGAGCGGTTCAGCCATCTGGCGCAGGGCCAGGGCGGACAAACCAGCCACAATCAGCACAGCCAGCACGATGCCCCCGGTGGTGTTGCCTAAAAAGCCGAGGCTCCCTAAAAACCAGAACAGGTAACTGACCAGGAGCAGGCCGATCATCTTGGTGAAGGCGTATCCCCGGTCGGGCAGGCGGTGGAGTAGATAGGCGGTGAGCGGTGTCGCGGCCGCGCCCAATACCATGAGCACCAACCACCAGCGTGCGGCCGCGAAAAGTTCGGTCGTATCCATAATCCTGTCCTACTGCATTACTTTGTAGATGGAAGTGCCACCATTGCGGTACACCTCTTGCAGATAACCCGCCTCAACCATTTGATCAAATTTCAGCAGGCCGTTGATGTCATAATAAACGTACTCTAACTGCCCCACATAGACATATTGCACGCCGTATTTTTCAATAATACGTTGGGCCTCGTTCATGTCTGTGGTGGTGTAAAGTGTTTGTACATCGGTGATGCGGTTAGGCACGGTGGCTCCGGGTAACACGGCCCGCTGTTGCCGCTGATGCCAGTCCCAACCCACGATGGAAGGCAATCCGGTGTACATGGACACCCGCCCGGTGACGGAGCGGTACTCGGACGCGCCGCGCCCCTCGGCAATAACGGGCGACCCCTCGATGTGCCGTTGCATCCATTGCAGGGCTTCATAATCAAAGGACAACTGGACCGTCTGCCCGTTGTCTCCATAGCTGGTGCTTTGCATGAACACCATGCCGTCCAGCGTTTTCGGGGCGGTCTGGGTCATGCGGATGGCCCATTTGGCCGGGGTAGCGGTGAGGGGATAGAGCGCGGCCGCGAACAGTAACACCCCTAACACGGCCAGCCAGCCCCGTCGTTGGCGAATGTGCGGCCACACCCAGGCCAGAGAGACACCCCCCACGACGCTCAACATGAGCCACACCTGCATGTAAAACTTAAACACCGTATTCATCCGCCCCACGTCACCGTCCAGGACAAAAATCTCCACAAACAGGGTCAGGAACAGAGATGCCGAGATGAGAATCAGGACAATACGCCGCTCCACTTCCAGGTTGGCTCGTAGCCCCATCAGCCCGGCCAGGAGCACCAGGGGGAAGACCAGGGGAGCGATCCAGTAATCCCGCATGAGCATGATGATGATGAGCAGAACGGTTGCGGCCGCGCCCATAATGAGCGGCCACATCAGCGGTGCTAACGTCGCCAATCCGGCCTGAGTCCATGTTTTCGCCCAGCGGCGAAACTCCACCACCAGATAGGTGAGGGCCAGGAAGAGAAACAGCCCATAGACACTCAGATAATTAAAAACTTCGGTGTATGAACCTTGCCACAATGACAGCGACGTGTACCCAGAGCCAAAGTTGTCGCTGTAAGGTCGGAAAGCCAGGCTGAAAATAGCGGCAAACGCGACGATTTGGAGACCCGCCTGAGCCAGCGTGGACATGTCCAGGCGTTTGGCGGTGGTTATGGCTCGATACAGGATGGCCAGGAAGGCCAGCATGAGAAAGGTAGGCCAGTCCCAGGTATTGACCGCCTGCAAAGCGCTGACCATGATGCCGCCTACCAGCCACAAAAGCACCATGCGCCAGGGGCGTTCCCGCTCTTTTAGATGGGCGGCCATGACCAACGACACCGCCCAGGCCAGGGCCAACATGGTCAGGGGCATGTCTATCATGTGGGCGTGAAGGTCGCCGTACAGATAAGTGAAGAAGGGGAACTCGGTGATAGGCTGGACTTCGCCCGGATTGTAGTTGATGGCCCGGCTGGATAACCAGAACCAGTCGCCGGTGTAAATGGGGGCGGTTTTTTCAGGAGACAACAAATCTAAACCACCATCTACGGTTTTCACCAGGGTGTCTATGGCGGTAATGCCGGTGTTGACGGTGCTGTCGCTGGATTTGTGCCAGGTGGACAGAATCATGCCGACCTGTGCCAGATTACCCAGGAGCACACAAATGACCGCGGCCGCGATGCCTGCCCCCACTGCTCTCATCTTGAGAGACTGAGAGACTGAGAGACTGGAGACTGGAGACTGCTGAGTGCTGTTGGCTGTTGGCTGTTGGCCGCTGGCGGTTGGTTGTTTTTCGCTAACGGCTAGCGGCTCACGGCTAACGGCCACTTGAGTTCCCCTGAGTTCCCATCGGGCCACCAAATCATACGCCAGACTAAACACAGCCATGCCCGTAAAGCTAAACAACATGGGCAGAATCAGGTTGTAGGCCACGGTAGGCACAATTGCCAGGAGTTTGGTCAGTGCCCCCACGTAGACAAAACCCCAGTAGTAATAGTTGATGTAGCCACCCGCCAGCCAGGGATCATAGGGCGGGAAGGTGGTGCTCTTCATCACCGCTGTGAAATAGGTCAGATCCATGGGCTTTTCGCCCCCCCAGATCACGTCCCACACGTCCGGGTTGCCCAGGCGGATGATGATCAGGATGAGGTAAAGGGCCAGGGCGCACAGTTCGGCCACGCCGATGAAGGCGAGGTTTTGCCGCACAAAACGGAAGATGGCCTGATCGCCATTTCACAAGAATGAGCCCATTGGCGACCAGCAGCAGAGCCAGACCAGCAGGAGCGTCCCTCTGGTGTTCGGCAAAATGTTCAGACTGGCGAGAATCCAGCCGAAGTAGGCAATGAGCAACAAGACGAATATGCGCGAAAAGATGTAGCCCCGACTGGGGAGTCCGCGAAAAACGAGCCAGGAGAGAGGAAAGTTAAACCAACCGAGCAGGATAATGGCTAACCACCAGATGATCGCGGCCGCGGTGGGGTTCTGCGACAAAAAGCCATCCGGGTTAAACGTGTCAGCAAAGGTGCCATTCGCCGTTTGCACGGCCTGCTCTGCCGGGCTGAGCATCAGGCCGTTGGGGCTGTCCGTGGCCTGGCCTGGGGTCATAAACACCTGATTGCTCAAGTCCACCGCCCCCAGCACCGATTCCACCCGCTCCAGACTGTACTCATCCGTTTTGGCAAAAATCCACACCGGCGGGTGATCATAAACGCTGAACGCCTCTTCCACCGCCAGTTCACTGGGGGGCGGCCAACCCACTTCTGGGGGTTTGCCCCAACTCAATTTGCCACCCACATCACTGATGTACAGCGGCCCGATGTGTAGGTCAGCGTGGTATTGGTTGATTAATTCAAAACCCAGTTCGCCGCTGAATAAGGCTTCGTAATAGCGGGTTGCCAGCGGGAAGGTGAGGGGAATACGGGGTAGTGACCAGGCGGCGCGTTGGCTACTCAGCACCACATAATCGGCCTGATCCAGCCATTGATAATAGTCGCCCCGTGCCTGAGCGGCCGGATCAATGGTCACCATCTGGATGCCCTCAAAATATTGGGAGTAAGCATCCCGCCCATTCATCCGCACGGGCAGGCCATCGTCCCAGGACTCACTGGTGATGATGCTACTGTGGGCCTCGATGGGGCTGCCAGGTCCCGCGTCAATGGTGAAGAAATATTCACTCTCGGCGGCCAGGTTGGTTTCGGGTAGGGGAATGGTCACGGACTGACGTTCGCTGGTGACGGTAACGGTTTGTTCGGCGGTAACGCTTTGGGTGTTGACGGCTAAGGCCACTTTTAGCAGGCCGGTAGCCGGTGGGGTAGGTTCGGCTTCGAGGTAAGTCCCTTCGGCGGTGGTCGGGGCGTGGCTAAGAGCCATTGGTCAGATAATTAAAGCGGATGCCGGTGACGGTTCCTTGTTCTGGTAAGGTGAAACGGACAATGGCGGGAATGCCGTTGGGATCAAAGCGGTAGCCGCGCAAGGGCAGGTTGAGTTCGCGGGGTTCGCCGTTGACGGTGTAGAGCAAAGTCGCCGCGCTGGGAATGTTGTCGTACATCCAGGCCGAGGCGGCCACGCGGGTGACGGGTTGGCGGTAGATGTCTACAAAGGCGTTGGCCCAGAGCAGGGTGGGGACAATGACCAGCAGGGGCCAAACCGCCGGCCAAAGTGGTTTTTGCGGCCGCGATGCTTCCTCTTCTTGGCCCAATCCCACACCAGCACGAAGCCCATCCGGCTAAGCAGGAGCAGGAACGGGTACAGCGGGAGCATGTAGCGGATGGATTTGACCCAGCGTGGCGGCAAACAAGAAATAGCCACCGATCCAGGCTACGGGCAGGGCGTGAGCCATCCAGTCGGGCCGCATGCGAATGATGCGCCACAAGGCATAGAAGAAGCCAACCCAGGCTAATAACCCGGCGGGTAAACCCATGCCCCACAGCACCATGTTGGTCCAGGGAAAAATAATGGGGGCGCGGTCGGTCCATTGGGTAGCGGGTGGAGCCGAGGCATCGGGGCTTTGTTGGGCCTGGATTTGCTCCATGTTGCCGACCCATTGGGGGTTCAGGCCAATGATGGATCCCAGAATGAGGCAATGCCTGGCTCTTGCCCGGTTTTCGGTGAGGCTTTGCTGGCGGATGATTTCAGTCGGCGAAGGCGTAGGGTTGGGCCAGACGGAAGGTGAGAATGGAGATTGCGGCCGCCAGCCCCACGCCAAGAATCGCTCGTTGTCCCTGGCAACTGCCCAGGGGGGCGTGCAGATAACCCCACCCGGTTGTCCCGTTGTTTTGTGCTCGACGGGCCAGCCAGAGATCGCGGCCGACCCCTGCCATCGGCCAAAGGGGCCAGGTTAATGCGTGAGGCCAGGGTTAGTCCCAGCCCCAGGCCAAAGAGGGCGTACCAGGGCATTTCCCCTTTTTCGCTGGCCCGGACGGCGGCGTACATGGAGAGGGTGGTCAGGGCGGCGGCCCAGTTGTCCATGGTGAAGAAGTGGGATTGCTGGATGGGGAGCACCGCGGCCGCGAGCAGCAGCGCCCCCACCAAACCAGCCCGCCAATCATACAATCGGCGGCCAATCAGAAAAACGAACAGAATAGAGACCAGGTCAACCAGGGCCGATAAGGCCCGCCCCACCAGTTGAATACCATCGTAAGCGGTGTAAATATGCTGGCAGGTGAGCCGCTCGCACAATTTTGTAGCCCATTCGGCCACCACTTCCGGGTCACGGTCAGGGGGAAATTGCCGTACACATAAAACCCTTCATTGGCATTGTACGGGTTGAGGGGGGATTTTGAGGTTTGTAGATACTCAAGGGGGCCACTGGCGGACTGGAGTTTGGCTGACACAATGGTCAGAAAGCGCTCATCCGGGTGCAGGTGATTACTGCCATCCCAATCTAAGCCGGTAAAACGAAAATAAGCCCCTAGTAAAATAATCAAGACCAGGGGAATGAGAGCCAGGGTTTCCCAATTGCGCCCGGTAGTAGGCAAGGTTTCAGCGGGTTTTGTTTCTTCCATACGAGCCGTGTTTTGTCTTGTGACCAGTCAGGATGAGATGCGTAACGGACTGCACTATACCCATACCGTTTTTACACGGCAAATATTACAAAGGCGTAGCTAATACCTTAGAAGAAATTGAGAGGGTGGATAGGCGGTCGAGGCCGTGCAAACAAGGGGGGATTTTAGCTGACCCTGCCCCATTTTCCCAAACGGCGCTCCCG
>JADJUV010000174.1 GCA_016716885.1 Candidatus Trichofilum aggregatum | reverse complement strand
AACCGCCAGTGCCGCGAAACGCCCATTACTTCGTAGAAAGGATTGCCCTTCGCGGCCCCTACCCGGTCCACTCTTTCTATCACTTGCGCGATATCGCCGCCCATCCGAACACGCCGATAGTCCTCTCGAGAAGTTTTCGTTGTACGGAACGTATTGCGATGCAGGTGATGGCGTCGCCCTTAGAGTAGAACAGAATCGTGTCGGTGATACGCCCGTAGTGTTTCGCGCCTTGTTTACTGTCACTGGTGCGCGCTGCTCGCTTCCAGATTATTTCCATTATGGAAATTTGATCGCCAAAATCGCGTCCATTACCATCTTCAGGTAATGGCTTGCAGTCGGATCGCAGTGCAAATATAAACTCCCCGTCGGCTTCAACACCCGGTGCAACTCCACCAGCCGCGCCGCCATCATCACCAAATAAGCCATCATCTGGCTCGGCCCAATAAAATCATAAAGCGCGGCTACCATCTTCCCCACATGATCCGGCGATTGCGTGATCAACTGCTCATAGATCGCCTGCGCCGACTCATTCCAATGCCACGTATCCTCAAAGGCCGTAATCTGCGCTTCCGCTTCCTTACCACTCTCATGCCGGAACAAAACGTTATACGTGCGCTGAGAGTTAAACGGCGGATCAAGATACACCAAATCCACACTCTCCGTCGCCACATACTCCCGCAAAATGGGCAAATTATCGCCATAAAAGTGTTCTGGGTAATCGGTTTATGCGCCATAGATCAAGGGTTCCCTTATTTTTACTGAGGAGAAACGGTCATTCGTGGAGAGATTTTAACAAGAGAAGGGGGGCAGGCCAAAGACCTGACAGGTTTTCGGAAACCTGTCAGGTCTTCACCGTAAAACCCTCACCCTCAATCAACGCCACCGTGGCCTGTACCAGCGGCAGCGTTTCTGCCGACAACACCGGGGCCAACCGTTCCGCCGTCAGGACATACAAGTGCAACCCCGCCTCAACCTGCTGTCGCAAGCTGGGCGGCACACCATCCACACTATTCACCCCAAAAGCCCGGCTCCGTACCTGCACCCACAGCGAATCTGGCCCCACCGCGGCCGCGACCTCCGCCCAAAACCCATTATCCCCCGACAGCAACACCCCCTTCGCCACCGCCATCACCCGGTTCAATAACCACGACAGGCCAAACCGGGCATTCAACAACCGCCCCATATCATCCCGCTCTAGCCCCGTCAACCCCTTGTGAACTTCCTCAATCAAACCCACCATCTGCTCACTGGCCCAGTGGTCGGCCTTCGCCTGCATCACCTCATCCCAGACAAACGCCAGGGCGCGGGCCTGGATAGCCGCCAGCACCCCATCCGGGTCCCACAAAACCCGAGCCGAGCGTACCCCGGCGATGCTGTTCACCGCTTCATCCGGCTCCGTGAACCAGCGGGCCACCTGCTCCGGCGTGACATCACTCACCACCACCAGCCGCCCCGCAAGTAGATGGGAACCAGCGAGAGGGAAGGGGGCCGCGGCCGCGTCCCCCCCAAACCGCACCACATCCACATCACTAAACCGCCCCGCCTCACCCCGCGCAAAACTACCCATCAAGGCCATCGCCTGCACCCCCGGAACCACAAACCGCTGTGAAAGGGTCGTAAAGTTATTCTCATCCATCTGTCATCCCCTCCGAAGTTAGTAGCCGTCTGCCCCAAAATCCACTATGCTTATTTCGATCAGAATTTGTAGGGCGATTGGCTTTGGTAAAGATTGGTTCAATCTTCGGAGATTGAACCAATCTAAACCGGTGAATGGGTGAATTTGTGAATGATTAACGATAGGTAACTATACAGCCCCTCACCCTAACCCTCTCCCCAGGGAGAGGGAACCAACTCCCCTCTCCCGTTTTGGGAGAGGGGCCGGGGGTGAGGGTAAATCCCTTCTTCATTAACCATTCAACCATTCAACAGTTCAACCATTAATTATTTCTTCCTTCCCAACCCAATCTCCCACACCCTTAGATGCTAACCTTATGACCGCTTCATCCTTCGCTTATCATACCGGCCGCATGGTCGGCAAATACAAACTAGAAAGCCTCATCGGGCGTGGCGGCATGGCCGAGGTATACCGCTCCCATCACCCCGAACTGGGCCGCGAACTGGCGATCAAAATCGTCCACCCCTTCCTTACCGACACTCCGGCTTTGTGGAACGGTTCCGCCGCGAAGCCCGTACTTCCGCGGCCCTGCGCCACCCCAGCATCGTCCAGGTCTACGACTTCGACGTGACCGCCGATGGTCTGTATTACATGGTCATGGAATACATCAACGGCCAATCCCTGGAGCATTACCTGGAAGCGCGCGGCGGCTCCTTACCCGTGCCCGAAGCCGCCTACCTCTTTGCCCAAGTCGCCTCAGCCGCCCACTTCGCCCACCAACACCAGATGATCCACCGGGACATCAAACCGGCCAACATCCTCATCAACCAGGCCGGGCACCTGTTCCTGGCCGACTTCGGCATCGCGCAACTGCTTGGTGATAGCCGCCTGACCAACACTGGCCTGGCCACCGGCACCCCCGACTACATGGCCCCGGAGCAAGTCCTCAACCAACCCGTCACCCCGGCCACCGACATTTATGCCCTCGGTGGTCTATTGTACAAAATGATCACCGGTCGGCGTCCCTACGAAGGGGAAAATGGCCCCACCCTGATGATGCGCCGCCTCAACGAAGCCCCAGAGCCGCCCCATCGGCTTGTGCCGGGCCTGGACTCCGGCGTGGAGCGGGTCATCTTGAAGGCATTGGAGAAGGACCCGGCCCACCGTTACCAGGACGCGGCCGCGATGGCCTCTGATCTCACCACCACCGTCGAAGCGCTCCTGCTGGGGCGACCACTCACCCAACCCACCCCCATCCCGACTGCCCTCAGCAGCGCCCCCGAAATGACCACCCCGTTCGCGGCCACGTTACCCCTCATCCCCACCTCGCCCACCCCCTCGCAAATGGCCTTGACCGAGGTGAATCCCACGCCGCCATCCACCCCTGCCATGCCCACCGCACCCGGGGGAGCGCGGCCGCTACCCACCTGGGTCTGGCCGTTGGTCGCCATGGCCGCCGTCACCCTCATTGCCCTGGCCCTCATCTTGCGCCAGCCCGCCGCCACCGCGACAACTCCCACTGCCACCAGCCCCCTCAGCACCGAGGTGACCGCCCTGCCCACCGACCCCGTGGCCCCAAACCCGACGGCCTCTGTCGCGGCCGCGACCCTGCCCCCCGTTCCCCCGGACATTCCCGGCATGGTATACATACCCGGTAACACCTTTGTCATGGGTAACAACAGTGGCAACGCCGACGAAGCCCCGCCTCACCTGGTGGAATTGTCCCCCTATTACCTGGACCTCACCGAAGTGACCAATGGGGCTTATGCCGAGTTCGCGGCCGCGACCGGCCACGCCGCCCCCACCCATTGGCTCAAAGCCGAACCCTCCCAATGGCAACTAGAAGCCAGCGCCCCCTTCGCCCTGGGTGATCCCGACAATCGCTTTGATTACGCGGGCATCAGCGTCCAACCCGGCGCTGGCTCACTCAGCCTCAACCTGGACGCCGACAGTGATACGGGCGAATTGGTCGCCACCTTCAGCGGAACCATCGTCACTGGCGGCGAAACAGAGAGCGGCGGTGGTGTCGAAGGAGAGGTTCCCACGTTCAGCGGCGACTTCCGCATCGAGCAAATCTCCTTTCAAGGCGACAACGCACCTTTCAAAGAAGGGGGCATCGCCGATTTTGTGGTCATGCACGGCAACAGCGGCAACGAAACCCCCCGCTACCCGGAGATGACTGCCTTCCTGGCGACCTGGGGCACGGCCAACGTCTACCTGAACGACGAACTGCTCTTTACCGACCTGGGCATCCACGTCATGTTCAACGAAGGTGTGCGCGATCACAGTGAACATTACCTGCCCCGTGCCGATGGCAGTTGTTGTTTCGCCCCCGCCAACCCGGAAGACAAACAAATTAACTCGGACGCGCCAGAAATTTCGGTCTGGCTGTTTGGCAACACGGGCGGCGATTATGATGCCGGTGGCTCTATCTGGTTGAACGTTTATTACACCAATATCACCATCACCCAGGCCCCGGAGCCGGGTGGGGTGGCTTCGTACCCGGAAGGGCAGGCCGATTGGCAGGTGACGAATGTAGTTGGGCGGACGCGGCCGCGTACTGTGAGTGGCGCGGTGGCCGTCTGCCCACGGAAGCGGAATGGGAATATGGGGCACGCGGCCGCGAAAGCCTGCTCTATCCCTGGGGCAACGAACCCAACGCCGTCCTCGCCAACATCAACGACCACTTCACCGGTCTTACTCCCGTCGGCAATTTCCCGGCCGCCCTTTCACCCCTGGGCCTGGCCGATATGGCTGGCAACGCCTGGGAATGGGTCGCCGACTGGTACGCCGCTGATTATTATGCCCAATCCCCGCAGGTTAACCCCATCGGGCCAGACCTCGGCGTTCTGCGCGTGGTACGGGGTGGCAGCTTCCGCATCTTCGACATCACCGGCCTGGACGAAGCCCGTACCACCCACCGCCGCCCCCTGGAACCCGACGCCGCCCTGGACGATGTGGGTTTCCGCTGTGCCCTCAGTGCTGCCCTGAGAAAAGTGAAGGCTTTGGAAATCTTGTGTACACGGATAGGAGAAACACCGATGGGTTTGGCTTTTATCTGTGTTCTTCCTATCCGTGTATACCCCTTTTTTCCAAGCGAAGTCTTGAAGTCTCTCATCTCCCCCCCTCCCCTTCCCAATTTGCCGAATGAGTAATGCCAAGTAAACTTCGCTGGTACAGCATATTTTGGCATAAAGAGGCAACCTGATGGGATTTTACGCAAACTATTTGGCAAACAGGACGAAACAGCCGCGGCCGCGAGTCCTGCCCCCTTCTAACCCCCCCCACCATCCCCGAAGTCAGCACCGCGGATTTCATGGCCGAATGGCAAAACGAGAACCGCCCCGTTCTGCTGGATGTGCGCGAAACTTACGAATGGCAGCAAATGCACGTGCCCGGCAGTCAGCACATGCCCATGAACCAGCTTCCAGCCCAGTTACACAAACTAGACAAAGCCGCCGACATCGTGGTCATCTGTGCGACGGGTAATCGCTCGTACAGCGTGACCGCTTTTCTCCAGCAAAACGGCTTCCGGGCGCGTAACTTGCAGGGTGGCATCATGCGCTGGGCCAGGAGTGGCGGCCAGGTTGAGTCGGGCCAATGACGAAACAAAACAGTCAAACTCTCTTGCCGATAGCCGCTGATGTGTTGGCGGTAGGGTTGGCGATGGTGCTGGTTCCCTGGTTAGAACAATCGTTACCAGAACGGAATACAGGAGCGGCTTTGATTATCGCGGCCGCGTTCATCATCTACGCTATCGCCGTTCACCTGCTCAAAAAACTCCGGCTCCAACCGGATGGTCACGTTTGGGGCGTGTTGCAACCGTGGCTCAGCGAAGACCGCCGCCGGGTGATGGGGTTTTTCTTTAGCTTGTTTTTGTCCTGGGTGATGGTGGAGCAGTCCGGCTTTTTCGTACCGATTACCCAGGTGGAACTGGCGACACCGGGCTAAGCTATTATTTGCTCCCTGGGGCCGTTGTTGTGGGTGGTTTGGCGTTCATGTACATGCTGGTGCTGAGCACCCCCACTGATACCACGCTGGAGCTGGGCCCGCGACAACGGGCAGTTATTCCTGGCATTGTCAGGCGTGAACCTGATGATGAGCGTGATGGTGGGCCATCTCGCAGCGCGCCCTATCTGGATGGTGTATCCCCCGTGGCTCCAGTCCCTACTCATCATCCCCTGTTCGTGCTCCTCTTGGCCCGCCGCGCCTGCTCTACCTCTTCAAAAGCCGCGCCCACCCTTCACTCTACTCACCTTCCTATTGGTGATTGTGGCGAACGCGGTTCTGGTCAATTAATCGCTCAAAGGATCAAGGGTTAAATAACCGACGGAGCTGAGACGAGAGACTTGTACAGCTTGGCCCAAGCCCTGCGTAGATTGAGTCGGAAGACCCATCCCCCTGACCCCCTTCCCGGGGAAGGGGGGATGGCGCGGTTTTTCGGGGCGAAGGCCCCGAAAACCGCGCCAGAAAGTTCCCGCCCCTGGGGGCGGGGTTAGGGGTGGGGGTTTCCGGCGACAAACCGAGGTGAGGCTTGTCATAAAAACGCAGGTCTGACTTTCGTAACGAGGTATTCGTGTTCGGTGTCCATAAGTTCTTTAATTTTCGTTCCTAATAAGCAAAGGGTTGTGAGCTAATGCACACAACCCTTTTATTTGCCCATCATTTTTAGCCAATTGGCTCTTTTTGTACTTTGATGATGCCACGAGGAGCACCTACGGCAATACATTCCACGGCATCTACCCGGTACTGATACCCTGACTGGCAAATGTCGCAGCCGCTTGCAGAACCCAACCGCCAGATGACAACGGCTGATCTGATTTCAGCCCCCAACACATGGGGCATCGCTCAATGTACCAGACCCAATGGTCATCCGTAATCTCTGTAGAAACAATCTGGTCGCTGACCTTAAACCATTTGGCAAAGCCCAAGGCGATGATTCATGCTGTTCAAATGTACCGACGCGCATACAGGATCAAATGCTTGTTTGACACTACCAAAGCTGGCCAAACCGTATCCTTAAACGATTGCCCGGCACGGGTAGAGAAAACCCCTGCCTATGCGGTCCCGTACATATCACCAAACGCCTTTTGTAAGCGGGCTACATGATCAAAAAAATCCTTTTTCATGTTATCGGCGGGGTAGCTACTGATATACTCCTGGAAGCATTAACAAAGCTGCTACCCCTTCGCAGACCAGCTCTTCCGCGATGTTAGAACAATCAAAGCCCATCGGTTCCGGATAAAAAAAATCCCCTTGTCACTCATTCCTGCCCTCCAAATATCGCAGTCATACCGCCAGCTCGATAATACTTTCTGAGTTCAATCAACTTTTTTCCACTTCCTGGTGAATAAAGGGATAATTGCGGTGTGCGGTGGGGGCTTTTTTGGTCTGACCCCTATGAATCCCTCAGATTATAAAGTGGCCTGACTGCTTTGCCAAAATGACTGAGGTACTAAGGAGACAATTAAATAATCTGAATCAGGATTGGCTCAAATTTGTGACGACTGAACCATCTTAAACGGGTCAAATTATTAAATTGTCTAGCCTAAACTTCATCTTTGAGAGCGATTAGCTGAGCATCAGCCTGTACCGTGTCTCCTGGCTGATAGTAATCAACACTATAACGCCATCTGCGGCCGCACGGAATTGCGTGTTCCAATTTCCATTGCTTCTAGTTTGAGAAGGGCTTGCCCGCCGTGGTACGGGATTGTCCTACGGCGACGAGAACCTCGATCACTGCCCCCGGCATGGGAGCACGCAAACTACCACCTGCACTTGCTGGTGGTTTTGGTTCTGGCAAGAACACCAACGCGTTTAACTTTACCACATTTGTCCGAATTTGCATCCACCAGTTGTCCGCTCTCTGTCCTACACGGACTTTCTGGCGATGTCCGTCTATAGTTAAAACGATTTCGGGCAAAATGGCTGGCTGACGTTGGACTTGATAGGAAATTGCGGGTCGGTAGAGGGCTTAGGGGAAAGGTCGCGTTGCGGGCGGGTGGCGTCAACCACACTCTACCGGTTTCCCGCCAGGCCAAACGCACCCGTTCCGGCTGATTGGGGTTGTTGCGCCAGTACCCTTTGTTGGTGGTTTGCCAGTAAACCAACGCGGCCGCGATTAAAGCGACCGTCTCATCCCCGGGGTGGCACCCAGCCCCGGAAAAAGTGTTCGTCTAAAAACCCGGTGTGCCAGGCCCCCCCGGTGGGCCGGGTGGGTCAACACCTCACGCAAATAAGATAAATTGTGCTCCAACCCTAACAGGGATGTCTCTTCTATCAGCCGGGCCAACTTGCGGATAGCGGCGGTCCGGGCCGCTGTGACAGTTTCACAAATATGGGTCATAATGCATCGTGGTTCGCGGTCACCGCTTTCAATGCCGCTGTCCACCCGCAGACCTCTCCCCGCCGGGTTTTACAAACGACCTCAGCTTAACAGTGGGCGAAACCGGTTGGCTGGGTTCTCCGCGTAAAGGCGGGGCCCTCGATGGCGCCTCGCCAACTTACCTGCGCCTGGCCAGCGTGAAGTGGCTTGACCTTCGGCGATGGCGATTTCACAGGCGATTAGGTCACTGCCTGTCACTATCTCTGTGACCGGATGCTCCATCAAAAAACCATGTTCATCTCCGTGCAATTGGCCGTTTTGGTCCAGTAAAATTCCACTTCTGTTCCGGCATTGACATATTGAATGGTTTGACCGATTTTACCGCGGCCGCCCATTTCCCGGTCGCAATTGGTGGTCAATGCTGGTGAAGGACTTTCCTCAATCACTTTGGGGGCGTATAGCGCCGTACGGAACATTCCCGCTCGCCCAGGATGAGGTGCCCGGTGGGTGTCCCCTATCACTGCGTTCGATGTCGCGGCCGCCTCAACGTGCTCTTCCAGGATGAGTTCGCCGGAACCAAAGGCGGAGAGGCTTTCTCAAGGCAGGTCGCAAGCGAGTCTGGTAGCTGCCGGCAGAATTAATCCCGGCGCATCCTCAGTTCTCTACTCGCCATCAGCCGCCTTCACCATCACGGGTAACTAACCGGGCGGCTCTTTGAAGCAAACCGTTCATCGGACTGATCCGGCCAATGCAACCGGGAATGATGGGCACACCACAGCCGCCATCTGTTCTTCAGCCGCTCGTTTGTTGCCCATGAGTTCAATCGCCCCGTGGGGCCAGGAAGGTGAGATCAGCGGTAATGCAGGCATTTCGGCAAAGCGCCGGGTTCTCGCCAGGAAACCAAAACCAGGGGGGACGGCGTAGGGGTGCGGGTGCGGCGGCCGCGATAATCGCTTCAATGTTCAGGCGTTCGATTCACTAACCGGGCTGGCCTGAGCCTTACAGCTTCTTTGCCGGTTGTACATGGAGGGCTCTGGGCATTCGCATCCGGAATATACCATACGGTGTGAATGCCCAACTTTGGCACGTCTGCACAATCTGGCAAGCCACCCTTACCCCGATTCTTAATCAAAGATTGCTTGGATTATACTAAGAGTTCTTAATTGTTTCTTGTGGCGTTGCCTTTAGCCGAAAAATTCACAGCCATAACTCTTACATAAATATCATCCTCAAGCGGATTATCCCTTGATGCCTGAGTGGCGTGGAACGCTGACGCAGTTATCACGGGTTTGGGCCACGGCGAAGCAGGGTGGGCCGTTTTTCGCTGGTGTCCGGGTCCAGATTAGTCCGGCGCACACCGTTCAATGCGCCGGTTAAAGGAATGCGTGGCGTATCG
>JADJUV010000173.1 GCA_016716885.1 Candidatus Trichofilum aggregatum | reverse complement strand
TCATCACCAAATAAGCCATCATCTGGCTCGGCCCACCAAAACTGGCAAAAGCGCGGCTACCATCTTCCCCACATGATCCGGCGACCGGTGCGATTCAACCTCGGCAGATCGCCCGCGCCGACGCATTCCAATGCCACGTATCCTCAAACGCCGTAATCTGCGTGCTTCCGCTTCCTTACCACCATGCCGGGAACAAAACATTGTACGTGCGCTGAGAGTTAAAAGGTGACTAAGATACACCAAACTAGTACTCTCCGAAGCCACATACTCCCGCAAATGGGCAAATTATCGCCATAAAAAGCGTATTCTGGGTAATCGGTTTATGCGCCAGATCGCGTCAATCAACGCCACCGTGGCCTGCACCAGCGGCCGCGTTTCCGCCGACAACACCGGGGCCAACCGTTCCGCCGTCAGGACATACAAGTGCAACCCCGCCTCAACCTGCTGTCGCAAGCTGGGCGGCACACCATCCACACTATTCACCCCAAAGGCCCGGTTCCACCTGGCCCCACGGTGAATCTGGCCCCACCGCGGCCGCGACCTCCGCCCAAAACCCATTATCCCCCGACAGCAACACCCCCTTCGCCACCGCCATCACCCGGTTCAATAACCACGACAGGCCAAAACGGGCATTCAACAACCGCCCCATATCATCCCGCTCTAGCCCCGTCAACCCCTTGTGAACTTCCTCAATCAAACCCACCATCTGCTCACTGGCCCAGCGGTTCGCCTTCGCCTGCATCCCCTCATCCCAGACAAATGCCAGGGCGCGGGTCTGGATGGCCGCCAGCACCCCATCCGGGTCCCACAGAATCCGAGCGGAGCGCACTCCGGCGATGGTGTTCACCGCTTCATCCGGCTCCGTGAACCAGCGGGTCACCTGCTCCGGCGTGACATCACTCACCACCACCAGCCGCCCCGCAACCAGATGCGAACCGGCGAGGAGGGGGTCCCTCGGGTTCCCCCCCCCGTTGGGGGGAGGCCTGGGGTGAAGGAGAGGGAAGGGGACGCTGCCGCAGTTTCGGCCCAGTGGGGAGGGGAAGCTAAGCCGGGGGGGGGTCCGGGGGGGGGGCCGCGTTCCCCAAAACCGTACCACATCCACATCACTAAACCGCCCCGCCTCACCCCGCGCAAAACTACCCATCAGGGCCATCGCCTGCACCCCCGGAACCACAAACCGCTGTGAAAGGGTCGTAAAGTTATTCTCATCCATCTGTCATCCCCTCCGAAGTTAGTAGCCACTTGCCCTAAAATCCACTATCCTTAATCCGTTCAGAAATCGTAGGGCGATTGGCTTTGAAAAGTGCTGTTTGGAGATTGAACCAATCTAAAACGGTGAATGGGTGAATTTGAAAATGATTAACGATAGGTGATTCGTATGTTAACCAGAGAGGTATCACCCCCTAACCCTCTCCCCAGGGAGAGGGGCCGGGGGTGAGGGTAAATCCCCTCTTCATTAACCATTCAACCATTCAACAGTTCAACCATTAATTATTCCTTTCTCCTCAACCCAATCGCCCACACCGTTACACCTTAACCTTATGACCGCTTCATCCTTCGCTTATCACACCGGCCGCATGGTCGGCAAATACAAACTAGAAAGCCTTATCGGGCGTGGCGGCATGGCCGAGGTGTACCGCTCCCATCACCCGGAACTGGGCCGCGAACTGGCGATCAAAATCGTCCACCCCTTCCTCACCGACACCCCCGGCTTCGTCGAACGATTCCGCCGCGAAGCCCGCACCTCTGCTTCCCTACGCCACCCCAGCATCGTCCAGGTCTACGACTTCGATGTGACCGCCGATGGCCTGTACTACATGGTCATGGAATACATCAACGGCCAATCCCTGGAGCATTACCTGGAAGCGCGTGGCGGCTCCTTCCCGTGCCCGAAGCCGCCTACCTCTTTGCCCAGGTCGCCTCAGCCGCCCATTTCGCCCACCAACGCCAGATGATCCACCGGGACATTAAACCGGCCAATATTCTCATTAACCAGGCCGGGCAGCTGTTCCTGGCCGATTTTGGCATTGTGCAACTGCTCGGTGATAGCCGCCTCACCAACACTGGCCTGGCCACAGGCACACCCGACTACATGGCCCCGGAGCAGGTACTCAACCAGCCCGTCACCCCGGCCACTGATATTTATGCCCTCGGTGGTCTATTGTACAAAATGATCACCGGTCGGCGGCCCTACGAAGGGGAAAATGGCCCCACCCTGATGATGCGCCGCCTCAACGAAGCCCCAGAGCCGCCCCATCGGCTCGTGCCTGGCCTGGACCCCGGCGTGGAGCGGGTCATTTTGAAGGCGTTGGAGAAGGAACCGGCGCACCGTTATCAGGACGCGGCCGCGATGGCCTCTGATCTCACCACCACCGTCGAAGCACTCCTGCTTGGGCGTCCGCTCACCCAGCCCACCCCCATCCCGACCGCCCTCATCAGCACCCCCGAAATGACCACCCCGTTCGCGGCCACGTTACCCCTCATACCCGCCTCGCCCACCCCCTCGCAAATGGCCCTGACCGAGGTGAATCCCACGCCGCCACCCACGCCCGCCCTGTCGGCTCCATCTGCTGGGGCGCGGCCGCTACCCACCTGGGTCTGGCCGCTGGTGGCCATTGTCGCCGTCACCCTTATTGCCCTGGCCTTCATCTTGCGCCAGCCCACCGCCATCGCCACGGTTCCCACCGCCACCAGCCCGCTCAGCACCGAGGTGGCCGCCCTGCCCACCGACCCCGCCAAGCCCGACGGCCCCACCGCGACCCTGCCCGCCGCCCCCGGACATTCCCGGCATGGTGTACATTCCCGGCAACACCTTTGTCATGGGTAACAACAGCGGCAACGCCGACGAAGCCCCACCCCACCTGGTGGAACTAGTCCCCTACTACCTGGACCTACCGAAGTAACCAATGGGGCTTATGCCGAGTTCGCGGCCGCGACCGGCCACGCCGCCCCCACCCATTGGCTCAAAGCCGAACCCTCCCAATGGCAACTAGAAGCCAGCGCCCCCTTCGCCCTGGGTGATCCCGACAATCGCTTCGATTATGCGGGCATCAGCGTACAACCCGGCGCTGGTTCACTCAGCCTCAACCTGGACGCCGACAATGACACGGGCGAACTGGTTGCCACCTTCACGGGAACCATCATCACCGGTGGCGAAACGGCAACCGGTGGTGGCGTCGAGGGCGAGGTTCCCACCTTCAGCGGCGACTTCCGCATCGAGCAAACCTCATTTCAAGGGGATAACGCGCCGTTCAAAGAAGGGGGCATCGCCGATTTTGTGGTCATGCACGGCAACAGCGGCAACGAAACCCCCCGCTACCCAGAGATGACTGCCTTTCTGGCGACCTGGGGCACGGCCAATGTCTACCTGAACGACGAACTGCTCTTTACCGACCTGGGCATCCACGTCATGTTCAACGAAGGTGTGCGCGATCACAGTGAACATTATCTGCCCCGTGCCGATGGCAGTTGTTGTTTCGCCCCCGCCAACCCGGAAGACAAACAAATTAACTCGGACGCGCCAGAAATTTCGGTCTGGCTGTTTGGCAACACGGGCGGCGATTATGATGCCGGTGGCTCTATCTGGTTGAACGTTTATTACACCAATATCACCATCACCCAGGCCCCGGAGCCGGGTGGGGTGGCTTCGTACCCGGAAGGGCAGGCCGATTGGCCGGTGACGAATGTGAGTTGGGCGGACGCGGCCGCGTACTGTGAGTGGCGCGGTGGCCGTCTGCCCACGGAAGCGGAATGGGAATATGGGGCACGCGGCCGCGACAGCCTGCTCTATCCCTGGGGCCACGAACCCAACGCCGTCCTGGCCAACATCAACGACCACTTCACCGGCCTTACTCCCGTCGGCAACTTCCCGGCCGCCCTTTCGCCGCTGGGCCTGGCCGATATGGCTGGCAACGCCTGGGAATGGGTTGCCGACTGGTACGCGCCTGATTATTATGCCCAATCCCCGCAGACTAACCCCATCGGGCCAGACCTCGGCGTTTTGCGCGTGGTACGGGGTGGTAGCTTCCGCATCTTTGACATCACCGGCCTGGATGAAGCCCGCACCACCCACCGCCGCCCCCTGGAACCCGATGCCGCCCTGGACGATGTGGGTTTCCGCTGTGCCCTCAGTGCCAACTGAGGAACTGGAGACTGGAGACCTCTCTCCCCAATTTTTGCCGAATGGATAATGCCAAGTAAACTTCGGTGGTACAGTTTATTTTTGGCACAAAGAGGCAACCCGATGGGATTTTTGCGTAAATTGTTTGGTAAACAGGACGAAACAGCCGCGGCCGCGAGGCCCGCCCCCCCTTCTACCCCACCCCCTACCATCCCCGAAGTCAGCACCGCCGACTTCATGGCCGAATGGCAAAACGAGAACCGCCCCATTCTGCTGGATGTGCGCGAAAACTACGAATGGCAACAGATGCACGTGCCCGGCAGTCAGCACATGCCCATGAACCAGCTTCCAGCCCAGTTGCACAAATTGGACAAAACCGCCGATATCGTGGTCATCTGTGCGTCGGGCAATCGCTCGTACAGCGTGACCGCTTTTCTCCAGCAGAACGGCTTCCGGGCGCGTAACTTGAAGGGGGGCATTATGCACTGGGCCAGGAGTGGCGGCCAGGTTGAGTCCGGCCAATGATGAAACAAAACAGTCAAACTCTCTTGCCGGTAGCCGCTGATGTGTTGGCGGTGGGGTTGGCGATGATGCTGGTTCCCTGGTTAGAACAATCGTTACCAGAACGGAATACAGGCGCGGCTTTGATTATCGCGGCCGCGTTCATCCTCTACGCCATCGCCGTTCATCTGCTCAAAAAACTCCGGCTCCAACCGGATGGTCACGTTTGGGGCGTGTTGCAACCGTGGCTCAGCGAAGACCGCCGCCGGGTGATGGGGTTTTTCTTTAGCTTGTTTTTGTCCTGGGTGATGGTGGAGCAGTCCGGCTTTTTCCGCACGATTACCCAGGTGGAACTGGGCGACACCGGACTAAGCTATTATTTGCTCCTGGGGCCGCTGTTGTGGGTGGTTCTGGCGTTCATGTACATGCTGGTGCTGAGCACCCCCACTGATACCACGCTGGAGCTGGGCCGCAACAACGGGCAGTTATTCCTGGCATTGTCAGGCGTGAACCTGATGATGAGCGTGATGGTGGGCCACCTCGCGGCCGCGCCCTATCTGGATGGTGTATCCCCGTGGCTCCAGTCCCTACTCATCATCCCCCTGTTCGTGCTCCTCTTCGGCCCGCCGCGCCTGCTCTACCTCTTCAAAAGCCGCGCCCACCCCTTCACTCTACTCACCTTCCTATTGGTGATTGTGGCGAACGCGGTTCTGGTCAATTAATCGCTCAAAGGATCAAGGGTTAAACAACCGACGGAGCTGAGACGAGAGACGCGCCCAGCCCGCCCGAATCCCCCCTGGGGCGGTTAGGGGGTTTCCGACAAACCGAGGGTGAGGCCAACGCAGGCTCTTGAACGAGGTTTCCCCCCCCCCCCCTTCTCTTTTTTCCCCCCCTACGCAAAAAAAGGGGTGTGCCTTTAGCACACAACCCTTTTTTATTTGCCCATTCATTTTTTAGCCAATTGGCTCTTTTTGTACTTTGATGATGCCACGAGGAGCACCTACGGCAATGCATTCCACGGCATCTACCCGGTACCGATTACCCTGACTGGCAAAATGTCGCGCCGCTTGCAGAACCCCCAACCGCCAGATGACAAATCGGCTGATCTGATTTCAGCCCCCAACACATAGGGCATCGCTCAATGTACCAGACCCAATGGTCATCCGTAATCTCTGTGGAAACAACCTGATCGCTGACCGTATTAAACCATTTGGCAAAGAAGCCCAAGGCGATATTCATGCGTTGCTCAAATGTGCCTACACGCATGGCCAGATCAAACGCCTGTTTGACACTACCAAAGCGGGCCAAACCATCCTTAAAAGATTGCTGACCGGCACGGGTAGAGAAAACCCTGGCCCCACGCGGTCCGTACATATCACCAAACGCCTTTTGTAAGCGGGCTACATGATCAAAAGGGAAATCCTTTTTCATGTTATCGGCGGGGTAGCTACTGATATACTCCTGTAGACCAGCCATGTTTAACAAAGCTGCTACCCCTTTGTCACCTACAATCTCTTCCGCCGATGTCAGTACAATTAAAGCCCATCGGTTCGGATAAAAAAATTCGCCTTCTGCACTCATTCCTGCCTCCAAATATCGCCGTTCGTCACCGCCAGCTCGATAATACTTCTGAGTTCAATCAACTTTTTTCCACTTCCCTGGTGAATAAAAGGGATAATTGCGGTGTGCGGTGGGGGCTTTTTTGGTCTGACCCCTATGAATCCCTCAGATTATAAAGTGGCCTGACTGCTTTGCCAAAATGACTGAGGCATTAAATAATCTGAATCAGGATTGGCTCAAATTTGCATTGAACATCACCTGTCAAATTTTAAATGTCTAGCCTAAACTTCATCTTTGAGAGCGATTAGCTGAGCATCAGCCTGTACCGTGTCTCCTGGCTGATAGTAAATCGCTGCCACAACGCCATCTGCGGCCGCACGAATTGTATGTTCCATTTTCATTGCTTCTAGTTTGAGAAGGGCTTGCCCGGCCGTTACGGATTGTCCTACGGCGACGAGAACCTCGATCACTGCCCCCGGCATGGGAGCACGCAAACTACCACCTGCACTTGCTGGTGGTCTTGGTTCTGGCAAGAGCGCCAACGCGTTTAACTTTACCACATTTGTCCGAATTTGCATCCACCAGTTGTCGCCCTTCTGCCCTAACCGGACTTTTTGGCGATGCCCGTCTATAGTTAAAACGATTTCGGGCAAAATGGCTGGCTGACGTTGGACTTGATAGGAAGTGCCAGGGTTGGTAGAGAGGCTTAGGTGGAAAAGGTCGCGGCCGCGGGCGGGTGGCGTCAACCACACCTCTACCGGTTTCCCCGCCAGGCCAAAACGCACCCGTTCCGGCTGATTGGGATTGTTGCGCCAGTACCCTTTGTTGGTGGTTTGCCAGTGTACCAACGCGGCCGCGATTAAAGCGACCGTCTCATCACCGGGTGGCACTTGCCAGCCCGAAAAGTGTTCGTCTAAAAACCCGGTGTGCAAGGCCCCCGCCAGGTGGGCCGGGTGGGTCAACACCTCACGCAAATAAGATAAATTGTGCTCCAACCCTAACAGGGATGTCTCTTCTATCAGCCGGGCCAACTTGCGGATAGCGGTGGGACGATCCGGGCCGTGGGCGATGAGTTTGGCTAACATGGGGTCATAATGAATGGAAACGGTGTCACCGCTTTGAATGCCGCTGTCCACCCGCAGACCCTCTCCCGCCGGGTTTTGCCATAAAACGACCTCGCCAATAGTAGGTAGAAACTGGTTGGCTGGGTTCTCCGCGTAAAGGCGTGCCTCGATGGCGTGCCCCTGCCAACTTACCTGCGCCTGGGTCAGCGGTAGCGTTTGACCTTCGGCGATGGCGATTTGCCAGGCGACCAGGTCAATGCCTGTCACCATCTCTGTCACCGGATGCTCCACCTGCAAACGGGTGTTCATCTCCAAAAAGTAAAATTGGCCGTTTTGGTCCAGTAAAAATTCGACGGTTCCGGCATTGACATATTGAATGGTTTGACCGACTTGTACTGCGGCCGCGCCCATTTCCTGTCGCAATTCGGTGGTCAATGCTGGTGAAGGACTTTCCTCAATCACTTTTTGGTGGCGGCGCTGTACGGAACATTCCCGCTCGCCCAGGTGGATGAGGTGGCCCAGTGTGTCCCCAATGATCTGGAATTCGATGTGTCGCGGCCGCGTCAACGCTCTTTCCAGGATGAGTTCGGCCGAACCAAAGGCGGAGAGGCTTTCTCGGCGTGCGGCCGCGAGCGAGTCTGGTAGCTGGGCAGACGTTTCCACCCGGCGCATCCCCTTGCCCCCACCGCCATCAGCCGCCTTTACCATCACGGGGTAACCAATCCGGGCGGCCTCAGCTGCAAACCGTTCATCGGACTGATCCGGGCCACCGTAACCGGGAATGATGGGCACACCCACAGCCGCCATCTGTTCTTTGGCCGCTCGTTTGTTGCCCATGAGTTCAATCGCCTCTGGGGTGGGGCCAATGAAGGTGAGGCCAGCGGTGGCGCAGGCACGGGCAAAGGCCGGGTTTTCGGCCAGGAAACCAAAACCAGGATGGATGGCGTCGGCGTGGGTGCGGTGCGCGGCCGCGATAATCGCTTCAATGTTCAGGTACGATTCACTGACCGGGGCCAGACCGATCCTGATGGCTTCGTCGGCCAGTTGTACATGGAGGGCCTGGGCATCTGCATCCGAATACACCGCCACGGTGCGAATGCCCAACTTCTGGCACGTCCGCACAATCCGGCAAGCCACCTCACCCCGATTCGCAATCAAGATCGTTTGGATCATACTCAAGAGTCTCTTAACTGTTCTTGTGGCGTTGCCTTTTGGGGCAAAAATCTCACAGCCATAACCTTACAACATCCCCTAAGCGGATTGGCCCTTGATGTTCCGGTGTGGCGTGAACGCCGACGCAGTTATCACGGGTTTGGGCCACGTGGCGAAGCAGGGCGGGCCGTTTTTCGCTGGTGTCCGGGTCCAGATTAATCATGGCACACCGTTCAATGCGCCGGTTAAGGCGAATGCGTGGCGCATCAGGCTGGTCGCCGAAGGTGAGAACGCCATCGAGCCAGCTTTCTTCGGCAAAGGGCTGACCGGAGAAGGTCTCGATGATGATGTTTTGGCGGAAACGGCGGAAATCGACCGGCAACCCGGATGATTCGCTCAAGGCGTCGGCGGTGGCAGTGCTCATGATGGAGAGGGGCAGGCTATCAAACAGGCCGCGCTTGAGTTTCATGAACTGGACATCTTGGCCGTAAGCGTGGGCCAGTTCCTGGCATAATTCGGCTGATTGGACGGGGAGAACGCGGCCGCGAGGCGTTTCCACCTCTACCGGCGATTGCAACAAATCATTCGGAGCCGTAAACCGGACCTTGTACTGGATCATGTCCGGAATTTGTCGCCCGGTCAGCCAGGGAAAACCAGAGTTGGCCTGATCTCCCCGAATAAAGGCAAAACGGCGATCCCCATCCAGGCCATACCAGCCCAAACCAACCGCCTCTAGCGACTCCCCGCACATGGATTTAACCGGATACCGATAAAGGGCCTTGACACGCCCGACTTCGAGAAAATCGTTGTTCATAAGCAACTATAGCTTTCAAGAAAACTTTGTTGAGTGACCGCTTTAGCGGGTTAGCACGCCGCCAAAGCGGTCACTACAAACAAAGACCTCAAACGATTATCTGAACAGCTATACAATGGTGAGAGCACTGAAAAAGGAACCGCCAAGACGCCAAGATCGCTAAGGATCAAGGATTAAATAACCGAGGGAACTGAGATGAGAGACTCATAGAGCTTTACCTAAGCCCTTCGTAAATTGAGTCGGAAGACCCATCTCCTAACCCCTTCCCGGGGAAGGGGGAGCCTGGGGCGCGGTTTTCCCCCGAAAACCGCGCCCAGAAGTTCTCGCCCCTGGGGGCGGGGTTAGGGGTGGGGGTTTTCGGTGACAAACCGAGGGTGAGGCTGGTCATAAAAACGTAGGTCCGACTTTCGTAATGAAGGTCTCGTTTCCAGTCTCCTGTAAGTTATTTCATTCTCGTTCCTAAGGGGAATAAAAGCCCCGAGAAAATCTTGGTGTCCTTCACGTCTTGGCGGTGGAAACTCCTGATTTATTGGTTAGATTTGGGCCATGAAGGTGTAACCAGCCATGCCGTCTTTTACAGCGAAGGATCCCATGAGCCAGATGCGCCGCAGGGTCATAAACGGTTGCAGGGTACGATGCTCCGCTTCGGTCAGCGGCCGCACTGAGTAATAACCGGCAAAAAAGGCTTCGGAATATTGCACCGGCTCATGGAGCAAGTTGGTATTAGAGAGGAAGGTAGCAATGTCATACGCCCGCCAGCCGTAGGAGCACAAGTCGAAGTTGAAGAAGGTGGCCTGCCCTTGAGCGTCGAAATGGACATTGGTGTTGTGGAAGTCACCCCCAATAACGCCCCAGGCATCCGTATCTTTGAGATGGCCTATCAACTGTTGTATCTCATCCCGCGCCTCTTCGGCTGAAGCGACCAAAAATTGTAGGTCTTCAAAGTCATTCTTTTCCCAAAACTGCTTCATTCTTTCCAGAGGACGATCGGCCAGGAAGGCCAGGTCTGCCTGTTGGCGTCCGTGGGGACTGCGGTAATCGTTAGAAGCGACATGAATACGAGCCATCTTTTCGCCGACGACAAACAGTTGATCCATATCTCGGACGGTCATCGGCTCACCGGGAGCAAAACTGAAGAGGGCATAGTAACGCAATCCTTCCGGGGCGTTTAGTTTACCCAGGTAGCCCCCATCTTTGCGCCGAATGGGGAAGGCGACCGGGCAACCGCGATCACGCAGGAAAGTGAGCCAATCCAGTTCAAACAGATAGTCGGACTCATGGCGCATGAGCCGTTCCTCTGGCTGATAAATGCGGGCCACGTATTTTTGACTTTCGGTTTTCACCTGATAATGGTCATTGTCCTGGGTACGGAGCAATTTGCTGAACATTTTACAGATTACCGGAGAGTCGAATAAATATTCGTCATTAATAATCTCGGCTAATGAGTCCGGGGCGATAAAAGAGCGTAGAATGCGAACGTCTCTCATGGGGGTCTCCTGTGGAAATAAGGATGAATTAGTAGTTGCTGGTCAGTTACTTGTACGGTGAGCAAAAAGCTCAGCCCCGCCCCCTGCGACGGCCGGGGTCACGAATTGCGAATTTCCTTTTTTTTTTCCCCTCCGTGCGGTTTCGTTTAATTCGTGGCAAAAACTGCGTTGGTTCGGTTGGGCCAGGTTAGGAATCGGGAATGGTGACTGTCTCTACCCAACTGGCGGGTCGTTTTTGCACAAAAGCCACCATGCCTTCTTGTCCGTCAGGGCTGGTGCGGAGTTGGTTGAGCAAATTGACGCGATAACCGCTGGTTTCATCTACGGATTTGGCGGCTACTTCAAAAAGTAGGGCTTTGCAGGCGGCCAGGGCCGTGGCTGGAGCCTGGAGTACATCATTGAGTAAAGCTGTGACTTGTTGATCGAGTTGGTCGGGGGGGCAGGTCATGGTAATGAGGCCGTGCGCGGCCGCGTCCTCAGCCTTTACGCGTAACCCCCGCAACATCCACTCCCTGGCCCGCGCCAGCCCAATGCGGGCTACCACATAGGGAGAGATAATGGCGGGGACCAGCCCTAAGCGCACTTCAGGGAGACCTATTTTAACGTTTGCGGCCGCGACTGCCATATCAGCCACAGAAATCAGCCCCACACCTCCCCCCATCACATCCCCCTGAATGCGGGCTATAACCACCTGGGGAGCTTCATTCACCGCCCGGAGCATGGTATCAAACACTTCCACCTGAGACATTTGTGCTTGTGGGGGAATTGCCAAATCCTCGCGTAACTCCTTGATGTCACCACCCGCACAAAATGTCGGGCCATGCGCCCCAAGCACCACTGCCCGCACCGCCCGATCCCGCTTAATGGATTGGAAGAAGTCCAGCAACTCCCGCACCATCTGCCGGTTCATGGCGTTGCGAACATCAGGGCGATTCAGATACACCGAGATCACACTGCCAACCTGTTGTACGGCTAAGGTTTCGTAGTTCATAAAAATTCCACTGGCATACTTGCCCTGGGCAAAAATGAGAACGACATCTGGAAATCTCTCAGTCTCTTAATCTCTTAGTCTCCAGAGAGCGATTAAAAACGCCAAACTCCCCTCTCTTAATCTCGCCGCCGCGAGGGCAAAATCCCCTCGTATTTAGCGATGATCCCCAGCATGATCTCATCCGCGCCACCACCGATGGACATGAGCCGGGCATCGCGGAAGTAACGAGCCATCGGGTACTCCTCAACGTAGCCCATGCCACCATGGAATTGCAGACAGGTGTCGGCCACTTCCCGCGCCAGCCGCCCCGCCTTGAGTTTGCCCATCGAAACCTCACGAGTCACATCGTCTCCGGCCATCATCTTACGGACGCAGTAATAGTTCAGGTGCTTCATCAGTTCGATTTCGGTGAGCAGTTCGGACAGCTTGAAGTGAATCCACTGGTTGTCAATGAGGGGAATGCCAAAGGTTTTGCGCTGGCGGCAATACTCAATGGTCATGCGCACTATTTTTTCCATGCCCGCTGTGCCCATCAGACAGGCCACCAGACGCTCTTTCTGGAACTGTTGCATTTGCAGGATGAAACCCATGCCTTCGGCGCCGATGCGATTCGCCTGAGGCACACGCACGTTGTCGAAGGAGAGAATAGCGGTGTCACTGCTGTGGTTGCCCAGTTTGTCCAGCTTTTTGCTGACGCTGAAGCCGGGGGTGCTGGTGGGCACAATGATGAGCGACATGCCGGTAAAGCCATAGTTGCGATCATCAGAACGGACCAGCAGGGTGATGTAATCGGCCTGGGTGCCGTTGGTGATCCACATTTTGGTGCCGTTGATGATGTAATCGTCGCCATCACGCACGGCGCGGGTGGTAATACCGGCCACATCGGAGCCTGCGCCCGGTTCGCTCACGCCGATGGAAAAGACGCACTCCCCTTTAATGGCGGGTACGAGAAATTGCTCTTTGAGTTCGTGGGAACCATGTTGGGCCAGGGCTGGGGTAGCCATATCGGTGTGGACGGAGATGCCCATAGGTACACCGGCACAATTCGCCTGGCCTAACTCTTCCATGAGGATGGCGTTGTACCAGTAATCAGCCCCGCCGCCACCATATTCTTCGGGGTAGGATAATCCTAACAAGCCCAAATCACCCATTTTTTTGAATAACTGGTGGGCAGGGAAGATGCGCTCGGCTTCCCATTCTTCGACATAGGGGTTAATTTCGGTCTGGACAAATTTCCGCACCATCTGGCGGAACATGTCGTGTTCTTTGCTGAAATAGAGGGGGTCGGACATGGGAGGCTCCTAGATAGAGGGAACTCGTAGGAACTAAGGGGAACTTGTGGGAACTTAACATGAGTTCCCACGAGTTCCTTGAGTTCCTATGAGTTTGACCAGGGTAGTTGGTGTTCGCGGCCGCAAAGCGTATACCGTTTTATCTGTTCAATCGTCACCTGGGTCATGTTGTCACCACGTTGGTAGGCTTTGAACCAGGCTACCGTTTCAGCCAACGCCTGATCCCAGGTATAGAGCGGTTGCCAGCCCAACAGACGGGCGGCTTTGTCCCAGTTCATGGTTAAGAGGTGAGACTCTTTCCACACCACTTCCGGCTCCAGGTGCGTCCAGGCCCCGCTGCCCCATAGCTCAATGGCCTTTTCTACAATTTGCCGGGTTGAGACACCCCGGCGCTCTTGGGGGCCAAAGTTCCAGGGTTCGGCGAAGCGGGGACCCTCGGTGAGCAGGCGAGCACCTACCCACAAATAACCGGCTATTGGCTCCAAGACGTGTTGCCAGGGTCGGACGGCGTTGGGGTTGCGCAGGCCCAGCGATTCATCAGCCAGGAGCGCTTTCATGCAGTCAGGAACCAGCCGGTAGGGGGCAAAATCGCCCCCGCCGATGACGTTGCCTGCCCGTGTGGAAGCGACGGCCACATGATGTTGGTCATACTTTTCTGGGGGGAAGTAGCTCTGGCGATAGGCGGCAATGGCTAGTTCGGCCATGGCTTTGCTGGCGCTGTAGGGGTCGGCTCCACCCAGGCGGTCGTTTTCGCGGTAGCCCCAGGGCATTTCCTGGTTTTCGTACACTTTATCGGTGGTGATGCAGACAACAGCGAGGGCTGAGGGCTGAGGGTGAGTGCTGAGTGCTGAGTGCTGAGTGCTGAGTGACGAACCGCGTCGAGCAGGTTGATCGTGCCGGTGGTGTTGGTGGTGAAGGTGGTGAGTGGGTCCTGGTAGCCGGGGATGACGAGGGGTTGGGCGGCCAGGTGGAAGATGACCTGGGGTTGGTGGGTGGCGAGAAGGGATTGGAGCGCGGCCGCGTCCCGCACATCCCCTCGCTCGTCCACCATACCTTGCCCGGCCCCGGTCAGGGTAAACATATTGGGGTCGGTGGGCGGTTCCAGGCTAAAACCAACCACGTTAGCCCCCAACGCTTGAAGCCAGAGGCTTAACCAGGAACCTTTGAAACCGGTGTGCCCGGTGACGAGAACAGTTTTACCAGCGTAGATTTGTCCGAAGGAGTGGTGCATAGGAACTCGTGGGAACTCAGGGGAACTCTAGGAACTCGAAAAGCAACTGATCACAGCTGAGAACCCATCACAAAGCCCAGTAAGCAACGGTGCTTCTACACTTTCGCTAGAGAATGGAGCTATCATCTGGTCGAGTGCGCATGGGCTTTGAGGGTTGCGGCCGCGCACCTGCCATCCTTTAACGCCACCCATGTCCCCGATATTTTCTCTGCCTGCGTTCCCGCATGGATTGGTAATGCCACTGTCACCTTTCCCGCAGAATATGAGCTTTAGTGGAAAGACGTAAGCATCCTGTAATCGGGTATGGTTGGGGAAACGCGAACCCATCTTTGGCAGTTGACAGCGACAGCGCCATTTTAGGCCAGAGCCAGGTCAATAGCCCGCAAAAATAACTCCGGCGGTTGTAATGACCAATCAATGCTTTGTACCGTTTGGGCAAAAGTTTGGGGGCCTTGTTTGGCCTTGTTTTCCAACAAAGGACCGTTTGGCGCGTTTTGAACGACTAATAGCTAAAGTTGAACTCATGATGAACTCCTTTCCGTCAGCCCCAGCACCTTCAAGAAGAAGGCATAATCGTTGGCTACCTCGCGCAGGAAGTCGTAACGACCGGATGCACCAGCGTGCCCGGCTCCCATGTTGGTACGGAGCAGGAGCAAGTTGTCATCCGTTTTGGTGGCGCGGAGTTTAGCCACCCATTTGGCCGGTTCCCAATATTGCACGCGGGGATCATTTAGCCCGGCGGTGACCATCAGGTTGGGATACGTTTTGGCCTCGACGTTGTCGTAGGGTGAGTAGGAGAGCATGTATTGGTAATATTCCTCGTTCTCCGGGTTGCCCCACTCCTCATACTCGGTTACGGTGAGGGGGATGGTGGGGTCGCTCATGGTGGTAATCACATCTACAAACGGCACGTCGGCAATGACCCCCTGAAACAGGTCAGGGCGTAGGGTGGCAACCGCGCCCATGAGCAGGCCACCGGCACTGCCGCCCAAGGCCACAAGTTGCTCTGGCGAGGTGTATTCTGTGGCGATGAGGTGTTCGGCGCAGGCGATGAAGTCGGTGAAGCTGTTGCGTTTGGTGAGGTATTTGCCGCTTTCGTACCAGGGGCGGCCCATTTCGCCGCCGCCCCGAATGTGGGCGATGGCATAAATGAGGCCCCGATCCATCAGGCTGAGCCGGTTGGATGAGAAGTACGGGTCAATGGAGTGGCCGTAGGAGCCGTAGCCATAGAGCAAGAGGGGGGCGCGGCCGCGATCTCTGGCCCCTTTTTTGTACACCAGGGAAATCGGTATCCGGGTTCCGTCCTCGGCCTTGGCCCACATCCGCTCTGAGGTATATTGCTCCGGATCATAGCCTCCCAACACCGGGTGCTGTTTCCTGAGAATCCGCATCCGCGTCACCATGTCATAATCAAACACGGACTCAGGTGTAACCAATGACGTGTAATGAAAACGGACCATCTGGCTGTCAAATTCAGGATTGTGTCCCCCCCAGGCGGAGTAAACCGGTTCAGGAAACTCAATCAGATGATATTCATCATTGTTGAGATCGCCGATACGAATTTGCCGTAGACCGTCTTGCCGTTGGTAAATGACGAGATGATCGCGGAACGGTTCTAATGCATCAATTTTGATGGCCGGATCATAGGGTAACAGGTCTGTCCAGTTGGCCCGGCCCGGATTGTCTACGGGCGCGGTCACGATTTTGAAGTTTTGGGCGCCATCGGCGTTGGTGAAGATGTAGAAGCGGCCGCGATGATGTTCGGCTCCGTATTCTACTTTGTGTTCGCGGGGGTGAATGGTCTGGAACTCCCCGGTAGGTTTATCGGCCGAGAGGAATCGCACCTCGTCTGATTCTTTGCTGTTGAGAACCAGCAACAGATAAACATCATCTTTGCTCTTGGTGACATTAAGATAAAAGCGGGCATCATCTTCCTGATAAACGGTGACATTATCATGGGCGGCTGTGCCCAGAATGTGGCGACGAAGCTGGTAAGGGCGTAAGGCTTCATCCAGCACATTGTAGAAGAGGGTTTTGTTGTCGTTGGCCCAGGCCACACTGTAGTAAGTAGCCGGAATTGTGTCCGGTAGGAGTTCGCCAGTGGAGAGATCTTTCACATACAGGGTGTAGCTTTCGTTGCCCGACAGGTCCACCGAGTAGGCCAGGAGTTTATGGCTGGGGCTGGGTTCAAAAACACCGATGGCGCAATAGGGTGATGATCCGGCCAGGTGGTTTACATCCAGGAGTATCTCTTCGTCACCTTCCATGTTGCCTTGTTTGCGGCAATGGATGTCGTACTGTTTGCCCTCTTCGGTGCGGGTGTAGTAGTAATAATTCCCCATCTTCACCGGCACGGAGAGATCGGTTTCCTGGATGCGCCCTTTCATCTCTTGAAAAAGCGTTTCTTGTAACGCTTCGGTGTCGTTGAGGATGGTTTTGGTGTAACTGTTTTCGGCTTCGAGATAAGCGATCACGTCCGGGTTTTCGCGCTCGCGCAGCCAGTAGTAATTGTCTATGCGGGTGTTGCCATGAGCGGGTAGGGTATGCGGCCGCACCGTAGCGATGGGTGGTGTAAGAGACATAATGAACTCCTTCAACAAAATTCCTTCTAATTGTAATCCAGCCACCGCCCCTGAGCTAAAAGCCAAACGGGGCGAGGGGGGTTCTCTCACGCTGGTTAGAGGTTATGGCTGAGATAAGTAAGCACCTGCGCTAATAGTTCCGCTGGGGTGATGGGGGCTACCACCCGGCCCCATGATTGTGTGCCCCAGGTTTCGCTGTCAGGCCACGCGGCCGCGATCTCCCGACCTGCCCGCTCAAAATTAATCCCCCTTTGTTCCACCAACACCCCATCACACTCAAACATGACCTGAGAATGGTTGGGCGGAACTGGGGGGAACTGAGGGGAACTCGTGGGAGCTGTCTGAGTTCCTAGCGCTTCCCCCTTCGGAAAGGCCACCAGGCGCACATCTGCCCCCAGCCGGGCCAAGGCCCCCATCACGGCAAAACCGTTGTCGTAACTGTCCGTTAAGGTGCCCAACAAAGATAATCCCTGCTCCTGGCGTATTTCCACGTGGCGCAAAGCCTGCAACACCGCCGCTTGCCGCTGTGCCTGCCGATTCGGACTATCAATCAAGACATATACATCTTCCAGATACAGTTTGTTGGGTTCTAATGCCAGCGCCAGATGGCGAAGCATGGGGGCGTTGGCGATGGTCAGCCAGGATGTGTCGGTCACCATGCCGGCGGCCAGGGCCAGGCTCATGGGTCGGGTGATGGTAATGCCCAGTTCGGTAAACAGTTCGGTCAACAGGGCGCAGGTGGAGCTAATCGGCTTGACCCAGGTCCATTCGGCGTCTTTTTGCAGGTCGTTTTGGAAGTTGCTGTAACGATGACCACCGGGCACGTGGTGGTCAAAGAGGGCAAAGCGGGGGGGTAGGGGCAGAGCCAACTGCTTGAGGTTAGGAGTGTCGTAAATAATGACGTATTCGTAAGCCAACGGATCCGGGTCGAGGATGGTAGGTGAGGCTCAGCCCCTCGGCTAAATCCTGGGCCGATGTTTTGAGGCCACGGGCAAACCCCAGGTCTCCCGGAATAACCTGGCTGAGGGCAAAGGCGCTACCGATAGCGTCGCAGTCGGCGTCCTGGTGGGTGAGGTGGAGGATGTTGCGGCCGCGTGCCCAGTCCAAAAAGTAACGAAATTGCTCCAGTGGGGGCAAATCATACGCCCAACGGCCGGTGAATCCCTGTCCTATCTCGTAACGCAATAGCCCCTGGCCGTAAGGCGCCTGGAGCCAATGGTATTGGTAAACAATGGTGTTGTTGTGCCGGTGCAGGCGACCCAGACGCAATTCAGAACCGAAGAAAGCAGAATCGGGCGCGGCCGCGAGTGTGCCATCGGGGGTAATCACGGCCATGTTGTTACTAACCAGCAGGTAAAAATGATCCGCCAGGGCTACGACATCAGAAATATGACCGGGAAGTTTGAGAGTGGCGATGGTGTCGCCGCTAACCGTCGTTTCTAAAATGGCTTGATCCCGTTCGGTCGTCAGGGTGAGCGTGTCGCTATGGACGATGGTTTTGTAGCCCCCGGCATTGCCGTAATGGCCATAACCGTGTTCGGTGTCAGGCCAGCGGGCCAGGTCATTGAGGGTGGGGTCCAGGGGGATAGCGTCGAGGAAGGCGTGGAGTTTGGCCTGGTGTTCTCGTTGGGCGAGGAAGGGGGGATGGGTCGCGGCCGCGTGAACAGCCTCTATCACCTCCGCCAACACCTCCGGCCCAAACTGAGTGCGGATCAGATCATGGTATTGTCCCTGCAAAAATTCGGCGTGGCGAACGGCTCCCGCATTATCAGTATGACCCGAACCGCTATGGCTACCTACAACCAGTTCTTGGGCGTTGATCTGGATGTAATGGGTTGTCCCGTTGGTATATGTTTCCCAAGATGTTTTCATCAAGCAATTCTCTAACCTGGATAAACCAGAAAATTTATCCGCAGATTAACGCCGATTTTCGCTGATTAAAGAATCTGCGTTAATCCCCCCAATCTGCGGTTAAACTTCTTGCTAACTGTACAAGAAGTTAACTCGTAAGGTCTGTGCTAGTTGGCTCCCTGTTTCAGGCGATCATAACAGAATTGCCCTGAAGCGTCAGATAACACGGGACACGGCACAGTTCCCCCATGTTTGGTCTCTACATTTGACGGCCACTTTTCCCCGCCCCCAGGACGTGTCACGTCTCAACGGACATAATCGGCTAGATTCTGTAGCTCCTGCCGATAAATGCGGCGCAAGATGAGTGGTATCATCAGTCGCTCTATGAAACCAGCTAAACCAGCCCGAACCGCTGTGTCTGTAGCGATGGTGACACGGGTTTGGGTACCACCCGCCAAAGGTTGAAAGGTGAACGTTGTCGCCAGGCCAGTGTCCCGATCCGTTTCTTTGAGGACGCGGCCCGGTTCCGGTTCGCTGACCTCATGGCGGTAGTTAAATTCCTGGCCCATGATGTTCATCTTCAACCGGGTTTTTGTACCGGCTCCCTGCCCACCTTCCTCGACGATCATTTCTTGAAAGTACGGTTTGGGTAGGATAGCGACATGGCCCACTTCATAGTCACGAATGACGGCATAGACCTGAGATGGCGCGGCCGCGATCACTGCACTTTGTTCTACACGTATCTGGTTCATTCGTCTGCACTCCTTAACAAAGGTAGAAAAAGTAAGTTCGGTTCAACGATAATATATTCGGTTTTTGTTTCTGTCGCTGTGCCGCCTGGCCCATTGACAGTCAGCGCAACCGTGTAAGTCCCCAACGCTTCATAGATGTGTACCGGGCTGATGCACGCCGTACTGGTCGCCCCATCGCCAAAATCCCACAAGCAAGTATAAAAATCGCCCGCCGAAAGATTGGTGAAAATAACATTGAGTGGGGCCGTACCACGGGTTGGCGTACCGTTGAAGTTGGCGACAACGGGTTCATAGACGGTCATGTAATTGGGTTGGGTCAATGTGTCCGTTCCGCCAGGGCCGCTGACGCTCAACGAGACCGTAAATGCCCCAGCCGTTGTGAATGTGTGGGTTGATCACTGCAATTATTGCTCGAACTCCCATCGCCAAAATCCCAGGCACAGGTGTCAAAATCGCCAGTGGAGAGGTTGGTAAAGGTCACATTAAGCGGCGCAATCCCACTCGTCGGCGAACCAGAAAAACTGGCTTGTGCGGGTGTATACGCTAACGCCAGCTTGACGATGAAAGAATCCCCATTTCCGCCATTGTAGGTTGGGTCGAAAGCACCCTGGTGTGGTGGGAAAGTTGACCGATTCAGTATAGCCCAGAAATAATAGACCTGCCCTAGCCCATCCTGGACGATCATTCCCCGTACTCCGGGGCTTCGGCCCCAGAAAGGTGGAATAGATCCAGTGCTCTTGCGCCAGGGCCGGGAGGGTCGGGGTAGCAATCATGGCCCCCATTAAAGTGGGGGTCAAAGGCATCTGGCGTTGTTGGGAAGTGGATCGAAGATGTGTAGCCAGCAACATAGGCATTGCCAGCGTCGTCTAGGTCAATACCAAAACCCCAATCTGTACCTTCGTCACCGATAAAAGTTCCATAGATCAGATCACTTCCGACGGGATTGAGCTTCACCGCGAAAATATCGTTGTTGCCGCCATTAAAGGTCGTATCAAAGGTTCCCGGCGTTGTCGGAAAATCGGCCGAGAAAGTAAAGCCTACAACGTAGGCATAACCCATTTCATCGACAACAATATCACTGCCTTGATCATAATCCAGTCCCACCTAAAAGCGGCATAAACCAGGTTGCTTCCGGTCGGATTGAGTTTGACCACGAAACCATCTTCGTAGAGACCGTCGAAGGTGGTATCAAAAGCTCCTGGCGTTGTCGGAAAGTTGCTCGAACCGGTAACTCCAGAAATATAAACATTACCTGTTCCATCTATCGCCAGCGAGAAACCACGGTCAAAATTATTGCCCCCTATAAAGGTGGCATAGTCCAGGCTACTGCTACTCACATTTAACTTGGCCATAAAGATATCCATACTACCGTTAAGGTGGTCAGGTCATAAGCTCCTGGTGTTACCGGGAAGTCGCCGATAGGGTTCGCCCAAGATATAGGTGTTTCCATCTCGTCCATGACAAGATCGTTACCATAATCATCACTTTCGCCGCCCAAGAAAGTGGCATAGGTTAGACTATTGCCGGTTGGGTTGAGATGGGCCACGAAGACATCATAATCGCCATTGTGGGTGGGGTCAAAGGCACCCGCTGTAATGGGAAAGTCGGGCCGTGCCTGGTGTGGTTGGGAAATTGGTTGAAAAGGTCGCTCCGGCTAAATAGGCGTGGCCCAATTCATCCACAATAATGCTTCTGACATTGTCATAACTGTTCCCCCCTAAAAAGGTGCTATAAACCAGACCGGGTGGATTGACAGGGAAGGTGAAGTTGGGGCGATGGGGGGCAGAGACGTGAAATGTAACGGTGTTGTTTTCCAGGTTTGGCGTCAGGGTGAATGTGGATGAGGTGTTGCTGTTGTTCATAACAGCGAGCAAAGGGGGAAAAACGAAGTCGCCAGCGGGAGTGTCTAAAGTCAATTGACCCTCAACCAGTCGGAACGATTCAACCCCTTCGATTTGGAGGCGCACCTGCTGTAAGGCCGATGAGCAGTTTTGGTGGCAGATGAGCCGTGGCCGCAGTTGACCCCCCTCACCCCCAATCTCTAAATCCAGACCTGGGTACAACTCAACATACCGCACCCCAGCCCAAACAGGCACATCCGTATGCCACTGGTCAGGGTTGTTGCCAGTAAAATAGTTGACTGAGGTTTGTCGTCGGCCAAATGGCTCTAATTCAGGAGCCGCATTGGCGCCCACAAAACTCAGTTTGATGTGCACGCCCAACGATGGCTCTGCTCCAGGGGTGTTGTAGGGAAACTCATTATGGGGGAAAAGGTCAGCCGATGCGTCGGCTGGTGGATCAGTTGCCGGGGCCAGGAGCGTGAGCCACAAGGCATCATCGGCCAACCATAGGGTGCCGGGGCTGCCCTGAACCTGAAAACGGGCGCGTTCAGCGAACTGACCCACGTTTTCGATGAACATGGCCGAGGATGTCGGTGGGGTGATGGGGGGAAGGGCCGCGGCCGCGAAGCGGGGTGAGGTCACGCTCAACAGAAACGGTAGCCACAGGACAAACAACAGAGGCAAAATAAACGTCTTAATTTTCATGGTAACTTATCCTGGTTCCAGTGGATTAAGAGAGGCGTTATTTTGTAAAAAGTTGAGGGGGGCGACAAACGCGCTCACGGGTGGTGTACGGCAATTGCCACGACATAATCACCGGAGACCAAATTATTTTGAGACCGTGTTACTATAGCAGAAAAGGACATAATCGGTCATTTCTATAAGCGTTTAGAAGTGAACGAACAAGGGGTTTCGCCGTATGACTCGTTTTGAGGTGACCAGTTTTGGGGAAGCGATGATACGCCTGAGCGTGCCCGCGGGCACGCGGCTGGAGACGGCGCACCAGTTAGAGTTGCACCCGGCGGGGGCCGAAGTCAATGTGGTGGCGGCTCTGGCCCGGTTGGGTCATGCCTGTGGCTGGGTTAGCGCCTTACCGGATCAGGCGTTGGGGCGGCTGGTGAGCAATGCCTTGCGCCAGGCTGGGGTAGATGTGTCGGCCGTTCTCTGGACAGGCGGGCGGATGGGGTCCTATTTTGTGGAATTTGCCCTGCCGCCACGAGCGACCCAGGTCATTTACGACCGGGCCGATTCGTGCATCACCCACCTGCAACCGGAGCAAATTCCCTGGGATTATCTGCTGGACACCCGCTTGCTCCACCTGACGGGCATCACGCCGCCGTTGTCGCCGGGTTGCCAACACATTGTGGCTGAGGCCATCCACCGGGCCAGGGAGCAAGGGGTGGCGGTGAGTTTTGATGTGAACTACCGGGGTAAGTTGTGGTCGCCCGCGGCCGCGGCCGCGACCCTCCTCCCGCTCATGCAAAATGTAGACCTGCTGTTTTGTAGTAGTCGTGATGCTCAGACCCTATTTGCCTGCCGGGGCACACCTGCCGAAAGGGTGGCCCAACTGGTCGAGCAAACCGGGGCTAAACAGGTGGTGATGTCGCTGGGAGAACAGGGGGTTATCGGGTGGGATGGGGAGGTGGTTCGGCAGGAGGCGGCCCGCCCGGTGGGGATTGTGGATCGCATTGGGGCGGGGGATGCGCTGGCAGCGGGAGTGATTTATGGCTGGTTGGCGGGGGATTTCGCGGCCGCGTTGCGCTACGGCGTCACATTGGCGGCCCTGGCTTTGAGCCAGCAGGGGGATATGGTGATTACCACACGAGAGGAGCTAGAAGGATTGGTCGCGGCCGCGGGTGGGGATGTGAACCGCTGACGAGAAGATTTTGCCCCGAATTTCCTCTTAATGCGACTTTGTCGTTTGCCTCTTGACTGTTTGTTCAAGTGGGTATATTATCTTGATTGAATGTTCAATCAATAAACAATATGAACGAAGAAACCGAACGCCGACAACAAATTTTAGAAGCTGCTTTTCATGAGTTTGCCCACAAAGGATTTAAAGGGGCAACCATCAAAAGCATTGCCCAGGCCGCCGGGTTAGCCGCGCCGTCGCTCATTTACTGGTACTTTCCCACCAAAGAGGATTTGTTCCAGGCGGTGATCGAGTCGCGGGCAGAGTTTTTCCAGGTCATGTCCCAGGGCAACGACCTACTGGATACACCACCGGATGCGTTCTTGCCCAATATGGCGCGTGCCTATTTGATGATGACCCAAGTGCCCGAGATGGCGCAGATGGTACGCCTGCTCATCGCCGAAGTGAGTCAACGACCGGAACTGGGGGATTTGATCAGTCAGCGTTTGATGGTGCCGGTGTTGAGTTTTTTGCAGCGTTATATGACACGGCAGATAGAACTGGGACGGTTGCGGCCGCATGATGTCCGTTCCTCGACTCGTGTGTTTATCGGTTTGCTGATTCCCCAGGCCCTCGGTCAGACGTTCTTGCCCGCCCTGCGCCAGGATGGACTCACCAATGAAGAACACGTCGCGGCCGCGATTGATCTGTTTCTGAATGGGTTGAAGCCGGTTAGCTAGTCAGCCAGTCAGCCGGTCAGCATTTCAGCATTTCAGCCAGTCAGCTTTACCACTCGCCAACTCGCCACTCGCCACTCCCTAACTCGGAACACGAAACTCCAAACTCGGACTATGTTCAACTCCCGCCTTCTCTCCCTCATTCGCAAAGAGTTCATCCAGATACGGCGCGATCCGCGTACCCTGGCGTTGACTTTCCTGATGCCGGTGGTGCAACTGTTTCTCCTGGGGTATGCCGCCACCAATGATGTGCGGAATGTGCCGCTGGCGGTGTTTGACCAGGACAAAAGCGCGGCCTCGCGGGCTTTGCAAGATGCGTACCGCTCGGCCGATTATTTTCAGATTGCTTACGATGTCCAAAGCGAGGCCGAATTGGTGGCCTTGATTGAAAGCGGGGCGGTGCGGGCGGGCATGATCATTCCCCCGATTACGAACAGGATATTGCCAGGGGGCAGACAGCCCAGGTGGCCTTTTTCATTGATGGCTCCGACCCCACGGTAGCGGGCACAGCCCTTTCTGTCGCCAATTTTGTGGGGCAGACCCAGGCCACCGAAATCACGATAGAGCGGCTGGCGGCGCGGGGCATGGCGGGTGCGATTCAACCAGCGGTGGAAGTGCGGCCGCAGGTCTGGTACAACCCTGACCTCGTTAGCTCCTACTACATGATCCCCGCCCTCGTCGGCATGATTTTGCAATTCCTGGGCACACTCCTCACCTCAACCGCCATCGTGCGCGAACGGGAGCAGGGCACCATCGAACAACTCATCGTCACCCCCATCAGCGCCATGGAACTGGTGGTGGGCAAAGTCGTGCCCTACGTCCTCATTGCCTTCATAGACATGATGCTGGTATTGGCCGCCGGGGTGCTGGTGTTTGGCATTCCCATCAATGGCAGTATCGCCCTGCTGTTGCTACTGTCGGCCATCTTCATTTTGACCACCTTGGGGCTGGGCATCTTCATCTCCACTATCGCCAACACCCAACAAGAGGCGATGCTGATGACGATGTTTACCCTCTTGCCCTCGGTCTTTTTGTCCGGGTTTCTCTTCCCGCTGGCGGCTATGCCCAAATTTTTACAGGCGGTGAGCTACGCCATCCCGTTGCGCTACTACCTGATTATCGTGCGGGGCATCATCCTGAAGGGCACGGGCCTGGAAGCCATTCGCCCCGAAGTGATAGCCTTGATTATTTTTGCCGTGGTCATCCTGACCGCGGCCGCGACCCGTTTTCGCAAACGGCTTGATTAATACAGGAAGAGACTGAGAGACTAAGAGACTGAGAGATTAGCCAGTCTCTCAATCTCTCAGTCTCCCAGTCTCCCTTCTTCCCTCGGAGGTCCCATGCACCGTCCCCCCATGATTGTCCGTGTGATTGTCGTTTTGGTCGTGGTTGCCGCGGCCGCGTATTGGTTTATCTCTAGCAATAACAGTTCCGCCGATGGGGCCTTGACCGCCTCTGGCACCATCGAGGCGGTCGAAATCAAGGTTAGCCCGGAACTGGGCGGCCGCGTGGCTGAGGTGTTGGTGGCGGCTGGGGATGTCGTCGAGGCCGGGCAGGTGGTGGTACGGCTGGATACCACCCTGCTGGAAGGGCAGTTGGCCCAGGCGCAGGCGGGGCTTGCGGCCGCGAACGCCCAACTCGCCCTTCTGCAAAACAGCCCATCCACCGCTGAACTTGCCGCCGTCACTGCCCAGGTCAACCGCGCCCAAACCGCCCTGGACACGCTCAACGAACAACTGGAAACCGCCGAAACCCAGGCCGATGATGTGGCGGAACAGATCAGCGAATTGCAAAATCAGATTGTCACGGTTCAAGCGGCGGGGGTGGTGGAGCAGTTAGCCGGGCTGAACGCCCAACTGGCTCTGGCGCAACAACTCCAGGTGACGACGCAAACGCAGGTGAAACTGTTGGAAGGGCAGGTAGCCACAGCCGAGGCGGGGTTGGATGCGGCCCAGGCCCAACTTGATCTGGCTGAGGCTGGCCCCAAACCGGAACAAATAGAAGTGATAGAGGCGCAGGTCGCGGCCGCGCAAGCCACCGTTGATCTCCTCTCTACCCAAATCCGGCGGCAAACCCTCACCGCCCCGGTGGGGGGTGTCATCCTGGCCCGCGCCATTGAGCCGGGCGAGGTGGCTTCACCAGGGGCCACCCTGCTCCTCATCGGCCAGCTTGACGACCTGACCCTGACCGTCTATGTGCCTGAAGACCAGTACGGCCAGATTGAACTGGGCCAGACCGCCACCCTGACCGCCGACTCTTTCCCCGGCGAAACCTTCACCGGCACGGTGCGCCACATCGCCGACCAGGCCGAATTTACGCCGCGCAACGTGCAGACCGCCGAAGGCCGCGCCAGCACCGTCTACGCCATCGAACTGACGGTGACGGATGAAGGCGGGCAACTCAAGCCGGGGATGCCGGTGGATGTGGGGTTTGGAGACTAGAGACTGGAGACTAAGAGACTAAGAGACTGAGAGACTGAGAGATTAAAAGATTGGTTATGGGGTTAAGCCTCTGGGTTTGAGGGCTTCGTCAATGCGTTCGGTCGTAGTGTAGTTCGGGTTGAGAGGCTGAAGTCGATGATGGTTCCTTGTGATGGGGCCTGTATGATACCTTTGTCAAGATGGGATGAGATCGAACCTTCCAGGCAAAGGCATCCCTTGCCTGAAAAGCGGCCCCTTGTTCTGCAAAACTGACCAGCATGGAAATTGTCTTTTGGCCCGCAAACCTTCCAAAGCCGGCCTAAGATACCCCCAAGCGATCTCCCCAAAAATGCGAGTTGACTAAAACAGTAGGTGAACAGGTCGATGCAACTGATTCTCTTCCAGATCGTCAGGAGCTGCCACACTTTACTTTTCGGTCGGGTCAATGTTTTGGCTGGAGTGCAGGGTAAACTGATGATGAACCCCAGAACGCCAAACCCAAGCACTTCGATGATTAAAAGGTCGCCGTCCAGGATCTAGCTTCTGGCTGAATAAGATGAATAAACGTTTAACCACCCGCATCGCCAACACCCCAAAAAAACGGTTGAGCCAGGAAAGGAGTTTGTACACGGAACTACCAGCAAGAAGCGTTATTATTTGATACTGCCCTCTTGTACTCCAGTATGGCGAACATGGAAGCCACGCAAGTGTCACAGACCCGTCGAAGCGACCATTTCTGGTCTATCACCCTTTGTTCAACGAGTTTCTCGTATTTGGGAATTATATAAAGGCTACAAACCTTTGGGTAAAATTTTTGGCACAGGCTGATGATAAGGGCTTTTGTCTCTTCAGTGTACGGTTCAAGTAAAACGTAGGTTGTATTGGGATTGTTGAAATTTGCTTTGATGCGAATGAGAAGGTCGGGATCACCAAGCAGAAGCTCGCGGCCGCGTTCCGTAAACGGCAATCCTTTCTGGTTCAGGACGTTCTTAACCACCTGGAATACCGTTTGACCATCAAGATACACGAGACGGTAGCGGCATTGACTCGTTTCATACAGAGTTAACCACATGACAACCAGAACAACGAGAATGCCAAACATGACAAAGGCTGTATTGAGGTTCGCCCTCAGAAAAATGAAGCCGAGGCCGCCGAAACAAAGCACGATGCCCAGTAAAACGGGCTGACCTTGATAGTATCGTTTCCAGGCTATGGGAGACATCGTTTACAAACCTTTGGGCAGGAAGGCTTCGTCAATTTTCTGGCATAAACTGGTGATAAGGGGTTTTGTTTTGTCATTTTCGGGTTCGATGACGATTCGTGTGCCCGGTGGAATGGAACGGTTAGGAGCAGGTTGGACACGGACATGAAGACCGTTACCGGTGAGAGAAAGCGTGCGGCCGCGAACTGTAAACGGTAATCCTTTCTCATTAAGCACCTTTTCCAACACCTGTAGCGTTAGCTGTGCATCATGGGCCACCATCCTGGAAACACCCAACTCCATATCGGCATGGTATAGCCAGAGAAAGGCTAATCCGACCGCCAGAGCCAGAAAAAATACGCCAATCGTGGCGTCTCCACCAAACAAACGGAGAACGCCTGGCAGACCTAACACAACAAAGATCACCACAAGACCAGATTGTCCTTGAGAGAAACGTTGCCAATTGTAGGTGTTCATAATTCTTTATGGTACAAGAGTCACAGCAATTTTATAGCAGATGATTATCTCCCATTTACGCAAAAGGGAGAACCAGGTTGTGCAGAATGGATGCGATTCTACAGGTAGATGAATTGACAAGACGGTTTGGCCCGGTGGTGGCGGTGGATCACCTGTCGCTGACCCTGCGCCCCGGTGAAATTGTGGGGTTGGTGGGGCCGGATGGAGCGGGGAAAACGACGACGTTTCGGCTCCTGGTCGGCGCACTCAGGCCAGACAGCGGCCGCGGCCGCATCGCCGGTTTTGATCTCCTGACCCAAATCGAACAGGCGCGGCCGCATCTGGGCTACCTGCCGCAACGGTTCAGCCTCTACCCCGACCTGACCGTCAGCGAAAATCTGCGTTTCTTCGCCGAACTCAACGGGATGCCCACCAAAGAATGGCGGCCGCGCCGGGACGAACTCCTGGGTTTTGTCGGGCTGACCGAATTTGCCGACCGGCTGGCCCGCCAGCTTTCCGGGGGTATGAAACAAAAATTGGGGTTAGCGACGGCTCTCATTCACCGCCCCAAATTGCTCCTGCTCGACGAACCGACTGGCGGGGTGGACCCGGTGACACGCCAGGATTTCTGGCAACTGATTGGCCGGGCGGTGGCCCAGGACGGGTTGGCGGTGCTGGTCAGCACCCCGTACATGGACGAGGCCAGCCGTTGTACCCGGCTGGGTTTCCTGCAAAATGGGCATATTCTGGCCGAAGGTTCCCTGCAACAGCTAACGGCCCCGTTACAAGGGCGCATCGTGGAATTTTCGGCCACACCCCGCGCGGCCGCACGCCACACCGCCCAATCTGACCCCGCCATCGAAGAAGTACAACCGTTCGGCGACCGGTTCCATTGCCGCCTGCGCCCTGGCACGCTCGATGAAGTGATGGATAGATTGCCGGAACAGTTCGCGGCCGCAAACATCACCCTGCACCATCTCCGCCCCATCGCGCCGACGTTGGAAGATGTGTTTATCAATTTATTAAGAGACTGAGAGACTGAGAGACTGAGAGAGGGTTGTCAGTCTCTCAGTCTCTCAATCTCCCAGTCTCCCCTCTTTCTATGTCCACCATCCACGTTCACGACCTCACCAAACAATTCGACGGCTTCACCGCTGTGGATCATGTCAGCTTTGACGTGGCCCCCGGCGAAATTTTGGGCTACCTGGGGCCAAATGGCTCCGGCAAAACCACCACCATCCGCATGTTGCTGGGTTTACTGCGCCCCACCAGCGGCCGCGCCACCGTTTTAGACCTGGACATCATCACTCAGGCTGAGGCCATCCGTCCGCAGGTAGGGTATATGTCGCAGAAGTTCGCCCTGTACGCGGACTTAACCGTGACGGAAAACCTGGCTTTTTATGCCGGGGTGTACGGGGTACAGAATCCGGCCCGGCGGGTGAATGAGGTGCTGGAACTGGTGGGGTTGCAGGATCGCGGCCGCGAACTCGTCTCTTCTCTCTCGACCGGCTGGCGGCAACGGCTGGGGCTGGGCGTGGCCCTCACCCATGCCCCCCGGCTCATCTTTTTGGATGAACCCACCAGCGGCGTAGACCCCCAGGCCCGGCGGGCGTTTTGGGATTTGATCTACACCCTGGCCGACCAGGGCACGACCATTTTTGTGACCACCCATTACATGGACGAGGCGGAGTATTGTCATCGGTTGGGGGTGATGTTTCGCGGCCGCTTGCTGGCAATGGGCACACCCGCCCAACTGAAAGCGGATGTGGTGAAGGGGGCGATTTGGGAGTTGGCGGTGGAGCGGCAGTTGGCGGCGTTGGACGCGGCCGCGACGATTCCGGGGGTGGAGCGTGTGAGTTTGGCCGGGGAGCGGCTCCGTTTGGTGACGGATGCCAGGCATACAGCGGAAACGTTGCGGCAGGGGTTACAGGAGAAAGGGTGGGGGGACGCGGCCGCGGTTCCTGTCGATCCCACCCTGGAAGATGTGTTTATCACTCTCTCCCAGCAAGCCAGTGAACAATGAGGCGACTGAAAAAGAAGATTTTTCACCGCCATGACGAACTTTGCGTTTTTGCGCTCTTTGCAGGGTACGCATGGAAAATAGCCAAAGCCTGAAACTTGTCATTCTGACGAGTCTGCGAGGAAGAATCCCACGACCTGGATTTACGGGATGCTTCACTCCGCAGACTCCGTTCAGCATGACACGGGTAAGTTGTGAGAATCACCAAAGCCTGAAATATGTCATTCTGACTCTACGCGGATTTACTTTCCCGGTAAGGGTCCCTGGGTGTGCGATCTGAGGAGAGGGTGCTGGTGGAGCGTTGGGTCAGGATTTCAATAGCATCGGCCAGGTGTTTGTCCATGATGTTGTAATCACCCGCTTCGGTGCGGATTTTGCCCGCCAGATGGAGCACCTCAGCCTCGGTGTAACCCACCGGCGGCGCAAATTTGTAGCAGGCCAGTTCAAACAACTGCCCCAACGGATCCCGGAAATAGATGGACCACATAAACCCCCGATCTACCTCGCCGCTGTGGGAGATACCACGCTCGTTGAGCCGTTCCACCACCTGTTTGTACGTCGCCAGGGAAACAATGAAGGCAATATGATGCAGGTTGCCGATGCCTTCGGGGTTGGGGGTGGGATCGGGTTTGCGGCTTTCCTGGGTGAAAACAGTAATCAGTCGCCCATCGCCGGGATCAAAGTAGAGGTGGTTGTCTTCGGGCACGTCCAGGTTGGGTTGCTCGAAAACGAAGGGCATTCCCAACACCCCTTCCCAAAAATCAATGGACGTCTGCCGGTCGGCCCCGATGAGGGTGATATGATGAACGCCTTGAGTTTGTATTTTACGCATGAGTTTCTCCTAGAGAGCAGGGTGGCAAGGTGGCAGAGTGGCAAAGTGGCAAAGTGGCAGAAGTGGCAAGTGGCAGAGTTGCAGAGAGTTCCCCAGAGTTCCCCGAGTTCCTACGAGTTCCCACGTCTTCCTACCCCCGCCACAATTTTCTGGGCTTCTACAATTTCTTCCTGGATGATGGTGTGATCCATACCGGGGTAAAGGCGTAGGGTTGCGGCCGCGCCCAGGCGAGTGAACACATCAGCCGACTCTTGCACACGTTCTTTGGGAATATGGAAATCTACATCGCTACAGCCCAGGAAGATGGGTGTACCGTGGAGTGAACCGGGATAATCGCGGGGTGTACCGGGTGGCCCGATGAGGCCGCCGCTGAAGGCCAGTAAACCGCCATAGCGTCGGGCGTTGCGGGCTACAAATTCGCTGGTGAGGCAGGCCCCCTGCGAAAAACCAGCCAGGATAATGTGCTCAGACGGAATGCCTGCCGCTTCCACCTGGGCCACCAGATCAGCTAACACCTGCAAGGCCGACGACAAACCGGGTTCGTTTTGGGGGATGGGGTTGAGGAAGCTATAGGGATACCAGGTGTTGCCGCTGGCCTGCGGAGCCAGGTAGGCCATCTCCGGGTGGGGTAAATATTCGGCCAGTTCCAGGATGCTGGCGGCCGTGGCCCCCCGACCATGCACCAGGATCATGGCGGCCTGGGCTTCTTGGAGTGGTTTACCGGCGGTTTTGACCGGTTGCCCCTGGTGGGGGCCTCTTGTTGATGGTTGGTTGCTCATAATTGACTGTCCTGAAGTGAGTTCCTACGAGTTCCCAGAGTTCCTATGAGTTCCCCCGCGTTATAGTCGGCAACACCCCTTCAATCTCCCGGCGATGAGGCTCTAGCCAGGGGGGAAGTTTCAGGCTGGAGCCTAGTTCGGCGATGGTTTCGTCGGTGGCAAAGCCGGGTGGGTCGGTGGCGATCTCAAAGAGGATGCCGTTGGGTTCGCGGAAGTAGATGGAGTGGAAATATTGCCGATCCTGCACCGGGGTGACGTTTAGACCGGTTTGCGACAGGGTTTGCCGATGAGCCAGTTGGGTTTCGTCGTCGGCGGTGCGGAAGGCGATGTGGTGAACCGAACCAGCTCCCATGCGGCCGCGACCCAGCCCCGGTCTCTCTAATAAATCCAGATAAAGAGCCTGTTCTTCGCCAGCGGCTTTTACGCGACAACGGTTGCCTTCCTCAGCGACTCGTTTATATCCCATTGATCCGGTGAGCAATTTCAACGTGGGTTCGGCCTGGGCTACCCAGAGGGTGGCGCTATGAAAACCACGTAGGGCGTGTTCGGCAGGAATGGGGCCTGTGGGCCAGGGATGGATGTCCGCGGCCGCGGCATCGGCCACCAACTCCAGCGCCATACCATCCGGGTCGTTAAACGTGAGAACCGGGGCACCGAAACGGGTTTCTTCTTGCACGGCCAGGTTGTGTTCGGTCAGATGGCTGCGCCAGAAGGGCAGTGACTCCGGGTGGATGGTGTAAGCCACCGCCGCTACCTCACCATTGCCAGGTTTGCCCTGTACGGCCATGGGCCAGGGGAAAAAGGTGAGAATAGTGCCGGGTGTGCCCACTTCATCGCCATAGTAGAAATGGTAAGTGCCGGGATCATCAAAATTGACGGTCGTTTTGATCAACCGTTGCCCCAAAACCTGCTGATAAAAATCCACGTTGGTCTGCGGGTCTTTGGCAAAGGCGGTGATGTGGTGAATACCGGGAATAGATGGCATGGTTACCTCGTGTGGGTGGTTGGCCGTTGCCGCCAGCCGATAGCTGTTAGCTGACTGGCTGACAAGCTGACAAGCTGACAAGCTGACTCGCTTTCACCTCTGGGCTAAGCCTAGTTTGCGGCATAGCAGGGCCAGTTGTTCTTGTTCTTCGGGGGTGAGCACACTCATGGTGGCGACGACCCGTTGCACATGGGCGGGAAAAGGGTGGTGATGAGGTCGCGGCCGCGGGCCGTCAAATGCACATAGATGCGCCGCCGATCCGTTTCATCTCGCACCCGTTCCACCAACCCTTGTTTCACCAAATTGTCAATCACCATGGTCAGGTTGCCGTCACTTTTCAGAATTTTCTGAGCCACATCCTTTTGGGCCAGGGGGCCACGGTGATACACCGCTTCCAGCACGCCAAACTGGCTAATGGTCAAGTCGTGCTCTTTCAAATAGCCATTGATAGCAGTAGTAACCGATTCGGCGGCGCGAGAAAGTTTGATGTAGCCATCCAGGGCCAGGCGTTCGGTGGGTGTTCCGTTGTAAAGTGTACTCATCGCCAAGAAATTGATTCAATGTTAAACCATTTGATGTGAAATGATAATCGTATTGGGGCTAGTTGTCAACTAGATATTCAAGATAATCATTTGGGGTCTTCGTTGGTAGTGACCGCTTTAGCGGGCGAGTACCAGCCCGCTAAAGCGGTCACTACCAACAAATCTTTTATAGTTTGAGCAATAAGGGGGGGCCGCGGCCGCAAGATGAAAAAACAGCGCCGGTTCGTGCCAGCCTGTTACACGGATCGGGGTTTACTCACTCGTGCAGATTCAATGACGATTGGCGTGATCTTTACCTTCGCTAAAGGGGCAAACCGTAAACGCGAAGGTCGTATTGAAGGGGGGATGAAGATGCTCGTCAAACCAGATTTGTTCGCCGTGGGCTTCGATAGCCATCTTGCAAAAAGCCAGACCCAGCCCATGCCCACGCTCCCGTTGGGTGCCAGCCGCAAATTTTTGGAAGAGGCGGTCACGCAAGGCGGGCGGAATGCCTGCCCCAGTATCACTTGTTTCTACGAGGAGACGTTTTTGCCAGGTGGGATTTTTGCCCCGCAAAGCATCAATCTCGCGGACTGTTACCTGAACTTTGCCACCGGTGGGGGTAAATTTCAGGGCGTTACCCACCAGATTGCGCAAGGTGCGCTCTATCAGCGTTCGATCCGCCCAGACGACGGGCAACGATGAAGGCATGGAGATAGATAGCGTAATGCCCCGGGTGATAGCCAAGGGCCTTTGTAATTCCAGCCCTTCTTCTACCAGTTTCTCCAGTGAAAACATCTCATAATCCAGAGGGAATTGATCGCTTTGTAACTGGTTGATCTCCATGATGCTATTGACCATGTGGAGCATCTTTTGCAGGGTACTGTATGTCACATCAAATAGTTGGCGTTGGGTGGCGTTGGGCGAGCCATGCAAACCCAGTTCCAGGAGTTGAACGGTTCCGGTGATGGCCGTAAGGGGGTTGCGGAAATCATGGATCATGGTGCGTATGAGGTCTTTACGCATGTTTTCGACCAGCCGATCTTTGGTGATGTCGCGCAGAACAAAAAGTCGCCCCATCGTGGTTTCTTCGGACATGACGGGCAGATTGAGCCACTGAATGGTCCGACCTTGTACATCAAATTCCCCCTCGCTGGGAGGTTCGTTGCCGCTGATGATGCGCCGGGTTTCGCTGAGCAGCATGTGGGCCGCCCCCGGCGATAAATGGCGCAGATGAAGGATGAGGTGGCCGGTGGAACGCCCAATCCATTGTTCGGCCTGGCTGGGGACGAGGAGCATGTGCAGGGCGAGTTCGTTCATCACCAGGATGTCTTGGTTGACGCCGATGAGGATAAGCCCGTCGCGGCTGGATTCGATGAGGGTTTGTAAGCGGCCGCGTTCCTCAGCAATGGTACGAAAAAGCTGGGCGTGGCGCATAGCGATGGCCGCATGTTGGGCAATTCCCAGGCAAAGCGATATTTCATCCTGGCTGAAGACCCGCCGGTAACGACTTTCTCGCAAAGCGGCGTAAGCCAATGTCTGCCCGCCTATCTGGAAAGGCACATTTAGCACCGAAATACCCCCATCCATCTCTAATTCCTGGCGTATCATCGGGTCCAGGGCCGGATCATCCAGATGCATCACTTGCACCCGCCCCTGGATTAATGCTTCGATGGTGCCCGGTGCGAAATGGGCGAGATTGTAAACATGATGCAGGTGGGAACGGTGTTTTTCGGCGGCCACGTGGCGGTTGTGAAACTCCGCCAGCACCGTGGCCTGTTCTCTGGTTGGGTCAAAATCACAGACATAAACACTGGTTACATCGGTTGCCTGGCCTAGTTGTTCGGCAATTAATTGAAACACCGCCGAGAGATCAAGAGTTGAGGAGATAAGGCTATTGGCCTGGCGCAAGGTGGTTTGTTCAAGCAGGCGGCGCTGGGTTTCGGCGTAGAGACGGGCATTATTCAACGCCAGGGCAATGGTTTCGGCCAGGGATTCAGCCAGGGTGATGTCTTGTTGTTCAAAGGCGTAAGGTTTATCACTGGCGACATCGAACACCCCGAGAACGTACCGCCCACTGCGCAGAGGGACGGCCATTTCACTACGCACGGAAGGATGGCCCATGTAATAATCGGGATCGGCGCTGACATCGGGCACGTATTGGGTTTGTTGGGTGCGAAAGGCGCGACCGGTGATGCCCTGGTTGGCGATGCGGCGGCGGCTGTGGGCAATGGCGATAGTGCCAGAGGTCGCAATGTTGATAAGGTAGGTTTGGGTCTCTTCGGGGAGGGATATGGTGACGGCAGGCCAGCCAGTTAGTTCAGCGACTTTTTTGACGGCGGCTTCGACCGCGGTGTTAGGGTCAAGGTGAGCGCCCACGGTTTGTAAGACGGTGTAAAGGGTGTTGAGTCGTTCGGTTTGGCGGCGTTGGTCTTCGTAGATTTGGGCGTTGTATAGGGCGAGGGCGATCTGGTCCGCGGCCGCGCGCATAAACGCCGCATCGTCCTGGTCAAAATGGAACGGATCAGGGTGTGTTAGCGTCAAAATGCCCAGAGGGGGGTCATTGTTGGTGATGGGAATCACCAGGGCCGAACGATGGATGACTTCATCACCAGGCAAATCTAACCAGCGATCATCCAGCTCCGTATCGGTTACCAGGGCCATTTGTTTGTGGCGTAACACCCAGCCTGCCAGCCCCTTGTCCATAATAAGGCCGATGTAGCGCCGATCATGATAAATGGTATTGATGTGGCTGGAGAAAATGGAGTAAGTAACCCGGCCATTCGTGTCTACCAGAAAAAGCCCGGCCTCTTTGGCCCGCGTCAGTTTCATGGCAATATCCATCACATTTTGTAAGGTGTCTGACAAAGAGATCCGCGAGGTGATGGCGCGATTGACGGCAACCAGGTTAGCAAAAAGCTGTTTTTGCAGATCAATGGGTTCGGGGGGATGGTTGAGGGCGGGGGGGGTAGGGTTTACTGATTGAGAGGAAAGGGCAAACGTTTCCAGGCAGGCGTCAAATTCGGCCAGGGTCATGTCCGCTAGTGCGGCCGCGTGCTTTTTATCCACGCGCCCTAGCTCGTATAATCGGATGATAGCCAGCACAGTCTCGTTAAGTGAGCCTGACTGGTGGGTAAGATCATAACTTGAATGATTGGGCATTCGTGACCGTTCAAGATCAAAATTGTGGCCGAAAGGATGAGCCACCCATGCACCCTGGTTTTTGACTGGCCGTTGGATTGCACCTGTTCAATTTCTCTGAGCATTGAACCAATTTGCTATAGACCTCAAGATAATGATGAGGGGTAGGGACCGAGTGGTTATGCACGACCCCGGCAACATGGCATAATAGTCTAGTCGTAATTGATTCTGCCTGTGCGAAGTTTGAACCAAATAGTTGGCCTGTTTGCGGCCGCGACCATTACAAATTGGTTCAACTAGGGCCTAAAATCAGCCTGAAAATGACTGATTCATAGTACCAATACGGTCATTATATCATCCCCTAAGTAGGAGTACACATGCACTTATTTCTTATTCGGCATGGGCAGAGCTATGTTAATCTGCCTGATTGGGCCGAAGGCAATGTAGACGCTGGTCTGACAGACGAGGGTAAACAACAAGCGGCCGCGTTAGCCCGTTGGCTCCCCAGCAAAGTTCCGGCTGTGAAAGCCATTTATTGCAGTACCATGAAACGGGCCATTGAAACGGCTACCCCGTTGCAAGAGGTATATGGTGTGCCCTTGACCTTTGAGGATCGTCTGCGGGAAATTGGTCTGAATCGCCAAGATCATACCCCCTGGCCGAATGAACAACTGCCTGCTTATGGCGGTATTTGGGGCAGTGAAATCCCATTTGATAACATAACCCCCACCGTGGAAGGTGGCGAGAGTTATATGCATTTTCGTATTCGTATGGGGGCCTTTTTGGAACAAATGGTCATTCGTCATCGGGATGACACCGTTCTGGCCGTGTGTCATGCCGGGGTAATGGAAGCGGCGCTGGATCATATTTATAACATTGGCCCCTGGCGGCGTTGTGAAGCCTGGACTAGCAATACCGGCGTTACCTACTTTCAATATGTGGCCCATGCCGGGCGTGAAACCTGGCGTCTCCGTTATCACAACCGCACCAACCACCTGACAATTGATAATTAATCGACCTTAACCGAATTAATGTGTGGTTCAAGGATGAAATGACCACGTGACTGTGATTGGGCTGTACAGCTTTACAGAACTCTTTGGTAAATTTAGTCTGAAGACCCATCCTGCCCCCTTCCCAGAGGGAAGGGGAGTCTAGAGCGTTTTTCGGGGCGAAAGCCCCGAAAACCGCGCCGATTTTTCGCGTTGTTAGGGGTGGGGGTTTTCGGCGACAAACCGAGGGTGAGGCTTGTCATAAAAACGCCAGTCTGACTTTCGTAATGAGGCATTAGTCTCCAGTCTCCTGTAAGTTATTTAATTCTCGTTCCTAAGGCACAAAGGACGCACCGGTTTTCTCTTGGGGACTTGGTGTTCTTGGCGTGAGATTTCTTAATTACCCATAAACGCGTATGATCGAACTGCGGTATGTACATCTATTATCACGACCAGTTTGTCATTCCTTTGCCTGACGGGCACCGTTTCCCTATCAGTAAATATAGCTTACTGAGGCAAATGGTTGTGGCCCGGTGGTTAGTTCCGCCCGGTTATTTGCGTATAGCCCCCGCGGCCGCAGACGATGAACTCCTTCTGGCCCACACCCCGGACTATCTGCACCGTCTGAAAACCGGCCAGATGACCCCTCAGGAGATGCGCCGCATCGGGTTCCCCTGGTCATTAGCCCTGCTAGAGCGGGCCAGACGATCCGTGGGTAGCACCATCGCGGCCGCGCGGTCAGCCCTGGAACATGGTTTGGGTATTACCCTCGCTGGCGGCACACACCACGCCTACGCCGATCATGGCCAAGGGTTTTGTATCTTTAACGATGTGGTGGTTGCCGCCCGGGTTTTACAAAAAGAGGGGCTTATTCACCGAGCCGTGGTGCTGGATTGTGATGTGCATCAAGGCAATGGGACGGCCGCCCTGGCCCGCCATGATCCCACGCTTTATACCTTCTCTATTCACGGCGAGAAAAACTTCCCCTTCCACAAAGAGCCGGGTGATCTGGATATCGCCTTGCCCGATGATACAGGTGATGAAGCGTATCTGGCGGCGTTGGCGCAAGGTCTGAACCAATCATTGGCTGAGGCCCAGGCTGATGTGGCCTTTTACCTGGCGGGAGCCGATCCGCATGTGAATGATAAGCTGGGGCGATTGGCCCTGAGTAAAGCCGGTTTGGCCGCCCGTGATGAGATGGTGCTGACGGCTTGCCGGGAACGAGGTTTGCCGGTGGTCGTGACGATGGCCGGGGGGTACGGTAAACAGGTAGAAGAGACGGCGGCCATTCATTTGCAGACGATAGAGATCGCGGCCGCGCTTTGGGCAGTCATTCACGAACCCAGGTCGTAAATCCACCCCACCATCCTGACCGTTTCAGTTAAAATAGTTCTAAAAGAAATGAACCACAGATTGCACAGATGAACGCAGATTTTTTTCTCCGCGTTCTCTGCGCCTCTGCGGTTAGATGTTCCCCAGGAGAAAACCATGACATCTTTCAAAGCTATTGGGCGTCCAACACCCCTCATTGATGGTCGTGAACGAGTAACGGGTACGATTCGTTATGCCCCGGATTTAATCGTACCGGGTATGGTACAGGGCCGTTTTGTGACCAGCCCTTACGCCCATGCCCGCATTCTTAGCCTGGATAAAAGCGCGGCTCTGGCGGTGCCGGGTGTTGTGGCCGTTCTGACGGCCGATGATTTGCCCAACTTACCCCCAAATGACCGTTCTCACCTGCTGTTGGCCCGCGGCCGCGTCATTTTTCCTGGCCAACCGGTGGCTTTGGTGCTGGCGGAAACACTCGCGGCCGCAGCCGATGCCATCGAATTAGTTCTGGTTGATTATGAACCCTTGCCCGTAGTCGTCACCATTGAAGAAGCGTTAGCCCCTGGTGCGCCTCTCGTTTGGCCGGGTGGCAAACCGGGCGATACCGGCGAGGCAGGGGCACACGGGGCTGATGTCGCCAGCGGCGATAAAGAGCGCAGTGAACCCAGCAACATTGGTGGGCAGGCTTCCTTCAAACGGGGCAACATCGAAGAAGGGTTGGCCCAGGCCGATGTGGTCGTTGAACATCGTTTCACCATTCCCTTTGTTCATCACAGCTATCTGGAACCCCAGGCTACCATCGTGATGCCTGATCCCATGACCGGTGGAGCCACCGTCTGGTCTAGCACCCAGGCTCCATTCCCCATCCGTGAAGCCATTTCCGAGTTGTACGGTGTGCCCGATACGGATGTGCGGGTGATCGCCACGCCGGTGGGTGGCGGTTTTGGCGGCAAATATGAGCTTTATCAGCCGTTGGTGGCGTTGGCGGCTAAGGTAGTGGGGCGACCGGTGAAGTTGGTCTTGACGCGACAGGAAGATATCGCGGCCGCGAATCCTGCCCCCGCCTGCCAATTCCATGTCAAACTGGGGGCCACCCGCGACGGCCAACTGACCGCCCTGTGGGGGGATGTCATATTTGACGAGGGTTGTTACCCTGGTTTCCACGGCATCGCCGCCTTCCTCATGGGCAGTGCCTACCAGGTTCCCCACATGCTCATCAATTTCACTGGTGTCATGACCTTCAAACCCTCGGTGGGGGCTTACCGTGCGCCGGGGGCCGTGCAAGGTTTCTTCGCCATTGAAAGTATGATGGACGACCTGGCTCGCCAGCTTAACCTCGATCCCTTGGATTTACGGCTCAAGAACGGCTCGCGGGGTGGCGACAATATGGCGAACAACAAGCCGTGGGGCAAAATGGGCATGATCGAAGTTTTAGAAGCGCTCCAGCAACATCCGGCCTGGATCAACCGGGACGAAGCACGGGCGCAAGGGCGTGGCGTCGGCATTGCCATCGGTGGTTGGCCGGGCGGCGTGGAACCCACCTCAGCCACCTGCATCTTGGAGAAAGATGGCACCCTTCAGGTGCGGGTTGGTTCGGTAGACCTGACCGGCACGGCCACCGGCTTCAAATTGCTGGCTGCCGAAGCGTTCGGCATTGGCCCGGAGCATGTGCGTGTAGTGACTGGCGACACGGCCACCGCCAGCTTTGCCGGTTCAACCGGGGGGAGCAAAGTGACCTTCATGGTTGGCCCGTCGGTTATTCAGGCGGCCCAGGTAGCCCGGGATCAAACATTGGAAATTGCCGCCCAGGAGTTTGAAGCGGATCCGGCCGACCTGGAATTTGTGGATGGGGCGGTGCAGGTGCGGGGTGTGCCTGACAAACGAATTACCCTGAAGGCGATTGCCGATAAGACCATGCGTTTTGGCGGCAAATACGCCCCGGTCATCGGCCATGGTCGCCATGCTAATACGGTGAATGCACCCGGTTTTTGCGCCCAACTGGCCGAGGTGTCGGTGGATGAGGAGACGGGTCAGGTGACGGTACACAAACTGGTGTTGGTGCAAGATGTGGGGCAGGTGATTAATCCGCTTACGCTGGAAGGGCAGATTATGGGTGGAGCTATTCAGGGGTTGGGGTTTGCGTTGTATGAGGGGATGTATTATGACCAAAACGGTCAATTGTTGACTGGCTCATGGATGGATTACAACGTCCCCAGTTTCACCCAGTCGGTGCCGGATATGGAGGTGGTGATGGTGGAACAGGCCACGGAATTAGGGCCGTATGGAGCGAAGGGAGCGGGTGAACCACCGATTATTGCCACCGCGGCCGCGGTTGCCAACGCCATTGCCGACATTACCGGTCGTCGCCTCACCGACCTGCCTATGACTGCGCCACGAGTATGGGCTGTGTTGCACGGATGATGGGGGTTGTGTTGTTCGTAGTGACCGCTTTAACGGGCTGAGGCCAGCCCGCTAAAGCGGTCACGACGAACTGGGAATCTACCGTTTCTTCTAGGGATGTGCTTTGCTCTTGTGCCAGCGCAGGTAGAGCAGAGTGAATAGCCCTAATCCTGTGAGTAAAACCGTCAGGAAGGTCCAGCGGTGGGTTGTTGTGCCTAGCTGGCTTAACTGAATGGCGGTTGTGCCACTCAATAAATCCACCAGACCGTACTCCAACACCTCGCGCACATCAAAGGTTTGAACCACCACGATCGTTTCATCCGTGACGGGTGCCGGTAGGGTGAAGGTCACGGTTTTGGGGCCGATGGGTTCATCCACGTCTAGCCGGACAATAAGGGCACCCCGAGCGACATTGGCCGCGGCCGCGTCCGTTATCGCATAATCATCCGCCACCAGGGTTGCCCCTGGTTGAAAGCCACCTAACGCACCTGCCGTAACCCCGGCAAAGTTAATTTCTGAGGGCAGGGTAATAAGGACATAACCATCCGCCGGGATTATTTCTGTGGTGATGAAGGTGAGGGTGTAGGTGGGTTGCGCGGCCGCGTTTCGGGAGATAACCATAGGCTCGCCCGGAACCATGCTGGCATAGGCAAACCGGTTGGCATCCGGTTCACTCCGGGTGCTGGTGGTGTACCACATTTTATACCGTGCCCCATCTTTAATGACCCAATGGCTCCACACATTATCCGGCGTATTGGTGGCCGGATCATCTACTCCACCATATACATCTACATTAGGTACAGGACGTACCCAATTCGTCCCACTGATAGAAACCACATGCCCTATAGTGTAAAGAGCAGGATCACCACCAACTTCATAGGCTTTGGCTTCGTACCAGTTACGGTAACGGACACCATCTTTTACAACAATGGCAATGGCAACCGAATTTGCATCAAAACCAGAGCCACCGCCAAAATTAGCATTATCTCCCCCGTTGCCTGGTATTCGTGTCCAATTAAGCCCGTCTGGTGATACAGCGTAACCAAGTCGAAAGCGATACCCTGGGCCATTGGTTGTCGAGCCTTCATACCACATCCGGTAACAGGTATCCCCCAGAGGCACACTGCCACAAGGAGACTCACTTGTGGCTATATCCTTGAGCACATTAGGAACATACACCTCAAATTCGTCAAAATCTCCTGGCGTTCCGGCGCGCAACACCGCCGCCCCAAGTAGTGAACCATCTATTCTTGTCCAATTTTGGCCGTCTGTGGATTCGGCATACCCTATTCCGGCGACAGGTATGCTATTCCCCGTCACAGGCGTATCATAGCCTGAATACCACATTTTAAAGATGGTTCCATCCTTCATAATGGACATATAGGTGACGCCATGTTGATCAAATCTACCCGCTATGCCTGACCCGGCAAAAACCTCGCCTAAAGGGGATGTGTTGCTGGGTACACGAGTCCAGTTGAGACCATCTGGTGATTCAGCATAACCGATACGGGGTGTTTCCCAGGTTGCAGTCGTACCAACATACCAAAGGCGATAACAGGTTCCGTTAAGGGGGCAGAAATAGCGTCACAGGGCGCGGCCGCGGTCGCCACATCTTTGATCACCACAGGACTAAATATCTCTGCGGTATCAAAGCTGGTTCCTGTGCCACCGCAACCAGTTCCCACGACGGCAAAAACGGCTCCATCCAGGCCAGCGCAGGGGCCGGGTATGTGACTCCAGGGTTGGCGATTGGGGATGGTGAGTGAGTCCGCGGCCGCGTCACTGATCACGGCAATGAACAAAAACAACAGGGTAAACAGGCTGGCTACAAACGTCATATGTCGTCTATTCATTCTCTAAAATTCCTTCTGCTAATGTCTTACCAGATATATACTGATGGATGATAAAAATGAGAGGCAAGACATTATTGATATAACATCGGCTGTGGTTCATTTCGGTTCATCTTTCCATGTTGTGCCTGGCACGGGGCAGGCGAGCCTGGTCGTAAGGTAACGTGCCACCTCGTACCTGGCACTGATTGCTCAGCTCATTTGAAACACATTCTATGACAATGTGTATAAAGTTGGGCCGCGAGATTCGGCCCAGCCTATAGGCGGATTGATCAAAGGCACCATTGGCAACGACGCCTTAAATCAATTATGACCAATGTTATCTAACGATGCATCTTAAAATTATCTTCTTAAAGGTTGCGAAATGGTTAAGACAAACCCCCAATCTCTGGAAATTGACATCCAATTAATCACTTTTGAGCCATTATGTTTCTTGGTGACAGTGTGGGGAACCTTAAAAAATGGCCCGGTGGTGATGATGTTGGAAGCGTTGACGGTTGGGAATGGGGTGATGGTGACGGATGTGCAGGTTGAGGCCGAAGATTCGCGGCCGCAACCGTTTACCCTTTCTGACAACCAGCTACACATAGCCGCTTCCCCTTTTTGCCTGCGCTATACCGTGCGAAGCCAGTACCGGGACTGTGTGGGCGCTGATCGCCGAGCCTATTTTACCTACCCCTTTGCCAACGCTCAGGAGTTTTTTATGGGCGCGGGTGTGTTGCCTTACCCGGTCAATTTAGCGGCCATAGCAGAGCAATTGCGGGTTGCGGTATCCGTGACCGGGTTACCTGAAGATTGGCAGTTGTTCAGCAACGGCTTTTTAACTGATCCTCATCCAGCCAAACTAGATAGTTTCTTCCTGTATGCCGCGCCGGTTCCCCAACCCACCCTTCATCGTTATCAGGGGCTGGGGGATGAGGTGACATTTCAATTTTTGGTGCAACGCGGCCGCGAACTCCCCCATTCTCTGCCCTATATCTGTGCCTATCTTGATGAAACCCTGGCCTGGTTAGAGCGGCACCTGGCCCCCTACCGGCAAGCCCCCACCATTCACATCTTGTTCTTGCAAGCGGCCGCGGATTTTGCCGAGCAGACCAACAACCTGGCCTTTGCTACCGGTGAAAACGTGCTTAACGGGATTATCACCTACGCCCCGGATGATCCCGTTTATCTGGAGCGGCTCTTTGGGCAGACCGATTACGCTACTTTTCTCCTGGATGGGTTGGCCCATGAGCTGGTACACACCTATACCACCACCGTCTGGCAGGGGCGTTACAAATCCGTGCTGTACCCTGCGCCAGATTGCCCATCTCCGGTGGCCCATCTTCTCGGTGAGGCGTTGGCCGGGTATATTCATCGGCTTTACTTACGCCAACGGGATTCAGAACACAATGGCTCTGATTTTCCGCCTGGGTTTATCGTTCAGGATGTGGTTTTTGCTTGGGAACAGCAGAAGAAACGCGGCCGCAACCACCCTTTTCTTGACCTGTTTTTGTTTGACCAGGAATTGCGGCCGCACGGCTGCACCTTATTGATGTTGGTGGGGGAGATTATGCGAGAACGGCAAATAAGCCGTCAACCGTACGCGGACGTTGATTTTTTGCTGATGACATTAGCAGAAAAATGGGGGATTGAGATGGGGGAACGCGGCCGCGCCTTGCTTTTACCTTCAATGACACCCGATTACGCCACCGCATTACTCGGCTCTTGAACCACAGGTTGAAAAGTGAAGCAACGCAACAAACTCGCGGCGATACGGACAGCCGGTGAGCAAAAGGGCTTACTTGGCTCTAGACAAGACATTCGTTACCTGGGAAGAACTCAGGAATTTTTGTCTCAGGGCTTCATCACTGATGGGCTGGGCAATCTGTTGGATGATTTCGGCGGCGATGCGTAAATGAACGGCCCCCAATCCGGGGATAGGGCTGGCTTCGGCCAAAGAAGCATGAATTTGCCACAGCAACATCTGTTGGTGGGTTTGATGGGCCAGGAAGAGGGCTTGTTGCCATTGCTCCGCGGCCGCGTTTGAATCGCCCTGTTTCTGCTTGACCAAACCCAAGGCATAACGTGATCTAGCTCGATAACGCGGTGAATCCTTCCGATTGGCTAGATCAAGAAGTTGGTCGGCATAATTTTCAGCCGTGTCAATATGGTCTTGCCCAAGCTCCGTGACCACCAGACTATAAAGCGTTTGCGCTTCCACATCGGCATCATTCGTTTCCTGGCTGATTTGCAGAGCCTGTTGTAGGTGTTCCTTCGCCTCAGCCAACTGCCCCAAATAAAACAAACTCACGCCCACATTGCGGAATAAATCGGACTGGATAGGGCGTAAGCGGGCCTGCAAAGCTAAGGTAAGCGCTTCACGGTGAATGGCCAGAGCTTGCTCCATATCAAACAAATCCTGGTAACATTCGCCCAAATTATTCAAAATGGCGATCAAATCGGTCGCTTTTCCCTGGTTACGGGCCAGATTTAAGGCTTCATTAAAGGTGTGGATGGCTTTATCTATCTGGTTGTAACTCTGCATAAGACCCACAGAGATCAATGTATCAATTTGGCCCCCCAGACTGCCGGAACTTTTATAAAGGGCGTAGGCCATTTGCAGATATTTTTGAGCTTCTTCTTCATGCCCCATGAGGTGGTGGTAGGTGCCGAGTCCTTGTAAGGCTTTGGCCCGACCATAGGGGTACATGATGGCTTCAGCCAGTTTGAGTGCTTCCTCAAATTTTTCACGGGCTTCCTGAAACCGACCCATTCGGCGGAGAGTCGAACCGAGGGCTTCAATGGCACGGGCACGGTGACGGTCATCGGGAGCTTCATAAAGGTATTGCTCATAAGCCGCCAGAGCTGCGTCACCTTCACCTACACTGCTAAGGATGCGGCCGCGTTCATATAAAGCGGTTAACCGCATTTCTTTGGTTTCGTCGGAACTGGTTTTGGGATCGGTCTGGCTTAAAATATCGGTGTAAAGCGCAACCGCCACCCATGGCTGATCGCCATCCAGAGCCTTGTCTGCTTCAGCTACGATTTGCTTTAATTCGGCGGGAGTCATGTTAGCCTCAGAATCAGAAAGATGCCTGTTATGCTTTCTTTGGTGGCCTCAAAATAGAGTGATTGATTTCAGATCAATAAAAGGTCAATGATGTTCAGACTTTACCAATACCCCGGAGGTTTGACAACATAGTAGGACAAGCGGACTAGAGATTTTGGTTATCTTTTACGCTTTGTTGTCGTCAGCCATTAGGCAACCATTCGCCAGTTGATATAATCTAGCCATAATTGCTCTCTGGATTGGTCTTGGTAGGGTAATCACAGAAGTGAGTTGATAGATCAATGAGCGGTTATCTCACCCATAAAACAGTTATGGAATGATGAGTACCTTGACCCAAATTAACTGAAACTTTTTGAGCACAAGTTTGTTCATTCTCATTCCGGTGTCGTTGTAGGGAGTAGAAAAGTGGGTAAATTATTGTTAGTCGTAGACGATGAATTAGAAGCCCAGACGTTGCTGCGGCTTATGTTAGTGCGGGCTGGTTTTGATGTGGCGGTAGCCGCCAGCGGCCCTGATGCCTTGAAACAGTTAGAAACGAGCCATCCTGATTTGGTTATTTTGGATGTCATGATGCCGGGCATGGATGGTTTTACGGTGTGTGAGAAAATCCGCACCAATAAGACAACTGAGGATATGCCGGTTCTTATTCTTAGTGCTCGTTCAGATGTGGAGAGCCGCAAGCGGGGTGAAAAGGTGCAGGCGACCCGGTATTTAACCAAACCGATTTCACCGATGTCGTTGGTGAAGCAGATTCAAGACCTGGTGAATGATCTGGACGCGGCCGCGGCCAGTTCCTGATCCCTGGCACTTAAAGTTACCCGTCTGTCCTGGGAGAAGGGGGTCTTGTGACTGACCTGAAGCCGCTCTGGTTTTCTTTGTGTAAAGAAGCCGGGATCGCGGCCGCAACGGCGGATACACTTCTGCAAGCCTTGACGACGGGTTACCACACCCCTCATCGTGCCTATCACAATCTGGAGCATATCGCCGCCTGTTTGCAAGCGGCACAACCCTACCTGACCCACACCGATGACCCCGTAGCGGTGCAACTGGCTATCTGGTATCACGATCTTATTTATGACACACGGGCTAGCGACAATGAGCGACAAAGCGCCCAGTATGCCCACCAGGCGCTCCTGGCTTCCGGTGTAGCCGGGAGTCTCCTTACCGAAGTTCCCCGGCTCATCTTAACAACACAAACCCATCAGGCAGACGTGGATGATCGCAATGCCCACCTGTTGTTAGATGTTGATCTGGCAATTCTGGGCGCGGCCGCACCCGTTTACCAGTGGTATGCTCAGGCTATTCGTGAGGAGTACCACTGGGTTCCTGATGAAGCTTACTGCCAGGGCCGCGGCCGCGTACTCCAACAATTTTTACAACGTCCACAGATTTATTTCACTGAACCATTTACTGTACAATTTGAAGTCCAAGCCCGGTACAATATTTACCAAGAAATTCAATCCCTTTAAAACCCTATTGCTACCCAAGGCCCCGCGCCCCTGAGTTAATTAATCTTCAGTGGCTGTAGCTTTTTAGAAAAAGTTACAAAGGCATTTCTTCTGCATGGTTCCTGACCTATGGATGTGTCTCAATCCCAGTTGTGTGTTTTGCTCATAGATGAGAAGCATCCGGTCGTGGAGCAGTTGACCCTTGGGTATGCTGACCAGTTTCGCGATAACCGCCTGCCCCAACTGAATATATCCCGATGTTCCACCTTGCATAACGGCCTTATAAACCTGGCCCAAAACCATTACGACCTGGTGATCTTGAACCTATCCTTGCCTGACAGCCAGGGCCAAGAAACGTTGACCCACTTCTCTCGGCAAGCCCCGTCCCTCCCTTTTATCGCTATTACATCCCGGCAAGACCCCACCCTCGTGCCTTTGGCATTGGCCCACGGCGCAATTGATGTACTGCATGAGGAAGAGCTTTCTTTACCCATGCTTATACAAACATTGCGGCAACAGCGCAGTCTCATCCATCAGCACCGGCCCGTCAACTTTGAACGTCTGGCCGAATTTTCTTCCGATATCATTCTTATTTTTGATGCCACTACCTACAAAATATCCTATTACAATCGGCCGCTTATCTTTGGTTATGCCAGTTATGAACTGGCTTATGCGACTGATCTGGCGAAGATTGTCCACCCCGATGATCGCTCTTTGGTCGGCCATTACTGGGCAGATGTGTTGCGGGTTCCCCAAAATGCCGAAAAGCCACCCTTAACATGGCGTCTTTTAAATCGAGAGGGGCAAATTTGTTGGGTAGAGGGACGATATTGGGTGTTTGAACGGCATGAAGACGGCATCCCGCAACAGATTTTGGTGACGTTGCGGGATGTGACGGCCCAAAAGCAAACGGAACTGGTTTTGCAACAGCAAGCTTCCCACTTGCAGACATTGGTAGAGATTTCGCAAACGTTACGCGCGGCCGCAACCATAGCTCATATGGCACCACTCATTCTGGCCCAGGCCACCCTGTTCGCGGCCGCGTACTCATCCTTATTTCTGGTTGAACATCCGTCCGGTGATTTGCTGATGATAGGGTATTACCCTCAGACCGAATCATTCCCTCCAATGCGCCTGGCGGCTGGTCAAGGGTAGGGGGGCATGTTATCCAGACAGGCAAAAGCTATATAACTCATGATTTAGCTACAGACCCCTATGTTGTCATAATGCCTGATGTTGGCCCATCGTTAAAGCCTTTACACACCCTTTTAGCGCTGCCCCTGCGGTTTGCTGATCAACTCGTGGGGGTTTACACGCTGGGTTTTGCCGAAAAACGGTTGTTTAATGAAGAAGAAGGGCAATTGTTTGAGGCAGTCGCCGAAATTTTTGGCACAGCTCTGCACCGGGCCAAGATGATGGAGACGTGGGATCAAGATTTGAAGGCTCGCACTGCTGAACTTGCGGCCGCGAACGAAAGTCTGCGCGAATTAGATTTACTTAAAAGCAAATTCATCCACGATGTTTCCCACGAACTGCGTACCCCCATCAGTAACCTGCGCCTCTATGCCGATTTGCTAGAACGTGGTTCGGTCCTCAAACGCACTCATTACCAAAGTGTCATCAAGAAGCAGACCGAACGGCTGAACTTGCTCCTGGAAGATATTTTGAGCCTGTCACGTCTGGACCTGGCTAAGGCGCGGCCGCAATTTGTCCCTGTGCATCTCAACGAAATCGTGACGGATGTGGTGCAGGCGCGTCAGGTTCAGGCCGAATCGTCTAACCTGGCCCTAGACTTCTGGCCCGCAGAAAACCTGCCCGTTCTAATGGCTGAACCCAATCAGCTTTCTCAGGTGACCGCCCATCTTCTGGCTAATGCGCTTAAGTTTACTCAACAAGGCTTCATTCGTGTGCACACCGCCCTTTCTGCCGATAACCTGCACGTCTGTCTAGAAGTCGTAGACAGCGGCATTGGTATTGATGAGGAAGATGTACCTCATTTGTTTAAGCGGTTTTACCGTGGTCAACAGGCCAGTCAGTCGGTTATTGCGGGCACGGGGTTGGGGTTAGCCATTGTGTGGGAGATTGTGCATTTGCACCGCGGCCGCGTTGAGGTTGAAAGCCAGTCTGGTCAAGGGGCAACCTTCCGTGTCTGGCTCCCCATTAAGTAAAGGGTGTGTTTCAAATGAGTTGAATAATTAATTGTTGAACTGTTGAACGGGTGAACTGTTAATGAAGTGAACGCCCCTCCCCCCTCTCACGAAATCACACCTCGTCATGCACAATCAAAACTGTGTCCTCGGTGAGCCGTGTGTTAGGCAAAATCAGGCGACCGTGCGCTAACTCCACCTCACTGTTGAGCGTGCCAATGGCAATGAGCACACCCTGCTCCCCACCCACCGCCAGGGTATCCCCAATCTTGTACACATCACGAGCGTAGTAACCCGCCAGCACATTGCGGGCTACATCACGCCCGCCCAGGCCAAACGCCAGCGCCAGTCCAGCCAAAACAATCGCCAGCATGGTGATAAACGACTCCTGCAAAATCGTCACATCTACACCTAGCCGCTGGATGCTGATGATGACGGTCATGATGAGGATGATACCACGCACTGCTCCACCCACCGCCTGATGAAACTCGATACCCATGCTGGCAACGGCCGCCTGGGTGGCCCGGCCCAGAAATTGGGCGACCAAAGCCCCGGCTAAAAAGACGAAGAGGGCCGCCAGCAGGCGTGGCAGGTAGGCGATGAGCAAGTTCAGTTGATCGACCGCGGCCGCGATGCCCAATGTTTCCAGCGCCAGCACCACAAAGTTGAGGAAAAGAAGCCAATAAATAAACTGACCCACTATCCCTGAAGCGGTGGCCTGGATATTGGCCCGCTTCAGCCCTTCGGCCATGCCCGTCCTTTCCACCATTTTGTCCAGCCCTAGCCGCTCAACCAACCGCCGAATCAGGCCGCCAAAAAATTTAGACAGGAAGTGGCCCAATATCAAGATGAAGGCCGCCACAATCAACTTGGGGACGATAGACAACGCATTGAGGAACAGGTTGGTGATCGTGTTGCGAATGACATCAAAATCAAGTAATTCAGGCATGAGACGTGTTCTCCGGGCTAACGGGATAGTTTTTCCAACAGCGGCCGCAACAAGGCAAATGACACCTGGACAAACCCTTGGGTTCCCAGCCACAACGCTCGTCCGGCTATGTCAGAGCGATGAATCTGGTTGATCACTCGCTGCTCAATGCGGCGCGCCCGTTCTTCTTCCAGGGCGGCATCACTACGAGTGGCTGAGGCCAAACTCTCCTGCCAGGAGGTTGCTTCCCAATATTGTTCGGTGATTTGCAGACAGTGGTCACAGGTTTCCAGATGGATCAAAATGAACTCGGTCTCCTCATGGTTAAGGGTTCCGGCCACAAACTGTTCTAACAAGGTTTCGGGATGCTCAGCAAAAACAATCATAATGGGTGGGTGCGGCCAGAGGTCATCAGGGACCCCTGGCGTAAACTACTCTTCGCTCAATTGCTGATAAATGGCCTGGAGTGAAAGACGCGCCCGCTGGACTCGCATCTTGGTAGCACTAAGGCCAATGCCTAAAAGGATGGCAATCTCATCATATTGTTTCTGTTCAATGTCTTTGTACTGCAAAATTTGCACATCTTCAGGGCGCAAACTGGCGAACGCGGCCGCGAGCCTTTCCTTCCTGCCCTGTTCCAATACCGTTTCCTCAACCGTCTCAGGCATAGGGATAAACTCAGCCGCCGTTTCTAGCTCCGTTTCACTTTCTTGCGGCCGCCGTGCCCGCGCCCGCAACTCATTCTGGGCCGTATTAATGGCAATACGGTAAACCCAGGTCTTAAACGTAGAACGTCCCTCAAACGAGGTCAGATTGCGGTACACTTTAAAAAACACTTCCTGGGTCAAATCCTCGGCATCATTGCTATTGCCCATGAACCGGTAACAAACCCGCCATATCAGCCGTTGATACCGGCGCATCAACTCCTGAAACGGGCGCTCATCGCGATCCCCCCGCTCCTGACAGAGCTGCACCAATTCCTCATCCGTCAATTGGGTTATTGTTACCAGATTGCCCATAACCATAGCTGGCTGGCGTGAAACCCATCGCTATTTGGTGGGGCACGCCGGTAGACCGAAGCTAAACAAAGTCAAGATAAAGGAATTATCTCGTTTGTTGGCAATCTGGCTAATTTTCTTGTTGTCTCAACATAGACGCTGGATCACTCTATTTGTCACGTGGTCAAAATTTGGGCCGCATCGTAGCGTAACCGCCAACCAGACGAACAGAAGCAGTGGAGTAAGGAGAATGAGTATGGTGTAAGCTACATTAATGACATGATGGGTTCATTCTCCGAGAGTGAACCAATTTGAGAAAGGAGAGTGTATGATGCGCGAGAAACAGATAACGGTGTTAGGGCTTCTGTTGGCTATTTTCTGCTTGTTGGTGGCCTGTACCATCAGTGAGCCAACGTTTGAGCCGGGCGCCGGAGATGAAGCGAATACGCCAGCGGCTACCCAACTTCCCCCTACCTTTGAGCCAACCGCCACGCCCCATTTAGACCCGGCCACGGCCCCACCTACCCCCTTTATGGATGAGCTTTCTCTGACTGCCACCAGTGAAATGGCGACAGCTCACCCTGAATTAGTACCCATTGGCCCCATTACACCCACCCCTGTGTCGCCGTCACCCGGCACAATTTACCAAACGGATGGTGGTTTATGGCAGATAGGCGACGACTGGCAACCCCGATTCCTCTCCCCTTTTGCGGAGGCCGTGTTGTCACCAGATAACACCCGGCTGGTTTATGCCGACCAGGGCGACCTCTGGCTCACGACGCTGGCCGATGGCACTACCACCCAATTGACCAACACCCCCGATCACATCGAACATTATCCGCAATGGTGGCCCGTCCATCCTGATATTCTCCTCTTCCAGAGCCGCCCGGTCACCGCCGAAACAGAAGGCCCTCAGGCGAGAGGCTATCTGGCGGCCATGAGTCTGAGCGAAGGCTGGCTCACCTTGCTGGAACGTGATGAACTGTCCTGGGAAGCGTTTGCCCCTTCGCCGAATGGTCTGCACATCGCCTATGATCGTGGCGGCGAACCCTGGTTGTATCATTGGGATTTGGAGACAACGAACCCGATGCATGAGGACGATTACATCGGCACGCCCAATGTCACCTGGGAACGGTTAGGGTCACCATCCTGGTCGTCTGATGGCAATAAACTGGCCTGGGTGGCCGGGGTGCAGGGGGATGCGTATCCGGCGGCCAACGGAAGCTGGCAGATCGCGGCCGCAATCTTCGACCTCGGCGACTCCACCTTCACGATTCTCCACCCGTATGACAATACGGGGCGCGGTGGTTGGTACGCGGCCGCGGTCTGGAGTCCCGATGATCAATGGTTGGCCTTCACTACCGAAGACATTGACCCGGCCCGGCAGGGGGTTTGGGTGCTAAAAACGGATGGCAGTGAAGAGCATTATCTGGGACCTGGCTATAATCCGGTATGGAGTCCTGACGGGCATTGGCTAGCCTATCAGGGTGTTACACCTCCAGATGGTAGAAACGACAACCTGGTATGCGCTGAATCTGTTTGTGTATGAGAATGGTCTCATTGTGGATTGGCGATGAGAACAATGCGTGAGTGCCTGGCACGGGGCAAAAGAGTCTGGACATGGCTCAACTGGCCAGGCACTTTATCAAAGTTCCTTTTTAAATCCGTTGATGGTATCTTGTACTGGTAATTCCCAAAGGAGTATTGATTATGTTTCGTCAGTTGCAATGGTTGTTATTTTTGTTTGTCCTGGCGTTAGCCGCCTGTACCCCCAATGATCAGGCGGAACCCACGGCCCCGATTGTCCTACCGACGGGCACGCCTTTACCGGCAACCCCTACCCTGGCCGCAACCTTTGTCGGTGAAGCCACGGCTACCGCCCAGCCTGTTCCCCCACACCGGAGCCAGTTGTCACTCAAGAAACACGCCCTACTCCCACCAATGAAATCAGTGGCCCCGTGCCGGTGGAAGCGTATTCGCAACTGCTCCAGACGTACATTACCTTGCCCGCGGCCGCGCCCCCGCCACCCCCTATCTGGCAAAAAGACAACATTGTCATGAACGACTATATCCTCGCGGCCGCGAACGCCCTCAACTACACCCAGGCCAACCCCGACGCCTTCCGCGCCCATATCCTCACCTGGGGGCCACTCACCACCCCGGATACCCCCGCCCAATACACCTGGCTGTATCCTGCCGACCTGGACAACGATGGCACCAACGAACTGCTCGTCCGTGTACCCCAACTGACAGACAACGGCTTGATGTGTGATTATGGCTTCTGCGCCGGCATGGTCATCCTCTTTGAATTCGTCGGCTCCCTGTACGTGCCGGAATATGTCTTTCTGGGTGATCCGGCGTTTCAGAATGGCTGGCTGGATAACCCCACCGTCTATCACGTGGGTGATCTGAACAGCGACGGTCTGCCAGAGTTAATCCTGCAACAGGAAATGTGCGGGGCGCACACCTGTTACCAGACGTTATTCGTGGGGCGTTGGGATGGGCAAACCTGGCACAACATGGTCGGGGCCACCGCCATCGGCCAGAGCTACAGCACCATCACCCTGGACGATCAAGATGGTAATGGCACAACGGAAATTTTGCTGACCGGTGGCCTGGTAGGCTCGGTAGGCGGTGGGTTGCAACGGAAGCACACCCTGGTTTTTGGGTTGCAAAACGGCCTCTACGAACTGGCGCAAGACATCCCCGCCCCCGATCCCCATCCCTATTACTTGATGATGGATGCCTATTACGCTCTGCAAGCCAACGATCCGGCTACCGCCGAGCAGTTAGCCGCACAGGTGTTGGCCCTGCCCCAGGCCGATATGGCGAACCTGATGCTAATGGATGCCGTGGCCCAAACACGGATTCCCACTTATGCGGCGATTGAATTGATGGTGGTGTATGCCCTGCGGGGTGATGGAGCCAGCATTCAGGCGTTGCTACCCACGCTGGCCCAGTACGATACATTGGACAATCCCTATGTCGCGGCCGCAACCCTCTTCGCCGACACCTACGCCCAAACAAATGACGCGGCCGCGGCCTGCCAGGCCATGGCCGCCGTCATCAACGCCCTACCCCCAGAACAAACCCAATTTTTTGAGTGGGTTGGTTACAACACGGAGATGATCCCGGCAGATCAGGTGTGTCCGCTGTCGTGAGAGGTTGAGACTGAGAGCTGAGTCTGAGAGACTAAGAGCTAGAGACTGGGAGATTGCTGACCTAATCTCTCAATCTCTTAGTCTCTCAGTCTCCTCTTTTCTTACTAACCCCACCACTGGTATCCCTCTCCCCCCTGTGCGGCCGCGATACGCTTCATAACCTGGGTAACGAGACACGGCTTTTTGCCAGGCAGTGTCCCGCTCTGGCCCGGTGAGTTCTTGGGCCACGTAGGTTTGGCTGCGGCCGCGATATTCCACCGTCACCTCAGGATGGGCTTTCAGGTTGAGATACCAGGCCGGGTCATGTTTCTGGCCCCAGTTGGAAGCGATAAGGATGAGCCGGTCGCCGTCTGGGGTGGGGGTAATGGGGATGGTGCGCGGTTGGCCGCTTTTGGCCCCGGTGGTGGTGAGCAAGACCAGGGGCAGGCCGGTGAGGAGCGAGGTGGCAGAGTTGCGGCCGCGGCTCCAGCGCATCACCCGTTTGTCCAGCCGGTGCATCAACCGCGCCAGCACCCAGCCCATCACCCTCGTCGCGGCCAACCGTCTGACGATTTGTTGGATAACATTGGCTTTCTTTTCGGTAAAAACCATCCTCACACCTTCCCCTCAAACGCCCCTAAGTAATCGTCCAAAAGCAAGTTCCACCCAGACCTGACAGGTTTTCGGAAACCTGTCAGGTCTAAAAGTCCGGCAATTATCCCCGGATGGAGCCTATTGGCACAGATGCCCCCTGTCATCCGTGTTCTTTTTCAGCCGTGTTTTATTTCCACGGCCGCGACTCCCATCTTGTGCATTACCCTGGCAACCATTACCATATAAACCAACGCGCACCGTTTTTCTTATCTTGGACAAGTGAGGCAGGCAATGAAATACGATCTGGTTTTTGAAGGGGGTGGAGCGAAAGGAATCGTCTTTTCCGGCGCACTCAAGGTATTTGAGAGCCTGGGACACACCCCGGGGCGGTTGCTGGGCACATCCGCCGGGGCGATTACGGCGACCGGGGTCGCGGCTGGTTATACGGCCCAGGAAATTTTAGATGCCCTGTCTGAGAAGGTGGATGGACACTCCGCCCTGGCCGGTTTTTTGGGTAAACCGGAACCGTTTACCCCCGCCGAAATTGCGCACAGTGCCACCCGCCATCTGTTCCGGGCGGTTAACCTGCCGCTGGTGCCTGATGTTTTGGAAAGCAAGCTCGATGATTTTCTGGCGCAAACGTTGATTACCCAATCGCCCCTGCGCTCCATTTTTTCCTTCATTGAGCGAGGGGGGTGGTATTCGGCCACCAATTTTTTGGACTGGATGGCGCAGCGGCTAGATAGTGGCACGTATAAAGGGCGGCCGCGTCGTTTTAGTCACCTCACGCTGGCCGAATTTTATGACCAGACTCTGGTTGACCTTTCCCTCATCGCCTCGGATACCACGGCCGGGCTGATGCTCATCCTGAATCACCGCACGGCCCCGGATTTGCCGGTGGTGTGGGCGGTGCGGATGTCTATGAGTGTGCCGTTGCTGTGGGCAGAGGTGGTCTGGCTGAAGGAGTGGGGTTTGTACCGCGGCCGCGACGTTACTGACCACACCATCGTAGACGGCGGCATTCTTTCCAACTTTCCCATTGAACTGTTTATCTCCCATGAGCCACTGGTGACCAACATCATGGGGCCTAACCAGAACGAGGGCGTGTTAGGCATGTTGATAGACGAGACCTTGCCCGTGCCCGGCGCGGCCGCGCTTCAACCCCAACCAACGGACAAACTCCAATTCAGTGAACTCCGCACCGTGCAACGGCTCAACCGGCTCTTGGACACCACCTTCAACGCCCATGACAAGATGGTTGTAGACGCGTTTGCTCACCTGGTTGTGCATTTGCCCGCCCAAGGTTACGCCATTACCGAATTTGACATGAGCGACGAACGGCGCGATTGGTTGGTCAGTGCCGGGCAGGAAGCCATGCAAGAATATTTTAGCCAACACACGACCCCGGTCAGCTTCGCCCTTCAGACCGATACCGAAGTCCAGCAGATGGTCGAAATAGCTGACAAAATGGCCGTGAAGATGCTCAGCCGGTGAAGAGGTTATTGATGTATTGGCTAAGGGTGTATTTCATTTCGGTTGAGATGAAGAAAATAATTAATCGGTGAATTCGTGAATTGTTGAATGATTAACGAGGGGAACCGTTACCACCGCATTAACCATTCAACAGTTCAAAATTAATTATTCAACTCATTTGAAACACACCCATTGGTTAATTGTTTTAATAGCCAATACACCAACGACTAACTTGACTAACTGTCGCTTACTCGCCCACTCGCCCACTCCACACTCTTGTGATAAATTTCACACCATGAGCAAACGAGCGATCCTCTCCGTGTACGACAAGACAGGTTTAATCGAATTGGCCCAGGGGTTGGTTAACCTGGGGTGGGAACTGGTTGCCAGTGGTGGGTCGGCCAAGGCGTTGCGCCAGGCCGGTCTACCCGTGCTGGATGTGGCCGAAGTGACGCACTCGCCAGAGATGCTCGGCGGCCGCGTCAAAACCCTACACCCGGTCATTCACGGCGGCATTCTGGCCCAGGATACCCCCGCCGACCAGGCCGACCTGGCCGCCCAACAGATAGTCCCCATCGATCTGGTTGTCTGCAACCTGTATCCGTTCGAGCAGACCATCGCCCAGCCTGGTGTGACCCTGGCCGAGGCTATTGAGCAGATTGACATTGGTGGGGTGACGTTGTTGCGCGCGGCCGCGAAAAATTTTGCCCGCGTCACCATCCTCTGCCAACCCACCGACTACGCCCCCATCCTGACCGAACTCCAGACGAGTGGGGCCACCACGCTCGCCACTCGCCAAACCCTGGCCCGTAAAGCCTTTGCCCACACAAGGGATTACGATACGGCGATTACAGCCTATCTTGAGCGGCATGGGGAAGGGAACTCAGGAACTGGGGGAACACTGGGAACTGAGAAACGCTAACGATTGGGTTGTGGTAGAGCCAGAACGAGAATTAATAGGTCTTGAGTTCCCCTGAGTTCCTCTGAGTTCCTTTTTTTACCACGAGCGAACACTATGACGACAAACAGCTCTTCTCTCTCTCTCCGCTATGGCATGAACCCACACCAGAAACCGGCGCGGGTCTTTGTAGACCAGGGGGCGCTGCCTTTTACGCCGTTGAATGGCACGCCCGGTTATATCAATTTGCTGGATGCCCTGAACGGCTGGCAACTCGTCCGTGAACTGAAACAAGCGCTGGGTTTGCCCGCGGCCGCGTCCTTTAAGCATGTCAGCCCTGCCGGGGTAGCCGTAGGCATTCCCCTCACCGACAGCCTGCGCCGGGCCTATTTTGTGGGTGAGACGGAACTGAGTCCGCTCGCGGCCGCGTATGCTCGTGCGCGTGGGGCTGACCGCGTCTCCAGCTTTGGTGACTGGGTGGCCCTGAGCGACCCGTGCGACGAAGCCACGGCCCTTCTCATCAAACCCGAAGTGTCCGATGGCATCATTGCGCCCGGCTTTGAGCCAAAAGCGCTAGAAATCCTTAAGGCGAAGAAAGGGGGCGGCTACCGCATCCTGCAAATTGATGCCGATTATGAGCCGCCAGCCCTGGAACAGCGGCAACTGTTTGGCGTGACGCTGGAGCAGGGGCACAACGATTATGTGCCTACCCCGGCCGACCTGACGAACATTGTCACGGCCAATCAGCACCTGCCAGAAGTCGCCCAACGTGACATCATCCTGGCCCTTATTGCCCTGAAATACACCCAATCTAATTCGGTGTGCTACGCCTATCAGGGGCAAATTATCGGCATGGGGGCCGGGCAACAGTCGCGCATTCATTGCACCCGCCTGGCGGGCACGAAGGCGGACCTCTGGTTTTTACGCCAGCATCCCCGCACCTTAGATTTGCCCTTCCGCGCCAAACTGGGTCGCCCAGACAAAGACAATGCCACCGACCAGTTCTTGCTGGAAAGCCTCACCCCCGCCGAAGAGGTTATCTGGCAGGCGGCGTTCACCGAACTGCCCACCCGCCTTACCGCCGAGGAGAAGCGAGCCTGGTTGGATCAGCAAAGCGGGGTCACGTTGGGGTCGGATGCGTTCTTCCCGTTTCGGGATAGTCTGGACCGGGCGCAACAGAGCGGCGTAAGCTACGTCGCCCAACCCGGTGGCTCACTGCGCGATGAAGATGTGATCGCGGCCGCGAACGAATTTAATATGGTTATGGTCATGACAGGCACACGGCTCTTCCACCATTAACAACGCCAACTTGACCGTGGTTCTTGTGCCTTCCTTGAATCGTTAATCTTCAACAAAAGCCCTGACAGTGACTCACTGCCAGGACTTTTGTTGTGCGATTCTTATTGTCCCTTGATGAAGGAGAAGAACCCATGAAACGCTTGTTGTATTTTGGCCTGTTTGTGTTCCTGGTTGGTTGGCTCACCGCCTGTGGTAGCGAACCCGACCCCACGCCGACGCCCACGCCCCGGCCCACGGCTACCCCATCGGCCACCCCCGAACCGACGGCGACAGCCACGCCAACGTTGACGGCCACCCCGACGGAAACGTCTACGCCCACAGCGACATCTACCCCTACCGCAACGGCTACGCCCACAGCGACGCCCACCCCCACCGCATTGCCAACGGTCGCTCTGGGCGACGTAGAAACGTCGTCGCAAGGATATTCTTATCAGCCGCCCGTTAATTACATCATGGAAGACCAGGGTGACCAGGTGTTTTTCCAGTCGGCTGATAATTTGGTGATTGGCTCATTGACGTTGCTCAACGGCACGTTTACGGACCCCATTGAGGATATCCTGGCGAATTATGTGACGGAATTGGGCAATAGCATGGGCGGGATGTTGGGCATCAGTGAACCCAGTTGCCTATACTGTTGACGGAGTAGAGGGCGCGGCCGCGGAAATCTTTGGTCTGCTCTTTGATGCGACCGTAGCCGGGCGCAGCGTCGCCGTTGTTCTGCCCGATGGTCGCCTCTTTTTTGCTTTTGCCCTGGTCAAAACTACGGGCAATGAAGAGATTTGGTTTAACGAAGGGGGTGCTACCTTTGATGCCCTCCTCGGCTCCATCACTTTCCTGGAGGCCACGCCTACCCCCCGACCACCGTCAGCCACAGCCACCCCAGCCAGTACCAGCAACAGCGCCTGCCCTGTCAGTGCCGATGCTTCTTACGGCTATACGGAGGGTAATCCCATTCGTGTGGGTGGCGACGGGTTTGGCGGGCCAGCCGGGCGCAAGCCTACCTGGACAACTTTGCGCGGCCCCAATGGCGAGACCATCAGCTATGCACGGAAGGTTCGCTTCCAGTGATACAACCATCCTGGATGCCTACACCATTACCGGTCTGGCCCAGGCGACGACGCTTTATGTGGATCAATACAGCTATGAAACGCTGAAAGCGCCGGTGGGTTTTACCTGCTCCAGCCCGTTTCCCCTCAGCGCGCCGTAGTCAGGGAGTTGTTATAAGAACCGCGAGTCTCCTACGAAAATAACGAACCGCAGAGACGCAGAGAACGCAGAGAAAAGAAAAATCTGTGTGAATCTGTGTCATCTGTGGATAAATTTTCATTCATCTTGGTGAGCGCCCCGCTCATGGGGAACTCCTACGAAAATAAGACGCGGGGACACGCCGACTTTTCGCCCTATCGCCGCGTCGCCCCATCGGGTTTACCCTCTTTTGGGTTTGGCGCGGCCGCGGCCTGTTGCCGGTGTGGGTGTGGGTTCGTTGGTGGAGGGGCGGGGCTTATTGGCTTTGGCCGGTTTGCCGGGTTTCGCCCCTTTGCCACCCCGGACGGTGCGGGCAGGCCGGGCTTTTTGCCCGGTCAGGAGGGTGATGGTTTGTTGCAGGGTCGCGGCCGCGTCCTTCTGATTCATCCCCGTCTGTTGGGCCAACTGCCGGGCCGCCCCACTTTGGACAAGCGACTGGCGTGACGGCACTTTGATCTGGTCGGGGCTTCCCCCTTGCTTCTGTAATTGGGACAAGACCAAGGTCAAGGCCAAACTGACGACCGTTTGGGCGATTTCCGGTGAGAGGTTGAGTTTTTCAGACAGGAGCCGGGCAATGGTCGTGACGAGGGGACTGGTCGCGGCCGCGGCTTCATCCCCCTCTTTTTCCCCCTTCGCTGGTTTCTGTCCCCCCAACACCACCTGCAAAATATCGGCCAGCCCGCCGGATGGTTGCCCTTCGGCGGATGATTGGCCCTCACCTGACCCGCCCTGACCGCCCAAAAGGACCTTGAGCAGATCACCCAGCGGGTTATCCTGGTTTTCTTCCCCTTGGTTTTGCCCACCGACGAGAATTTTTAGCAGATCATCAAACATGGTTGACTCCGTGTGTTGAGTTTCAGGTTTCAAGTTTCAGGTTTCAGGTTGCGTGTTGTGCGTTGCCTGTTTATCTTTAGAGGTAACGACCAAGCCCGTTGCCTGAGCTTGTCGAAGGCAATAGATGGGCTTCGACAAGCTCAGCTCTCGACAGCGTTAGGTGTTACCTTTAGAGGGAAAATGATCCCACTTTCCTGATGAATCGCCAAATGTGAACGACCATGAAACGAACTTTGTTGGTTGGCGCGGCCGCGCTCACGACCGCCTTCACCCTCAACCAGGTCTATGCCCGTTACCGGGCTTATCAACAGGCCAACGAACCCTTTGATGCTCAGGCATTACGGCTGGCCCATGCCGAACTCAAGCCCGAAAAACGGATTGTCACCCTACCAGGGGCGTTCAATGTGCGTGACATCGGCGGTTACACCACCCAGAAGGGGCAAACCGTCCGTTGGGGGCAGGTGTACCGGGCCGGAACGCTCTCCAATCTGACGGATGAAGGGTTGGCCCGGTTGTCTGAGTTGGGTATCCAGACCATTTGTGATGTACGCACCACCCACGAGGCCGAGACACAGCCCGCCCGCTTGCCAGAAGCGATTCGTTATGTGCATATTCCCTTGCATGAACAGGGAGAAGGCCGCGGCCGCATCTTGTTCACCGTTACCACGCGGCCGCATCGCATCAGTGACCTCATCGTGTATGGCTACATCACCCTGATGATCGAAAAGCGGGCACACCTACTGGCCGACATTATCAGCCGTATCGCTGATCCGGCCAACCGTCCTATCCTGCTCCATTGTACCGCTGGTAAAGACCGCACCGGCCTGACCATCGCCCTGCTCCTGGCCCTACTCGGCGTGCCCGATGATACTATCCTGGCTGATTTTAGTTTGAGCAACCTGTTTTATGAAGAAGTGCGCCAGACCATCCAAAAGGACGCCGAGCACTTAGCCGTGTTTGGCATCCGGGCGGGCAACCTGCGCCCCCTTTTGGTAGCCGACCCGGAGACATTGCGGGTGGCCCTGGCCTATGTGCGGCGGCGGTATGGGTCGGTAGAGGAATATGTGCGCGGCCGCGGGGGTTTAGATGCGGCTACCATTCAGCAACTCCGGGCGGAACTGCTCAGTCCAGGACAATAGGCCACGAATTACACGAATTTTCTCTGGTAACTTGGCGTCCTTTGCGTCTTAGCATGAGTTTTTCCCGTAGACGAACAACTTCTCATGCCCCACCCGGCCACGTTGGGTCAAGGAACCGCTGAATTTCCAGGAGATAGCCGTTGGGGTCACGTAGGAAGCAGTGGTAAATGTTATACTGGGGGTTGAAGGTGGGTGGTTTGTCGAAAGCCACCCCCTGGGCAGTGAGCCGTTCATACCAGCCATCCACATCGGGCGTGACCAAAGTGAGGATGATTGTTTGCGGCCGCGGTTCCACCCCATCCTTCTGGCAAAACCCCACAAATCCATCCCGGCTCACCCGGTAAATCCGGCACACCCCCTGATCCAGCACCAGTTCCAGCCCCAAAACCTGCTCATAAAACCGGGCAGTAGTAACTAAATCAGGAGTGTAGAGGAAAGTAACCAGTTGAGTGAAAGGTGGCATAGGGTAGGCAAGTATGTATCAGTTATTGGCGAGGGGGGAAAAGGACGGAGGGAAACCCTGAGCAAAAGCAGGGCTTCCCTCGTCTATTTTATAAGTGATGCCTTACGGCTGACACGCATCCAACTGATCCGACGAACAGTGTAAGACGCTTTGGGGATGGGGCAGGTCTTGGATTGTGATGTTGGCCGCCGCTGTGATAGCCTGTGATGTGCCGACAGTTTGCCCACCCGCTTGCACCGTACTCGTCATGCCATCCAGCGTTACCGATAAATCGGTCACCCACGGGCAATCCTCAATTGTGCCTTCACTATTCAGCCATAACACCCCTGTAGAGCACTGCGAGGACGGGACACAGATGTAACCGACCGCTATCAGAGTACCATCTGTATGCACCAGAATGTTTTCTAGCGCACTCCCGGCGTTAACGTCACCATACCGTTTGTTCCAGATCGTCGTACCGTTTATATCCATTTTATGGAGCCAGGTATTTGTGTTGAAATAACCCGATAACACAAAATGCCCATCAGGACTGACGGTAATGTCTGTAAAATAACCGGGATAGCCATATCCTTTCTGCCACACAATGTGACCGTTGCTGTTCAAATAAGCTACCCAAGCATCCCAATGATTATCACCCCGCCGGCGGCCAGCTACCAGATAATCACCGTTTGCCAGAGGCAGTATGTCATTGATGTTCGCACCCCAAAACAGGGGAGAGCCATCATAAAGCCGTTGCCATTCCAGGACACCCGCACTATTCAGTTTAAACAGAAACCCCTGCGCGCTATCAGCCGGGTCCGCGCTGATAATATAGCCGTTATCAGGGGTCTGGCGTACCAGGTCCGCGCCCGCAAGAGAAATCGCAGATGTACCACCCAAGGTGGTTTGCCAGGATATTTCCCCCACCTCGTTCAGTTTGAATACCCAGGCACTTGAATAGCCTGGCCCAAATGAGGTGGACGCACCCACCACAATGTAGCCCCCATCCGTCGTCGGAGAAATGTCATAAGCCCCCTCACCGTCGTCACCATAATATGCTTTTTGCCAGATAATGGAACCAGCATCGCTTAATTTCATCACAATCGCCTGACCATTCTTACCCCCGGCAATCACAAAGCCGCCATCAGAGATTGGTTGCACTGCACTCAGGTGAGACAAATCAGTCTCTTTGTACCAGATAACTGTTCCCTGCGAATTGAGGCGTAAAAGCGTGCGGTTTCCTACCAGAAGGATGCCGTGATCAGGCGCGGCGACGGCACTTTTCACTCGCCAATCATCCCCATAGATTTGGAACCAAAAACGTGCTACGGGTTTTGACACAAGAGGCATATATACCATTGAATTGGCCTCTTCCGCAGACTGAATGGTTGATGTGATTGAGATGAGCATAACGAACAAAACAAACAACATGGGTAAGTAGAATAGACTTCGTCTCTTGTTCATGTTCTTCCTCGTAAAAACTAATTGCCACGGTAATTTGCCAGCTTTAAACATAATAAAACCGCAATTATTTGGGCTAATAACCTGACTGCTATTTTGATAAAGTATTCTACATTAAACGCGCAATTGCACTACTCATATTTCGCCCGTTAAGCCGCATCCCAATACCCATTATGAAGCAAACCGCCTTGTCAGATAGATCAAAAAAGCTCTGGCAATTTCCACATTGCTAGAGCTTTTTGTCTTACGGAACATTGGTTGGCGGGTATGGACACCCAACGATTTCCTCTAATCAAACATCACCACCGCTTCAACTTCAATCAAAAAATCCGGGTTGGCCAGGCCGTAGACGCCAATCCAGGTGGCGGCGGGGGGTGAGTCGCCGGGGAAAAACCGTTTCAGGTTGTCGCTGACGGGTTTGGATGCGGCGAGATGTTCCTGCACGATGTAAATCCGCAGCGAGACCACATCCGCCATCGTCGCTCCAGCCAATGTGACCGCCGTTTCCAGGTTCTTGAAGGCGTGATAGGTCTGGGCCGCAAAATCATCTTTTCCGGCAATTTGCTGGTTTTCATCCCAGGCCACCTGCCCGGAAAAATAAAGCGTGCGCCGACCTTCCGCCACCACGATTTGTGAAAAACCATACTGGCGGCTGTTGAACAGTTCCGGTGGGTTCAAAGCAGTTTTGGTCATAAAGAGTATTGTCCGCAGATTCTGGGGATTAACGCAGATTTTTTTTATCCGTGTCCCATCCTATCCGTGTTTTTCCCCTCTTGTTGTTATGGGTTTGGCAGTACCAGAACCTCACCGGCATAAGGTGGCAGGGTAAAGGTGTGAACCAGGTCATCCAGGATGATGATCTGTTCGCTATCACTGCGGTTGAGGGCTACGAGGATGGTTTCCTGGGCATCGGCGATACTGTAGACCCAGGTGTTGGGGGTGACGTGTAAGGTGCGCCGTTCCCCCTGCCAGATGACGGGGTGTGCCCGGCGGAACTGGATCAGCCAGCGGAAATATTCACGTAAATCGCCGTCCTGTTCATCACCCCAGCGCATCGGCTCCCGGCAGGCTTCCATGCCCCACCCACCTGGCCCATGAATGTGCATCCCCTGGGAAATGCCCACCTCAGTACCGTTGTAAACGATGGGCGCACCGGGCAAGGTGAACTGGCACAACGCCGCCAGTTTGAGCTTCCGCTTATCCCCCTGTGCCAAAAACAAAAACCGATCCAGGTCGTGGTTGTCCAAAAAGCTGGGACGGCTGAAGCTGTCGGGGAAAAAGGCGTTGTGCTGGTGGAGAAAGGCATCCAGGGCGACGAAATCCCGTGACTCCATCGCAAAGGTACTGCGAAGCATCTGGGCCAGGAGAAAATCAAGGCAACCGTGGAAACGCCCTTCGTAGCTGAGTTGTACATCCGGGGGTTCGACCGCCTCACCGAATATCCAGACGTGGGGGTTGGCTTGCAGCGCGGCCGCGCCAAAATCCGTCCAAAAATCATGCGTCGGGCCAAGGGCATAATCCAGCCGCAAGCCATCAAACCCCAGTTCCAGCCAAAACTGCATACTTTCGAGCAGGTGAGCGCGGGCGTCCGGGTTGTTGGTGTTGATCTGGGGCAGTTCCCGCACGCCAAAGAACGTTTCGTACTCGTAAGGCCACTGTTGCCAGGTGTACCAGTCGTGATAGGGGCTGTCTTTGTCGCTCAGGGCGGATTGGAAGGTGGGATGATCACTACCCCAATGGTTGGCGACAAAATCAAGGATGAAGCGGATGCCCCTGGCCTGCCCCTGGCTGATGAGTTCCTTGAGGTCCTCGAGTGTACCCAGGCGGGGATTGACGCTCAGGTAATCGCTGGCGTGGTAGCCGTGATGGGTGGTATCGGGGAAGATGGGGTTGAGCCAGATGGCGTTGAACCCCAGGTCGGCGATGTAATCCAGGTGATCCATGATGCCGCGCAGGGTTCCCCCGTAAATATCACTGAGCGATTCGACGGGGTTCCAGTCGCGGCCGCGGCCCGGACTAAACCTATCGGGAAATATCTGGTATACGACCGCACCCCGCGCCCACTCTGGCTGGGCGGGATCACCCACCCGGTACGAGAACCGTTCCCCGTTATCGGCCGGGATGGCCTCTCCCTGCGCCGGGTAAGCCACGAGGGAGTAACGGACGATGGTGTCTTCGGGATGGGGAAGCAGGGTGGTTTGCCATACCTGGGTATAGCTCCAGTTGAGCAAATCCCATTGCGTGTCCACACATTCCAGGTCGAGGGAATACGGTTGAGGAGCGGTGACGAAACAGGTCACACGTTCCACGCGGGTGGGGAGTTGGGTGGTGAGGGTGATTATGGGGTGATCAAGGGCGAGGGGGGCGCGCGGCCGCAACCGGTTCCGATGCCACACCCCTTGCGCCTGTGCCTGCATCCGGCCCACCCGCCGTTCCACCGTCGCCACCGTGCCAAAAACAAATTCTTCCATCGTTATTGTGCCCTTATTACATCAACGGATTGGGAAACAAACGGATTTTTCCGAATCCGTTCCTTTCTAAAATCCGTTGATGTAACCAATTACTCCGCCACCAACTGAATCACATGCACCGACTGCGCCGGAATTTCCGCCAGCGGCACATAACCGGTAAACCCACCGGAACCATTCACTTCGGGATCACCCTGCACCGGATTCCCCAACAGCGAAACCGCCGTCACCGCTCCAGTCAGCGGCCCTTCGGCCAACTCCAGACTGTAATCATCCGCCGTCACCCCATTCCGGTTCAAATTAATAATAACCAGAATCGTTTCATTGTCGGTGTAGCGCACAAACGTGTACAACCGCCCAGAATTCGCTTCAACCAATAACCACTCGCCCACCCGCAACGCCTCATGCTCATTCCGCAGATGAATCAGCGTGCGGTAATGGTTGAGCAGCGAATTGGGGTCTGTTTCTTGCAAAGCGACACTGCGCTCCGTGTAATCACTGGCAGGCGCTCGCCAGGGGCGTGCCGTCGTAAAACCAACCCGGGTGCTGTCACTTACCCATTGCATGGGGCGGCGAATATCCTCATCCGGCTTCGTCCCCGTCATGCCGATTTCTTCGCCATAATAAATGAAGGGAACCCCCGTGCCTGTCAGCAAAATAGAAGCAGCCACTCGGGCCTGGGCTTCATCGCCATCAAGTTGGGACATAACCCGGTTTTGGTCATGGTTGGTGATGAAGGTCGCGTATTGATTCAGCGGAAATGAGTTAACGACTTCTTGTTGTATATCGGTAAAGATGGGAGCCAGACCTGCCTCGGAGCTGTTGAGAATATCCAAGGCCAGATCGAACTGGAAAGCAATATCTACCTCGTCACCGGTGTAATCCACGACCTGTTGTGTCCCTGTCCAGGCTTCACCCACGGCCAAAGCATGGGGGTCAACCTCTTTGTAGAAGGTGAAAAACGACTCCATAATCGCATGGGTAGCAGGACTATTTTCCTGAATCGCGCCATCTTCCACCATATGTTTGATCGCATCCAGGCGGAAACCGTCGGCTCCCATATCTTCCAGCCAGAAGCGGGCCGTGTCGAACATGGTGGCGACCACATCCGGGTTTTCGTAATTTAGATCGGGCATGCCATCCCAAAAAACCCCATAATAATAACTGTTATCCAGACGGTGCCAGACCTGTTGACCCCAGGGGCCACGATAAGTGGGTGCTTCATCTGTCCACAGATACCAATCACGATATTCATTGTCGAGGTTGCGTGAATCCTGGAACCAGGGATGTTGGCGGCTGGTATGGTTAAGTACCAGGTCCACGATAACCCGAATGCCGCGTCGGTGCGCTTCGGCCATCAGCCGTTGGAAGTCCTCGTTGGTGCCATATTCCTCGTCTACCTGAAGATAATCCACGACATCGTAGCCATGATAGCTGGGGGATTCCATGATGGGCATGAGCCAGATACCCGTCACGCCCAGGTCATTGCTGGTGCTGGGGTCGCCATCGTTCAGGTAATCCAACTTCTCGATGACCCCATTCAGGTCGCCAATGCCGTCGCCATTGCTGTCGTAAAAGCTACGGACAAAAATTTCGTAGAAAACGACATCATTCCACCAGGGGTGGTCATTACTTCCCGTGTAGAGCGGATCGGGTGTTGGTTCGGGGGTAGGGGGAATGGGTGTAGCCGTGGCTGGGATGGGTATGGTTGTGGCCGTGTTAATGGCGGTTGGCGCCACCGGGTCGGCATCAGTCGTAGCCTCATTGGCCGCATCCTGGCAACCGACAAGGAACAGCGCCAACAGAAAGAATAAACGGAAATATTTCATATCTTGCACCCTTGTCCAAGTTACCCATTTGCCTGGATAACGGTTCAAATACGTTGGGGGAAAAGGAAAGGAACAGCCTGGGAAGGCTGTTCTACGAGCAGGGGTCTGGGGTTATGGTGTTGTGGGATAAACCAGGGTGTAGTGGTAGTTGGCAGGCACGGCGGGGAAGGTTTGCACCGTGCCATCGGGCCAGGTGATGGTGACGCTGGCATACGCGGCCGCGGCCAACCCAAAATTCAGCGTTAAACTATTACCCGCGCCCAGGCTGGAGCCGCTTTGAACCACCTGCATCTGCGTAAGGCCATCGGGTGTCCTGACGACCACTTTCGTGCCTACCGCATCCCGGTTCACCGGGCCACCGCCCACCAAATCGAACACCAGCCGATTGTTACCGGTATTGGCTCCTTCATTGCGGTAGAGCACATACCCCTGGTTGTAGTTACCCACGACCAAATCCACCCAGCCATCCCGGTCGTAGTCGCCATAAGCCACACCAAGCGTACCCCCGCTCTCGTCCAGACCAGCATGGGGGACTTCGGTAAATTGGCCGTTGCCATTGTTGCGGAGCAGAGGATCATGCGGAGGCACGCCTGGCGCACGGTCGGAGACGGCCAGATAGAGGTCTTGCCAGCCATCATTATCGTAATCGAAGAAGACAGCCCCCCAGCCAATGACATCGACGCCTAAGTCTACACCCGCGGCCGCGGCCGCGTTGGTAAACGTGCCATCTCCCAAATTTTGTAACAAAACCATCGGCCCGGCGTTGGAGAAATAAAAATCCATATCCCCATCATTGTCATAATCGGCCGTCGCCAGCCCCATGCCCATCACCTGCGTATTGGTCCCCGATTCTGTCGAGACATCGGTGAAGCACCAGGCATCACAGCCGGGGCCATCGTTGCGCCAGAGCGCGTTGCCCACCGGGTTAATGAATTCGTCATTGACCAGATAGATGTCCAGGTCGCCGTCGTTATCGTAGTCAGTAAAGCTAACGGCGAAACCAGCGCCCATTATTTTGCTGCTCAGACCACTGCTGATATCGGTGAAGGTGCCATCCCCGTTATTGTGGTATAAGCGGTCGCGGTCGCCAGTAGAGGGGCGGCCGCAATCCGGGTAGCAGGCCCAGTTTGCTACGTACAGGTCGAGGAAACCATCGTTGTCGTAGTCGCCCCAGGCCGCACTTTTGCCCTGACCGGTGTCGCCCACACCCGCGGCCGCGGTCACATCCGTAAACCCAGCGCCGCCATCGTTGTGGTAGAGGACATTCGCCCCCCAGTTCAGCACGTACAGGTCAAGCCAGCCGTCGTTGTCATAGTCGGCAAAGGTGACACCACTGCTGACCGCCCCAGGCAGGCTCACATTGGCGGAAAGAGGGGAAACGGCGAAAGTGCCATCCGCGTTGTTGTGGAAAAGAGTGTTGGGGCCACCGCTATCGGTCACGTACAGGTCAAGCCAGCCGTCCCGGTCATAATCACCCCAGGCCTGGCCGATTAATTTTTCCTGCACATCCTGGCGCGCGGCCGCGATGCCCGCGGTGGCATTGACATTGGTGAAGAGGGTGGGGGTGGTGGGAGTGGAGAGGGATGCGGCCGCGATTGGTTGCCCAGGCAAAGGCAAAATTGTTTCTACCGGCAACACCCCCGGCACAACCGTTGCCGTACTATTCGTATTCACCATATCAGGTGTACAGCCAACCACAAACAAGAGCACAATCAATCTGAACAACTTGTGCATGCCAGCACCACCTGTTTTGTTATAGCGCACGGTGATTTAAACGATAAGAGGCCAGGCAAGTATCTCAGGTCGTGACAAACGATGAACCTTCCACCTGCCTGGCCCTGCTGTAAGACTAACCCTTTACCGACCCTTGTGTTAGACCACCCACGATCTTATCCTGTAAGATAAGATAAATAATCATGATAGGTAAAGCGGCCAACAAAGCCCCGGCTGTGAACTGTCCCCACTTTTGTGAGAACTGACCTGAAGTAAAAATCTGCAAACCCACCATAACCGTATATTGATCCGTACTCTTCAACAACACACGGGCCAAAATGAAGTCGCCGTATGTGCCGATGAAAGAGAGAATGGCAATAACCACTAGAATGGGACGCATAAGGGGCAGGAGTAATTGGGTAAAAATCTGCCAATGAGAAGCCCCATCCACCATAGCCGACTCGTCAATCTCTCGCGGAATGGTGTCAAAAAAGCCCTTCATCAGCCAGATGTTCACCCCCATGGCCCCACCCAAATAGATCAAAATCAAACCTGCATGGGTATCCAACCCCAACCAGGCAATAACATCGCCAAATTGGGAGACCATCAAGAAAACGGCCACGATAGCCAGCAAAGTGGGGAACACCTGAATGAGCAAAATCGCCTTAAGCAAATTCACGCGCCCCGAAAAACGGAAGCGAGAAAAGGCATAAGCCGCCAAGGTGGTAATAGAAAGTGACAAAACAGTGGTAATGCCCGAAATCTTAACCGAATTCCATAACCAACGGGCATAAGGGAAGACCGGGCTGTTCAGGAGTTCTCGATAATTGTCGAGGCCAGCATTGCGAGGAATGAGTGTCTGTGTGGCTAGCGTATCGGCGGGATTAAACGACGCCGAAATAATCCAAATCACCGGAAAGACGGCAAAAACCATGAGAAGTAAAGCCACAAGCCAACGAACAATGATAGAGACGCGTTTGCGTTGTTTTTGCGACTGGCTGAATTTCTTCAATGTAGTCAGGCGAGGCCCTGTATCCTGAACGGTTAAATTAGACACTTTCACTTACCTCCTCCCACATCTTGGTGAAGCGGAACTGGAACAAGGTGATGGTTGCTACGATGAAGAAGATTAAGATCGTGACAGCCGAAGCCAGACCATAATCAAAACCGCGGCCGCCGGCAAAAGCCAGGTTATAAACATAGCTGATCAAAATGTCCGTATGACCAGCCCGGGTTGCTGCCCCGGCAATGGGTGGCCCACCCTGAATAAACAGGAAAATGAGATTGAAATTGTTGAAATTGAAGGTAAAGGAAGCCACTAACAACGGCCCAACCGCCACTAAGAGCAAGGGCAACGTGATTTTTTGGAAACGTTGCCAGGCATTCGCTCCATCAACTTCAGCGGCCTGATAAAGATCTTGCGGAATAGCTTGCAGGGCACCACTACAAATGAGCATGAAATAGGGGTAACCCAACCATAGATTCACCAACAAAATGCCCACTTTCGCCCACATTGGATCGGTAAACCAGGGAGGTGACCAATTAACCCAGTTTTGCAGGGTCGTGTTGATAATCCCCACATCAGGATTGAGCAAACCACGCCAGATCAAAATTGTAATCAGGCTGGGAATGGTGTAGGGAATCAACAAGAAGGATTGAATAATCTTTTTGCCAGGGAAAGAGGGGTCATTGTAAAGATAGGCAATCGCCAGGCCCAAAGCAAAAGTCATGACCACACTTAAAAAGGCAAAGGCAAAATTCCAAATAATGATATTGACCAGAGGGCCGCGCAGAGCCGGGCTGGCGAAGAATCGGCTAAAATTAGCCAGACCGACAACGGCCTGAAACCCTGGTCTCAACTCTTTTGCGCCATCAGATGTAACAAAGGTTCCATTGATGTTTTCGTAAATATCCCCTGTGTCCTGGTCAGTAAACGTGTCACTGGCTTCGTCATACACATAACGTGGAACAAGCTGGGAGGCGGTTTGTGAGGAAGCAATCTTAACCCCGTCTGTTTCCGTACCGAAAAGAATTTCTCTCAGTTCATCTTCGGCCCCAGATGCGGCCAGGGTAATGGCGTTCAATCGCGTATAACCGGCAATCTCGGTAGGAATACCATTGCTGTCAAACTCCCCAATTGGGTCTTCCCCTGAACCAAGCTGTTGGAGGGGTTCGTTTGGAACAGCCAGGAAACCTACACCGTCGCTGTTCTTAAGCCATAATGCATAGTCACCCGCCTCACTACGAAAGGCTGTCCAGGAAAAAGTAGTTCCCCCTTCTGGCAGGTAGCGTTCCTTTTGGATTTGAGCTATTGCTTGTTCTTTATCCAACAAATGGCCATCGCCAAAATTGGTAAAAGCCACAAAAATAGTGAAAAGTATGGGGTAGATGGAGAACATGCACATAAAAAAGATGCCAATGGACATCCATCTTAGAGGGTAAGCTTTATTGCGTAACAGAATAACGCTGATAAGAACCGCAACAATGGACAAGACCGTGGCTAATACATAGTCTTCATTGTTGATGAGGTTGGCAACAAACCAAATGACGGCTAAATCGAAAACGACCGTCACCACAATTCTAAGGATAAGACCTAAGAGGGAGTCGCTACTGGCCGCTTTTTTCCCTTTGTTTGGTAACTCTACAAGACTCATCACTTACCCTCCTGAACCAACTAAGGATTTACGGGTCTGAAGTAACTATCCTACCCCTCTGGAGATCGAACCAATTTGTTTATGTGAAAATCGCCGCCAGATTGAGAGAGAGAATTGATTGAATCCGGGCCTTATAGCCCTATAGTTACTTTTAGATGTTCAGATAATCATCGGGGGGGTTGGGTTTGTATGGACCGATTTTGAAGGTTTCCGAATTAATGTCGGTATAAAGAGGAGTGAGCATGCCCCCGTGCGAACGGTTCACCACCGGTGGCGTCTAGGGATGCCTTACTCCTCGATACGCTTATTAATTTGTTAAGCCTCAATGGCGGCTGGCACTCAACGGCTAAAGCCGCCCTACAACCCAAAGCCGTTTTCTTGAAAGCTATATTTGAGTTTATAAATCACAGTAGACAATCACTGCAAATGTGATTGTCTACTGCGATAATGAGTATGTAAATGAGAATGAGGCCAGGGTTTTCCCTGGCCTTTTCTGATTTACAACGGATGCTCCTTACGGAAGCGTAATTTCTAAGAGGAACGTTACGGGATCATAGGTGAAGGTCACACTACCATCGGCAGGCAGGCTAAAGGTGTAGTTGTCACCATCTAATGCGCCGTCTACCCCGTAGTTGATGGTCCAGCCACCGTCTAAAGCAACTTTCACTTCGTAGTCGCCAGCGGGCAGAGTAAACGTGCCCGTGTAGAGACCATCATCGCCTAAGGTCAACGCAGAGCCTTCACAAGCGGGGTCCCAGTCGCCTTCACAGGCACCAGAAGCCGCTTGCCATGAACCAGGCACATTGACCATACCAGCTAAAGCACCGGCTACCAGTTCGCGGATTTGGGTTGCGCCCACGGTCAGGGCTTCTTCGGCTGTTTGTTGGCCCTGGATAATCAAACTGAAAGCATCGCCCCAAGAACCCCAAACGGAACCCATTTCCGGAATGGCGGGCATCAAGACAGCTTCGGCCCCAGCTTCACCAAAGGCAGACAGATCGGGATCGTCGGTGGCTTCGAGTACGGAAACGAAGGCAGAGGGACGGTTCCCGGAGATGTATAATGCTGTCATGACTTCATCAGTGGCGACAAACTCAGTCAAAAAGGCTTCGGCCAAGAGGACGTTTTCGCTCAGGGCATTGATCATGAAGCCTTGGATACCCGCGAAGGGTTGGCCAGGTTGTGTGCCGGTGGGGAAGTTGGTGATGGCGTAAGGTATACCAGAAGTGCGGAAACGATCTAAAGCCCAGGGACCAGCCATGATAAAGGGTACTTCACCGGTCTCGAAGAGGGTGTGAGCGGTGTCCCAGTCTGTGTTGTCACTGAGGAAACCACTGGCAATGTTTTCGGTAATCCAGTCGCCGGAAGCAATCATGCCTTCGCTATCGATACCAATGTCGTTGGGGTTGTAGTTGCCATCGGCATCACGACCAAAGACATAACCACCAAAGGCGGTTTGCAGGGGGAAAGCATCGTAGGTTGTACCGGTCAGGGCCAACCCCCAGGTCACATCGCCGGATTCTTGCAAAGCTGTACCCATGGCTACAACTTCGTCCCAGGTGGTGGGGGGCACAGGAACTAGCTCAGTATTGTAGAAGAAAGCCAGGTTTTCTGAAGCGTAGGGCATACCATACAGTTGCCCTTCATAGGTGAAACCAGTGAGGGAGACTTCGGTGAAGGCATCCGCTTTGTCGCCCAGGTCAACCGGGGCTAACAGACCACTGGAAACCAACTGGCCTAACCAGTCATGGGCACCGAGGATAATGTCGGGGCCTTCACCAGCCGGAGCGGCGATAACGAACTGGTCACGGATGTCGGCGACTTGTTCGACTCGCAGGCCAACCTGGTAGGTTTCCTGAAAGGCGGTAGCCAGTTCGGCCAGAATGGGGGCGCGGGTGTCATCTGCCCAAACAGTGATGAAGGTATCAAACTCTTCAGCGCCTGTGTCTATGACTTCTGGCGTGGGGGCTTCGGTTGCTTCCGCGACGACTTCTTCGGTGGGTTCTTCTACCACTTCTTCAGTCGGTTCTTCCACGACGACTTCTTCGGTGGGTTCTTCTATCACTTCTTCAGTCGGTTCGACAACTTCATTGCCGTTGTTAACAACTTCATTGCCACCATTGTTGGTGGTTTCGTTAGCGCCGCCGCCACAAGCGGCTAAAACTAACATGAGTACAGCGAAAAGGCTCACCATGAGCCACATATTCTTCTTCATGATCTAAACTCCTCTATTAAAGGTTCAAAATTGGTTAAACAGGTTGAGATGTTGAGATTTGTAGGTGCTAAAACGCTCTATTTTCGACTCACCTCCTTAAGGATGATTTGACCTGAGCAAACACCACCAGGTTATGGGTAGAGGATGGGTTGAGTTGTGGCCTGGGCAGTTGAGTCTCGGGCGATTATTTCACAGGCAACCAGCCGCTGGCTTGGGGCGGCCGCGTTGTTCTTAATGAATTGTATCAAGATTTCGGCGGCGTGCCTCGCCATTTCGGCATACGGTACATACAAGGTCGTCAGGGTAGGAACAACATGCCCGGATTCTGGTGAGCCGTTTGTGCCCATGACGGAGACTTGTTCTGGCACCTGAATGCCAAGTTCGCGCAGGGCGCGTAAGACGCCAATGGCCATTAGATCATTGGCGGCGTAGAAAGCGGTAGGGGCATTTTCACCAAGATGGCGCATCCGGTATACGGATTGGTAGCCGCCATCTTCAGCGAAGTAAGCGTAGTCAATGAGCCGTTCATCTATGGGGATACCGGCTTGATGGAGGGTTTTTTCGTAGCCGGTACGGCGCTGTTCTGTGACTAGCATGTCCGGATCACCCCCCACGTAGGCGATACGCCGATGCCCGAGCTGGAGTAAGTGTTGGATGGCTTGGGCGGTGGCTGTTTCATGATCGGCGTCTACGCATAACAAACCACGTTGTGAACAGTCATCCGGTAGTTGACCAATTAAAACAAAGGGAATGTCTTGCTCTTGCAGAGCTGAAACCATGGCGGCATCTACATCTAAAAGGCTGCTCAGCACAATGAAGCCATCTACCTGGCGTGAACCGAGCATTTCCATGGCCTGGGTGATTTCGTCTTGGTGGCTGTTGCTGCCCCCAACGAGGACACGGTATTGGTTATCGTAGGCGGCGTTGAGTAAACCGCGCATGATTTGGGGGAAGAAGCTATCTTCAAAGTAGCCATCAAAGACGTGAGGGACGATGATGCCGATGGTGTTGGTGCGTTGGATGCTAAGGGAGCGAGCGATGGCGTTGGGCTGTTGGAACCCCAGTTGGTCCGCAGCGGACAGAACACGCTGGCGAGTTTCTTCGCTGATGCGTGCTTTGCCGGAAAAGACACGGCTGACAGTGCTGGGATGTACGTGGGCCGCGGCCGCAACGTCACGAATTGTTGACATAACTAGGGACAATGGAATAGGACTATGCAGTGGGTATTTACTTGATTATGCAACCGTTTGCATGGAAGGGATTATAGATGCAACCGGTTGCATTGTCAAGCAGTTTACAGGCAACATGTTGCATAACAAGGGATTTTATTTGGGCAGTTTGTTCAAAGCAGAGGAGCCAAGAACCAAAGAGGTTTGGCCACGAATTTCACGAATTAGCACGAATGGGAAATATACCCGACGGGGCGAGGGGCGAAAAACCGTAGATTATGCCCGTTGCTACTATAAGATTCGGGTCAATTTGGGCTAATTTGGGGCCGATTTTTTAGACGGAGGCGATTCCATCACAGGTGGCCTGCAACGCGGCCGCGAAATCTACTTTCTGTGCCCATTTTTGACAAGATTGGGCTACATCCGCATCGGTCAGGAGTTGGTTTAAGGTGGCGACCACCTTTGGCGGGCGGTACGTTGAGGGAAGGATGGTCGCACCCACGCCTAGCCGCTGTAATCGGCGGGCGTTGTCTGGTTGGTCGTGGGCCAGGGGATGGACGAGTTGGGGGATGCCTGCGGCCAATGTCTGGGCGACTGTGCCGATGCCACCGTGATGAACCAGTAGGGCTACTCGTGGTAGTAGCTCACTGAACGGGGCATACTCGATGGCGATGATCCCTGGGGGCAAGGTTGGGGGGAGTTGTTCGCGGTGGCGGGTGAGTAGGATGGCGCGGCGATTGAGGGTTTGCGCGGCCGCGACCGAGACCTGGAAAAATTCTGCGCCGTGTTGCATAGCTGTACCCGCGGTGAAGGCCAGGGGCGGCTCCCCTTCATCCAGAAAAGTTTGCAGAGCCGGTGACAGGCCAGTCTGATCACTGCCATCAAATTGGATGAAACCGGTTAGCTCTACCTGAGGCGGCCAATCGGGTTGGGGTGGGGCGAACCAGGGGGGGAAGAGGCCCAGGCTTTTCTGGGGGGCGTGATAACTGTCAGCGAAGAAGCCGGTTTGCGGCCGCAGCCCCAACGCCTGTCGTACGGGATTCACTTTGGCCCCAATGGCCCGGTCAATCACCGTTTTATCCAGCAAGCGGAACAAGAACCGTTTGGCGGCACGGGGAAGCCAGGGGGGAAAGACGGCACTACCCAGAGGCGGCGTATCGTAAACGGTGCGAAATAGGGCGGGTTGTAGATGGACGGTGAGCCAGGGCATCCCCAGTTTTTCATGGGCGATGCGAGCACCGTATAACACGCCCGCCGATACTACGACTGTGTTGGCCGGATTAAAACCAGCGATGATGTCGTAAAGGGGTTGCACATACGGGCCAATCGAATGGTCAACCAACACCTGAAACCCTTTGGCGGGATGCCACAGGTCTGGGTTTTCGACCATTTGGCGGTATTGGGCGGCAGTGCCCATGGGGATGAAATCAAGCCCCTGTTTGGTGATGAGTGCCCGAAAATGTTCGTTGGCGATGAGATGCGGCCGCAACCCCCGCGCCCGCAAGCCTAATCCCAGGGCGATAAAGGGGGCACATCTCCGACGCTACCAACTGTGGGCAAGAGTATATTTTTCATGGGCGATTTTTACGGGTAAAACAAAAAGCACAGAGACAGGGCTTGCGGCCGCGGCTCTGCGCTTTTCTCTTCTAAGCTATAGATGTTTAGATAATCATTGGGGGTTTTGGTTCGTAGTGACCGCTTTAGCGGGCCACCGCTAGCCCGCTAAAGCGGTCACTACGAACCGAGTCTTTTTCTTGAAGCTATAACTCCCCTTATGGAATCAACACATCATCTTTCTTGCCAAATATCAGCTTTGACCCCAAATACAGGGGTGTAATTTGCATAAGCGCTAACCACAAGAAGATGAAGTTGATACCCATCTTCAGGCTAGCCATTTGCTGATCAATATTTTGGCGGGCCTGGTTGGCAGAGAATCGCAGATCGGAAACGGTTTTGATGTACCCATCTACGACCGGATCAAAGCGGCGGAGTTGCGCGTTAATATTGCCAATGTCAGCAGATAGTTTTTCAACGTCCTGGCTGATAACCACCAGATTATCACTGGTCACCTGAATTTCTGTGTCTAACGTCCGCAGGCTTTCGGGCAACCCTTCCAGACTGGCTCCCAACTGGGTAATCGTTTCATCAAAGGGCACGGCGGGCGCGTAGGAAATACCCAGATCAAACCCCAGGTCTACTCCGAGTAGTTGGGTGGCAAAGGTGAAATTACTCAGGGCCGTCATGGCATCGTCAATGCCCCCGGCTACTTCGGCGATATTAGGAATAGCTTCCTGAAAGGCGTCTAGGCTTGTGGGTACGCTACTCGTGGCTACTTCATTCACGCTGTTGAGAAAGGGGCGTGTTTCGGTAATCGTAGTGGAGAGGTCGAGGGCGGTTATTTGCACCGTATCAATGGCGACAGTGGCTTCACGCAAAGAGGATTTGGTGACAACCAATGTTTCATGCACGTTGTCCAGATTGGTGACGGTTAACTCTATTGTATCGTTGAGGGCGACACCTAGCTGATCAATGAGATTGTTGGCCGCTTGCAGGCCAATGACCCCAAGTACCAGACCAAAAATGCCGGTCAACAAAATAAGAATACCGAAAAAACGACGAACTATCATATGTGTCCTCCTACAGGCAGAGAGTGAGAGATTAAAAGAATGAGAGATTGAGAAAGGGGAGACTGAGGGGTAACTCAGTCTTCAGTTTCCTGTCTCTCCTGTTCAATTCGGTTAGACGCAAAATCAGCTAAAAAGTCAGATGGGATACGCTGAGGACGTCCTGTTTCCCGCGCTACCCACGCCCACCGGGCCTGCGCTCGGACAATGAGCGCGCCATCGGCCGGGCGAGTAATGGTGTAGTAGCGGCTGGCACTGGCGGGTCGGTGGCTGGCAAACCAGGTGCTGACAGCGAGGTCATCCCCTAAATAGGCTGATTGGTGATATTCGATCTGGTAGCGACGGGCGATGATGGCAAACCCTTTTTCTGACATACGCGACAAAGGCCATCCACACGCGGCCGCAACCTGTATAGCACAATCTTCTAAATATGCCATATAGTTGGCATTATTTACATGCCCCACCATGTCCAAATCGCGCCATTCCACCCGGCGCACCTGGACGAAGACATGGGGTGGTGGCGGCGGTAGTTCAGCCATTCGAGGGCGTCGGGTAGCCGGTTCGGGAGCACCTTCGGGGAAAAAGGCCAGCATCATTTCCGGGGGGATCGTGGCTGGGCGCAAGGTCTGGGCATCCAGAAAGACCCATTCGGTAGAAGCCCGAGCGACACAATCCGTGGTGCCGGCCCGGTAAAATTCATAGGCCCGGCGTGAGCGCACGCGCCGGAAATCCACAACCCAGGTCTTGATCGTTACGCTGTCGCCATAATGGAGTGGTTGTAGATATTCGATATCGGTTTCGCGGATGAGCCAGGTGCGGCCACTTTGTTGATAACGGGCAAAGTCGTAGCCCGCGGCCGCGGACGCCGCAAAAGCGACTTCTTGCATCAGACGCAAGTAGGCCACATGGTTCACATGGCCGTAAGGGTCACAATCGTCGTAACGGACAGGGAAGGTTTGTTCGTGAATCAGGGGCATGGGGGGGAGTTTCGAGTTGCGAGTTTCAGGTTTCGAGTTGGACAAAAAAAGCCAGCCTCATCTGAGGCTGGCCTGATTTTACGCGCTGCGGCGGTGAACGCCAATCAGTGACGCACGACGTTTTAGCTCACGGCATACAAGGCACTTTTGATAGCCATGACATCACGGCGCACTTCCGCATCGGTTTCTAGAAGCTCGGCTACTTTTTCGTAGCCGTACAAAATGGTCGTATGATCGCGGCCGCCAAGATAGTCACCAATGGTCGGAAACGATTCGTCGGTTTCGGTGCGGGCCAGGTACATGGCGACCTGCCGGGGGAAGGAGACTCGTTTGGCGCGGCCGCTGTCCTGCATTTCGCTGAGTGTCACCCCATAATGATCCATGACCACCTGAAGCACCTGCGCCAGCGTGACATGCTGGGGCACGCTGGTCAAATCAGCCAGAGCCATATTCACCAGTTGCATATCAATAGGAGCGCCGGTTAGTTGAGAATAGGCGATGACTTTATTGAGCGCCCCCTCTAACTCCCGGATGTTGTTACGAAAACGATGCGCGATCAAATCCAGCACCATTTCGGGAATGACGATGTGCCCTTCTTCCGCTTTGGCCTGGAGAATGGCTTTGCGCGTTTCCACGTTAGGCATCTGAATGTCGGCCATGAGGCCCCATTCAAAGCGGGACTTAAGCCGATCTTCCAGGGTAGACATGGCCTTTGGTGGGCGGTCACTAGAAAGTACGACTTGTTTGCCCTGACCGTGCAGATCGTTGAAGGTATGAAATAGCTCTTCCTGGGTGCTCTCTTTGCCCGCGACAAATTGCACATCGTCAATGAGCAACACATCGGGGGTGCGATATTTCTCGCGGAACTCGGCCATTTTCTGGGTACGAATGGATTGAACCAGGTCGTTGGTGAAGGTTTCTGAGGAGACGTAGCAGATGTTGTAGCCAATCTGGGCACATTTGTGGCCGATGGCGTGCATGAGATGGGTTTTGCCCAGCCCGACCCCGCCATAGATGAACAGGGGATTGTAGGTTTTGCCTGGTTTTTCAGCGACAGCGAGCGCGGCCGCGTGCGCCAGGCGGTTGCTGTCACCCACAATGAAGGTAGCAAAGGTGTACCGGGTGTATAACCCATCGGTCAGGGCATTACTCACAATTTCCGGGGCATGACCGTTGCTGCCATTCCCATTTACGGCATGGCGACCGTTCAATGAGGCGATGGGTGAGGCTAATTCATCACCCCCAACGGTAAAACGAAGCAAGACGGGTCGATCGGTAATGGCGACGAGGGTGCGTAAAATGGTGTCTTGCAGGCGGTTTTCGAGCCAATCTTTGGCGTAATCGTTGCGCACACCGATGACGTAGGTGTTGCCATCACAAGTGAGCAAGCGGGTATCCTTCAACCAGGTGTTGAAGGTAGCTTTGGTCATCTGTAACTCTAACTCTCCCAGGGTTGCTTTCCAGGCGGCCGTAGGTGATAACATATTCTCTTCCCTCTCTAGCAAAAAATATTTTCTCTGCGGTTATGGCCGCTCCCAAACGACCATATCCTGAATGGATGGTCCCTCATGATTCATGAAAGGAACATCCTGTTACCACCTGCGTCTACCCCGTTTGCAAATTGTCACAAGCGACAATAAATAATTCTCCTGAACCCAGGCTCAGAACAATATACTGTTGCTGGTGGTTAGTTGTTTATAACGGACAGCTTTTTGCAAGACTGCAATGGCCTTCCCCGGTGTCCTGGCTCCATTTTTGGTGAGGGGTTTGCTTGCAAGTGGTTTCCCCATTCTAACAGAACGACTTAAGCCGGGCAATTAAAAATAGTCCTGTTTTCCTTAAAAGGTTCGATATTTTAGGGTTTGATTTTTTGGGCAAAAATGAATTTTTTAAGGTTCGCGGCCGCGGCTTCCTATGACCCCCAACATTAGGAAAAACCATGAGACGATACCCCCATATGTGGGGGCAGGGGGCGTAAAAAAGGCGTGAAACGTCATAGGTGGTGGGGTTGTTTGATGCACGACGCGGCCGCAAATTGACCCCTTCGCCAGATCGTATTTGTGCAAGAGGGCTGTATTGGGTTGGGAACTATAGCGTTCAAGAAAAAGATTTTGTCTGTAGTGACCGCTTTAGCGGGCTAACGCCAGCCCGCTAAAGCGGTCACTACGAACCAAGACCCCAAATGATTATCTGAACAGCTATAGCACAGCTTTACCCAAGTCCTTGGCAGGTTTAGTCGGAAGACCCATCCCCCTGCCCCTTTCCGTCGGGAAGGGGAAAATACCAGAAGTGCCGGTTTTCGAGCGCGCCGCCGCGCTCGCAAACCGGCACTTTAGAAAGTTCCCCGCCCCTGGGGGCGGGTGGGGTTCCGGCGACAAACGAATGGTGTGACTTGTCATAAAAACATACATCCTACTTTCGTAAAACTGTACTAGCCTGATGACTTAACCCTCAATCGCTCGGAAACTATTGACAACGGTCACAATATTGCCTAGAATATGACCGCGTAGTCACATGACTAACCAGTCACATGACTGCACGGTCACAAGGAGATGGGATGCTCAGATTCAGAGGGAATAGCCCGTAAGAGGCTATCGTGAACGGGAAAATAGACGCGAGTTTGCGTCCCTGACTTAATTCACCCTCTGGTACGTGGTAAATCACCTGAGCTAAACAGGAGGAGTATGCCGAAAGAGACTTTTTTTAATCTCCCCGATGAAAAGCGCCAGCGGATTCTGGACCTGGCGATCGCGGAGTTTTCCACCCACGATTACCAGAACGCGTCTATCTCACGCATTGTGGCCGAGGCGGGTATCGCCAAAGGCAGTTTTTACCAATACTTTGCCGATAAGGCTGACCTGTATCGTTATCTCCTGGACATGATTTTCCAGGAGAAGCAACGTATCCTGGCCTCTATTCAGCCGCCGGATCCGCAGATGGGGACGTTCCCTTTCTTGCGCTGGCTGTTTAGTGTGAGCATCAACTTTGAGTTTATCAACCCTAAGCTGGCTCAACTCGGCTACCGGGCGATGAATAATCAGAAGTTGCCGGAAGAGTTGATGACTCAGGGCAAGGAAAGTGGACGGCTTTACTTTAAGCAGTTGGTGCAGAGTGGGATGGCGCGGGGTGATTTACGAGCCGACCTGGATGTGGACGCGGCCGCGTTCCTCATCAACACCCTCATCACCGAATTTGGCTACTATCTGATTCACCGGCTGGGTCTCCGACCGGAAGAGCTAGGTGAACGGTGGCAATCACTGACGGAAAAGAGCGCGGCCGCGAACGAACTATTTGATCAATTAATGAACATGCTAGAAATGGGGCTGGGCAATAACAAGACATAGGAACGCATAGGAACCAGAGGGAACTCGTTGGAACTCACCCATCGCAGGTTCCCAAAATTCCTAGAGTTCCCAGAGTTCCTAGAGTTCCCCCGGAGTAATTCCTATGATTACCGTCAAAGACCTTACCTTTACTTATGCTGGCGGCAGTAAACCAGCCATTCGTCACCTGAACTTTGTCGTTGAACCAGGCGAAATCTTTGGTTTCCTGGGACCAAGTGGAGCAGGCAAATCAACCACCCAGAAAATACTCAACGGACTCCTCAAAGGCTACCAGGGGCAAATCACCGTGTTGGGCAAAGAGCTAAACCTCTGGCACTCTGATTACTACGAGCACATCGGCGTCTCTTTTGAACTGCCCAACCATTACCTGCGTCTCACCGCCCTGGAGAACCTGGCCTACTTCCGCTCCCTCTACAGTGGCGAGACCGAAGACCCCAAAAAGCTCCTGGCGATGGTAGGGTTGGAAGAAGATGGCGACACCCTGGTCGGGCAATACTCCAAAGGGATGCGGATGCGGCTTAACTTTGTCCGCGCCCTGCTGCACAAGCCAGAACTGCTCTTTCTCGATGAACCCACTTCGGGTATGGACCCGGTGAATGCCAAAATCATTAAAGATTTGATTCAGGGGCTAAAGGATGAAGGACGGACCATTTTCCTGACCACCCACAACATGCAGGTGGCCGACGAACTGTGTGATCGGGTGGCCTTCATCGTGGATGGGGAAATCAAGCTGATTGATACCCCCAAAGCGCTGAAAGTGCGCCATGGTCAACGCCGCGTGCAGGTTGAATTTGGTCAAAACGGAACCTGGAAAAACCAGGAATTCGCGCTCGATGGTCTGGGCCATAACAATGAATTCATTGGCCTGCTGCAACGGGATGATGTACAGACCATCCATACCCAGGAAACATCCCTGGAGCGGATATTCATTCAGGTTACAGGCCGAGAATTGGGCTAAAAAGAGGAACCAGTTATCAGTAACCGGTTGTTTATTACTGGTCACTTATCACTGATTCAAAGGGATGTCATCATGAAACGTCTATTGGCAACCATTCAACTGGATACGCGCCTATTATGGCGCAACAAGATTTATCACCTCAGCGCAGGGCTGGCCCTGGTCGTCATCTGGCTATTACGCGGCATGTTTGCTCAGGATGCGCTGAAACTGGCGATTCCCGCCTTTTTTCTTTATGCCGTGGCCGGAACAACCTACCTTTTTCTGGCGGCACTGGTGCTTTTTGGCAAAAGTGAACGCTCTCTGCAAGGTATGGTTGTTACGCCGCTCAGCCTCAATGAATACCTGTTAGCGAAGGTGATCGCCCTGGGTTTCCTGGCGATGTTGGAAAGCCTGGTGATCACCTTCTTTACCTACGGCACCGGCTTCCAGGTGGTTCCCTTCTTACTGGGCATCATTGTGCTGGGGGCCTTCTATACCCTGATGGCCTTTGTCATGGTGGCTCGCTACAACCAGATCACGGAACTGCTGGTTCCCACGCTGGTGGTAAGTGTGTTCTTGAGCATTCCACTCCTGCACCACAACGGCCTCTCTGATAGCTTGATCTTCTACTTGTGGCCGACACAACCGCCACTGCTACTGATGAAAGCGGCCTTTATTCCCCTGCAAACCTGGGAATATGTGTACGCCATCATCGGTTCGGCCCTGATTCTGGCGGGTATGTTCCGCTGGGCACAAGGGGCATTTCGCAAATTTATCGTTCTCAATGCGGGGAATTAGGTAAAGGTATATTGGTGTACCAGTGTATCAGTACCCGTCTACGGGTGCAAAAGAGGTTACCGAGATTCACGAGGCCCAAGCTCCCCCCCCCCCCCCCCCCCCCCCCCCCCCCCCCCCCCCCCCCCCCCCCCCCCCCCCCCCCCCCCCCCCCCCCGTAGGTAAGGATCACTACAGCAATAGACGAATACACTTCTTTTTAGGAAGGTTGTCATGCAACTCTCACTCGTTAAAAGTCTTGGTTTACATGATCTGCGGTTGGTGCGGCGGGATACGTTCCTGGTGGGGATGACGCTCCTGTCCATTATAGATGCGCTACTCGTGCGTTGGATTACGCCGTTGGCGACGGAATGGCTGGCCCCAACGATGGATTTGACCCCCTATTATCCGCTCATCGTCAGTTATATGGTGATGTTGGTCGCACCGGTCTTGTTGGGCACGGTGTTTGGGTTTTTGCTGATTGAGGAAAAGGACGAAAACACGCTGGTGGCTTTACAAGTAACCCCATTGCCGATGCAAGGTTTTCTTATGTACCGAATGGGAATCGCGATGGCCCTGAGTTTTGTGGTGGTATTGATTTCTTTGCCGCTGACAGGACTGGTGTCGTTGTCGTGGCCGATGGTGTTGGTGGTGTTATCTACTTCACCGATAGCCCCGCTGATTGCCATTCTTTATGCTACGTTTGCCGAAAATAAGGTGCAGGGGTTTGGTTTTCTCAAGGCAATTGGAACGTTGAACATCATTCCCATTGCGGCCTACTTTGTGGCGTTGCCCTGGCAATATCTCATCGGGGTGGTGTATCCGTTTTATTGGCCGGTGAAGGCATACTGGGAAATGGACAACCCGATTTACCTGCTGTATGTGGGGATCAGTTTTCTGGTTCACTTTGGGCTGATTGCGCTGTTGTTGCGCCGTTTCCAGAGTGTGGTTAATCGGAGTTAATCGGGCAAGTTTGGGTCAATCTCTGAAGGTAATCGTTCAGGGGGTTACATCAACGGATGGTAACTAAAGAGTGATTTTGTTTGTAGTGACCGCTTTAGCGGGTTAACACCAGCCCGCTAAAGCGGTCACTACAAACGAAGCATCCTAGACAAGCCCGTTGCCTGAGCTTGTCGAAGGTAATAAGCGGGCTTCGACAAGCTCAGCCCTCGACCGTGATGGTAGTGACAGACCGACGATCAACTGATCGCCGGTCTTTTTTATTGGGGGCAGGGGTGTCTACCGGGGAGTGGTGACACGAAGTAGGAAGGGCGCACGGATAAAGGGCGGAAGCCCCGGGCCATTGTTGTATGGGTTATTTTCGCGGCCGCGTACCCATCCCTCTCCCACTTCTCCATCCAGGCCTCACAGGAGAATCACCCTACTTGAACACCAGGCTGGGGCGTGCCAACAGGGGATTGTGCCCATTTGTCGGCACAAAATGGGGCGATAACAGCCCCAACTTCTTTGCCTGGGCAATCGCCTGCGTGCGCGAGTGAACATTCAGTTTGGTGTAGAGGTTCTGGGTATGGGTCTTCACCGTGTTCAAGGAAACATAGAGATAAGTGGCAATCTCTTTGCGTGACATCCCCGAAGCGATAAGTTCCAGGATCACCTGCTCGCGTTGAGTCAGGAGATCAATGGGAGGCAGAGCATGATGATGGCTATTGCCGTTATGGCTACGGGTGTGACCGTTCGTACCAAATTGATTGAAAGTTGATAATAGATGATCCATAGTTCTTTTTTCTCGCCTGAGAACGGAAACGCAGGCACTAAAACAGGGGTTGATAGACACGGCGTAATAGTGACACATCTCTATAAATCTCAATAGTGAAGAACGGCGCAAATTCAATTGATATTGGTCATACGGTTTTAAGCGGCAGAGGTGAGGGGTTGTTACTGTAACTCCACGTTTTTGCGTTAAAATGACGGGCATAAAGGAGATGAGGCTTTAGCCGGTGATTGTTCCCGCTAAAGCGTCCATTCCGTGGCGGGACTGCCACCGTTCAACTGAATATGTGGGTGAGTCAGGAACGAAGTCGCCGAAGGCATGGGGGTTCAACGGGCAGCCAACTTTTCATCTGCCTTGCCCTCTTGGCTTACCCCCTTTACTCATTAGGCAAAGCGGGGGTGAGGACAACCGAATTTCTCGCCTCGTTGTACAAATATTCGTTTTGATTGATGCGGTTCCCCACCCCTGATTCGCGGCCGCGTGCCGCCAAAATGATCCCCCACTCACCGCCACCCTCTCGCCCACCTTCACCAGCCAACCCCCAACCACCACCCCCGAACCCTGGACCGAACTGGCTCCGCTCCTCTTTGCCACCTCAGAAATGCCCGCTGTCTGGTTGGGTGGTGAAATTATCACCGTGGGTGGGTTTATCAGTGGTGTGGGCAGTGTGACGATAACCGACCGCGCGGCCGCGTACAACCCCACCACCGACACCTGGCGCGAACTGGCTCCCCTGCCCGAAGCCCGTCATCACGGCATGGCGGCCGCGTATGGCGGTCAGGTCTACTTCTTCGGCGGTTCGCCGCCCCCATCTTTTGGCCCTACCGCCAACGCCTGGGCCTACGACCCCACCACCAACACCTGGCGCGAAATCGCCCCGTTGCCCGAACCACGCACCGCTGGTGCGGCGGTCGTGTTAGACGAGGCGATTTATGTGGTGGGCGGGGTAGGCAATTTTGGACAAGAGACCCCTTTGCTCCGGTATGATCCGGCCAGCGATACATGGGTGGAACTGGCTCCGGTGTTGGAAAATCGGGAACACGTTCCGGCGGTGGTCTTCAACGGCCAAATTTGGGCCTTGGGGGGACGGTATGAGGGGGAGTTGGCCTCGGTGGAGATATATGATCCGGCGACAGATAGTTGGACAGAGGGACCATCATTACAAGAAGTGAGAGCGGGACACGCGGCCGCGGTGCTAGAATAATCGTCTCTATGTTTTTGGCGGTGAGGTGTTCCAGTCAGGGGATGCGGCCGCGTTGACGAGTGTTGAGGTGTATGATGTAGAGAGGGGAGAATGGGGGGACGCGGCCGCGTTGCCCATCCCGCTTCATGGGGTTCCCGCCGTTACTGGTGAGGGCCGTATTTACGTGGTAGGCGGCTCCACTATCGCGGCCGCGGCCGCCAACTCCGGCCGCCTCTTCGTCTTCCAGCCATAAAAGCCTTCAGCCGTCAGCAAATCAGCCAGCGGCAAGCGGCCAATTGCCAGCGGCTCCTACACCAATTTCCCCGGATTCATTAACCCATCAGGATCACAATGGCGGAAGGTTTGGGCCAGCAGGTCGAGGCCGAGTTGGCCTTTTTCGGCCTTGAGGAAGGGGGCATGGTCTACGCCCACGCCGTGTTGGTGGCTAATCGTGCCGCCAAAGCGGATGAGGGTTTCACTGGCGGCTTGTTTCATCTGCCACCACTGGGCTAATTGCTGATCCGGGTCGGGCAGGACGCGGAAGAGGTAGGTGATGTAGAGGCTGGTGCCGCTGGGGTAGACATGGGAGAGATGAGCCAGGACGAGCACTTTTTCATTCGCGGCCGCACTCGCATCCCGTATCGCCCCCATAATCGCCTCAGCCGCTGGCAGCACCTTGTCCCAACTGATCACCGTCTCCAGGGTGTCTACGGCAATGCCCCGCTCCCACAAATTGTTGCGCAAGTATGGGGTGATAAACCGGTTTTTCTGCCAGGAACGGCCGATAAACTGCCCCAGATTGACCCCCCCGTGATGTAGGGCCAGGTGGTGGGCTTCGCGGCGAGAGAGACGGTTCGCGGCCGCGTCGCCCGTCACCCCCATCAACAATAAACAGTTCTTACCCGGCCTCTGTCCCAGCCAACCCAACCCCCGGTGTAACCAGGCGACCTGCCCGGCCTTACCCGCCAGCACCAGATTGGCTTCCGTTTCCTGCGGATTACTCAGCCGCATCATCGAAAGGGGAATTTGGGCCTGGGCGATGGACTTGACAGCGGCGACCCCTTGTTCCCAGGTGGGGAAAAAGATGCCGTGGAAGGTTTCTTCTTCGGGCAAGGGGGTGATGCGCACGGTGGCCTGGCTGATAAACCCTATACGCCCCTCGGACCCCAGCACCAACTGGCGCAAATCTGGCCCGGCGGCACTGGCGGGGTGGGGGAGCATGTCGAGGACGCCCGCTGGGGTGATGACGCGGCCGCCAGCAAATGTGTCCTCAATGCGGCCATAATGGAGCGATTGTTGCCCACTTGACCGGGCGGCTACCCAACCGCCTAAGGTAGAAAGTTCAAACGATTGCGGGAAATGGCCCAGGGTGTAACCCCGTGGGTTGAGGGCTGCTTCCAAGGCCGGGCCTGTGATGCCTGCCCCAAAGGTCGCCAACCGGTTTTGCTCGTTTAGGCTGTGCAGTTGGTTAAGACGAGACAGGTTAACGGTCAGCACGGGCGGGCCGTCCCTTTCCGGATTGATGCCGCCCACGACGCTGGTTCCACCGCCATAAGGAATCAGGCTAACGCCACTGTTTTTCGCGTAGCCAATAAGAGCGATAAGGTCGTCTTCATTACCTGGGTAGGCCACACCATCAGGAAAACGGGCAATGCGGCCGCGGCGCAACGCCACCCAGTCGGGTAATGATTGGCCCCGCGCATGGAATAACCGCTCTTTGGCATCGGTGGTAATAAGGGGGTGCTGTGGTAGGGGGGAAGGGGGAATGGTGTGAGTGAAGGCCAGGAAGGGGGTGTCGGGTTGTGGTGCGGCCGCGCCAACGCGTTCTTCAAGCCACGGCCAGGCCGCGGCCGGTACATGAAAGTGGGTATTCTCATCCCCCCAACCATTCCATCGTCGCATAAGAAGCTCCTAAAATAAGTGGCAAGTGGCAAGTGTCAACTTGCAGGCAGCATCAGGTAACAAGTTGAGAGTTCCCAGAGTTCCCTCCCTCTAGCGCCCCACACGCTAACAACTTTACCTACACCTGTCTTTATACCCCAAACAAAAAAAATCGGCTTGCATTAAGCAAGCCGATTTTTTCAAACAGACCCCACCCATTTTAACGGTTAGCTAGTCGTCAGTTAACTACCTAAACTGGGGGGCTTCGCTTGTAGAATTAGTAAGTCCGCATGGAGTGACGTTGCATATACTCTTCAACTTCACTTCGGGCTTCTTCGCGAGTACGGCCATAGCGTTCCTGAATGCGACCCACTAATTTCTCAAATTCACCATTCACCTGATCCACTTCATCATCAGTAAGTTTGCCCCACTGATTGCGGATTTCGCCTTTGAGTTGTTTCCATTGGCCTTTCAAAGTGTCTTCATTCATTGTCTTTACCTCCGTAGTAAAGAAGCTACAGCCCATCTAACTAAGGACAAGGGCTGTTACTTATCGGTTAACTAGAGGGGATTCAAATAGAGGCAATAGTTACTAAATCCGCAACTGTTGCCTGACACTCTAGTCACATTGTTATTCTAAGTCAGCCCTTTACCGGGGTATATATATCGTGGCATAGGCGTTGATATACATCCAGATACATTTTAAATTGCAACCGGAGTAGGGTTTACCCCTATTTATCTTCTTCACTTTTATTTTAATAATAGTATATAGCACCCCTGACTTCCCGATAGCTGATGATGATCACCTATTCACTCAGAGTAACTTTTCAGGTGCCATACAACTTTGCTGGCCGAATCGTTACCAGTAAACAAACTAAGGAGTAAATAATGATCCGCGTACTCATTGCCGATAACAATCGTTTTCTTTGTGATTCCTTAAGCGCTATCCTCAAAGAAAAAACCGACATCTTTATTGTTGGTTGTGCCACGACTTCTGAAGAATTCTGGTTTTTATTGCGCCATGCAGAGGTAGTTTTGTTGGGTACGGAACTGGAAGATAACTCTGCCCTGGAATTGTTGGAAGGAATGCGCCTTGATCACCCAGAGATAAAAGTAATTATTACTGGTGTGAGTGATGAGCCAGAAGCCATTCTTCGTTATGTCGAAGCGGGGGCCGTTAGTTACATCCTACGCCAGGAATCCGTAGATGAGATAGTCAATAAGCTGGAAGCGGTACAAGAAGAAAAGGCGCTGGTTTCTCCTACGATGGCGGCTTTGATGATGGAACGCCTGACCCAATTAGCCACGTTGCGTTCTCTGGTTTCATTAACTGAGACAAAGGTAGGCCAATTGGATCAACTTACGGCTCGGGAGCTGGAAATTCTAGATTTAATTAGTATGGGGTGTACCAATCAAGAAATTGCCACCCGGCTGTTTATTGAGTGTGGTACCGTCAAAAACCATGTTCACAACATTTTGAAGAAATTAGAAGCGAGTAATCGTCAGGAGGCAGCCAACGTCTATCAGATGCAGTCTCAATCATCAGTAGGTTTTTATGCCATGGCCGACTGAATGGCTTCCCCTCTTTGCCGTACAAATCCCCTGAATCAGGCTGAACAAATTAAGAAAACCGCCACAAACGTTGCTCATCATCGGGCAACGTATTTTGGCCTGTATGGAGCGGGGAAACCCGATAGACCGTCGCTCTGATGCCGCCTATCTGTTAGAGGATGACTTCTTGAGGACAAGGTATAATGGTTTTCTGGGCGGGCAAGGGGTGATTTTGGTTGATCTTTCCCCCCTGGTACAACTTTACCAAACTCTTGGGTAAATTTAGTCTGAGGACCCATCCCCCTGCCCCCTGATTATCTGAACATCAATAAATTCTTAAGCCACCAATGGAACTTACACCGGACATATTACTTAGCGCTTATTGCCAGGGCATTTTCCCCATGGGGTTTGAGGATCGCAATCATGCTCCGGGAACTATTTTCTGGTATGACCCCAATCCACGAGCCATTATTCCTCTCGATACATTTCATGTGCCCCGGTCTTTGCAGCGGATTATTAAAAAGGGAATTTACGAAATACGGTATGACACTGCTTTTGCTCAGGTGATCAGGGCTTGTGCTGATACGCATAAGGGGGAAGGGGTGTGGATCACACCGACGATTGTGCGGGGGTATACCTGGCTCCACAAGCAAGGGTTTGCTCATAGTGTTGAGGCATGGCGCGAGGGGAAGTTGGTGGGTGGGTTGTATGGGGTGTCGGTGCGGGGGTTGTTTGCTGGGGAGAGTATGTTTAGCCTGGAACCAAATGCCAGCAAGGTGGCGTTGGTGTCTCTGGTGGAACATCTGCGGCCGCGGAATTTTGCCTTGTTGGACACGCAGTTTATGACGGAGCATTTGCGCCGTTTTGGGACGATAGAGATTACACGCAGTGAGTATAAAGAGCGGCTCGCGGCCGCGCTCCAGGTTGATACCCATTTTTAAATCCAATTATTCATTCATCACCATTCAAAGCCTAAAGCGTTACTTTTGTTGGGACTGGCACGACTTATGGTGAGAAGAAACCGCCGAAAGTGTGCTGAGTGCTGAGTGCTGAGTGAGTATCCACTCGCCACTCGCTACTCGCCACTCGCCCATAACCAACTTCTGAGAAAATATTATGGCTGATGAACCTTTGACTCAACAACCTTTTAACCTGGCCGGATTTAATAACAATACCAGGGCCACGCGGCCGCGGCTTACCCTCACGCGTCTGATTATAATGGTGGTTTTCCTCTTAACGCTCATCGGTGGGCTGGGCTATTGGCAGGTGTGGCGCCTGGCTGAACAACCCCGTACCGCCGTCCTGACCGAAGTGTCGGGTCAGGTGGATGTATGGGCCACAGCCGATGAAACCTGGCAACTGGCGACCCCTGGTCTGGTACTGCACGCAGGTGACAAAGTGCGAACGGCCGCGGCCGCGGCCGCGCGCATTACCTACTTCGATGGCAGTCTCACCCGGATGAGCGCCGCTACCACCCTGGAGCTAACTGAACTGAGTGCCCGACGTAATGGACGTTGGCACAGTATCGCCTTTAGCCAGCAGACCGGCCAAACAGAACAACTGGTGTTACCCCTGCCCTCGGCAGATTCGCGCTTTGAAATAACCACCGCGGCCGCGCGCATCGCTGTACAAGGCACAACCTACCAGGTCATCGTAGATGAAGGGGGTCATACTCAAGTAACTGTTAGTGAAGGGCAGGTAGTTGTTTATGATCTCCAGAATATAGCCCACAATGTAGCAACGGGTGACAGCCTCACTCTGGCCCCGGACGAAACAACCCAACCGCCGGTCATCGTTCCAACCGGTGCGGCCGCTAACCAGGAACTGTCGCCCACTGTTACCCCTACGGCTAGCCCCACAAGCACGGCCACACCTTCCGCCACCCCCACCAATGTGGTCACAACAACTATCCTGACTACCGGTACCCCAGTGTCCACTGTGGTAGCTACCATGACCCCGACTGCGGGCAGTGGTACTGTGCCCACGCTTACCCCACAACCTACCTTTCCCCCAACCCTTCAACCCACCCCCACCAACCCCCCACCCCCTACGGCCATCCCCCGACGACAACGATAATGACAACGATAATGACAACGACAACGATGATGATGATGATGATGATGACAATGACAACGACAACGATGATTGAAAAGCATCTCCTGAGAAAATAAGTGGCAAAGTGGCAAAGTGGCAAGTAGCGAGAGTTCCCAGAGTTCCTACGAGTTCCCGGCATTTTCATCCCTCTTGGTGCGCACCCGCTCATGGGGAACTCCTGGCGTCGTTCAAAAACAACCGATTCACGTTTGCCAATTCGCTGTCAAATTGTCATTTGGAGTAGTTACTAAGCCCGTTGTCTGAGCTTGTCGCAGGCAACAGGCGGGCTTCGACAAGCTCAGCCCTCGACAGCGTTAGGTGTTACCAGATACTTATAAAAAGGGCGGCGGATTTTGCCAAGATCCGCCGCCTTTTTTACAAAGATCCGCGGCCCTTTTTACGTGCACTATCTTTGCAGTTTTGGCATGGATGCCTTGCTCAACTGAATCCTGTCATGCTGAGGTCCCCCGAAGCATCCCACAAGTCTGGAATGACCAGGTTGTTGGGATTCTTCGCTCCGAAGACTTCGCTACTCAGAAACTGTCATTCTGACGAGTCTTCGAGGAAGAATCCCGACGAGCTAGATGTACGGGATGCTTCACTCCGAAGACTCCGTACACTTCGTGGCGTACCTACAGCATGACAAATCAAAGTTTCTGCGCTCATTGAACGGGTGCACCGCCCGTGGATACTCTCAGAATGACAAGTTTAAGGTAGCGTTTTGCCCTTTAAGAAAAAGTGCAAACATAGTGTTTACGTGGATAGAGGAGTAAGGCACCCCCAGGTGCCGCTCTGGGGCCACCCGTTCGCATCTGGGGATGCTCACTCCTCTACCCCGGTGAATCCGGTGGAACTATTAGCCCCGCCCCTGGGGCGGGGAACTTTTCTGGGCGCGGTTTTTCGGGGCGAAGGCCCCGAAAAACCGCGCCGTTAAGTTCCCCCCTTCCCCCCGGGAAGGGGGTTAGGGGGGATGGGTCTTCCGACTAAATCGGCTAAGGACTTGTGTAAAGCTGTACTAGTGGTTAAATATGCCCTTGCGGGTTCATTTTTGCGTGTAGGCAATCGCCCTGTGCGGCGGATGTTTACCAGAGAAATTGCGTTATACTTAAGCCATGTTCAACCTGTTGTCTACTTTTTTGTTGAGGAGAAAGAACATGGCTCGCCGTGAACGCATGTCCAGCGTAGATACTGCCTGGCTCCGCATGGAAGACCCCACTAACCTGATGATGATTACCGGCATTATTATTTTTGAGGAACCGTTGCCGTATGATCGCCTGGTCGAGACATTAGAACAGCGTTTCATCATTTATGACCGGTTCAAACAGCGTGTGTTATCACCCACAACCTCTATGGGCGCGGCTTATTGGGAAGATGATCCCCATTTTGACATTCGCGCCCATGTGCAGCGGTTGGCTTTGCCCGCGCCCGCCGATCAAACGGTGTTGCAGGAACTGGTTAGTAACCTGATGAGTGCGCCGCTCGATAGCAGTAAACCGTTGTGGCAGTTTCATCTGATCGAACAATACGAGGGTGGCTCTGTGCTGATTGGCCGTTTGCATCATTGCATAGCCGATGGCATTGCTCTGGTGCGGGTCTTGCTCTCTATGACGGATGCTGACCGGGAAGGTACGCAACTGGAAACGGTAGAACCGAAAAGCCGCCGCACCAAGGGGCCGTTAGAAACGTTGTTGTCGCCCGTGTTCGCGGCCGCGAAGTCTACCCAAAAAATCACCGAAGCCCTGTTTCAGGAAGGCATGGAAGCCTTCCGTGACCCCAGCCGGTTGGTCGATATTGCCAAATTAGGGGCCAGCGGGGCCACAGCCCTGGGCAAACTCACCCTGCGCTTCCCCGATCCCCCCACCATCTTCAAAGGCGAGTTAGGGGTCATCAAAAAAGTGGCCTGGTCTAAACCGATTCCTCTCAATGAGGTGAAGGCGATTGGCAAAGTAACCGAAGGCACGGTAAATGATGTCCTGATTACGGCCGTGACTGGGGGGTTGCGCCGTTACATGCGTAAGCGCGGCGAGCGCGTAAAAGGGTTGAACTTTCGCGCCACCATCCCCGTCAATTTGCGGCCGCTCGATGGCCCCATTGAATTTGGCAATAAATTTGGCCTGGTTTTCCTTTCCCTGCCCGTGGGCATTGCCGATCCCCTGGATCGTCTGCGTGAACTCAAGCGACGTATGGATGATTTGAAAGAATCGGCCGAACCCGTCGTGGCCTTCGGCCTGCTTAATGCCATTGGCATGGTTCCGGCTGAGGTTGAGAACCTGGCCCTTTCCCTTTTTGGGGCCAAAGCTACCGCCGTGATGACCAATGTGCCCGGCCCCGGCAAACGATTTACCTGGCCGGGGTGCCGCTGAAACAGCTCATGTTCTGGGTTCCCCAAAGCGGCCACCTGGGGCTAGGCGTCAGCATTATCAGCTACGCCGGACAAGTGATGGTAGGAATAGCAACCGATGAGGGTTTAGTGCCTGACCCCGACCAAATTATCAAGGGGTTTCATCGCGAGTTTGACGCGTTGATGCAACTGGTGCGACAGGTAGAGGAGAACGGGGCGAAAAAGGCCGCGGCCGCGGCCTTACCCAACATTGCTGAACCTCACCTCATCACCTGTGAGGGCGTCACCAAAACTGGTAAACCATGCCGCAACAAACCATTAGCCGGGCAAACCACCTGTTATTTGCACCAACCCGTTGCTGAAGTTATTAGCCTGTAAACCTGTGATTCAAGCTGTATCATGTGACCTGTTAAGGCATATCCTGACCCAGGCCGCAAAGCACATTGTTTTACCCGGTGCTTCTGCGGCCTGGTTTTTTTTAGATAGCGCCCTTCAGGATAAATATTTATGGAACTTTCCCTTTTCCCCCAAATTCTTGATGCCCTCATGAGTGGTGTCATCCTGACAACCGGTTACCCGGACTGCCGCATTGTTTATATCAACAAGGCCTTTGAACGGATGTCGGGTTATGCGGCTGAAGAAGTAATGGGGCAGGTTGCCACCCTTCTCCAGGGAGATGATGATGCTCAGCCAGCCCTGGCCGAAATTGAAGAAGCCAAGAGCCAGGGGCGACAGGTGCGGGCGGTGGTGCGCAATTATCGCAAAGATGGGTCCATGTTCTGGAATGAGCTTTTCCTTTCCCCCATCACCGATGGAGCAGGAACCGTCACCCATTTTGTGGGCATATACAATGATGTCACCGAGCGAATACTTTCCCGGCAGGACCTTCTTTTTGCTGAACTATCGGTAGAGAATGCGTTAGAGGGTATTTTTGTCGTAGATACACAAGCACGCCTGATTCGAGCCAATCAAATAGCCTGCCAACGTCTGGAATACACCAGGGAAGAGCTACTTTCTATGTACATTTATGACTTATTCCCTGGTCATACGGCAGAAACCTGGGCGGCTTATTGGGAAGCAGTTCGTGAAAAGAAGCGGCTGGTTATCGAGATGGTGAATTGCACGAAGAGCGGTCAACTATTTCCTGTGGAAGCTTCAATAAATGGCTTCGTTTTTGGTGAACAGGAATATTACTGCGTGTTTATTCGCGATTTAACAGATCGTGAATTGGCCTTAGAAGCGCTCCATGCCAGCGAAGCCCGGTTGAAGGCAGTGGTTGAGAATTTACCTTTTGACTTATGGGTGAAGGATAGAGACAACCGGTATCTGTTACAAAACAAACCCTCTGTGCAACGATGGGGTAATTTGGAAGGGCAACTGACCCAAGATAGCGGGATTGATGGGGAGATATTGGCGACCTGGCTTCAGGAAGACCAAAGGGTATTGGCGGGTGAAGTTGTGCGAACACCCGTGATCTATCTTCAGGATGGGGAACCCCATTATTACCAGAAAATTATTGCCCCGGTGCGTATAGGGCAACAGGTGATTGGCACGGTCGGGGTGAATGTCGAAAACACCGAGCAAATTTTGGCGCAAAAAGCATTGCAGGCGAGCGAAGAACAGTTACGGTTGGCTTTGCAGGCGGCCAATATGGGCACCTGGGATTGGCATATTGTCACGAATGAAGTTCGTTGGTCGCGAGAGGTGGAAGCGATTATGGGCTTGGCGCAGGGCACGTCTATCCGGACTTATGAGGATTACCGGGCCTTGATTTACCCGGATGATTTGGCGATGGTGGAGGCTAAGATCGCGGCCGCGATTTCGGGTGAAACAACGCATTACGAAGTGCTTCACCGGGTAATCTTGCCGAGTGGACACCAGCTTTGGATCGAGGCCAAAGGGAGTGTGTACCGGGATGAACAGGATAACCCGATTCGCCTGATAGGCACGGTGACTGATGTTAGCGGCCGCAAACGAGCCGAATTAGCCTTGTCTGAAAGTGAAGAGCGTTACCGCTCCGTTATTGCCGCTATGACCGAAGGTGTTATTTTACAAGATGCCAACGGGGTCATTACGGCCAGTAATGCCAGTGCCGAGCGTATTCTGGGGCTTACCCACGATCAGATCGATGGCCGCACCATACCAAACGTCGGGTTACGGACGATCCATGAAGATGGTTCACCCTTTCATGATGAAGATTACCCCATTAACATGACCATACACACCGGTAAACCCGCCACCGGTGTGAACATGGGTTTGTACAAACCTGATGGCCAACTGACCTGGCTTTCTATCAACACCCAACCCCTCATTCGTCCCGGTGAGGAGAAACCGTATGCGGTTGTTGCCTCGTTTACCGATATTACCCGCCGCAAAAATGCCGAAACCGCCTTACGCCAAAGCGAGGAACGGCTGCGAAAGCTGGTCGAAAACATGCCTATTTTGGTAGATGCGCTGGATGATGAGGGGCAAATTGTTTTGTGGAATAAAGAGTGTGAACGAGTTACCGGCTTCAGCTCCGAAGAAATGGTGGGTAATCCCCAGGCCATGTCCCAACTTTACCCTGATGATGCTTATCGTGAAGCCATGATGACGCGCTGGCAAGAGATTGGTAATGAGTACCGTGATTGGGAGTGGAATATCACTTGTAAAGATGGCCGTCAAAAAACCATTGCCTGGTCGAACATCTCCAAAGATTTACCCATTCCGGGGTACGCCTCCTGGGGCGTAGGGGTGGATGTAACCGAACGGCTGTCCGCCGAGAAAGCTCTCCGTGAAAGTGAAGAACGCTATCGGGCTATTTCCGAACTGGTTTCTGATTTTGCCTATTCTTATCGCATACACCCTTCGGGAATAGGGATTCAGGAATGGATCACTGATGTTTTTACCCGAGTAACGGGGTATCAGCCGGATGAGATGATGACATCCAATGATTGGCGGCGGATTGTTCACCCGGACGAATATGAAGAATTGGTGGAAGCACAGGAGGTTTTGGCCCTGGGTAAAGCGGGGGTGTGGGAGACACGGATTGTGGCTAAAGATGGGCGTGTTTTGTGGTTTCGCTTTTACAACCGTCCAGTTTGGGATGAGCAGATAGGTCGTGTGGTGCGTATTTATGGGGCGGCCCAGGATATTACTCAGGTGAAGCACCTGGAAGAGCAATTGCTCCAGGCCCAAAAAATGGAAGCCATTGGTCGCCTGGCGGGTGGCGTGGCCCATGATTTTAATAATTTACTGACCGTGATCCTGAGTTATGGGGATTTGTTGGTACGCCGCAGTAGTCAGGAAGCGGTAGATTTGGGACCTGTGGGGCGTTGGGGGCAACAGATTAAGCAGGCGGCGGAGCGCGCGGCCGCGTTGACGCACCAACTCCTGGCCTTTAGCCGCCAACAGGTCATGGAGCTTAAGGTTATTAACCTGAACCAGACAGTTGACCACATGATTGATATGTTGCGCCGTATGATTGGTGAAGATGTGCAGTTGCAAACCTTCCTGGCCCAAGACCTGGGCCAGGTGCAGGCCGACCCCAATCAGATGGAACAAGTGTTGCTGAATCTGGTGGTGAATGCGCGTGATGCGATGCCCAAGGGAGGAATATTAACGATTGAAACGACAAACGTGTACCTGGATGATGGGTATAGCCGTCAGCACGTAGAGGTGATGCCAGGGGAGTATATCCTTTTGGCGGTTAGTGATACCGGTGGTGGGATTCACGCCGAGGCCATGACCCGTATTTTCGAGCCGTTTTTCACGACCAAAGAAAAAGGCAAAGGCACAGGGCTGGGGTTATCAACCGTTCATGGCATTGTTAAACAAAGTGGCGGACACATCTGGGTTTATACGGAACCAGAAAAAGGCACTGTGTTTAAGGTCTATTTGCCCCGTGTAGGGCTGGAAGCCGATCCGGTGGTGATATCGCCGTTGCCTCACTTGATGGCCAGAGGCCAGGAGACGATTTTGCTGGTGGAAGATGAGCTGATGGTGCGGGTGCTGGCCCGTGATGTTCTCCTGCTACAAGGGTATCAAGTATTAGAAGCGGATAGCGCCAGGGCCGTGCAACTGTGCCAATCGTATGACGGGGTGATTGCGTTACTGCTAACGGATGTGGTGATGCCAGTCATTAGCGGCCGCGAACTGGCCGAAAAACTAGCCCCCTTGCGGCCGCAGATGAAAGTTCTCTACATGTCGGGCTACACCGACAACGTTATTGTTCATCATGGTGTATTAAAACCGGGCATTGCCTTCCTGCAAAAACCATTCACCCCAGATGGCCTGGTGCGTAAGGTGCGGGCGGTGTTGGATAGTTGAAAGCATGATCGAACTCACCCACATACAAAAAGTGGTGGCTCAGGCTACCGTTCTGTCTATCGAATCGCTGAAAGTCGAGCCAGGGCAGACGGTTGGCATCCTTGGTATGACCGGGCAGGCCAAAACGTTGTTGTGGCAATTACTCAGCGGCCGCGTGCCCCCCACGGCGGGCACCGTGCGCCTGGCGGGTTTGGACCCCGTGCATCATTGGGATCAATTAACACGCCAGGTGGGTTTGTTACCAGTCGAAAACAGCCTCTATCCCCGGCTGACGGCCCGGCAGAACCTGGCTTTTTTTGCTAATTTGTATGGGTTGAATCGCGGCCGCGTGGATCAGGTGCTTCATCAGGTAGGTCTCACCGACCGGGCCGATGAACGAGCCGAGAGCCTTTCGCCAGGGTTGGCCCGGCGGCTGGCTTTTGGCCGTACCATTTTGCACCAACCCTCAATCCTCATCCTGGCCGAGCCTTTGGCCGAATGTGACGCATCCTCGGTAGAGGTCTTGCTCCGCCTGATGGGTGAGCTTGCGGCCGCGGCCATTCTCATCATCACCGCTGAAAGTACCGGCTTACGTGCCCTCTGCCAGACATTTTACGTGCTGGAGCAAGGTAGCCTGGTGCGGGAAATGTTGCCCCAGACCCAGACCCAGGACGCGCACGTGCCCTTCAAAATCCCTGCCCGACTGGAAGGGAAAGTTACGTTGATCAACGCTGGCGACATCCTCTATGCCGCTACGGATGAGAGCAAAACGGTGCTCTATACCAAAAATGGCCCCATACCTACCCATTTGACCATGAGTGAGGTGGAAGAGCGACTGGCCCGGCAAGGGTTTTTCCGGGCACATCGTACTCACCTGGTCAATCTACAACATGTCAAAGAAGTGATAGCCTACACACGAAACAGCTTCACCATTGTTTTGGATGATGCCACCGCTACAGAGATCCCCCTCAGCAAAACGGCCGCGCGCGATTTACGTGATTTGTTAGATTATTGACGCCATTCAACCCGGATTTGGCCCTGTTCGGGCTTCATTTGGGGCTATTGGGCGGAAAACTAATGCGGCCGCGCTCCTTATCGCCTATCCTTTTGCCATGAACTGCCGCCGGGAAATTCCCTGGCGACAAACAAAAGGAGTTGTGATGAAAAACAAGCGACAACGTTTACTGGCTGGTATGGGTTTCGGTTTTGTTGTGGGACTATCTATGGGGGCGGCCTTTCAACATTGGGCCTGGATGTTAGGCTTTGGTGTAAGTATGGCGGTTGCTTTCAGCCAAATTTTTATGCACCATGAGAAGGGACGCGGCCGCGAAGGAGACTCGCAATGAAACCGAAATCAGAAAAAATGGGTGTGGGCATCGCCCTCAGTGGGGGCATTGGTATAGCCCTGGGCCTTGCGCTTAACAATATGTTTCTGGGTTATGGTTTAGGCATAGCCATTGGTCTGATACTGGGATTCATTTTTAGCCAACAAGAGGACAAATCGGATAGTGACGATGAGGCATAAAAGATGACGATGGAACTTGATCAGCCTATCCCGCCTATCCCTGTCGAAGGACCGTGGCGTCGTCATTGGCGGGCTACCCAGGCGATTGTCCGCAAAGATTTGACCGAGTTACGCTACAATACGCAACTCCTGACCATTTTGGCCTTGCCCTTTCTCATCTTTGCGCTTTATCGTCTGCTTATCGTAGGTGTGGATAATGAAGTGGTGCTTCCCATAGCCATATTGGATCAGGGACAATCGCAATTGGTCAGCCAGCTTGAGACTCAGCCGGAACTGGACATTTATCAGGTAGCGGATCTGGCGGAGATGGCAACTCTGACCAAAGAAGAAAATATGCAAGGAGTCGTTATTCCCGTGGGTTTTGATGCGTCCCTGATCCAGGGAGAGAGGCCTGAATTGTTGGTGTATCTGAACAACCAGGCGGGCTGGCAGTTGGAAGTGGAGCGCTTCCAACGGATATTGCAGGAGCAACTGTTGGTTTTGGCGGGGCAAGCGTTGCCGGCTGAGATGAGATGGATGGACGCGGCCGCGATCACCGGCCGTGGTTCGTTTTCTAAAGAGGTGGCTCTGAATAGCTATCTCTTTACCATCGTAGTTACCTTCGCTCTGTACATGGCTGGGGTTAGCACCGTTTCCCATTTCATGGCCGACGAAAAGGAAAAGAAGACGGTCGCTTCCCTACTTGCCGCTCCCGCTTCGGCCTGGGCTTATATCCTGAGCAAAACCATTCTGGGGCTTTTGCTTGGTAGTTCCATGTTTACCTTACTCGTGTTATTCAATGGTGGCTTAACCGGAAACTGGTTGATTAGCCTACCCTTTGTTTTCCTGGCTCTGTTAGCCTTTACTGGTTTGGGTGTTCTTACCGGTATTTTGAGCGAAAGCACCAAACAATGTAATACCTGGAGCAGTTTGCTCATGTTTGTCATCCTGATGCCCAGTTGGTTTGGCAGCTTTGCCGTTCTCGGCGAGCCGTGGCACACCCTGTTCCGCTTGATTCCAACCCATTATCTCGTCAGGACGATGACCGATTCTCTGGAGGCACGCATTGGTTGGGTGGATGTGTTGCCTCACCTACTAATCTGGCTTGGCACGGCTCTGGGTATGTGGTTGATGGTAGGGTGGTTGGTCAGAACGCGGCCGCAACGCCTCATCACGTAGGAAAGCCGGTCAGCGAGTCAGCCGATCAGCCAGCAGAATGCTGAAATGCTGAAATGCTGACTTGCTGACCAGCTATATTACATCCCCAAGGAGTTTTCCATGATTGAAATCAAAAATCTCACCAAATATTACGGCCCCGACGAAGCAATTAAAGCCGTAGACGGCGTAAGCTTTATCTGCCCTGATGGGCAAATCACCGGTTTGCTCGGCCCCAATGGCGCGGGCAAAACCACCACCCTGCGCATGATCGCCGGGCTGATCAAACCCCGCTCCGGCACCGTCATCGTAGATGGCCACGACGTGAGCCACGATGCCAAGGCCGTGCGCCGCGTTTTAGGCGTGCAGTCGGATATGAACGGCGTTTACCCCCGCCTCACCCCACGAGAGCAATTTCGTTATTATGCCGGTTTCTATGGTCTCAAAGGCAAACCCCTGGAAACCCGCATTCAAACCCTCATTGACGAGCTTAAAATGGGTGAAATTGCCGACCGCCGGGCCGAAGGGTTTAGCCGGGGGCAACGGCAAAAAATCGTCATTGGCCGTGCCCTGGTCCATGATCCCCGCAATATCCTCATGGACGAACCCACCAATGGCCTGGACGTGATCGCTGTACGTGATACCCGCGAAACCATTCGGGACATGCGGGCACAGGGGCGTTGTGTTCTTTTTAGTACCCATTACATGGATGAAGCCGAGCGGCTGTGTGACAACATCGCCATTATCGTCCAGGGCAAAATTGTAGCCTTTGGCACCCCCGCCGATCTCATTAGCCGGGCAGGCAAACATACCCTGGAAGAAGCGTTCGTGGCTATCGCGGGCCATGAAGGGCTAGAAGTCAGCGAGTATGGTCGCCACAAGTCGTGAGCTTGATATTTGACCCATGTTATCCACCCGCACTCTATCACAAGGACAAACCTTATGTTAATTACAAACCTTATCAACATCTGGCGCAAAGAATTAACGGACACATTACGGGATCGTAAGGCGCTTAGCCAGACCTTGATGGTTCCGTTGATCATTGGTCTATTTTATGCCGTTTTGAACCCGGCACTGGGTCGGCTCATCCAATCACGAGCCGATGATCCTATTACCATCCCGACCCAGGGGTTGGAATATGTGACTGATGATTTTGTGGCTTTATTAGCTGAGTTTCAGATTACCCTGGAACCGTTTGAGGGCGATCTTGATGCGGTCATTGTGGCTGGGGAAGAGGCCGCGGGCCTGATTGTGCCCCCTGATTTCGGTGAGCAAGTGGCTGGGGAGATACCTGCCTCAGTAACACTTCTCGTGAATCCTTATTCCGGGGGTGTTTTTGGGGGTGGCATTGAACTTCAGCGAGTGGAATTTGCCGTCACAACTTATAACCAACAGGTAAGTGCAGGCCGTTTGCAGATTCGTAATGTTGATCCCGCTTTGTTGACACCCGTGACGATGGATATGCAGGATTTGTCTACGCCTGCCCAGCGGGCCGGGGCATTTGCGTCCCTTATGTTGCCCTTGTTAGTCGGCATTATTGCCGCTCAGGGGGGTATGTTTATTGCCATTGATGTGACGGCGGGCGAAAAAGAGCGAGGTACCTTAGAGGCTTTGCTGGTAACGCCCACCAGCGATACGGAAATCTTTGTCGGTAAATTAGCGGCTGTATTTACGATGACCTTGCTGCCGGTGGTATTAACCCTGATGGGGTACTGGGTGGGCAGTAACCTGCTGCCGACAGATTGGACGGATGGGGCGGTGTTGCCCTTGAGTTTAATCTTGCAAACAATTTTGTTGGCGTTGCCGCTCTCTTTCTTCTTAAATGTGGTACTTATGGCGGTTAGTATCCGTACCAAAGCGTTTAAAGATGCCCAATCATCGGCCGGGCCGCTCATTTTTGGCGTGACCATGGCGGCGATGGCGGCCGCGTTTGTACCCCCGGTGAACACCCTTCTCTACCTGATTCCCATTTATGGCACCTCGGCCATTGTGGGCAAACTGGCGGTGGGTGGGGCCGTACCCATGATGGGGGTGGTGCTGAGTGTGGTGGGTAGCCTCGCGGCCGCGGCCATTGGCATTATCATCTCCTTACGCCTCTTTAATCGGGAGCGCTTGCTGTACAGCATGTAATTAGAGCTAGAGCTAGAGTAAGAGGCAGAACTTTCCCCTTCTTCCTCTAGCTCTCTCCTCTCGCTCTCGCTTTCCCCTCTCGCTCTCCCCGACTTCCCTCAGTGCATTGCGACAGGATCATTGGCATGTTATAATGCCCGGCGTTATGTTATGTTATGCTTGAAGTTGTGTATTACGTGCTGAAAATTAGCTTATGGCGCACAACGTAAACAACAAATAACAAAAGCATAATAACATAACATTGAATCGTGCTGTTTTGTCGGTAGGTTGCAGGGCAACGCACGGGAATGGGATGGTATGCCAGATGATTTCCAGGGGGAACAGGTTGCGGTTGGCTTAACGCTTCCCGAACACCCATTAGGGTATTTATTACTCCTCGCCCTCTTTCTTCTGCTAGGGTATGTTGTCTACACCTTCCGGGGGGAGTTTGGCCGGTTGCAAAGACGGCAATGGCTGGCTGTATTTGGCTTGTGTGCCGCGGCCGCGCTCACCGCCCTGGTTGCCAGCCCCTTACCCCTATTTGAACCGGTTGACCCCACTCCCCTGGTTCGCCCCATTCGTACCTTTATTACCCCCGTTGGTTCAATCGCCTGGCTGCTCGCGGCCGCAACCCTCAACCCCGCGGCCGCGCTCATCGTTGGTTTTGTCACCGGTCTGGTCCGCGCCTTCACCCAGACCCATAACCTCTTCACCCCCATCAGTTTTGCCCTTATTGCGGTAAGCGCCCAAATTTTCCTGCAACGTAACTACGTGGGCCGCGTTTATGCGGCCCTGCGTCGCCCCCTGGTCAGTGGCCTTACCTTCATCTTGAGTTACATCCCCCTCCTGATCCTGGGCACATTGGCCTACACCTCGGCCCAGGTGAGTGTGCTCTCTGCTTTGGACATTGCCTTCACCACCGCCGGAGCCGCTTTCTGGCCGTTACTGCTGGAAGGTTTGATCGCCGGAGTTACGGTGGCGGTGGCCCTCAACGCTATGGCCGCCTGGCGACCTACCCTACCACCACCCATCCTTCTCCCCTGGCGACAACAAATCAGTTATACCCTGGTGCGCCATTTTATCCTGTTCAGCGTCATGCTTACGGTTATCGCCGTTCTCATCGGCACCTTACGTTCGGTGACAGTAGCACGGGAACTGGTTATCAGCCAGATGGCCCAATCGGCCGAACAGGCAACCGACCGGGTAAACCAGTTCATCCAGTTGCGCCAGGATATGCTGGTTGCTTATAGTCAGAACGAACGGCTGGTGAATCAGGATGCCACCGATGATCAAGGTGTGTTACGCCAACTGCTAGACAGTGGCGACCTCTTTACAGCCACGTTGCTGGTAGGAGCCGATGGAGCCGTTCATAGCAGTGAGCCAGCCGGGTTGATCCTTACCGGCTGGGAACAGGCGGCTGTTCGTCAGGGACAGGGACAGGTGTTGATTAGTCCGGCTCAGGCCAGTGGTACACCTGATGCGCCGTATGTCATTAGTTTTGTGGTACCTGTGGCGACTGCGGGTACGGTGCTGGTAGGACGGATTAATCAGACCAAGGTGGATGACCTCGCGGCCGCGCCCAATGCGATTGGCCAGACGTTTATCACCGATGGCGCGCAGGTTATTATTGCTGACCCGGATGGTGGGCAACACACGCAACAATGGCGACCGGCTCCACGTGGCGATGTGGATCAGCCTCAGGACGCGGCCGCGGGTGGTACCGACTACGAAGAATGGGATGTCACCACCAAAGCCCGACAACTCGTTTATTACCGGGACGCCGGAACCGCCGGTCAGAATTGGCGCGTCGTCATCATCACCCCCTATGATCGGGTCTTACAACAAGCGCTCCCTGTGGGGTTGGCCCTGGCCCTCATCCTGCCCTTGCCGCTCATGGCCTATGGCTACCACCTGGTACGCCAGGGCCGACGCATTGCCCAACCCATCACCACCCTGGCTCAAATCGCCCGTCAAATTTCTCAGGGCAGTCTGGACACAACTGTGCCGGTGGATCAGGATGATGAGGTGGGCCATCTGGCTCAATTCTTCGAGCAGATGCGCCATTCACTCAAAAAACGATTAGATGAGTTGTCTCTTTTGTTGAGTGTCAGTCAAAACGTCTCCACCAGTGTAGACATCAGCCAGAGCTTACAGACGATCATTGCCAGTGCCGTGCAATCGTACCGTGCCCAGGGCGCACGCATCATTATGTCAAATCCTGGAGGGCGTCAGCCGCTCCAGTTTGGGGACGGTTCTTTGGCCGCGCAAATGGAGCCATACGACCGAACGATGATGCGTCTGGCGAATCAGCAACAGAGTGGTGTCTTGATTATGCGCTCTCGTCAGCAAATTTGGAAGACTCTCTCGGCCGAGAAGACGGTAGACGGGGAATTGCCGCTGGCTTCGCTTATTGCCATTCCCATGCACTCGCGTGACCGTTACCGGGGTGTGTTCTGGCTGGGCTACACGGAACCCCATGAATTCAGCCAATCGGAGATCAATTTTCTGACCACGTTGGCGGGTCAGGCTTCGGTGGTTGCGGAAAATACGCTACTTTTTGCGAATGCCGAAGGGGGTCGCCGCCGTTTGCTGGCCGTTCTTTCCAGCACCGCCGATGCCGTTATTGTCACGGATCAGACGGATCGGATTATTTTGGTCAATCCGGCGATGGAAAAAGCGTTTGGGTTAAAGGCGAGTGAGGTTTATCGCCGGTTGGTGCGAGATGTGGTGCAGGCTCCATTGTTGCTGGAGGCGTTGATGAAAAAGACGGCGCGGCCGCAAAGTTTTGAACTCACCGCCGCCGAAGATCGTGTTTACCTGGCTAACGTCTCAGCCATTCGGGGCGAACACAACGAACTTTTGGGGCGGGTGGCCGTGTTGCGTGACATTACGGCCATGAAAGAAATCAGCGATATGAAAACGGAGCTGGTCCGCACGGTATCCCATGATTTGCGGGGGCCATTGGCATATATGCGTGGTTATGCCACCATGCTGCCCACTGTGGGTGAGATTAACGACAAACAGCATTATTACCTGAGCAAAATCATCATTGGGGTAGACCAGATGACCAGTCTGGTGGAAGGAATTTTGAACCTGCGCCGGTTGGAGTCAGGTATTGAAGTCATGCTGGAAAATGTGCGGCCTGAGCAACTGTTAGAGAATGTGGCGACGCTTCATGAAACGGAAGCGGAGCAGGCAGGACTGCACCTGATGACCGATGTGTCGCCTGATTTGCCTAGAGTGCCGCTGGATCGCTCGTTGATGCAACAGGCTTTGTCTAATCTGGTATTAAACGCCATTAAATACGCCAAAGAGAGTGGCCCGCTGATTCTGAGCGCGGCCGCGAACCATGACGAACTTATTTTCAGTGTGCAAGACCGGGGACCAGGCATTCCTGCTGATAGCGTACCCCACCTGTTTGATGAGTTTTACCGGGTCCAACAGCGCGGCTCCGAACACATCAAAGGGGTCGGCTTAGGCCTTTCGCTGGTCCGTTCCATTGCCAAACGGCATGGCGGCCGCGTCTGGCGCCAGAGCAAACTCGGTGAAGACTCCACGTTCTACCTCTCCATTCCCCTCAATGGCAACCACCAGGCCCATTCGGAAAACTCCCTCATTATCGCCTGAACCATACCCGAACAACCCAAATGGGATAAAATGGGGCGTGATGAGACCAACACGCCGTTTTAACCCTGTCCTTTATCTGTTTTTATTGTCTCTGTTCATCCTCTGGCTGGTGAGTTGCCAACGGCCTGATCCCCAGGTTGTTGTGGTTGCTACCCAGGTACCTCTGGCTATTCCGCCAACGCTGGCCCCGGCTACCCCTTCTGCCAATGGGGGTGAGGGGGCGGCAGGCGACGCGGCCGCGCTCATTAGCCCCCCCACTCCGGCCCCGGCCACCCCCACCCAGGTCGTCTTGCGTGTTTACATCGGCACACCCACCCCGGATGCCCCCCGCAACGGCAGCGCCAACACAGGGGGCGCAGCCTTCACCCATACGGTCGGTTTTGGTGAAAACCTGGGCCTTATTGCCCAAACCTATGGCCTGACAGTTGAGCAAATCACGCAGGCCAACGGCATTGGGGTTAATGATTTTTTGTATGTGGGCCAGGCGTTGCTCATTCCCGGCAGTGGCAGTGTCAGCGGATTAGTCAGCCCCAGTTTCAAAATTATCCCGGATAGTGAACTGGTTTATGGGCCAGCGGCTGAGGGGTTTCATGTGGCTGATGTCGCGGCCGCGTACCGGGGTTACCTCGTCAATTACACCGAAAACATAGAAGGACAGGTCATTACTGGGCCAGAAGTGGTGGCCCTTGTTGCGCATCGTTTCAGCATTAATCCCCGCCTGCTTTTGGCCTTGCTGGATTACCGGGCGGGCTGGCTCACCCAACCCAACCCCACTGAAACGACTTACCCCCTGCGTTATTACACCCCCGGAACCGAAGGGCTGTACAAACAGTTGGGCTGGGCCGCCAATGAGCTTAATCTGGGTTTCTATGGGCGAGCCGAGGGTGGTCGCTACAGCTTCACCCTGGCCGATGGCACGCAATTGGCCTTTGCCCCCGACATTAACGATGGTACCGCTGCCCTTCAACAATATCTGGGTGCGTCCGGGTCAAGTTATGCCACCTGGCAACAAGAAGTGGGTCCAGAGGGCTTTTTTCGCACCTTCGATCAACTCTTTGGCAATCCGTTTGCCTATACCTTTGAACCCATTCTGCCCTCTGGTTTAACGCAACCACCCCTGCGTTTTCCCTGGCCGCTGGGCGAAACCTGGTATTACACGGGCGGGCCGCATGGGGGTTGGGCCAGTGGCTCCGCCTGGGCAGCCCTGGATTTTGCCCCGCCCGGTGAGCAATTGGGCTGTTATCAAGATGAAAACTGGATTACGGCCGTGGCCGATGGGGTTGTCACACGCAGTGGGTTTGGCGCAGTGGTGGTAGATTTGGACGGCGACGGGTATGCGGGAACTGGGTGGGCCATCACCTACATGCACCTGGAAACCCGGGATCGGGTGGCGGTTGGTACAATCGTCAAAGCTGGGGACAAACTGGGACATGCCTCATGCGAGGGCGGGTTTTCCACCGCCACCCATCTGCATATCTCCCGCACCTACAATGGCCGCTGGATCGCTGCTGATGGAGCTATTGCTTTTAATATGGGGGGCTGGGTTTCACAAGGGCAGGGCGTAGAATATTTTGGCCTGTTTTTCCGGGGCGATGCCGTCAAAGAAGCCTGTGAATGCCGCGAAGAAGGCAATGCCCTGTTGGGGGAATAAGATTTTGAGGTTTTGGTTTGTAGTGACCGCTTTAGCGGGCTGGCGCTGAACGGTTTACGCCGCACCTACAAACCAAAACCTTTTCGGGAAACCGACCAGATACGGCTGGCCGATTAGCGGATGTTGAATAAGCGGACGCCAATCCAGGCCAGGGTCATGGTAGGAATGAGTTGCGTGCCCGGGATCAGGGTTTCCACAACCGAAACACCGCGTAGCGCTTTCAACCCCAACCGATCCAACAACACCCAGGCGACTGGCGCGGCCAGGAAATCTAGTGATAGGTCGAGCAAATCAACCATAATGACCACGATAAACGGCGTGTAGTGTAGCGTCTCAGCAAAGGTGGCATTCTGAGGAATGTTGAGACCGCGCACCTGCCGCATAGCCACCAAAAACAAAAGTCCTACCAGAAGCAACCCCACCAAGATCGCCCCTACCAATATCAGACCCAATGTACGCCAATCTTCGATAACCATAGTATCTCCTTCGTGAGCGCCCGTCATTGTGCGAGTTCTATAGACCTTAAGATAATGATTTTGGGTACGGGCTGGCCTTGTGCCTGCCCTGCCACGAGAGGGCAACCACAAGGGTTGCCCGTACAGCCAAAATCTTTTTCTTGAAAGCTATATATCTTTTCAATATTTCGGGGAAAACGAGGCCTGAGCTTGTCGAAGGCCGTTGGTTTCGACAGGCTCAACCAACTCCGCCGCGCTTTATTGAGAAGATACAAAGCTATAGCCCAAAGTCGGATTTTTTTGGGGTTCTCCGACAAACTGCTAGCGTGGCACGCAAACGACTAATCCATTGTTAGCACCCGCAAGACAAAAAGGATCAGAATGATAAGGGTTCCTCCCGCTTCAATCGCTGTAGAAATGCCCATTCCGGCCAGGCCCCCGAAGCTGGCTTTGAGCGCCAGGTTCCAATCTTTTTGTTTCAAATATTCACCCACAATGATGCCTAGCGCATAACCAACGATGGAACCGATAAGGCTGAAGACAAACAGGCCAATGATACTGCCAATAATGCCTAAAATGAGAGCTTGAGTGGAGGCTCCCCCGGTTTTGGCCCCCAGTAAGGAAAGCCAGATGTTCGCTGTGCCAGTTATCAGGCTGATAACCGTAATAACGATGAAAACAAGCGGCGTGATAGCTTGCCAGCCTTCTAAAATAGCGTAGATGAGAACAGTGAGCCAGACAAGAACAGAGCCGGGCAAAACGGGTATAAAAGCACCAAAAAGCCCGATGAGGATGAAGACGACGGCTAAACCGAAACCAAGAGATTGAAGGAGAAGATTTAATGTTTCCATGATAAGTTCTGGTCCTTTAGAGCATTCGGGAAGCGGTTAAGAAGCGGCGTACAGTGGTAGCGAGTTGGGGTTTGAAGGTTACCAGGGGCGTCAAACGGGCTTGAAGCAGGTGCTCATCGCTCAGGGATGGCAGGGGGTGGCCCTGTCTATGGGCGTCTAGCAGCCAGTCGGTGAGGCGGGGAAGCCAATAGGCGAGTAGATAAAAACAGCGCGCGGCCGCGATGCTTTGTCGCACTGCCCGTGTATCACATAACGGCCCCAATTCAGCCGCCAGATGCAAAATATAACTGTCTATCAGGGTCTCGTCGGTAACAATTTCTTGGGGACGCAGACTAAACTGATCCGACGCATCCCTCAGCCAGTTGAACTGCTCAACCAGATGTACCAGGTCAGTGATGCCTGGTCCCGCGCTCACCTGATGCCAGTCAAAGAGGCGGGCTGTGCCAAATAGGGTCATGTGCCAATGATGGTTCAGCGGTGCCCCGTGTTGTAAGGTCAGCGGTTGATCCCGTAAGGTGTAAAGCATCGGTACAGGATCATCAAGCAGGTCCGCGGCCGCGTCCAGGTCTGCTCGCTCAAATACACCCGGCCAGCCGCCGCGTTGTTGCAAAAAAGTGACCGCTGCGGCCGCGTGCAAAAAGCGCGGCGCTAACCGGCCCAAACTCCAAATAGCGTGATCAGATAGGGTGACACCTGTGCCCAATTGGGCATAAAAAGTGCCCTGCTCAAAAACCTGATGGCGCAGAACATACCGCTGATCCAGGGCAACCCCTTCCAATGGCTTGGCCAGCCAGGTGCATTCATCGAGTAAATCCTCGCGATCCCAAAACTCCACATGGAGTGAAGCCAGACCTTGCACCACAGCTTCGACATCACCCATTGTCCAACGCTGTGGCGGCCGCGTCGTCGTTACATCATCCAGCACCACCCAGCTTTTCTCTTTTTGCCGGTGACTAAACCAACATCGTGGCACCAGATAAGGCAGGCGGCTACTCAAGGTTTGGTAAAACAGGGCTTCGGTTTCGTTGGTTTCTTTGCCAATGAGGGAGATGGGTTCGGTGTGATCAGCCAGTTCCAGGGTGAAACGGGTCAGGCGGGGGCTGAGTCGTTGGCGCGACACCTGGGTGACAACAATCCCCGACATCTCTGGCTCTTGGGCTAAGATGGCAGACCAGGCACGCGGCCGCTGACTCCGTAACTGCTTAACTTCCATAGGGCCGTAATTGTAAACGAATTAGGATGGGAAGGTAAACCTGACAAAACGATTCTAATCTTATGGGGGAGCCGACTAAAGTCGTCACTACTAACGGGAAACCACTCCGGGTTTGTAGTGACCGCTTTAGCGGGCTGGCCGACTAATGTCGTTACTACAAACGGGGAAACGCTCCGAGTTTGTAGTGACCGCTTTAGCGGGCTAGCCGACTAAAGTCGTCACTACAAACGGGGAAACCGCTCTGGGTTTGTAGTGACCGCTTTAGCGGGCTGTCCGGCGGAAGTTATCTCTGGTAGTGATTGGTTCAATCTGTGAGGATTGAACCAATCTGACGATACAGGTAGGTTTATCGGCCGTTACCGTTGGCTTCCAACACCGTTGTCCAGCCATAGGGATCAGCTACCCGGCCATATTGGATGTCCGTCAGCCGTTGGTATAAAGCCGTAGCCACTGGCCCGGATTCGTTCTGGTTAATGACATAGTCCTCACCCAGATAACCAAACCGTCCCACCGGGGCAATGACAGCCGCCGTGCCACAACCAAACACCTCTGTCACCTTGCCGGAGCGTACATCGGCCAACATTTCTTGCACATCTATCATCTCTTCAGCCACCTCATAACCCAGGTCGGGGGCCATGCGCAAGACCGAATCGCGGGTGATACCGGCCAAAATTGTGCCGCGCAAAGGGGGCGTGACAATTTTATTGCCTTCATAAACAAAACAGATATTCATGGCTCCTACTTCTTCGATATACCGGCCTTCTGTGGCATCCAGCCATAATACCTGGGAATACCCTTTGCTCTTGGCTTCCTCAGTTACCAGGAGACTGGCGGCATAATTGCCCCCTGTTTTAGCCGCACCAGTACCCCCCATGGCTGCCCGTCGGTACTTGTCAGAAATGAAGACCGGTACGGGAGAAAACCCTTGAGGAAAATAGGAGCCTACAGGGCCAACAATGATAACGTGCATGTAACGGTCGCTGGAATGAACCCCCAAACCGGCTCTGCTGGCAAACATGAAGGGGCGGATGTAGAGAGCGGCCGGGGGTTCGGGAACCCATTCGTGCTCTAGTTCGACGAGGCGCACAATGGCCGCCAGATGTTCTTCGGCATCAACCTGGGGCATAGACATGCGAATGGCTGATTCGTTGAAGCGACGGGTGTTTTCCCAGGGGCGGAAAAGGTTGATGCGACCATCCGGGCGGCGGTACGCCTTGGTTCCCTCGAAGATTTCCTGGGCATAATGCAGTACAGAGGTGGCGGGATCAAGTTGCAGCGGTTGGTAGGGGCCAATCACGGCGTCGTGCCAGCCTTGTCCCTGGATGTATTTCTGCGTGTACATCCGGTTGGAGAAGTCGGCACCAAAGTTCAATTTCTGCGGAATCGGTTTGAACTGTTCCGGTTGTAAGGGAATCTCGATAAAGTTCATATTTACTCCTTGGGAAATAGCTCGCGCAAAGGCGCTAAGACACTAAAAAATGAAGAAGGTCTAGTTCTCGTGGGTTTATCGGCTGAACGGAGACTTTATTGGGAACATCTTGACGGGCTAAACTTGCGCCGAGTGAAGCCGAAGTAGCCTGGACGTCTGATTTATCCCGTCTTATACGGTAGAGCCGAAAATCTGTGGTTAAGTCGTTCATTCTTGTGGGTGAACCTTTGTTTGTGTGGTCTCATGTCTGTAGAATGGTCTGGATGGGCCAGGGGTAGCAACCTGGAGTGGACGATGAGTTGGTAAAGTTTACCATACTCCCCCGTAAAATCGGCACTAGCTCGTATAATTTGAGTTTGGCGCTTTTAATATCACCTCTAGAGACTAAGCGATTAAGAGATTTGCAGAGGTCGTTCTAATTTTCACCAAAGTCGAGTATTCAGCAATTCTCAATTTCACATATCTAATGAGGGCAGGGGCGGGAGCTTTCCGCGTCGTCTCGCCCTCTTATCATTGTGGCGCAAAAGAGGGCAAGACAGGTGGCTTCCCGTTCTTGTCACATCCTGGCCCACCTGTCACGCCCCTACGAATGGTCTCAAATTGAGAATTGCTGTCGAGTATTGTAAGTTATGGCGAGGCCTATGTTGAGGCTTAACAAATTAATACGGGTATTGAGGAGTAAGGCACGTCTACGTGCCGCCTGGTTTATACGCGTTCGTACGTGGGCGTGCTCACTCCTCTCTATGCCATTGTTATTTCGGAAATTTTCAATATAGGCGTGAGGACTAAAAGGTTATGCGTATTGTGGCGGTTACGGGAGCATCAGGTTATGTGGGTCAGCGGGTGGTGGCGCAGCTCGCGGCCGCGCCGCATATTGAGCGTATCCTGGCCCTAGACATTCGCCCGGCCACGTTCACCTCCGACAAAGTGACCTTTATTCGTCATGATGTGGCCCAGCCCATGACGGAATTGTTTGAGCAACAGGGGGTAGACGCGGCCGCGCACTTTGCTTTTGTGCTCAATCCCACCCATGACCGGGTCAGAGAGCGACAGGTTAATGTAGGCGGTACGGAAAACTTTCTCCAGGCCTGTCATGCCGTACAAGCTCAGGTCGTTCTGGTTACCAGTAGTGCCACAGCCTACGGGGCCTGGCCTGATAATCCCCCGCTCCTCAAAGAAACGATGCCTTTACGGGGCAAACCCGGTTTTGCCTATGTGCAAGATAAGGTCCAACAGGATTTACTTACCCAACAGTATGCCCAAGGTCATCCACAGAGCCGGGTCATTATTACCCGCATGTCGGTGGTGATGGGGCCACACGTAGACAATTACATCTCGCGCTACTTTCTCAAATCGTTGGCGATTGTGTGCGGGGAGCCGATCCGCCTGCCCCGATTGTGTATGAAGATGATGTCGCCGAAGCAACGACGCAACTATTTTTGCAAGCGCCCACAGGGGCTTACAACCTGGACGCACCGCGACCCATCTCGGTGCGCGAGGGTTTGCGGGCCATTGGCGGCCGCGCCATCTCCTTGCCCCCCAGGCTTCTCTACCCGTTGGCCGGGCTGGCCTGGAAATTGCGCCTGCGGGCACTCACCGAGGCCCCATCCCCCATGCTGGATTACATCCGTTACTCGTGGTCGTGTGATGGCAGCAAGGTGAGCCGCTACACGGACTTTCGTTATCGGTATGACGCGGCCGCGTGCATTGCCGCTTTTGCCCATTTTTTGCACAAAAACCAAACCTAGACTGGAGGCGTAAAACATGGATGAACAAGAAGACCGTACCATTTATAAGGTGGTGGTCAATCACGAGGAGCAGTACAGCATCTGGCCCGCCGACCGCGAAAATCCGTTAGGCTGGAATGATGTGGGTAAATCCGGTACTAAAGCGGAATGTCTGGCTTACATCGAAGAGGTGTGGACGGATATGCGGCCGCTCTCTTTGCGTAAGAAAATGGAAGAAATGGCCCGGCGTGAGGGTGGCGAACCTTAGTCATCGTTTGCCAATGTGCTAGCGGTTTCAGATTGGTTCAATCTCCGCAGATTGAACCAATCTTGTGTAAATTACCCCTGGCTTTTCTCCTGATCCATCCCCTCTATCTTCTCAACTACTTGCATCAACACCGCATACGGCTGTGCCCCTGATACCAGGTACTTCTCCGCAAAGATTAGGGCGGGCACACCGCCCAACCCATAGGTAAAAGCCTGCTCTACATCCGCCGTGACCGCCGCGTCATAACGGGGATCATCCAGGGCGGTGAGGAAGCTCTGGCGCCCCAGGCCAGCCGACTCAGCCAGATCGGCTAATACCATGAGGTCGCCAATGGCCTGACCTCTGAGCCAATACCCTTTCAAAATGGCTTCATGATAAGCGGGGCCATGGCCCATCGCTTCGGCGTATTTGGCCCCGATGAGGGCCGGGCGGCTGTTTTGACCCCAGGGGCCGGGGTTTAGTTCCAGGCCATATTGCTCGCGGGCGATGGCGTAAAGCCGCGGCCGCGAAGCCTCAATTTGCTGGCGATACGATTCGGGAATAGGGGGTGAACCTTGCGGCCGCAGTTCATACGACCGCCATTGTATAGTAACTTCGTGGGATTGTTGCAGGCGTTCCAAACTGGATGCCACTAAAAAACACCACGGTCAAACATAATCAGACCAGACATTAATGTGAACCATCAAAAATTGCTCCGTTTTAAGTTTCAGGTTTCAAAGCGCTCAATCTGTTACTCGATATTGGGGTTTTTGTGTTGACCTCTGGAGACTGAGAGATTGAGAGACTGAGAGATTAAGAGATTTCCAGAGGTCGTCCAAGTTTTCGCCAGAGTCGAGTCCATTGCTCTTCTGTCGCTTCTCAGCCAACGATCATCAGCCAGATGACGCCCCACAACAGGCTCAGTAAGGTAATGGGCACACCCGCTTTGAGATATTCGGTGAAAGTGAGGTTGACTCCCTGCCGTTTGGCCGTCTCGGCGACGATAAGGTTAGCCACGGAACCGAGAAGCGTCAAGTTGCCAGCCAACGTGGTGGCCATAGCCAGCGTGAGCCAGGCCATCTGGGGCTGGGGAAAACCAGGGATGAGGGGGCGGAAGAGCATGACAGCGGGTACATTGGAGATGAGGTTGCTCAAAACGACGGCGACGCCGGTCAAGGGAGCCACGCCTTGTTCAGCCAGCGGCCGCAATAAGGCAAATAGTTGTTGGCTGATACCACTTGTCTCCAACGCCCCGGTGACGATGAACAGGCCCGCAAAAAAGATGAGCAGACCCCAGTCAATTTCCTCAAACACACGCTCAGGTCTGAGGCGACGGGTAATGAGTAGGATCGCGGCCGCGGTCATGGCCGCCAGGGGGATGGGCACACCAACCACAAAAGCCACCAACATGGCCCCTGTAGCCAGCAGACTTTTGTTGAGCAACGGGCGATATATCGTCACCTTTAGTTCTGGGGGTGTAGGTAACACCGCGGCCGCGAACTCTTGCCGGTAGACCAACACCAGCACCAGCCAGGCCAACCCCATCCCCACCAGGGCTACCGGGGCCAGATAGGTCGTAAAGGTGGTATAAGGGATGCCAGACGAGATACCGATGAGCATGTTTTGGGGGTTGCCGGTGATGGTAGCGGTGGAGCCAATGTTCGCGGCCGCGGTCAATCCCACCAGATAAGGTATCGGGTTGCGTTTTAACGTGACCGTTACCTCAAGCACCAACGGCGTTAACATCAGCACAATCGTGTCATTCAGAAACAGTGCCGAAAGCACCCCGGCGGCCAAAATGAGCAAAGCTAACAATTGCCGGGGTGAGTGGGCCAGCCGCACAACCCGCGTGCTGATCAGCCGAAAAAATCCGGCTAGCCGCAAGTTCACATTCAGCACCATCATGGCAAACAAAAGCACCAGCGTATTCAAGTCTAGAGCCTGATACGCCTGCTCCAGGGTCATGGCGCCCACAACAACTGCCAATGTACCACCCACCAAAGCGATTGTGGCCCGGTTCATCCTTACCCAGGGAAACCGGCCCACGGCTACGCCAATCAGCGTTAGAACAACCAGAATAAGGGTCAAAACCGATGTAAGAGACAATTCCGATAACATTGACTTCGTTAAAACCTCATGTTAGATTTACGCCCTGCTTGAGCCAGCTAACCATAGCTAAAAACGAGTATATCTGGATGGTTGTGCCCTGTCTTGTTTAATGATGTTTGATAATTAACTCATCCGGCTTGCCGTGAAAAAGGAGTCTTTTGTCCATGACCACTGTAATTTTTGCCATCATTGGTTTACTGATTTTGGCGGCTATCGTTCTCCCTCGTTACTTCAAAGATTGATTATGATGATGCAGCTTCGCCGAACCTTAGTACGACCTCTGTAAATCTCTCAGTCTCTTAGTCTCTCAGTCTCCAGAGGTGCGAACACATAACGCTAACTCTAGATTGATTCGTTGAGTGGTTGGCGGGAGTAGACTCCCCTAGTCTGTCTCTGACGCAATCTCTCAGTTATCCTTTTTATCCTATGCCTACTGTCTACCTTGTTCGTCACGCCGCCCCGGAGCGGAACACCTCTATCCGTTATGATGTGGCCCCTGGGCCGCCCCTGGCCCCGGAAGGGCATGATCAAGCCCAGCGCACGGCCCAGTTTTTGGCTGATAAAGGAGTAACCCGGTTGTATCATTCGCCTCTGGTGAGAACGATGCAGACCGCGGCCGCGATTGCCACCCAAGTGGGCAAACCCTCTCTGGAAACAGAAGCCATCCGTGAATGGGAGCGGGGACAGCCTTCCCAAGATGTGCGTGAACGAATGGCCCAATTCTGGCAAACCAACATTGAAAATCAGGATGGCACCCTGGCGGTCATTTCCCATGGTGGCCCCATTGAAGAACTGTTGCGCCACCTGACCAACGACACGCTTGACCTCACCGGTACACGCTATTTTGGCGGGGCTACCACCCCCCTCGGTGGGGTGTGGCAAATTGAACGCACCAACGAGAATTGGCACATTTCTTTTGTGTATAACCCCGGTGATTTGGCCTGAACGGTGCGCGGCCGCGATCCCCTACAGCTACAAAAAAATGGTAACTATTCAGCCCCTCACCTAACCCTCTCCCCAGGGAGAGGGCCCTCCCTCTCCCGTCGGAGGGCTCCGCCATCCCCACGCAGAGCGTGGGAATGAGTTCTGATACCTGAATAGTTACAAAAAATGAACCGCAGAGACAGTAATAGCTGTACCTGCAAATTCCCCAAGAACCGAAAACCCTGTCCATCTGTGCTTAAATCTTCATTCATTTGGGTGAACGCCGTTCATTGGCTCTCCTCTGCGCTATAATTAAAAGGGATTGGAAAAAAGAGGAGAGATATTATGAATACCCCCAACATACCCCCTATCGGTGAAACCCCCGAACCTGGCCCCATTGATCTGGAGCATTTGTGGCAATTTGCCGGACAAGGTTTACGCAGTAGTGACTTCAACACGGCCATGGTTCATTTTTACCGTGGCGAAGTAACCCGCTCCAATACCTGGCGCATGAGGCTCGACGCGACCACCAATTGGGCCGTTGTGACCACGGGTGCGGCTCTCAGCTTCGCCTTCAGTGGCGTTGAAAACACCCCCCTCGTCATTCTGGTGGACACTTTGTTGGTTGTTCTTTTCTTGTTCATCGAAGCCCGACGTTACCGTTACTACGAGTTGTGGGCCATGCGCGTCCGCATCATGGAGAATAATTTTTTCTGTGCGCTCCTTTCGCCTCCTTTTTTACCCAGCTCCGATTGGGCTGATCGCCTGACCGATAGCCTGAAAAACCCCCGATTCCCCATTACCTTGTTAGAGGCATTAGGCAGACGTTATCGCCGGAATTACGCGCCTATCTTTGCCATTCTGGCTTTTAGTTGGGCACTCAAAGTATGGGTACATCCTACTGCCGGGCCAACGACGGCCGAGTTTTTAGAGCGGTCGGCGGTTGGCCCGATACCTGGCTGGGTAATGCTTCTCATAGGGGTTCTATTTAACGGGGCATTTGTGGCCCTGGGTCTATTTACCGCCGAAATGCGGGCCTCAACCGGCGAAGTGTTTGAACAAGGGGATGATGGCCTGTTTGCCAGTCTTTACCACCGGGTGCGGCGGGCTACCTGGGAGGCGTTAGATGTCGATTTAGGCACACTTCTACCCCACTTGCGTTTCGATTCGAGTAATCACCTGGCCTATATCATTACCGATCAGATTGTGCCGGTTAGCCGGGCACTGATGAAGGAGTTGGGACGAGGGGTGACATTGCTCCAGGGCAAAGGCATGTATACGGGCGCAGAGCATGGGGTAATGATGTGTGTCGTCAATGCCAAGCAGAAAAAGCGGGTGCGCGATATTGTCCACAAAGAGGATGCCAAAGCCTTTGTCATTATGACAGTGGCTGAAGATGTGCGTGGCTTTGGCTTCCGTCCCCTTGAGGCGTAAGCTGAAGGGTGGGCGTGTATGGGGGAGTAGCTGATGAGACCGATTATCCCGGCGAGTTGTTGGGTGGCAGAGGGGGCGGTGGTCCGCGGCCGCGTCACCCTCGGTGAGCATGTCAGTGTCTGGTTCGGGGCCGTCATCCGCGCCGAAGAAGAACCCGTCCAGGTGGGCGACCGCACCAATATTCAAGATGGGGCAGTTCTGCACATTTCCGGCGGTTTTCCCTGCACCGTCGGCAACGATGTTACCATCGGCCATCGGGCCATTGTACATGGCTGTACCGTCGAAGATGGGGCATTGATTGGCATGGGGGCGATTGTGTTGGATGGGGCACACATCGGGGCGGGAGCCGTGGTGGGAGCGGGAGCCGTTGTCTCACCGGGAACGCATATTCCGGCGGGTATGGTAGCGTTAGGCATTCCTGCCCGTGTGGTTGGCCCTGTCTCTGAGGCACGCCAAAAGGCCAATGCCGCAGGTGCAGCCAGCTATGTTCAACGCAAAGAAGCCTATCGCACCGGCCAATATTAGCCTTGAGGTTGCCGGGTGCGTTATTGCTGTGTATACCTGTTCTTATGAGTAAACGCCGTCTACCCCTCATTATACTGGCCGTTCTGGCCTTTCTTATCCTTGTAGGGCCATTTCTTGTGCCCGTCCCGCCGTTAGAAAACACCGTTCCACCCCAAGAACTGGCCGATTCGGATAGCCTGTTTATGGATGTGAATGGGCAATTGTTGCATTACAAGGTTTATGGTGAAGGGGAACCCGTCTTTCTCCTGTTGCATGGGTTTGCCTCGAATACCTATACCTGGCACAAAGTCGTGACGGAGCTGGCGCAACAAGGGACGGTGATCGTCTATGATCGCCTTGGCTTTGGTCTCTCGGCGCGGCCGCTAACCTGGGAAGGGGATAACCCGTACACCCAAGAGGCGCAGGTGGCGCAAACGATAGGGTTGTTGGATGCGTTGGGGGTGGGGCAGGTTATCATGATGGGTAATTCGGCGGGGGGCACCGTCGCGGCCGCGATCACCCTGGCTCACCCGGAACGTGTGCGGGCGTTGGTGCTGGTAGATGCCGCCATTTACACCGGGGGTGGCGCACCCCCTTTTATCAAACCATTGCTCCGAACCCCACAAATGCGCCACCTGGGGCCGCTGGTTTCGCGCCTATTTCTAGCCGGGGGTGGCTCTTTGCTGGATTTGGCCTGGCATGATCCCAGTTTAGTGACGGCTGAGGATGTCGCCGCTTACGAAAAACCCCTGCGGGTAGAAAATTGGGATAAATCCCTCTGGGAGTTTACTTTAGCCAGTGCGGCTTCTGATTTGCCGGAGCGATTGCCCGAATTAACCTTGCCGGTGCTGGTCATTACCGGTGACGACGACCGTATTGTGCCCACCGAAGAAAGCGTTCGTCTGGCCGAAGAGTTGCCCCAGGCGGAGTTGGTCATTATTCCCAATACCGGCCATGTACCCCAAGAAGAAAGCCCGGACCTGTTTTTAGAGGCCGTGAACAATTTTTTGGTGGGACTGCCCTGAGAGGCAAGGGAAATAAGGAACTTGTGGGAACTCAGAGGAACTCTGGGAACTCTCGCCACTTTGCCCCTTGCCACTTTGCCCCTTATTTTCCCAGGAGGTTTATCATGTCGAACCCACGTGTTATCGTGGTTGCCAATATTGTCACGTTTGTCATGACTGTGGTCGTTAATGGGCTGGCCAACGCCCTACCGATTAACGGTCAGCAAACGGGCGAAATTTCTAACCGTTTTGACGTTCTATTTGTGCCCGCCAACTATGTCTTTGCCATTTGGGGGTTGATTTATTTGGCACTGGCCGCGTTTGTGGTGTATCAGGCGCTGCCCGCCCAGCAGAAGAGTCGCCGCCTGGCCCGCATTGGCTGGCTATTTTCCCTGAGCAACATTGCCAATGCCCTCTGGATATTGCTCTGGCATTACGAATATTTTGCTCTCACTGTGTTGGTCATGGTGGGGTTGCTCCTCTGCCTTATCGCGATTTACCTGCGCCTGGATATTGGTCGGACGCAGGTGAGCGGCGCTGAGCGCTGGTTGGTGGATGCCCCATTTAGCCTGTACCTGGGCTGGATTACGGTGGCAACCATTGCCAATGTCACCAGTTATTTGGAGTTTGCCCAATGGGGTGGGTGGGGCATCTCGGCGGTGGTCTGGACGGTGCTTTTGTTGATTGTGGGGCTAGGTATCGCGGCCGCAATGACGTTTCGCCATCGAGATGCGATTTACATGGCAGTGCTGGTCTGGGCCTTTGCTGGAATCGCCGTCAAACAAAGTGAGGTGGCAGTAGTGTCTGGAAGCGCGGCCGCGGCCGCGATCTTGGTGGGTGTCCTCATTCTCATTGCTCTTATCAAACCGGCTCCGTTGCGGCCGCTCTTTTCCGGCGTGTAAACGGGTGATAATGCCCCTGTGGTTGGCAACAGATGAGTTCTCTGAAAGAAGCCACGAATTGCACGAATCAATACGAATTTTTCTCTGGTGGCTTGGCGTCCCTCACGCCTTGGCGTGCGTTTTTTCAGTAGACGCATTCGTGAAATTCGTGGCCGATCTTCTTGTTTTCTGTACAAGAAGTGCACTTATAAGGTACTCCCCTGTCCAGGGTAGGTGCTAAAAGAAAGTGGCCCACGTAGTTTTTCCCCGTGAGTTTCCCGCGGGTGTGTTTCATTTCAGTTGAACGGCGAGGAGTGAGCATCCCCAGATACCGACCCGTTCGCATCTGGGGATGCCTCACTCCTCTCACGCCTTTGCAACACACCCGTTCCCCGCTTTGTCCCTGCAAAATCATTGCAAAACATTGACAAAATCCCAAAACCCTGTACAATACATCTGATCTTATGCGACTTTGGCGAAATTAGAACGACCTTTGGAAATTCCTCATTCTCCCAGTCACCTGGTCTCTCATTCTCTCATTCTTTCAATATCACGACGGTGGTCATACGCTTGAAACATGTTCGACTCTGGCGAAAATTTGGACGACCTCTGGAAATCTCTTAATCTCTCAGTCTCTTAGTCTCCAGAGGTCAGCACAAAAAACGCCAATGTCGAGAACATGGATGAAACTTAAACACATGCGCTATTATAGTTGGTAAATCTGCGCTCTGACCCAAAGCCGCCAGGATAATGCACCCCATGACCACAAACAGTGAGCCTACCTTCAACCTAAAAGTCGTGATCCGTGAAACCGGTCTCAAACCTGATACCCTGCGCGCCTGGGAGCGACGTTATGGCCTGCCCGACCCCCAACGAACGGAAGGCGGTCATCGTCTCTATACCCGTCGTGATATTGATATGTTGAAATGGTTAATGGCCCGCCAAGAAGAAGGCGTAAGCATTAGCCGGGCCGTTAATCTATGGCAGACGCTAGAGGCAGAGGGCAAAGACCCCATCCAAGAGCACATCACCTATGATTCCAGCGTTGAAGAAGAACGCTTTACGCCGCTTTCCCTGGCAGGCAATGCCATGGATCAGTTGCGTGAACAGTGGATCAAAGCCTGTCTTTCTTTTGATGAAAAAAAGGCCCGCGACATTTTGAATCAGGCCTTTGTCTTTTATTCACCGGAAAGCGTCTGCTTTGCCATATTGCAACAGGGTTTACATGAGATCGGTGAAGGGTGGTTCAGTGGCAATGTCACGGTTCAGCAAGAGCATTTTGCCTCAGCGTTGGCTTTACAGCGGGTGCAGGCCTTGCTGTTGGCTTCACCGCCACCAACCAGGCCGGAACGGATTTTGGTGGGATGTGCGCCTGAAGATGATCACACCTTCAGTGCCCTGATGATTGCCCTGATGTTGCGGCGACAGGGTTGGGATGCCCTTTATTTGGGTGCCAGTGTGCCGGTTATCCAGATGGAGCGTACCATCGAAACAACGCACCCCGACCTGGTGATCATGTCGGCCCAATTGCTGTATACGGCGGCCAACCTGTTGGAAATGGCCCATTTACTTCAGCAACGGCGTATTCCCCTGGCGTATGGCGGCCGCATCTTTAACCACATCCCTGGCATACGGGAACGTATACCCGGTCATTTTCTGGGTCAACAAATGGAAGAGATTCCCCATGTGGTGGCCCGTTTATTGAGCCATCGCCCCTCTATTCCTGCCGTTGCGCCCATTCCAGTAGACTATGAACAGGCCCTCAAGCATTACACCCGCTATCAGCCCGTCATTGAAGCCAGTTTATGGCATAAAATAAGCGATATGGGTATGCCGCAAATGGAACTGGCACGAGCGAATCAAAACATGGCCCAGCACATCAAGGCCGCCCTTAAGTTGGGTGATCTGAACTTCATCAGCAATGATCTGGCCTGGTTATCTGATTTGCTCTTCAACTATGAAATTCCTCATGAATGGCTCCAGCGTTATCTGGTGGCCTACAGTGAAGCCATAGCCAGTGAGATCAATGGACAGGGTGTACCTATCTTGAAATGGTTGGGGCAGTTGTTGGTCCAAGAGAGCGCTATGACTGGGGAGTCATTGTAAGGCGCTAATTTTGTTCCCCTGGAACTGATTAAATGAAACAGATTGTAGTTATTGGGGCCGGTGTCGGTGGTTTAACCGCGGCCGCAACCTTAGCTCATGCCGGTTGGCCGGTAACCGTGTTAGAGGCCCATGTGTACCCGGGTGGGTGCGCCGGGACCTTCTACCACCAAGAATACCGCTTCGAGGCGGGTGCTACCCTGGCCGGGGGTTTGACCCAGGCGGCATCATGGCTCAAGTCGGAGAAGCGGTAGGTATCAACCAGTGGCCGGTTCATCATGCTGAACCGGCCCTGGTTGTTCATCTGCCGGATGGTCAGGCGGTGACGCGCTGGGGGGATGAGCGGCGCTGGGCGGAACATCGGCAGGCGTTTGGCGCGGCCGCGGAGCCATTTTTTGCCTGGCAGGAACACACCGCCGATGCCTTGTGGGCGCTGGCCCAACGCACCCCACCCTGGCCCCCTCAATCTTTGCCCGAACTGCTGACTTTGGCCCAAACCGGTTTAGGCTGGTTGGGCGCGGATTGGCGACACCGGTTGCGGCCTGCTTTGTTGGCCGACGCCTTTCGCCCGGTGGCGGCCCACCTGAAAAATGCCCCGGAGCGTTTACGCCAGTTTGTGGATGGTCAGTTACAGATTGCGGCCCAGACCACGAGCCAGTACGCCAATGCGTTGTACGGCGCGGCCGCGCTGGATTTGCCGCGCCGGGGGGTGGTTCACCTGGAAGGGGGGATTGGGGCCATTGCCCAGATGTTAGCCCAGGCCGTGCGCCAGCAGGGGGGGCAGGTGTTGTACCGGCAGGAAGCAAGCCGCATTGTGATGGAAAACGGTCGTCCGGTAGCTGTGGAGACAAAAAAAGGGGCCAGTTTTCCGGCGGATAGGGTCATTGCCAACTTAACCCCCTGGAACATTGCCCCGCTTCTGGGAGACGATGCCCCCGCCAAAATACGGCATTTACCGCCGCGGCCGCAGACCGGATGGGGTGCTTTTATGGTTTATGTGGGGCTGGATGGGGCCATTATCCCGCCTGATTTTCCTTTGCATCACCAGATTCTGGTGCAGGAACCACTGGGGGAAGGCAACAGCCTTTTCTTGTCGCTCAGCCCGGAGTGGGATCGCGGCCGCGCCCCGGCAGGACATCGCGCCCTGACCATCAGCACCCACACCGACCTGACCCCCTGGTGGGAGCTATTCCACCACCAGCCCCATGAGTATGAGGCTCGCAAGCGAGTTTATGTAGAGCGGATTTTGGCCGCCGCCGAAAGAGTGATACCCGGATTGCGCGACGCGGCCGCGCTCATTATGCCGGGTACACCGGTCACCTTCCAGCGGTTTACCCGCCGGGCCTGGGGCTGGGTGGGTGGTTTCCCGCAGACCAGCCTGTTCCAGTTATGGGGGCCACGCCTCTCAACCAATCTGTGGATGGTCGGTGATAGCATCTTTCCTGGTCAGTCCACAGCGGCGGTTGCGCTGGGCGGTCTTCGCGTAGCCAGTGATGTACATCAAACAATAGAGAGGAAAGAGCGAGGACGACAACGAACAAGTCTTGCCCCTCATGCAAAACTCGAAACTTGGAACTCGAAACTCGAAACTCAAAACCCATTCCGGGGGCTAAAATGAGTACAGCTATCTGGTGGATACGGCGAGATTTACGTTTAGCGGACAATCAGGCTCTCGCGGCCGCACGGCAATATGATCGGGTCATTCCGGTTTATATTTTGGACCCGGTGTTGTGGACCTCAGACTGGGTGGGGGAGAAGCGGCAGGCATTTTTGCTGGCGGGATTGCGTGAACTAGACCACGCCTTGCAAGCGAGAGGTAGTCGCCTTATTGTGCGTTTGGGGGATCCGGCTGAGGAACTGACGAAGCTGGTGCAAGAAACGCACGCGGCCGCGATCTGGGCCGAAGCCGATTATTCCCCCTATGCCCGCAAACGGGATCAGGCTATTGCCAAAACGTTGTCCCTGATATTGGTGGCGGGTGTCACTCTTTTTGAGCCGGGACAGGTGATGAAAAACGATGGCACACCTTACGTGGTTTATACGCCTTTTAGCAAAACGTGTAAGCTATTTCCCGCGCCCACAGCGGCGGACTGCCTGCCTGCCCCGGATTATTTGAACCCTTGCTCTCTTCCCTCTCTGGGCATTCCTGATATGCCCGCCTTACCCGCTTCAGTCCCTTTTCATGCCGGTGAGGCTGAGGGACAACGGCGGCTACACGCCTTTGCCGGGCAGTGGCAAGACCCCATCCGCCATTATGCCGAGCGGCGGGATCGGCTGGATTTGGCGGGCACTTCGACACTTTCCCCCTATTTGCGGCTGGGCATGGTTTCGGTGCGGCAGGTGGCGGCGCAGGCTTGGGAATGTCTCGCGGCCGCGCGCCTGGCTGGCGACAAAGAGGCCCAACGTGGGGCTGAGGTCTGGCTGAATGAACTGCTGTGGCGGGAGTTTTATATTCACATTCTCTACCATTTTCCCTATGTGCGGCAGAGCAGTTTCCGCCCTGAATATGATGGCCTGGCCTGGGAGAATGATGAGGGGCAATTTCTGGCCTGGCAAGAAGGCCGGACGGGCTACCCGGTGGTAGATGCAGCCATGCGCCAATTATCAGCCACCGGTTGGATGCACAATCGCGGCCGCATGATCGTGGCCTCGTTCCTGGTTAAAGATTTACTCATCGATTGGCGTTGGGGTGAGAACTGGTTTATGCAACAATTAGTAGATGGCGACCCGGCGGCCAATAATGGTGGCTGGCAATGGACGGCGGGCACAGGCACCGATGCCGCGCCCTATTTCCGTATTTTCAGCCCGGTGAGCCAGAGTCAGCGGTTTGACCCTGAGGGTCAGTTTATTCGCCGCTGGTTGCCTGAGTTAAACAATGTACCCCTGGCGCGTCTGCACGCCCCGTGGGAAATGAGTGCCGCCGAGCAGAAAGCGGCCCGGTGTATCATTGGTCAGGATTACCCTGCGCCCATGATTGACCGAACCCAGACGCGGCCGCGGACGTTACAGGCCTATGCCGAAGCGCGTGATAGCCGTTAGTGAGCCATGAGTTATCTAACCTGGACAAGCCATAACCAAAAGAAGGGACACAGAGGGCACAGAGAAGGCACAGAGATACACAGAGTTTTAAGAAAAGCCTGGATTTTCTCTGTGAATCTCTGTGTCTTTACCTCTGTGTTCTCTGTGTAACTGTTTTCTTGTTGACTGTGCAAGAAGTTGACTCGTAAGGTACTAAAAAACGCACGCAGAGGCGCAAAGAGGCGCAAAGGCGCAAAGCCACCAGAGAAAATTCGTGGCTTCTCCTCACGAGCGTGTCAGTAAAATTATGAACGAACAACCTGGTTTTATTATCCTGTTTGGTTCGGGCGAGGCGTCTAGTAGCGGCCGCACGGTGTGGGAGTGGTTGCTGAAGCGGATGGCGGCGCGGCCGCAAATCGCCATTTTAGAAACGCCGGCTGGTTTCCAGCCCAATTCCGCCCAGGTAGCCGGGCGGGTGGGTGAATTTCTCAGCCACCGCCTGCAAAATTACGATCCCCAGGTGGCTATCGTCCCGGCGCGTCAGCAGGGCACGCCATTCAGTCCCGACAACCCCGAGATTCTTGAGGCTATGCTCACGGCCGATCTGTTTTTTCTTGGCCCTGGCAGTCCTAGTTATGCCGCCCGCCAGCTAGAAGGTTCGTTGGCCTGGGACATTTTGACCGTGCGCCACCAGATGGGGGCGCATGTGGTGTTAGCCAGTTCGGCGGTGGTGGCGGCGGGTTCCTTTGCTTTGCCGGTGTATGAAATTTACAAGGTAGGGGATGATCTGCATTGGCACAGTGGCCTGGATTTTTTGGCGGCCTATGGTCTGGAGCCGACGTTTATTCCCCACTGGAACAACAACGAAGGGGGTGAGGAGTTAGACACCCGTTACTGTTTTATGGGGCAGGCCCGCTTTGACCGGTTACGGGCCATGTTACCGGCGACAGCCACGATTGTGGGGATTGATGAGCACACGGCCCTGATGATGGATATAGCGGGGGGCCAATGTTGGGTACGCGGCCGCGGCAACATCACCATTTTGCGGGGTCAAGAGACCGAAACCTTTGCCACAGGAACCTCATTTTCTCTGGAGAAGCTGGGAACCTGCCATATCCCTTCGGAATATCTGGACATTCGCCCGGAAGCCTGGCAGATGATTCGCTCGGCGCAGACACAAACGGGGGCTGGGAATGGGGTGGGGGTGCCGGATGGGGTGCAAGAGCTAGCAGACCGACGTGCGGCCGCGCGCGGCCGCAAAGATTGGGCCACCGCCGACCAACTCCGTTGACGCCGCGGTACCGAGATTGCCGGAGCCTCAACTGGAGCCTAAGTTGACAATTAAGTTACGGGACACGGCTCAGGGCGGCACCTCAGCTCTGCAGTCCTAAGTAGCATCTTGTAACAACCCTCTTGAAACGGTTTAGACCTGACAGGTTTTCGGAAACCTGTCAGGTCTGGTTGGAACTTGTTTTTGGACGATTACTAAGTGAAGCTATACCTCTTTGTTTGTACCTCATTTGTAACTTCCCCAGACTAATCTACCCTTACCCCCATAACTTACTGATAACCGGTTACGGGTGACTTTTCACCAGCAACTGGTCACTATTTCTCACGGGAAATTACCATGCGTTTACTCAACAAAGTTTGTCTGATCACTGGCGCGGCCGCGGGCATTGGCCGAGCCACCGCCGAAAAGTTTGCTCAGGAAGGGGCCATTCTGGCCTTGTGTGATGTCAATGAGGTACGCGGCCGCGAACTTGCGGCCGCGCTCGGTCCCCAACACCTCTTTCACCCGGTCAACGTCGCCGACCAGGCCGAAGTGCGGGCCTGGGTGGATGAGGTGGTGGCCCAAAAAGGGCGGGTGGATGTCCTGGTCAACAACGCGGGCATCCTGCGCGACGGCCAACTGGTCAAAATGAAAGATGGCGAAGTGGTCAAACAGATGTCCGAAGCCGATTTTGATCTGGTGATCAATGTCAACCTCAAAGGCGTTTTCAACTGCACCCAGGCGGTTGTTCCCCACATGACACGCCAGGGTGGGGGTGTCATTCTCAATGCCTCATCTATCGTGGGGCTGGATGGCAACTTTGGTCAGACCAACTACGTGGCGACCAAATCGGCCGTTGTGGGCATGACCAAAGTGTGGGCACGAGAATTAGGCCGGTACAACATTCGGGTCAATGCGGTTGCCCCTGGCTTCATCGCCACGGAAATGGTGACGGCTATGCCCGAAAAAGTGCTGGCCGGAATGCGCGAACATACACCTCTGGGACGGTTGGGAGCACCGGCCGATATTGCCAACGCCTACGCCTTTCTGGCCTCAGACGACGCCGGTTACATCTCCGGCGAAACCTTGCGGGTAGATGGCGGGATTGTGATTGGCACGTGAGGGGGTTTCAAGTTTCAGGGTTTCAGGGTTTCAGGTAACGGTTTCACAGTAGGGGCCAGAATTTCACGAGTTCCTACCAGTTCCCACCAGATTTCCTCTCGAGGTTCCCATGCCTACATTACCAAGCAACGGTCTCACATTGGCGTATGAACAAAGCGGCTCTGGGCCACATATTTTGCTGATTGCTGGCCTGGGGTATGGCGGCTGGTTTTGGCACAAAATCGTGCCGGGGTTAGCTGAACATTTTACCGTCACCACCTTCGACAACCGGGGGGCGGGTGGCAGTGACAAACCGGCTGGCCCGTACACCATTGACCAACTGGCGGCTGATACCGCCGGGTTGATGGAAACGTTGGGGTTGACCGGCGCGACGGTGTTGGGCCATTCTCTCGGGGGTTACATTGCCCAAAAGCTCGTTTACAGCCGCCCGGAACTGGTGGGGCGGCTCATCTTGGCCAGCACCAACCTGGGGGGCATGAAGGTGATCCCCATCACGGCTCAGGCGATGGCGGTGATGACCAACCGCACGGGTGATCCGGCTGAGGTGATTCAACGAGGTATTGGTGTGGCCACGGCTCCCGGTTTCGCTGAACGGTATAGCCAGATCGTCCAGGAACTCATTGATTATCGCCTGACCAACCCGGTTCCCCCGGCTAATTACACAGCCCAACTAATGGCTGGAGCAGGCACAGCCAGTTGGAGTGAGGCGCAAATTGAGGCACACGCGGCCGCGAACCATGTCCCTACCCTCATCCTTTTTGGTGAACACGACATGGTTGTGCCCCCTGGCAACGCCGACCTGTTCCAGGCCAGGCTACCGCACGCCCAGACGATTATCTTACCCAACGTCGGCCACATCTTCCCCATTGAAGACGCGGCCGCGACCGTCAGCACCATCGTTCAGTGGGTTCAATAACAAAATAAGCAGAAGCAGAAGGAGATTGAGAGACTGAGAGATTGCTCCAATCTCTCAGTCTCTCAGTCTCTCAGTCTCTTAGTCTCTTCCCTCCCCATTCCACTATGTCTCGTTACGCTCAAATCCTCAGCACCGGCCGTTATGTGCCGGTCAAAATGTTACCCAACAGCTACTTCGACACCCTGCTCAACCGGCCTGTCTCTGATTGGTTGGTGGAGAATGTGGGCATCCACCAGCGCCACGTCATGGCCCCGGAACAGACGACCAGTGATCTGGCGGCCGCGGCCGCGCGACAAGCCCTGGAACGTGCCCACATCCAACCGGCCGATCTGGACCTCATCATCGTGGCAACCGATACCCCCGACTACATCAGCCCGGCCACGGCCACGGTGTTGCAGGACAAACTAGGGGCCGTGAATGCCGGCACATTCGATGTCAATTGCGCCTGCGCCGCCTGGGTAACCGCCCTCGACATTGGGGCGCGGCAAATCATGACCGATGTGGACATGCGTTACATTCTGGTGGTGGGGGCGTATGGCATGACCCGCTACGTGGATTACACTGACCACCGCACCTGCACCCTGTTTGCCGATGGGGCGGGGGCGGTCGTTTTGGGCGCGGGGGACACGCCAGGTTTTCTGGCGGGCAAAACGGTCGCCAGCGGTCAATTTTATGACGCCCTGGGCATTTATACGGGCGGCGTCACCTGCCCAACCACGCCGGTTGAGGTCAATGGCGGCGTGCCCCGTGTGCAGTTCGTCAAAAAATTCCCGGCCACTTTCAACGCCGAACAATGGCCCGCCCTCATTCGTCAGGTGGTCGCCAAAGCCAACCTGACACTGGACGAGGTGGATTGGTATTATTTCACCCAACTGAACGTCAACACCATCAAACAGGTGATGGGCATTTTGGGTCAGCCGTTGAGCAAAACCCATTGGGTGATGGATAAATGGGGGTACACTGGCTCGGCCTGTATCCCGATGGCCCTGGATGATGCGCTGGAACAACCCTCGCGGCCGCGACCCGGCGACACGGTTCTCTTCTGTGCCAGCGGCGGCGGCATTTCGTTGGCCTGTAATGTGTGGAGATGGACGGAAGGGGAATAGCATTTCAGCAGGTCAGCAACTCAGCATTTCAGCAGGTCAGCATTTCAGCTTGCAGGCTGACAAGCTGACAAGCTTCCTGGCTGACAAGCTTCTCGCTAACTCAAACATGTACATTGGTGATTATCTCGGACGGCGGGCGATTTATTCCCCGGATAAAGTGGCGATTGTGGACGCGGGCAAGGAGCCAGCCTGGCGGCTGAGTTATGCCCAATTGAATGAACGCGCCAACCAACTGGCGAACTGGTTCAGAGACGCGGCCGCGATCCAGCCCGGTGATCGGGTCGCTATTCTGGCCCGTGATGGGGTGGAGCATCTGGATTGTTTCTTCGCCTGCGGCAAACTGGGCGCCATCCACACCGCCCTGAACTGGCGGCTGCACTGGCGCGAATTGGCTGGCATTATTGCCAACACCACGCCCCGCGTTCTCATCTACTCCGACGATTTCCGTGAGGCGGTGCAACAGATACAAGGGGATGGCGCGGCCGCGTCGCTGACCCATTTTTTGCACCTCGAAGGCGACGGTGTACCCGGCAGTTTCCCCTTTGAAGCCACCGTGCAAGCCTCAGCCAGCACGTCCGTCTTCAATGAACAGGTACAGGCAGAAGATAGGGTAGCCCTCATATTTACCGGCGGCACGACGGGTTTGCCCAAAGGGGCACAAATCACCCACCGCATGATCGCCTGGAACAGCCTGAATACCATCATCCACGACCTGCACCACGACGACACCTACCTGAACGTCTTTCCCCTTTTCCATACCGGTGGCCTTTTCGTCTACACCCTGCCCAATGTCATTTTGGGCGGCACCACGATTTTGGTGCGCCAGTTTGATCCGGCGCAGGTGCTCAGCCTCATTGAGCAGGAGCAGGTGACGGTGTTTGCGGGCGTGCCCACCATGTACCAGACCCTGACGATGGCCCCCAATTGGACCACGGCCAATCTTAGCTCTTTGCGCTTCTGCACCAGTGGTGGTGCGCCGTTGCCCGTGCCCCTGGTGGAGCAATACACCCAGGAGAAAGGTATCCGTTTCAAACAAGGGTTCGGCATGACCGAATTTGGCCCTGGTATTTTTGCGTTGGCTCCCGAAGATGCCATTCGTAAGGCGGGGAGCATTGGCCGCCCCAACTTTTATGTGGACGCCCGCATCGTGGATAACGACAACCGCCCGCTTGGCCCGAATGAAGTGGGGGAGTTACTGCTGAAAGGGCCAAGCATGTCATCTGGTTATTTCAATAACCCCGCGGCCGCGGCCGAAGTCATAGACGACGAAGGCTGGTTCCACACCGGTGATCTGGCCCGCTACGATGACGAATGGTATTTCACCATTGTGGATCGCAAAAAGGATATGTTTATCTCCGGCGGGGAGAATGTGTACCCGACGGAGATTGAGGCGGTGTTGTACCAGCATCCGGCGGTGCAGATGTGTGCCGTGATTGGCCTGCCGGATGCCAAATGGGGCGAGGTGGGGCAGGCGTATGTGGTACTAAAAAAGAACGCGGCCGCGACCCCCGACGAACTCCTCACTCATCTAAAGGCCCGTTTAGCCCGCTACAAAGTCCCCCGCCAGGTGGTCATTGTGGCGAGTCTGCCCATCTCCGCCGCGGGCAAAATCCTCAAACGTGAAATCCCCCATCTCCCCGTTTAACTTGAGTTTAGAGTTCAGAGCCAGAGCTAGAGGGTTTTCCAGAGTAATTTCCTCTCGCTCTCTCCTCTTGCTCTAAACTCCAGGTTTAAGCACATCTAAATCATCCCTTCATATTTTCTGAACAGGTTCGCTCTATCATCTCCGAAGCACAGAGGACAGAGTTGAAGACGACATAGTTCGACTTTCGCTCTCGTTCTAATTTTCATTTGAGGAGCACCGTATGAGTACCATCACCGTGAACAGCCTGCCCCAAAAGCGGCGGGGCTTGAGCGAAACCGTCAAAAATTTCTGGTTGGATATTGTTTTATTTATCGCTTTTATCGTGGATATGAACACCCGATTCACTGGCATTCCCGTCCACGAATGGCTGGGCATCGCCTTGGGCGTGGCCCTGATTTACCACCTTTTGTGGCACTGGAACTGGATCGTCGCCATTACCCGGCGCATTTTTAAGAAGCTACCGGCGGTGGAGCGTTTGCGCTACCTCCTGGATATCGCTCTCTTTGTGGATATGGTTATTGTCATCGCTACGGGTATCTGGATTTCCCGGGTGGCCTTGCCCCAACTGGGTATCTCTGTCACGGAAAACTTTTTTTGGCGTCAGCTACACAGCCTGACGGCGGACTTAGTGTTGTGGATGGTGGCGATACACCTGGCGCTGAGTTGGAAATGGATAACCAACGCCTTTAAGCGGTATATCGGGCAACCGGTGAAGCGACTGTTTCGCGGCCGCATCCCCGCCCAAACCCCAGACATCGTCGCTGTGAAAATTATGGAAGGTGGAAAATGAAAACAATCGTTCGGTTAACCGTTATTATTCTGGCCGCTCTCCTGGTGGCGACGGCGACCTGGTTGGCGGGTTATGCGGTTGGGGCCAACCAAACCAGCCGCTTTGGGGCTGAAGGGGCGCGGGGCGGATTTGATTTTGAGGGCAGGGAAGGGTTTCCTGATGGTGACCGGCCTGAATTTTCTGAAGGGGGTCGCGGCCGCGGGCGTGATCATGATGAGGGTGGATTTTCTTTCTTCGGGCTGGCCTCGTTTGCCCGGACCCTTATCCCCATTAGCCTGGTGATAGCGGCCGTTGTAGGGGGGCAAGCCGTGGTGAAACGGTTGCGGCCGCGGGCATCCACCCCATCTGCCCCCCCCTCATCCCCAGAAGACATATCTCTGGCAGAAGCCCGGATTGGTGAAAAGGTAGAACCTAAAACCGAGACGCACGACCTTTAGTCACGATTATTGGGTAAAATGAGGAGTTGTTAACAAACGATAGCTTCAAGAAAAAGTTTTTTTTTTTTTTTTTTCGGTGGGGGGGGGGGCGGCCCGCCCCCCCCAAAGCCGCCACCCACGAAACCCCAATGATTTTCTGCAGCTATATCTTAAATAAGGAACAAGAAGAATGAAAAATCAAGGTAAATATTTGTTGTTGTTACTGGTGTTGGTGATGGGGTTGGTGGCTTGTGGCACGCTGAGTGAACCGGAAGAAGCCAGTGCCCCCATTGAGGCGGCAACCCTGGACACGAGCAGTTCCACGGACGCGGCCGCGCTCCGCACCTACCAGATCAGTTCAACCGACTCGACCGTGACGTTTGCTCTGGATGAAGAGTTGATGGGCCAGCCCAAAACAGTTGTGGGAACCACCAACCAGGTAGCGGGCGAAATCGCCGTCAATCTGGCCGATTTATCCACGGCCCAGGTGGGTGTTATCCAGATCAACGCCCGTGGCCTAACCACCGACAACAACATGCGCACGCGCACCATGCAAAACCGAATTCTGGAGACGGGTGAATTTGAATTCATCACCTTTACCCCCACGCTGGTTAATGGGTTGCCCGCGAGTGCTGTGGTAGGTGAATCGGTTAGTTTCACTATTTCGGGTGATCTGACCATCCGTGACATAACTCAGCCGGTCGTGTTTAATGTGACTGCCACCGTCGTCTCGGAAACGCAACTGTCAGGAACGGCCACCGCCATCGTTAACCGGGGGGATTTTGATCTGCAAATTCCCAGTGTGCCCAATGTGGCTAATGTTGAGGAAGAGGTTGAATTGACCATCGAATTTATCGCCAATGCGTCGTAGGGATTGGGAGACTGGGAGATTGAGAGACTGAGAGACTGAGAGATTGGGAGATTGAGTCTAATTTCACATTCTCTTACTCTCTTGCTGTTCAACGGTGTTTTCCCCGTAACAGGGGTAAGGACACGATCAAATAAGCCCTGGTTATTACCGGGGCTTTTTTGATCACGGTGATCAGAGGCGTCGCCAGGTCACGATGACCTTGATCACGGTGATCAGAGGCGTCGCCAGGTCACGATGACCTTGATCACGGTGATCAGAGGCGTCGCCGTCGTGATATGGTGTCGCCGGCACGGGGGCGGCAAGCTTGTCGGTGATAGGCGTCGCCGGTTCGCCTGGCCGGGCGCCCGCGATGCCCGTGCCAGGCACTGATTGTTCAACCCAATGAATCCCCAGATGCCGACCCGTTCAACCGAAATGAAACATATTTGCCAAATCGTCCTACAACTTGTAAAACTTCCTTGAACCAGGCCGAAATCGGCAACTCGAAACTCAAAACTCGCAACTCGAAACTCAAAACGGTGCACCATGGCGGTAATCTTTTGGATAGTGGTGGGATTTATGCTGGGGGCGATTCCCTTTTCGCCTCTGATTGGCCGACTGGTCTTGGGGCAGGATATTACCCGCTACGGCGACAAGAATCCGGGAGCCACCAATGTGTTGCGGGCGGGGGGATTTTTTTGGTTTACGCTGGCTCTGGCTCTGGATATTAGCAAGGGGGCGTTGCCGGTGGGGTTAGCCTATCAGGTGTATGGCTGGCAGGGGTGGGAAGCGATTTTGATTGCCGTGGCTCCAGTGGCGGGTCATGCCTTTTCCCCTTTTTTGCAAGGGAAAGGGGGTAAAGCCATTGCGGCCGCGTTCGGCACCTGGATCGGCCTTACCTTGTGGCAAATTCCCCTGGTATCCATGCTGTTGCTCATCCTGTGGTCATTACTGATCAAACCATCCGGTTGGGCCGTGCTCATCACCTTGTTCCTGCTCTTGCCGGTTATCTGGTTCTGGCTGGGGGATGGGGTGCTGGTGGGGGCGATGGTAGCCCAGATTGGTGTACTCCTGATTAAACAGCACGAAGAACTGCGGGTGCGGCCGCAGTTGCGCCGAAAATAACCGCGGATAAAGCTGAAAAATCGGCGTACATCTGTGTAATCTGTGGTTAAAATTCCCCATCATGCTTGTGCCTGGCCTGTTCATCACCTTTAGCCTGCTTATCCTGGCCCTGACGCTGGGTAGCAATTTCCTCTTTTTTCCCCGTTTGCGTGTGGGTCGGCAGGAAATCAAACGCCCCCTCAAGCCCACTGATTTGGACGGGCCGCGCAAGTCCCTCATGCCTTCAGTTTCCGTGCTGATTCCGGCACGCAACGAGGCCAGGGTGATTGGCCGCACGGTGAGCCAATTGCTGGCCCAAGATTATCCCCACCTGGATATTCACCTGCTGGATGATCAATCTGAGGATGGCACGGGCGAGGTGGCCCGGCACGCGGCCGCGGCCGACCCCCGTTTTCATTTGCACTCAGGCCAACCGTTGCCCCCCGGCTGGTTGGGTAAAAACTGGGCCTGTCACCAACTGGCCCAGGTCGCCCAGGGGGAGATTCTGCTCTTCCTGGATGCCGATGTGCAATGTCAGCCCACCGCCATTACCGCCCTGGTAGATTTGATGGAGAATGAACAGGCCGCGGCCGCGACCATCTGGCCCACCCAGATCACCCACACCTGGGGGGAGCGGCTGGTCGTTCCCCTCATGGCCTGGGCTATTTTGGCTTACCTGCCGGTGGTGGGGGTGCATTACAGTCAGTGGGCGGCGTTCGCGGCCGCGAATGGGCAATGTTTAGCCCTGCGCCGGAAGGTGTATCAGGTCATCGGTGGGCATGAAGCGGTGCGCAACAACGTGGTGGAAGATGTAGCCCTGGCCCGGCTGGTCAAACAGCACCAGTTCCGTTTACGCATGGCCGATGGGGCTGGATTAATTTTGTGCCGCATGTATGAGAATTGGGGGCAGGTGCGGGCGGGGTTTGCCAAAAACATTCTGGCCGGACATGGCAACAGCATTCTGTTTTTGGCCGTGTCCACCCTGTTTCATGGGTTGATATTCATCGTGCCCTGGTTGTGGTGGCTAGGGGGTGGCGGGCTGTGGCCGCTGATGTTGGCGCTGGCGGGTCTGCTCTTGCGCGGCCTGACCGCCTGGTTCACCCGGCAACGGCTCATGGACACCATTTTTATGCCTCTCTCGGTAGGGCTAATGACCATCATTGCCGGGCAGTCGGTCATTTGGCGGCTCCGCGGCCGCGGCCAATGGAAAGGCCGCACCCTCAGCTAACCGCCAGCCGCCAGCCGCTAACCGCCAACTCCCCACAACGCCTGCGCTACTTCCTCTTTCTGGGCTGAAGTAATGCGGCCGCAGTGTACCATCCCATCCAACAATTCCCGCAACGTGGTTACGGCATGGAGCGTCACCCCTTGTTCGGCCAGGTTTTCCCGTCCCCCTTGCTCCCGGTCAATCAGCACCACCGCCTCGGTAATCGTCAGCCCCGCCTGCCGTAAGATGCCAATCCCTTGAATGACACTGTCGCCGGAAGTGACTAAATCCTCGATCATGACGGCGGTTTGACCGGCCTGCCACACCCCCTCAATGCCCTTACCCGTGCCGTAGCTTTTCATCTCTTTGCGCGGATAGATCAGGGGTTGGTTGATGAGCAGGCTGATGGCGACACCGATGGGCAAACCGGCATAGGGTACAGCGGCCAGCCTATCGTACTGTAAACTGGCGAGTGGGGTGGCGTACGCGGCCGCGACCTCTTTCAGCGCCTGAGGGTAAGAGACCAGCACCCGTAAATCAAGATAAATGGGGGAGACGCGGCCGCTGTGCAGAGTAAACTGCCCCAACCGTACCGCGCCCGTATCAAATAAAATTTCGGCCAGAGAAGGAGTTGCGTTTTCGTTCATAAGCTGGGGATCATGGCACAAGGCCGTCAGGTGGGCAAATCAGGGGAACTCGTAGGAACTCTAGGAACTCAGGGAACTCTTGCCACCTGCCCCTTTGCCGCTCACTTATCCACAGATGACCAGATTTTTCTTTTTACCGGGGCAAATCTGGTCATCTGCGGATTGTTTTACTCGTTTGACCGGTTAGCCGTTGACCACGGCGATGGGTAGACTGGGATGCACATACCGCACCGTCGGATCGTAATTCCAGTCCAGCAAATGCCCATTGTCACCCCCCGCCGGATTAAAAGCGCGAGAAGCGGCAAAGAGGCTGAAGCTATACGCCCCTTGGGCCATTGTGCCGGGCAAGGCAAAGGTGGCTGTATTGCTGACGGCATTGTCACCAGAGAAGGTGTGCCAATGCTGGGCCGTGCCCAGAGCCGAGATGAGAATCGGGTTGCCGCCGCCACAGCCGCCGCCACTCAGGGACAAGGAGCGCAAATGGCTGGCAGACACCTGGTATGTCACCCGGAACTCGATATTGGCGGGGCTACCACTGATTTGCGGCCGCGTAACCGTCGGGCAAACCAACTCTAGCGGCGCACTCCAACTACCCCCTTCCACCCGCCAACGCACTTCCGTAATCTGGGCCAGGGGGGCACTGTTGTCAACCTCAAAGTTGATCGCTGTGGAACTATCAATCACACTCTTGCTGGCATTGCCGATCTGCATCTCCACCGTATAACGACCATGGGTGAAGTGATGGGTAGGCCAGGCCAACAGCAGGTTTTCCGGGAACCAGTTGGCACTATCCGGCAGAATGGGATACCAGCCGTTGGCATCTGAGGTGGGCCAATGGGTCTGGAGCGAACCACTTACAACCCGGTAAAGCGGCCAGGTCAAACCCGTGAAAGGAACCCAAGGGCCACCCTCGTACCGATAGCGCAGACGGTAGAATGCGCCGCCGCTCATCTCGTTACAGCCGTACAGATGCACCGTGCCCGCATACGGAGCCGAAGCCAGCGGATTGGGCAACGGGTCGGCGATAGCCCCGGATGGGTGGGGCCGATTGGGCCGCCGGGCGTAGCCGGTGGCGGCATCATGGTAGGGGTCGCCCGTGGACGGGTTTACCAGCGGCATGAGGCCAGCGAACAAGATGGCAGGTGTATCCTGGCAAGGCACATCAGGCACATCACACACCTGCCCCGTTACAGCGATGGGTGAGGCTTCCAGGGTTACATTAGGAATTGGGCCAGCGTTCCAACGAACTTCAAAGAAGTTTTCACTGTAAATGACCTCTTCATCACCGTCGCCATCCACATCTTGGGTCACCCGGAAGGTAATATCGGGCACGTCCAGAATGGGCATCCATTCGGGTACATACACGTCAAAACAGCGCCAGAACGGGCCGATGTAGCGCGAGGGGTTGAAGCCTTCAAACAGACGGGACTCTACGTTGAGATGGCTGGACAGCCCTTCGTTGTCCTTCTTTTCGCTCAGGTCGCGAATCTGTTTGGGCAGGGGTGGGGGCATCTGGCGGGAAGGCAGGGGTTGGTCCAGCATTTGTTCCCGCAGAACGACGCGATCCCCCATCGCGGCCGCGCCCTCAAAAGCAGCTAACTTTTCGGCCTTGTCTACCCCAATCAACTCTTTGGCCCGGCGTAGGCTCATACCCCCGTCGCGCAGTAAAAAGGGTGGCGGATCGGGTTCGGGGATGGGTGGTTGCCGGACGATGGGATGGTCGTGGATAAGCTCTTTGAGCAGATCACGGATGGATGGCCGGACGAAGAGGTCAGGGAAGCAGATACGTTCCCGTCGCCAGCGCAGAATCCAGTCAATTTCCCAGCGTGGCACCCACACGCAGAAGCGGCCGCAGGCATCTGTTGTCACTGTAGCAATCACTTCACGATGGCACCACAAGGGGAAGAACCAACCCCATTGCCAGCCACCCGGGAAGTAGCCCAGGAAATGACAATCGGTATCTTCAACATGGACGGTAGCAAAGGGGACCGGGTACTCTACACCGGTCACAGGGTCTGTTTTGACGACGCGGCCGCAGATTTTGCGAAAGAACAACAGTTGCGGATCAATTTGCCAGCGAAACTTATCGCTGATTTGGGCCACCGTCAGCCCCACGAGCAGTTTGGCCTCGACATCAGCCATTGCCCCCAATCGCTGGGCCTGCAACTCCGTCAGCGGCCGCTGATCCGGGTCCATCCGTTGTGCCTGAGTTTGCTTATCTTTCTTAGCCATGGTTTACCTCCATTTCTGGTTAGGGAACCATTTCAACCTCGGAGATGATGTCGTGGGGTGTATTGAGGATAACGATTCATTCTTTCTGCCCAAAAACGAGAAATACGAGCGTATTAAACTGCGCTTTTAGGCCTTTATTTCATTGTCTAATCGTTATCTTCAGAGGGTTTTTGTGTGAATAGTGCCGAACTCGAAACAGGTTACCGATCAACTAACGAAACAATACAGGGGTGGAAAACTCGTGCGCACCAACAATCACCTTTATATAAAATAACGCACGACACAGGTTTTTATGTGTAAATTCGTTTACTTTTGCAGTTAAGATGAGGTGAAGAATGGATGATTTGATTTCCGTGATTGCTTGAGATTTCGTGGGGTGAGGGTAACTACACGGCTTTCCAAAATCTGATTTCTTAGCGCTGTGCCATCGTGTCGGGCATTTTCCCCCACCCCTAGCCCCGCCCCCAGGGGCGGGGAATGTTATGTTGTGTCGTTTTTTGCGGGCGTATGCCCGCAAAAAACGACACAAATAGATTTCCCCCTTCCCGCCGGGAAGGGGGTAGGGGGATGGGTCTTCAGACTACACCTGCTAAAAACCTGGGTGAAGCTGTACGAATTGATTTTGGAAAAGCCCTACAGGGTAACTGTAGCGGCCTTGATTCACCTGAAGATGGCAGGTAAACTCACTGGCATAGCCACAATTTTGCCCCATAGGTAAACTGTTCTTTAGATGCTACCCAGAAATGAGGCCTGAAGATGCCCCTGAACTGGAAAATATGGTAAAACAGATGAAACGATTTTGTTGAGCCATACACTGAGAGAATGCCATGAGTAGTGATAGCCAAACCGATGAACTGAAGTCAGCCGAATTTGAAGCCCGCATTGCCAGAGGTGAAAAGATTGAACCGGGAGATTGGATGCCCGACGAGTACCGGCGGCAACTCATCCGCATGATCTCCCAACATGCTCACAGTGAAGTGGTAGGCATGTTGCCAGAAGGAGCCTGGATCACCCGTGCGCCCAACCTGCGCCGCAAGATGGTGCTTCTGGCCAAAGTGCAGGATGAAGCCGGTCACGGTCAATATCTCTACCACGCCGCCGAAACATTGGGCACCACCCGTGAACAAATGCTGGCCGATCTTCTCTCGGGTAAAGCCAAATATTCCAGTGTTTTTAACTATCCCACCCTGAACTGGGCGGATAACGCCGCCATTGGCCTGCTGGTAGATGGGGCGGCCATCAAGAACCAGACCATGTTGGCCCATTGTTCTTATGGCCCTTACTCGCGAGCGATGGTGCGTATTTGCATTGAAGAAGGGTTTCACAAAAAGCAGGGGTTGGAGATGGTTATCCGTTACGCGCAGGGTACAGAGGTGCAGAAACAATTGATGCAGGATGCCATTAACCGCTGGTGGTGGCCTTCGGTCAAAATGATCGGCCCTCACGATGCTGATTCACCCAACACGCCTATATTGCGCAAATGGGGTGTGAAAACTAAAACCAACGACGAAGTCCGTCAAGAGTTCATCAACGAGATGGCGCCCATCTTGTTGGAATTGGGTTACACCTTGCCCGATCCGGGTTTGCATCAGGATGAGGACGGTAATTGGAAACATGGCCCGATTGATTGGGACGAGTTTTGGCAGGTGGTACGGGGAAATGGCCCGTGCAACAAGGAGCGGTTGGCCGCTCGCCAGCAGGCGCATGATGATGGGTTGTGGGTACGTGAAGCGGTTGAAGCCTACGCCCAGAAAACGCAAGCTGTAGCCATGATAGCGGCTTAAGTGAGGTTCTATGAGCGACACCCAATGGCCTCGTTTTGAGGTATTTCAGCAGGATAGACCCGGACAACGCCATTACAATGCCGGATCCGTTCATGCACCGGATGCGGAGATGGCTTTGTTGAATGCGCGGGATGTGTTTGCCCGGCGGCCGCGTTGCCACAGTATGTGGGTTGTGCCTGAGTCGGCTATTTCGGCCTGGACATATCAGGAGTTAGTGAAGTTAGAGAGCGAAATTGACGCGGCCGCGGCCCCTCTCCAACCCTACGCCATCTTCCGCAAAGAACTCAACACCCGCAACACCCTGGAGCATGTCATCTACACTGGCGAAGTGGAAGCCACTGGTTCCACTGACGCTCTGGAAAAGGCCAGACAGTTGTTTAACGACGGCATGGTCGTCGCCGTCTGGTGGGTGGTTCCGGCCCAGGCCATTACTTGTAGCGATCCGGCTGATGTGAGTAGCCATTACGCCCCGGCGCTGGACAAACAATACCGTCAACCTAACCATTATCATACCCGCACCGCCCTCGAAACCTTCCGCCAACAGACCCATGAGGAAGGTTGAGTGACCGGTTCCGGCCCAAAACATGAGCTTACTGAAAAAACTCACGCCAAGGCGCAAAGGACGCGAAATTACCAGAGAAAAATTCGTGTAATTCGTGGCTTCTTTCAGTGGACTCAAAAACGATTACAACATCTCTAGCTCCAATTACCCATGAACGAAACATTGCAACAAGCGTTGGTTAATCAATTAATCGGGATGGCCGATGATGAGCTGATTCTGGCTCATCGTAACTCGGAATGGACAGGTCATGCGCCTATTTTGGAAGAGGATATTGCCTTTGCCAATATCGCCCAGGATGAATTGGGTCACGCCACCTTGTGGTATGAGATCATCCGGGGGCTGACCGGTGATGACCCGGATAAGCTGGTCTTTTTTAGAAGCGCGGCCGCGTTCCGCAACCTGCCTCTGGTGGAGCTACCGAAAGGGGATTGGGCCTTTAGCATGGTACGCCAATATCTGTTTGATGCGTATGAAATGGTGGCCCTGCCTCATCTGATGCAAAGTAGCTATAAACCGATGGGGGACGCGGCCGCGAAAATTCGTAGCGAGGAGATTTACCACCTACGCCATACCATGGCCTGGCTCAAACGGCTGGGTCTGGGCACAGAAGTAAGCCACCAACGCACCCAAAACGCCCTGAATGAGTTGTGGCCTTATGCGTTGGCCCTGTTTGTGCCCCGGCCGGATGAACATTTGTTGGTCGAAGCGGGGTATGTGCCGGACGCGGCCGCGTTACAAACAGAATGGTCAGCCCTGGTTCGCCCCTTCCTGAGCGAATGTGGTTTGACAGTTCCCGCTGATGAATTAGCCCCTGGCGACCGTCTGCATCACACTGCCTACCTGACCGAACTGCTCCAAGAGATGCAATCCGTGGCCCGCCTAGACCCCGAAGCCGTGTGGTAAAATATGGACATTGCTTATTCGGTTAATCAAATTCCTATTCGGCTTACTTCGGAGAGATGGGTACATATCGTTGAAAACCATGATGATATGGCAGGATATTATGAAGATGTGATAGAAGTTCTGGAAAACCCTGACCTGATACTCAATGGCTATAATGGCTCCTTAATTGCAGTCAAGGAGTATGGGCAAAAGCGATACCTGTCTGTCATTTACCGTGAGTTGTCTCAAGATGACGGGTTTGTTATCTCCGCTTACTTCACAAGTAAGGTGGATCGTAAAAAAGCAAAATGGAAAAATAAGAACCGACGTTGTTAGCCCTTACGTCTTACAAGCTATTCCTATGCTGATTGAATTTCCACACCAACGCTTTTGGGTAGATTATGACGCTGAAGCTGATGTTTTGTATATTAACTTTCAACGCCCTCAACGAGCTACCGATTCTCAAATGACCGATGAAGGCATTTTGCTGCGTTACCGGGGTAAACAGTTGGTCGGTATGACCATCCTTGATGCCTCTACACGGTCATAACACAAATGGAACAATTGCTTAATGCCCCTATTTGGCGGGCGCTGGATGAAGTGAAAGACCCGGAAATCCCGGTGGTCTCGCTGGTGGAGATGGGGATCATTCGCGAGGTGAGCGTGGCTGAGGATGGCTGTGTCACGGTGAAGATGACGCCGACTTTCTCGGGCTGTCCGGCCCTGGAAGTGATGCGGCAGGAGATTACGGCCGCGGTTAAGGCGTTGGGCGCGGCCGCGGTCACTATCGAAACGGTCTTGAACCCTCCCTGGAGCACCGATTGGATCACCGAAGAAGCCCGTGCCAAACTAAAGGCGTTTGGCCTCGCGCCGCCCCCCCGTCATGGGGGCAACGTGCAGGCCATTTTGTTCTTTGACGCGGCCGCGTGCCCCCGTTGTGGCTCCACCCAAACCACCCTGCAAAACAGCTTCGGCCCCACGCTCTGCCGGGCCATTTACACCTGCAACAGTTGCCAGGAACCATTTGAGCAGTTCAAGCCCCTCTAGTCTTAACAGCCAATAAACAGTAACCCGTAATCAGGGTTTTGCCCTGGTTACTATCACTTGTCAAAAAAAGGAAATCTGATGAAATCACACTTGTATCACAAAATTAGCCTGAGCCTCGCGGCCGCGGCCCTCTTTATCTTCTTAGTCGCTTGTGGCCCGGCCTCCCCGGAAGCTACACCAACCCCCACAGTAGAAACCGCAACCGAACCCACCAACGAGGTAGCCCCAGTGGACACAACCAACGCCGAATTTGACATCGAAGTCCTGGTTCCTGGTGAAGGCGATTTGCCCCAAGATGGCGAAGTCGTCACCCTGCATTACATCGGTTATCTGGCCGATGGCACCGAATTTGATAACTCTTATACCCGCAACGAACCCGTTACCTTTGCCATTGGGCGAGGCATGGTGATTCCCGGCTGGGAGCAAGCGGTCGTGGCGATGAATGTGGGCGAAAAAGCCCGCATCACTATCCCCCCGGAACTGGCCTTTGGGGCCGAGGGTGTTTCTGGTGTTATTCCGCCCAATGCCGTGCTGGTCATGGAAGTTGAGCTGTTAGCCATCAACCCCGGTTCGCCGGATGCCCCGGTGGAGATAGATGAAGCGGACATCGTGACGACGGAATCGGGTTTGCAATATGTAGACCTGGTGGTTGGTGATGGGGCACAACCGGAAGACGGCGCGATTGTTAGCCTGCACTATACCGGCTGGCTGGCCGATGGCACTAAATTTGATAGTTCCATTGACCGTGGTAGCCCCATCACCCTGGTTTTGGGTCAGGGACAGGTGATTGCCGGGTGGGACGAAGGGATTGCCAGCATGAATGTGGGCGGGCGACGCCAACTTATTATTCCCCCGGCATTGGGGTATGGTGAGACTGGGTATCAAGGCCTTATTCCCCCCAACACGACGTTGATTTTTGATATTGAGTTGCTTGATTCCCGTGAACCAGCCGCGGCCGCGCCGCCTGATTTTGATGAGGCGGATCTCATCACCACGGACAGTGGTTTGCAATACCTTGACCTGGTAGTTGGTGAGGGTGATACGCCCGAACCAGGCCAGACCGTGGCCGTTCATTACACCGGCTGGTTGACCGACACCACGAAGTTTGACAGCTCGCTGGACCGCGGCCGCACCTTTGAGTTTTCTCTGGGTCAAGGCGGCGTGATCGCTGGCTGGGATGAGGGGATAGCCACGATGCAAGTGGGCGGCAAGCGGATACTCGTTATCCCCAGTGACCTGGCTTACGGTGATCTAGGTCAGGGGTCTATTCCGCCCGGAGCCACGCTCATCTTTGAAGTTGAGCTGGTTGAAATTCGTTAAAATTTGCCATCCGGAGTCGAGGCTTTAGCCGGTAAAGATGTTCCGACTGAAGTCTCCACTCCGGAGGTTGCTTTAGCCGAAGGAAGATTTTTGTGGCTGATTATATTGCGCGGATGATATCAAAAGAAGTGGGCGTGCGGGGCTTTGCCTGTCTGACGACAGACATTGTGGCTGAGGGAGCACGCCGCCACCAGACTAGCCCAGTGGCAACTGTGGCGCTGGGGCAGGCTTTGACCGCGGCCGCACTCATGGGCGGCTTACTCAAGGGCGGCCAGCGCGTGGCCTTGAAATTTGAAGGTGATGGGCCTCTGGCGAAGATAATCACGGAAGCCGACAGCGGCGGAAGTGTGCGCGGCTTTGTGGCGATGCCCGCCGTAGAACAAGATGCCCAATGGGGATCATTTGCCTTGCCCGCGGCTTTGGGTTCGGCTGGGTTTTTGACGGTGGCGAAGGATTTACGGCTGCGAGATGTCTATCACGGTATTGTGCCTTTGCAGGCGGGGGATATTGAAACGGATTTGGCCTATTACTTGAACCAGTCCGAGCAGACGCCTTCGTTGGTGGCGCTGGGGGTGCAGTTGACGGCAGAGGGTGAGGTCGCGGCCGCGGGCGGACTTCTCATCCAATCGATGCCCCCCTATAACCCCGACATCATTGCCATGCTGGCTGAACGGGTGGAAGAGATGCCGCCGGTGAAGGAATTATTGGCGCAGGGTCAATCACCGGAAGAAATCTTAACCCTTTTGTTTGGTAATCTAGCGATTAAGTTCATGGGGGAGCAACCGCTCTTTTTCCAATGCTCTTGTAGCCGCGAACGTTCGCGGCAGGCGCTGCTCAGCCTGGGGCGAGCGGAAGTGGCATCTATTTTGGAAACGGAAGGGGAAGCGGTGGTAGATTGCCACTTCTGCCATGAGCGTTATGTGTTTGATCGGGCGGAGCTAGAAGCAATGTTGGCAAACAAAGATGGGTCAGACGTATGAGTAAACAAACCGGGGTGACGGTGATTGAGGCGGCGGGGGGAGTTGTGTGGCGAGACGGCAGCCGCGGCCGCGAGCTGGCCCTCATCCACCGCCCCCGTTACAACGATTGGAGTTTACCGAAAGGTCATCTGGAGCCGGGGGAAAGTTGGGCCGCGGCCGCGGTGCGAGAAGTTGCCGAAGAAACAGGCTGTCGCGTGCAGTTAGGCGAGTTCGCGGGCAATAGTAACTATCTCGTGGGTGGCGTACCGAAGCTGGTTCTCTTCTGGCACATGGAATTGCTAGAAATGCCCGTTTACCGGGCGAACGAGGAGACGGATCAGTTGGTGTGGCTGTCTGTGGCTGAGGCCTGGCAACGGCTGACTTATGCCAATGAGCGCATGGTCTTGAATGGCCCTTTGCCGCCGCGTGACCGCCACATCGCGGCCGCGACCACCTTTGTGCGCAACCACGACGAGCAAATTTTGCTCATCAACAGTCCGGCGCGGGGCTGGGAGTTGCCCGGCGGCTTGATCGAGGCCGGTGAAGATTTACACCAGGGCGCGGCCCGGGAATTATGGGAAGAGACGGGCATCCGGGCGCATCTGCACAGCCTGGCCTTTGTTAATTCTAGCATTAGCCCGCCCAGCAAATTTATTTTTGGCTTGATGGGTGATTACCTCGATGGCACACCGACCATCAGCCCGGAAAGCACCGAGGTGGTGTGGGTTTCCGCCGAAGAGGCGCAACGTTGCATCACCAACCCCATTGTTTTAGACCGGCTGGAGCGTTTTTTGGCGTATCGCGGCCGCGTATCTTACACCACCTACCACCCTTACCCCTTCCACGTTGTGCGCCGTTTTGAGTAAAAACCCGTATAGATTCCGACTCAAATCATCGTGCAGACGCTCATATCGGCCTTAAGTGGTTTACTCTGCTTAGAGCAAATTATTCCCAAATGGCTGATGAGTAGTCGCAGGATGCTTTTGTACCTTTGAAGCCAACTTCTTGGCGCGTTGACAAGAGGAACGGTCACGGGTTTCGCCCCCAAACTCCCATAAGCAAACAAAAACGCCTGTTGGTGGGTGAAAGCCGGGGCCAAAACCTCGTTTATTCTGGCTTGTCCAGGTAAGGAGAACAAAATGGGCATTTTATCTTGGATATTGTTCGGTGCGTTGGCCGGTTGGGTTGCCAGCCTGCTGACTGGTCGGAATCGGCGGATGGGCTGTCTGGCGAACATCATCATGGGTATTCTGGGTGCTCTTTTGGGGGGATTTTTGGTGGAATTGTTGGGCGGCAATGGCGATATTACCGGCTTCCATTGGCGTAGTTTTGGGGTGGCGGTGTTGGGCGCGTTTTTGTTGCTCACGGCTACCGGCTGGTATAGCCGACGAGAAAAGAAGTAAACGGAGTGCGGGGGAGAGAGGTTTCATCTTGAAGGGTGGAAAGGGTGAATCAGACCACGATTCAACCCTTCCACCGTTCGTTATTTGCGGCCGCGCCGTGACGATGCCACAGGCCGCGCCGCCGATTTAGGCGGGTTGTTTGAGTTTGTGAGCAAATGACTTACGGAATTTGCGAACTTTAGGATCGATGACGGCCTGGCAATAGGGCTGGTAGGTATTGTTGCGGAAATATTCCTGATGGTAAGCCTCGGCCGGATAGAAGAGATCATACGGGATGATTTCGGTGACGATGGGGTTGGAATAAGTTCCGGAATGGTTCAGCACCTCTTTGACGCGGGTAGCCACCTCTTTTTGCGTCTCATCGTGGTATAAAATAACGGAACGATATTGTGTGCCCACGTCTGCCCCTTGCCGGTTAAGGGTGGTAGGGTCGTGGGTTTGCATGAAGATCATCGCCAGGTCTTCGTAGCTGATGATTGTTGGATCGTAGGTGATTTGAATCACTTCGGCATGTCCCGTTGTGCCGTTGCATACATCCCGGTAACTGGGATTGACAACATGGCCCCCGGCATACCCGGAGACGACGGTGTGAACCCCGATTACATCTTGGAAGATAGCTTCTGTACACCAGAAGCATCCCCCACCAAACGTTGCTACTGCCAGATTATTAGACATACACACCTCTTTTTTGGCTAAGGCCGGATTTGTTGGTGACTATTGTAACCTGAATAATGGATGTCCTGGTGGGGATGTCTGTTACTTTGGCGCGGATTTGTTAAGGTGGGCGTAAGAATTAGGGTCAAGATATTGCGGGTTATCTCTTGTTTGTAGTGACCGCTTTAGCGGGCAAAACCGGCTAAAGCCGTCACTACGAACGGGGAGAGAAGCCGTCACTACGAACGGGAGGGGGCGTGTTTTTAGGGGAGTAACAGGGTGATAAGCGCCTCAATTCCCGTTTTGCGAAGGTTGAGATTGGGCATTTGAGCCTCGGCGCGGACGGAACTGGGATTTTTAAGCCAACTGGTATCTTCTCAATATTTGGGGGGAAAACGAGGCCTGAGCTTGTCGAAGGCCGTTGGTTTCGACAGGCTCAACCAACGCCACCGCGCTTTATTGAGATGTGACCAGCTAAATAACAAAAAGGGCGGCGGATTCTTAATGAATCCGCCGCCCTTTTTGTTAATAACCAATGCGCTTTCTTACGCCGCGTCGCCGTGCCAGAGTTGGCGCATTTCGGGCGAGGTGGCGAGTAGGGTTTCCAGGGTGCCTTCCGCTTCCACGCGGCCGTCTTTCATCACGATGATGTGGTCGGCGCGGCGCAGGGCGGCCCGGCGGTGGGAGACGACAAGGCAGGTGGGAGTGTGGAGGGGGGAGGGGATAGGGGATAGGGTCTCTCCACCCTCCACGCTCCACTCTCCACCCTCTTCCATCTCAAACATCCGTTCCCACAATGTCCGCTCGGTTTCTACGTCCAGGGCGCTGGAGAGGTCATCGAAGACGTACAGTTCGGGGGAGCGGGCGAACATACGCGCGGCCGCGCTCCTTTGTATCTGCCCACCCGACAACTTCACCCCACGGGGGCCAACCTTCGTGTCCAGCCCATCATCCAATTGCGGCACATCCCGATCCATCACCGCACTATACAACGCCCCGGTGATGTCCACCGACTTCTCCGGCAGGCCCATCAACAGATTGTTCTGCAACGAGTCGCTAAACAGCCGGGGAACCTGCCCGGTGTAAGCGGCGCGGGGGGGCGTGAAGAAGTTAGCCCGTTCGGCCGTCACATCCTGCCCATTCCACAACACCTGCCCCTCACGCACCGGCAGTAACCCCAGCAACACCCGCAACAGCGTCGTCTTGCCGGAACCGATGCGCCCCGTCACCACCGTAAACGAGCCACGCGGGATACTCAGGTTGATCCCTTCGATCCCCTTGCCCGTGGATGGGTAATGGTAGGTCAGATTTTGCAGTTCCAGATGGCGCAGGCGATCCGCTGGTGTCCAGGCCAACGGCTCCATGGCCGGGAAAGAGCCATCCAGCGGCACAGCAATCGGTTCGACCACGGCGGTCTGGGGGGCGTTTTGTAACACATATTGCACCCGCTCCACCGAGACGTTGGTCTGCTTTTGCACCGCCAGCAGTTGCCCCATGTACATCAACCCATCCGTCACCGGCCACAAATAAGCCACAAACAAGGCAAAATCACCGATGGTGAAACTGCCATCGCTGATGGCCTGCCCGGCCAGCAACAGGATCACCCCGGTGCTGATTTCGATGGTGCTGGCGAAGGATGTGTTCAACAGTTCCATGAAGAGCGTGTCCTTGAGCGCGGCCGCACGCCGATGCTCATTCAGGTCAGCAAAGCGGCGCAAAACCCCTTTGTAGCCGTGGGCCACCTTCACCGCCTGCACCGAACCAAACAGTTCGGCGATGAAACCGGTGACCCGGCCATGCGTCTTGCGGCTCTGGTTGCGGTACTCTTCCAACTTCTTCCGCATCAGGTTGGAGAGGATGATCACCACGATCAGCGGAACCAGAACGCCCCAGGTGATGCGGCTGTTGACGCGGAACAGGACGATCAGCCCTACCACGGCACTCAGGCCAAACCCCATCAGGTCTACCAGCCAGTCAGAGATGAAGAACATGATCCGCTCTACGTCGCCCCGGAACCGGCTGACGGCTTCACCGGGCGAACCCGGTAACGCGGCCGCGCCCGGTTGCCGCATGATATATTTCATCATGTTCAACTGGATAGTGCCATAGACGTGCATACGGAACGGCACGTAGGTGAGGATGCCCATGTAGAGGGAGACAAACTTACCCACACCAATCGCCACCAGCAAGGCCACCAGAGCCCAGATGGTCAGGGACGCGGCCGCGTTGTCGGTCAATCGGTCAAAAATCGCTTTCGTCACCAGCCCCGGCCATAACATCGCCGTATGAATCACCATCCACAGGAAGGAATTCAAGGCGAACAGCCAGGGGCGTTGACCGATTAATTTAAGAGAGGCTTGAATTGTATTCATAGATAAAATCCTTGGGGAGATTGAGAGACTGAGAGACTGAGAGACTGACGATTCCCAGTCTCCAATCTCAGTCTCCTTCCCGCCTCAGCCAATCCTGACCAGGGCGAACTTCCTTTTCGTACACATTTTCCTGTCGGAAGATGGTCATGCCCGCTTTTTGATAGAGGCGGTACGCTTGGGTCAACCCATCCCCATCGGTATCCGTCACCACGGTGTGTGTACCCCGCCGATAAAACTCACCTAACACATGAAGGATGAAGGCTTCCCCTAACCCTTGCCGCCGCCAGGCGCGACGTACACTCAGACTGCCCAAGTAACCAACCTCAGGCCATTCAAAGGTTTTGCCGTTGCATAGACACACCGCAGCCACTTCATCGCCAGCCCAGGCCACAAAACAGAGGCCGGGGGTGTTCCAATAATCCCGGTCATACACCGGCTTTTCGATTACGCCTTCCGGTTCGGCTTCGCCATCTTCTTCATCAACGTCCACCGTCAACGTGCCCCAGTGGTCGGCGAAGGCTTCATCCAAAGCTGGACCTACCTTGGCCCAATCGGGGGTTGTAGCGGCCTCAATCCCTTCCGGCCAGGTGGGTTAGCGGGGGCTGTTCCATCGTTATACGGAGATGGACAAACTGCCGTACCTCTTCCCAGCCATGCTTCTGCAACAGGGTGATCCCTGTGTTATCAGCCGCAAACAGGTTGCTGTGCATCACCACTCGCGCTGGAGCCGGGGCTTTGGCCGCAATTTCTGTAGCCCGTGCCGTGGCCCATGCCAGCAAACAGGAACCGATGCCCTGCCCCCGGTAGGCCGGATGCACTGCCCCGCTCACCGGAATCACCACAAACGGTGCTTCACCAACCACCTGGGCATAACCCACCATCTCACCGCTGTCCGTCACGGCTACCCGTGTATCCCGCGCCAGATTGACACCATCCTCATACCAGCGGCGCAACTGCCAATGCCTGCCATCGTGGTGTCCCCAGCACACCGGCTATGGGCATTCTGCACCGCCACCACCTCACTCACCTCTTCCACCACCGCCGGTCGGATTGCCATGGTTGGGTCATCATTTCTCCTAATTCAGAACAAAAAGAAGGAACACGGAGAGGCACAGAGAAGGCACAGAGATGCACAGAGATTTCAAAAATGATTTCGCTTTTTCTCTGTGAATCTCTGTGTCTACCTCTCTGTGTACTCTGTCTAACCTCTTTCCTACGCCAACACCTGCTCCATCCCCGTCTGCATCAACTCGCTGAAACGAGTATCAGGGTCGGCCAGCAGGGCCACACGGTTGCCGTGTTCCACCACTTCGCCATCCTGCAAAATGAGGATGTCATCGGCCCGTTGCACCGTGGCCAGGCGATGAGCCACGATAATGGCGGTGCGGTTGTGCAGCAGGCGGTCAATGGCCCGCTCGATTAGCTGTTCCGTCACCGGGTCCAGCCGGGACGAGGCTTCATCCATGATGATGAGGCCGGGGTCTTTGAGGAACACCCGCGTGAAGGCCAACAACTGCGCTTCACCAGCCGAAAGACCGCGGCCGCCTGCCGCCAGTTTCGTATCTAACCCATCGGGCATGGATTTGAACCAGTCACCCAACCCCAAAATCTCAATCGCTTCGATGATCTTGTCATCGGGGATGGACGGGTCGAAGAAGGTCAGGTTATCCCGCACGGACGCCTGGAACAGTTGCACCTCTTGCGTCACCATACCCACGCGGCCGCGCACATCTTCCAACTTCGCCATGCGTAAATCCTGTTCACTCAGACAGACCGCGCCACTATCCGGGTCATGGAAACGGAACAGCAGGCGGGTAATCGTCGTTTTACCACTGCCCGTCCGCCCCAACAGCCCCATCACCTTGCCCGCGGGCAGGTGGAACGACACATCACGTAGAATCGGGTCGCCTGCCTCATAACCGAAGGTCACACCAGCGAAAGTCACTGCTTGCGCCCCCACCGGCAGGCCCACCGGGTGCGCATGTTCCTGCACCTTTGGCCGAATCTCAAATAGCTTCTGAATCCGGTTGATGCTGGCTGTGGCCGATTGTAAATCCTGCAACTGCCGGGCCAACTGCTCCAGCGGCCGCTGTAGGGTATTGCTGTAATGCAGGAGCAGGTAAACCGTACCCAGTGTCGCCTCGCCCCGGCTGTACAGGTAAATGCCCAGCCCCAATGCCAACGCGCCACTGATACCAAAGAACACATTGGTGGAACCCCAGGTCAGGTTGCCTACCAAAAACGCTTTGCGAGTAGCCTGATAAACGGCGTAAATATGCCGCCGCATCTGGTCCATCACATAGGGCACACCACCGTTGGCGCGAATATCTTCTGCCCCGCCCAGCACTTCCTCGATGAAGCCGAATTGCACCGAGAGGGCCTCACGTTGCCCTTCCCAGAAACGCACCCCCAGGCTGGCGGTAACACTCAGAGCCAGCATCATGGCCACGGCAAAGACAGTGAAGGCCGCCCCCACGCGCCAATCTTCCTGGTAAAGCAGAACCAGCACCCCCACCATCAGCAGGGCATTCCCCATGATTTTGAGGATGAACTGGGAGAAGAAGTTGGACAATTCGGTGATGTCGCCGTCTATGCGTTCGATCATCGTGCCGGGGGTGTTCTCGTTGTGGAAAGCCATGTCCAGGTGCAGAGTGTGATCGGCCAGGTCGTCGCGCAGCAGGTTGGTGGCCCGCCACTTCACGTCCTCGGTCAGGTAGGTGGAGAGGATGCGTACCGCCTGGCTAATGACGGTAACGCCCAGGAAGAGAACGGCGATGCGACTGAGCGCGGCCGCGGTTCCCCCTTGTTGGGCCTGGTCAATAAAATCGCGCACCACCTGGGGAGCCACCAGTTGCAGGCTGATCCCGATGAAGAGTAAAACGGTGAGAATAATCACTTTGCCGCGTTGCGGCCGCAGATAGGTTGAAAGAAGTCGGAAATATTGGCGTATGGGTAAATTCATGATTGCACCAGGGGGGAGTACGGGAGTTTGCGAGTCTGCGAGTGTGCGAGTTGGCGTTGTTTACTCGCCTACTCGCCACTCGCCTACTCGCTTCCCTCGCATCTCATCTACGTTTATGTTTCTTGCTTTTCGGCGGCCGCGGGTTCAGTGGATCAAGGTTGGGTAGATTCACGGCCTGCGGCGGGATATAAAGTGGCCCCCGGGTCTGACCGATGGGCATAGGTTTACGCTGACGGGTGATGTTGGGCTTATTCATCATGGACCTCCTTAGGATGGGAACTCTAGGAACTCTAGGAACTTGGGGCATCTCTGAGTTCCTAGAGTTCCCCTCGAGTTCCCCTCGAAAACAAAAAGCCACAGGCGGGGGTCGCCTGTGGCCGTTTCACAGAGGGCTGATGAGGGTGTTCTCGTCATTCCGCAAAGGAAACAAAAAAGCCACAGGCGGATGTGCCTGTGGCTTGAGAACACGAATTTTTAGAAGGGCGTGTTTCTAATGCACCAGGCACACTGCGGTTGCCCCGCCACGGGGACGGGCAAAACCGATGATGTGGATGTTGGTCATTAAATTTGCCATTTCACACTTAACTCCGAACAAAATACTGGTCTGTTTATTTTTGCCAGCGCGAGGCAGTCTATCATACCTGTAATGGGTGCGTCAACCCCCAAAATGAGAATTGGTTAAGTTTTACTAAGGATCAAGGATTAAATAACCTACGGAACTGAGACGAGAGACTCGACCCACTTTACCTAAGCCCTTCATAGATTGAGTCGGAAGATCCATCCCCCTAACCCCCTTCCCGGCGGGAAGGGGCCCAGCGCGGTTTTCGGGGCTTTCGCCCGCAAAACCCGCCCTAAGTCCCCGCCCCTGGGGGCGGGGTTAAGGGGGGTTTCCGGCGACAAACCGAGGGTTAGGTTTGTCATAAAAACGCCAGTCTGACTTTCGTGACGAGATACTCGTTTCCGGTCTCCTGTCAGTTATTTAATTCTCGTTCTAATTGACCTTAACCAATGACCAATCGTCAATCATCCAGCCATTGTTGGATTCAATAAACCGGTTGCGGAAACCAACTCCCAGCCGCACCGCTCCAGCACGGGCAACCGTGATGGTATAGGTAACCGTATTTTTCTGACCGATAGTGGCGGGTGTCCAGGCTGTACCACCCGTGCCGTGAATAATGCGATACTCAGCCGAGAGGGGATCCGTCGCCCAAATTTTGGTACCGCCGTCGTAGGCCAGAACCGCATCGGCGAAGAAGCGGAAGGTGGCCCGATAGGTTCCTGGTTGCAGATAGACATCAGTGAAGAGACCAAAATGGGTGGGCGCACCCCCTTTGAATACTTTGATGCCGTGCGTTCCGTCCCAGAGGAACAACGGAATTTCGTGGGCCGGGAGGTTGGCATCGGCGAATATCCGGCTTTCGGGCCGGAAAAAGTTGCCGCCAGAACCAGGATTAAGGGTGTTGGGGCCTTCATCTACATAGATGAACCAGCCTTGCGGAACCTGTAGCTCCTGAATGCCATTATGGTCATAGATATCCCCTTCAAAGGAGGGGTTGGGGAAAAGGTTGGCCCCGGCTGGTGCGGGGGGGATCGGTGTACCGGAACCGGGGGTCGTCGCGGCCGCGACAAATTCCTGCGTCGGTGTAGCCGTTCCCTCAATGCCCGGAATAATCAGCGATTTACCTACCCGCACCACCCGATAATTTTCCAGGTTATTGGCTTCGGCAATCTCAATGATGGTTACACCATATTGCAAAGCAATCGTGTACGTCGTGTCACCCGGCTGCACCACATGGATGATGTAAGGAATGGTTGGCGTTGGGCTGACCGAATCTGATGACACGGTGGCTTCGCTGGTAGCATCAGAGGGTAGATCGATCTCGCGCCCCAAAACGACAAAGTTGGTATTGACCTGGCTCATGGCTTCAACCATTAACACCAACAAACCAGCCAAAAAAACGAAAGCCCAAACGGGCAAATGTTTACGAGAATTCACAGTATCTCTCCTCAAAGTCAAAATCTTTCGTGTTGGCAGTAGGCTCACAAATCGCCCCAATTAATATTGAGGTGATTTCCCCGTTTCAAACCAAGCCTTTGTACCGAATCAGCCGGGAATTATACTGGCAAAAATGGGTCTTGGATAGACCCCCCACCCTTCCTCCCACGGCCCCAGGATTGCCAGCCCCAAACCATGCACCCACCCATCACGATACCCCCCACGATGGCCGGGCCAACCAGCCCCCAGAAAAATGCCAGGCCAAAGGTTTCCAAAAACCAGGTGATGGCGTAGATGATCAACAGCGGCCGCACCGGTACACGCCGAGGCTGAATGAGCCAGGTAAGTAGCGTTCCGGTAACAAACCAGCCCACATAATTTTGCCAGGGTATACCAAAGTAGCCGCTCGGCTCATGCCATTGCCACAGATTCCAGTTGACCATCTGCGGGTCGAGAAACAGGTCCCAGGCGGTAAGGGCCAGGCCACTCATCAGCGCAAATTGCCAGCGCGAGGCACGTAAACGGTGCGCCACGGCCCAGGTGCAGGGGAGCATCATCAGCCAAGCCACGGGAATGAGTAAGGGCACACCGCCCAATTGGGGTTGGAGCAGGTTGGTGTAGCTGTAGCCGCCAAAAGGCCAACCGGTGTGGGAACCCAGATATTCAACGCTGAAGGTGAGGGAGAAAACGACCAAACTCACACCCAGGGTATACCGCCACCCCCAGGTCGGGAGTAGGACGGCCAAAACGGCCCCCGCCTGCAACATGACACTGGTAATAAGCAGGAGGCGCAACGCGGCCGCGCCCCATACCCAGTTGGCAATCGGCACAAAATCATACACAACACCCACAACCCAACCAAAACAATCGCCGGGCGGGCCAGAGGGCGGGTGGAAAAAGGAGCAAGGATTGAACCGTTCATAAAAGAAAGTGTATGGGTATAGGGTGTGTTTCAACTGGGTTGAATAATTAATTGTTGAACTGTAACCGTTCAGATGGTTTACATCAACGGATTAGGAAATAAACGGATTTTCCAGAGGTAGCTCTTAATCCGCTCCTTTCCTAATCCGTTGATGTCATTGGAAATGCATCACATTGTCTCTGGACTGAACGGTTGCGTTGAACTGTTGACTGGTTAATGAGATGGCAGACGCTTTTTCTCGTTAATCATTCAACAATTCACAAATTCACCAATTCACCAATTAATTATTTTCTTCCTCTCAACCGAAATGAAACACACCCATGGGTAAATTGCTGTACGAATAAGCGATGACCCTAATAACGACGCCTCTTCTCGCGCCGCTGGTAGGCCAGCCACACCCCCGGATGCGGCTCCAGGGTCGCTCCCATGTGGGCATGAACACGGCGCTTCTCCGGGCTGAAGGTGAAGGTTTGCAGGAGTCGGGCCAATACCACTTTGGCTTCCATCTGGGCAAAGGCAGCGCCGATGCAATTACGCGGCCCGCCACCAAAAGGCAGGTAGGTGAAAGGGGGCACTTTTTCTTTGTTATCGTGGGCAAACCGCTCCGGGTGGAATTCGTCTGGTTTGGTCCAATGGTGGGGATGGCGATGGGAGAGATAGATGGACATCATGACGCGGGTTCCGCCAGGGATTTCGTAACCGCGCACAGCAATATCACCGTTGGCCTGCCGGTTGCCCATGTGGATGGGTGGGTAAAGGCGCAAGGTCTCTTTGATGACCTGATCCAATTGGGGCAACTGATCCAGATGTTCCAGGGTCGGCGGCCGCGTACCCAATACCGTATCCACCTCGGCCTGGACTTGTGCCAGCACCGCCGGATGTTGGCCCAATAGGTGCAGCACCCAGGCCAGCAGAGCGGTGCTGGTGTCGTGCCCGGCAATGAGCATGGTCAGGAGTTGGTCACGGATGAGGTGATCGTCAAACCCGGGCGCGGCCGCGAGCCGGGCCAACAAATCATCCCCCCCACCCTTCGCCCGTTGCTGAGCTATCAGGTCATACAAGTAAGCATCCAGCACCGCCAGATCATGCTCGTAGCCGAGGCGGGGTATGTTGGGCCACAGCACCCATAACCCAGGGCTGATGTAACGAATAGCGCTCAGGATGGGTTGCCACAAGCGGGCCAGATCAGGCTGGAAATCAGCCCCGAAGAGTGTTTTCACCAGAATGAGCAGGGCCAGTTTACGCATCTCAACCAGCATATCGGCGCGGCCGCGATCCGGCCAGGTGGTGGTGAGCGCATCAGTAATTTGCCAGAAGGCGTCAAGGTGACGCACCACCTCACGCCGGTGCAGAGCCGGGTCCATCACCGAACGGAGATGATCATGGCTGGCTCCATCTTCCACCAGGAGTCCATGCCGTAGTAGCCGGGTCACCGGATCATTTTCGGTGCGCCAGAGGAAATCATCGCGGCCGCTGACCAGCATGTGCCGGTTGTTCTCCGGGCCAATTAGCACCGCCGGGTTAAACAGGGGTAAGGTGATGCGAAAAGAGTCGCCAACCACCTGGTTCATGACTCTTAGGGCGGATAATGGGGAGCGTTCCTGGCTGAAGGCCTGCAAGACCTTCAGCCCGGTCGGCCCATCAGCGAAGGGGAGCGGCTTAGTTGGTGAGGGGGAATGGGACATGGTGCGGCCGCGTTACCTGATAAGCTCATTCAGCCGGGCTATGTTTTCGGCCACCGAATGGTGCTGGTTGAACACAGCACTACCGGCAACAAACACGGTCGCTCCCGCGGCCGCGACCTCCGTAATCGTCGCCTCGTTGATCCCACCATCCACCTGCAACATAGCCGACGAACCGCTGGTGTCTAACATCTGGCGCAGGCGGCGAATTTTGGCCGTGCTGCTGGGGATGTACGTTTGCCCGCCAAAACCTGGGTTCACCGACATGATCAGAACCAAGTCTACCAAGGGCAAAATTTCTTCTAGCGTAGACAGGGGCGTGGCTGGATTGAGGGCTACGCCGGGTTTAACGCCCAACTCGCGGATGGCCTGGATGGTGCGGTGCAGATGGGGGCAGGTCTCGACATGCACGGTCAGGATGTTGGCCCCGGCCTCAGCAAAATCGGCCAGGTAGCGGTCGGGCTGGCTGATCATCAGGTGGACATCGAGGGTGGCGGAATAGTGGCGGGCACGCGGCCGCAACGCCCGCACCACCAATGGCCCAATGGAAATATTGGGCACAAAATGACCGTCCATTACGTCTACATGGATGTGGCGGCAGCCCGTTTGATACGCTGCTTCCACCTGTTCACCCAAACGAGCGAAATCAGCGGCCAGAATAGAGGGAGCAATGATTGAAGTTGACATAAGTAAGCGAAGGATTATCCACAGATGACACAGAGTGGCACAGATTTTTCTTTTCTCTGCGTTCGCTGCGGTTCATTATTTTCATAGGGCTGGCAACGCGGCCGCGATCCAGGGCCAATGTTCTTCGTAATGGCCGTAAGTATTGTTGACCACCCACCTGATGATTGATTCGCCACTATCCTGACCCGGTTCATGGGGCTGGTAAAAAGAGTACGTGTGTTGCAAATCGTCATCGCTCAGTTCAGCCAGGGCGGCCAACAACGCTTCATGCGCCGTTTGCAGATAAGCCTGAGCTTCAGCCAGGCTCTTGCCCTGATGCTGTTGAAAAATGGTCTCATTCAGGCTGTCATAATCCACTTCACCGCGGAAAACGGCTTCTTCGGTCAATCCCATCGCCCGATAACGGGATTCGTGTTGCAACAAGGCGGCAATACCTATTTCCCAGGCGGCCAGGTGGGTGAGGTGATCTTTGATGGCCCAGCCGTCGGATGGGTTGGGCGTGGTCAGTTGGGATTCGCTTAACTGGCTCAGACGGGTGTGGAGATCATCCCAGCCCGCCTGGATCAAAGCGAGGAGTTCGGTTTTGGTTTGCGGCCGCGATTCAGTCATTTTTAGCCTCTCTTTAGTGCCTGACGAGCCTACTTTCTTGTACAGTCAGCGAGAAAACAGTTACACAGAGAACACAGAGATTCACAGATGAAAAGACCAATCTGTGTTCATCTGCGACATCTGTGGATAAATCTTTTCTGGCTTGTCCAGGTTAGGAACTTCTGAGTTACTCGATCTCTGCCAACAACGCATCATAGGCCGCCTGGAGTTGGTTGTCAGGTACATCGCGCAAACCCCATTCGCCCAGTGGCACCAGAATGTCAGGCGTGACACCCACGTCTTCGATGAGACTGCCATCGGGCAAGACCAGGATTTGTACCGCCAGACGGATGATGGAGCCATCGGCGACATTGAAACCGGTGATGCCCTCGGTATTACCAGCCGTATTGTAGCCGACGATAATAGCGCGGCCGCTTAACTGCATGACAATGGCAAAATATTCCGCCGCACTATGACTGGCTCCATCGGTGAGAACCGCTACCGGGGTTGTGCTGTTCCACTTGACCGGGCCAGGGATGCGGTACACGGGCCGGTTCGCCCCCGCCCGGAGCGGCCCGGTTGTGCCAAAGATGCCCTCAGTGAAAAGGGCCAGGGTACGATCTGAGTTCCCACCGGGATTATGGCGCACATCAACCACCAGGCCATCGAGGGGGGCAACCTCTTCCATCGCCTCAATGGCATCCAAAACATTGGTGTCAGAAGCACCGCCGAAATCGGGCACACGGATGTAGCCGATACGGGGTGTTTCGCTGAGCAAGCCATATTGCCAGCCATCACAGCCAGCCGCGCCGCCATAATTCAGGGTTATATCTTCCGGTTCGTTATCCGGGCCACGCAAAACGGTGAAGGTGGCCGAAGTTTTGCCGTTGCCATACATGGCTTCAAAAATAGGCCCCCGATCAAACCCCTCTTCGTCAGGGGCAAAGGTTTGCCCGTCAATGGCTAAAATCACATCACCCCGTTGCAGACCGGCCGAGGCGGCTGGGCCTACATCACAGACATACCAGATAAGCAGGCGATCATCTTCGCGGGCCGGGTTGATGGTCATGCCAGGCCAGGGAATACCTGCCCCGGTGGTCGGCAGATCAAACTCATTATTAAAATCAGCTACGCTGACAAAGCGGCTGTGGTTGTCATTTAACTCAGCAATAAGCCCTTCAAGCAGGACCCACAACTCTGTTTGGCTGGTAACCGTTTCCGCCTGGGTGGCATAGTCGGCACATACGGCATCCCAATCGGCGCCGTTAAAATCGTCACGCACGTAGTTCTCACTCACGATGGTGCACGCCTGGTTAATGATACCCACCCAATCATCGGGTGGCACGGGGGTGACGGCGCTGGTGGGTACACTGACGAGGGCATTCAGCGCGGCCGCGGTAGCCCGGATAGGCGAAAGGGTGTTGGTGGCCGTGGGTTCGGGGATGGCGGTTTCGGTGGGCGGTATAGCTGTATGGGTAGGCGGAACGGGGGTTGTGGTGATGATGACCTGGGAAATAGTGGTGACTTCGGCGGTCACCTCAACCATTCGGGTCACAACGATGGGTTCGCTCTGGCACGCGGCCGCGAATCCCATCAACAATACAGCCACCAATATAAAGAGCAGACGACGTAACACGTTTAACCTCCCACCAATTTAATTTTATAACCCGCTTTTTGCAACGCGGCCGCGACCGCCTCCCGCTGATCCCCTTGAATCTCAATCGCCCCGTCTTTGATTGTACCACCCGTGCCACAGGCTTGTTTGAGATTCTTAGCCAATGTTTTCATATCTTCAGGGGTTAGCTGCAAATTGCGTATGACCACAACCCACTTACCGCCGCGGCCGCTTTTCTCCCGGTGCAAATGGGCTACTTGCTCCGCCGGGGGCAAACTCTTGGGCTGGGGACAACGGCAAGGGTAACTGCCACAACGGGCGCACCGTTTGGCCACAGCCGAATCGGTAGAGTAGACAACATTTCGCTTCTTGGGAAACATATGTAACCAACAAAACCCCTCACCCTAACCCTCTCCCCAGGGAGAGGGAACCAACTCCCCTCTCCCGAAGCGGGAGAGGGGCCGGGGGTGAGGGCTATTCTTTTTATTCTTCAGAGGGTGAGAGCAACGCCCAACAGCGGAGCAGTTCGGCCACGCTCCAGGCCTGGGCGATGCAACCCCGTGGGGTGAAGGGGGGATCCCCGTCAAAAATTTCGCTCAGGCTACCCACGCCATGATCGCGCAAATGACGCAGCAAGGGAAGCAAGAAAGAACGGGCCATTTCCGCATCCTGGTAGACCCGATAATGGGCCGTGACAAAGGGGCCAATCAGCCATCCCCACACGGTTCCCTGGTGGTAAGCGCCATCTCGCGTATACCGATCCCCGCCATAAATACCTTTGTAATCGGGGTGGTCTGGGGAGAGGCTACGGAGTCCATGGGGGGTGAGCAGTTCGCGGCCGCATATCGCCACCACCTGCTTTTGTCGTTCCGGGGACAGCGGGTTATGGGGCAGAGAGACAGCCAACAGTTGATTGGGCCGCAAAGAAGCGTCATCACCATGAGGGCCATCCAGCACATCGTAGCAGTAACAGCCTTCGTCATACCAGAAACGGCCAAAACTGGTCTGAACCTGATCGGCCATCTGCTGGTAAACCTCAGCCGGTTGGCCCAGGTGGGTAGCAAAATCAGCCATGAGGCGTAAGGCGTTGTACCAGAGGGCGTTGATCTCCACTGGTTTGCCGATACGTGGCGTCACTACCCAATCATCCACCTTCGCATCCATCCATGTCAGTTGTACCCCCGGCTCACCCGCATACAGCAGACCATCTTGTGGGTCCTGGTGAATCTGGTAGCGTGTGCCTTTCTGATGCCAGCCGATAATATCCTGCAAAATGGGAAACAATTCGCGCAGAAGGTCATCATCGCCGGTGGTCGTGTGGTAAGCACGGATGGCTTCCAAATACCACAAGGTGGCATCTACGGTGTTGTATTCCGGGGTTTCGCCAGCATCCGGGAAACGGTTGGGAATCATGCCCTGATCCACAAAACGGGCGAACGTGCGCAGGATAGAACGAGCCACATCCGGGCGGCTTGTGGTTAAGGTGAGACCAGGCAGGGCGATCATGGTGTCACGCCCCCAATCGCTAAACCAGTGATAACCGGCAATGACCGTGCGCCCATCGGGGTCAGAGGGGGTGGTGCGGCGCACGATGAACTGGTCGGCGGCCAGGTGCAAGGAGGTGAAGATGGAAGGGGCCAGGGGGCGAGAGGGGGGCGAGGCGAGGTTGAGCAGGGTGGATTCGTAGGCGAGGCGTTCTTGATAGGCAGATTGCCCGTCCAGGTTCGCGGCCGCGTCCGTTGTCACCACCATCGTCAGGCTATTCCCCGGTTGCAGGGTTGCCCGAAACAATCCGGCGTAGAGGTGGTCTTCCTGGTCGGCCAGGCCACGATAATTTTCCGTGCGCAGATAATAATCTTTGTACCAGACGGAACGAGGGTTCGCGGCCGCGTCCCGGCTCAAAACATAAAACGAGGTCGCTCCTTCCTGATTGGTGTGCATACCCAGACCCTGCGCGACCGGCTGCACATCCATTTGCCAGGCCCCTTCACGGGTGCGCCCATGATGATCCCGGTAATTAACGATGGCTTTCAGGTTAATGGTTAGCGGCCGCGTGCCTCTGGTGTAATCATAACGAATATAAGTGGTATTGGCTCCCGGCTGCATCCAGATACGCTTGACCAACAAACCATCACCCAGCGCATATGTCCAGACGGGGGTTGTGCCTTCCAGATGAAACCGATCCAGGTGCAGGTAGCCGTGCGGCTCCACGTTCTCAGCCGACCAGCGGTTGGCAAACAAACGAAAACGCTTCTCGCCCAGGCGCACGGTATCATCGAGTTTGGTGACGAGCAGGGTGCGCCCCAGAGGCGGCTGAAGGGCGGCGATGAGCAGACCGTGGTAACAACGGCCCAATGAGCCAGCGATGGTGCCGCTGGCGTAGCCGCCGATGCCATTGGTGATAAGCCACTCGTGTTTCTCCGCGGCCGCGAGATCATTCACCACGTCACGCCCAAAATCAAGATAAATCGGTGGGGCAGGTAAGAAAGTCAAATGTTCCATGAGGCTGGAAGTCTAACACGATTAAGGAGAGAAAAAAAAGACCTGCTGGCGTTGAACCAAGCAGGTCTTTCTTAAAGGCTGGGGTAACAAACCGCAAATTATAGAGCAATGACAGAATCTTTCGTGCCAAACATATTAGGCACAAAATTATCTGCTTCGGGATCATTTTCCCATCGTTGACCGTCTACTAGATACCGGAAACGATAAGATTGACCGGCTTCCAAAGAAACGGTCGCGCTATAACCACCTTTCTTAGCTTTCTTCAACGGATGCGTCTCAGGTGACCAATTATTGAACTCACCTAAAACAGCGACTTCTTGTGCTTCAATGTCTACCGGTAACTCAAACGTTACTTTGCAGACATTGCCTTTTTTAACATAACTTTTCTTCATGTGTAAAAACCTCCAGTTGTAGAACTCAGCTTTGGCTTTTTGGCCTGCCCGGATCACAAATCAGGGCGTGATTAATGTCAAAATCGGTTAAGGAGCTTAAAGACTTTGACACTGTATGTCTATTAACGAATTATCTAGAATTTTGTTACCCCAATTGTGCATTTTATCACAATGCCTTCATATCTCAAGAGATCACCATTTTTTCTCATACGCCATCAAGTTAGGGTACTCGTTTTGCGGTAACTGGTTCACTCAAATAGGAACGGCTATACTTTAGGCTATGTCACATTTGCGCATTCTACTCGTTGATGATCATGAAGTTGTCCGTCTTGGTTTAAAGAGCCTGATTGAGCGGCAAAGTGGTTTAGATGTCATTGCCGAAGCGTCCAATCAGGAAGAAGCCGTACACATGGCTTTGGAGCATAAACCAGATATCGTCCTGATGGATATCCGCCTGGCCGGGGGAAGTGGGATAGAAGCCTGCCGCGAGATTATGGAACAGCGGCCGCAAACCCGCATCATTATGCTCACATCCTACGCCGAAGATGAGATGCTTTTTGCCGCTATCCGTGCGGGGGCCATTGGTTATGTGCTCAAGCAGGTGGGCGGTGGGGAGCTACTACGGGCCATTGAATCAGCCGCCCGGGGTGAAGCCGCCCTTGATCCCTCGCTCACACAAAAGGTTTTCACCGAAATGCGCCGGTCTATGCAAAAGGAAGAGGCCAGTGCCTTCCGCGACCTGACACCGCAGGAAATGCAGGTGTTAAGTCTTATTGCTGAGGGTAAAACCAACCGGGAAATTGCCCAAAACCTTTTTCTTAGTGAAGGTACCGTACGCAACTATGTCAGCAGTGTTCTGGCTAAGCTGGAATTAGCCAACCGGGCAGAAGCGGCCGCGTACGCCATTCAGCACCATCTCAAAGATTATTTATAATTCCGGCTCTACCCGTTTTATCGGTTGGAGGGGAGAGTTTAGTCGGACCGTCTTTACCGGCTAAAGCCTCGACTCCTGATTTACTCCACCCGATCCGGTAGCGCCACAATTCCCACTGTGAATACAATTACCCATTCTGATCCCCAACAGTTAAGCCGTGACCGCCAGTTTGAGGTGTTAAATGAAGCAGCCATGGCCATCGCTGGTGAATTACACCTGGACAAGGTGTTACAACTCATCGTGGATGCCGCCCGGGAACTGGCCGGGGCACAATTTGCCGCGCTAGGTGTCCCCAACGCCGAAGGATTTCTGGATGCGTTCATTTACAGTGGCATGACGGCCCAAGAAGCCCGACGCATTCCCCATTTTCCTCAAGGGTTAGGGCTATTGGGCGCTATCATCAAAGAGCGAAAAATCATTCGTTTACCCAAAATAGGTGTAGACCCCCGCTCCGTGGGTTTCCCCGAAAACCATCCCCCTATGGATAGTTTTCTGGGGGTTCCGGTGATGGCCGGGGAGCAGATGTTGGGTAATCTGTATTTGACAAACAAAGAAGGCGCCCCGGAGTTTAGCCAGGAAGATGAGGACATGGTGCAGTTGTTAGCCGCTCATGCCGCGATTGCTATTCAGAATGCCCGGCTTTATGAGCAAGTAGCCCGTCTGGCGGTTATCGAAGAGCGTACCCGAATTGGCATGGATTTACATGATGGCATTATCCAATCTATTTTTGCCGTGGGTCTAACGCTGGAGTCTACTCGCCTGGCTTTACCCAAAGCGTCTGAAGATGCGGAACAGCTTCTGGGCCAGGCCGTGGAAGGGTTGAATGATGCGATTCGGGATATACGGAATTTCATTTTGGATTTGCGGCCGCAACGGTTCAGTGGTGATCTCGGTAACGGTTTAGGCCGGCTCGTACGTGAGTTTCAGGCCAACACCATGATTCCCGCAGGTTTACATGTACCCGCCGCTGATGTAGCCAGCTTACCCATCCCGGTGGCCCGGGCCATCTTCCTTACCACCCAAGAAGCACTGGCTAACATTGCCCGCCATGCTCGTGCCAGCAAAGTCACCATCGAAGTAGCTCCCCATGTCAACAATCAACTCATCACCTTAACCATTATGGACGATGGTCGAGGCTTTGATACCAGCCAACAAAATAACATGGTGGGACATGGGCTTTCAAATATGCGCGCCCGCGCTGAAAGCCTCAATGGCTCATTTGGTATTTACTCTGTCTTGGGACGTGGTACCAAAATAACCATGACGCTGCCTCAGGTGTAACCGTTTATCCTCTTTTAGCTCATAAGGGCACATCCAAGCCATTAACACCACGCCAAAATAACACCGATCAGTGATTTCCCCGGTTACATACTCCTGTCAACCCTTCCCACCATGTCATACTGACCGCGTGACAAGTTTCCGTTTGATTGCGTGACATTTAGCACTATATCGGTTTTGGTCTCATGCCTACACTTACCATACCAATCCACATGGTTCTGTACCCTTTGTTGAGAGTAAGGGGATGGCAATGGAAAAAATTCGGGTCCTGATCATTGACGAACATCCGGCCGTGCGGCGCGCCTTAAAAACTCTTCTGGATTCTTCACCCGAAATTGCGGTGATGGCTGTCGTTGACGGCATCGTCGAAGGTGAAAAGTTAGCCCAGCTCATACAGCCTGATGTCATTTTATTGGGGCTAAAGAGTCATGTGGACAACGCGGCCGCGTCCTTTAGTCAGGCCGTTTCTCGTATTAACAAACTAGGGAGTGCCATTCTCATCTTATCACCCTACCCAGACGATGTAGAACAAGAGATGTTCTACCAGGCTGGAGCCAGTGATTATTTGTTGAAAGACATTAATTCTCCCCAACTTATCGCCTCCATTCGGCAGGCAATCCCATCATCCGAGGCACATATCAATGGCTAAAAAACCAACATCGAAACGGATCAATGCTCCTACTCATCGCCAAACCAACTGGGTATTGTTGGGTGGCATTATCGCCGGTGGCATCTTGATCCTGGCAGCTCTGCTGATTTTGGCTACCCAAGAACCAGACATTCAGAGTATTACCGCTTATTGCGACGAAAACCCCAACGCCTGTTTTAGTCTGGGCGAACCGGATGCGCCGGTTACCATGGTAGAAGTAGCTGACTTTGCTTGTAGTTTCTGCCGCAATTTCCATGTCGAAACGTTGCCCGCTCTGGAAGCGCAGTACATAGCGAATGGGGATGTGCGTCTGGTGATGTTGCCTTACGCTCTGGGAGATGCCACCATACCTTCAGCCAACGCCTCTGTCTGTGCTGGGCAACAAGAACAATTTTTCCCCTTCGCGGCCGCGATGTACGCCGGTTATGACGATCCCACCACCCGTACTCGTGATGGGTTCATGGCTATTGCCGAAGACCTGGGTCTAGATACGGAAGAATTCGGCCAGTGTGTGGCGGAAGCCCGTTATGTGGATATGATTCGTGACAATATAGACGTAGCTTCACGCAATGGTGTAACCAGCACCCCCACCTTTTTTCTCAATGATTCAATCATTAAGGGGGCTGTTCCCTTCGCCACTTTCCAACAACGGATTGGCGCTTTGCTCGGTTCATAGTTCCACTTGCCCGGCGCTCAAACCACCGGGCGAGATAACCTCATCAGTTGCCACGAGTCTCCATGAAAACAAATCGTGATTGGCCGGTACGGTTCATTCAACTTCTGGCTGTGCCGGGGTTGTTAGTTGCCTATTATTTATGGCTTTACCATGAGGGCGTTCTGTTAGCGGGTTGTACCGGTAGCGGCTGGGACGATTGCGGCCGCGTAAGTGGTCCCGGTGCCCCTTATTCCAGCATCGGCCCCATCCCCGTAGCCCTCATCGGTTTACTCGGCTATGCCTTCATCTTTTTGGCCGTCTGGCTCAAAGATTGGTGGCCCTGGCTAGAAGAAAACCTGCCCGAACTCTTAGTTGGCCTTACCGGTCTGGGTTTCCTTTTCTCCCTTGGCCTCACCGCCCTGGAACTATTCATTATCCATGCCGTCTGCCGCTACTGTGTCATCTCCGCAGTTATTATGACCCTCATGTTCATCCTGGCCGTTCTGCACCTTCGGTACCGCCAAAAAATGGAACCATAAGGAGGTTCTATCATGAAAAACGAACTTGTCCGTGAGTGGATGACTGCCGATGTTATTACCGTAACCCCAGATACCACACTGCCCGAAGCGGATCGGCTCATTGTGGACAACATGATTCGCCGCCTGCCCGTCGTTAAAAACGGCAAACTGGTGGGCATCTGTACCTATGGCGACATCCGCGAAGCCCGCCCATCCCCTGCCACCAGCCTGAGCATCTGGGAGTTAAACTATCTGCTGTCCCAACTAACCATTGGCGAAATTATGACGACTAACTCCATCACCATTTCCCCCGAGGCCACGATTGGCGAAGCCGCCCGGCTCATGCTCAAAAACCAGATCAGCGGTCTACCGGTGGTTGATCTTCATAACCATCTGGTGGGCATCATCACTGAATCAGACATCTTCCGCATGGTTGTCCAGCAATGGGAAAATGTAGAAGATGATGTAGCAGAGCCGTATGTGCGTTATCGGTAATGGGGGGAGGGGTTAGTGGGTCAGTGCGCTTAAAGGAGTGGAACTCTGGGAACTCTAGGAACTCAGAGGAACTCTTGCCCCTTTGCCACTTTGCCCCTCTGCCACTTACTTTCCAGGAGCTATCACCATGAGAGAAGCAATGGTAAAAGATTGGATGACTCACGGTGTGATCACCGTTTCGCCAGAGACGACCTTGCCCGTAGCTCACCGCATGATGACGGAAAATGAGGTTCGCCGAATGCCCGTTGCGGATGAAAACGGCAAACTGGTAGGCATTGTCACCTTGAGCGACATTCGGAGTGTCGAAACATCGCCCTCTACGTCACTAAGCATGTGGGAGCTAAATTATTTACTCTCCCGGATGACGGTGGGAGAGATTATGGCGCGTGATCCAGTGACGATCACCGATTCAGCCAGCATCGGCAAAGCGGCCTTAACTATGCTGGAACATAAGATCAGCGGTCTACCTGTCGTAGATGATGATGGGGTGTTAATCGGCATTATCACCGAGTCTGATATTTTTAGCATGGTGGTCTTGCACGAGTGGAAAGCCCGTGAACTGGATGAAGCCGAAGAGGAGCACCAGCCACCGCCAGGGGTGACCATTGAAGTAACCAGCGAGTAATACACGTTAAACCGCTGCGGAAAGCCATGGCCTGGGTAAATCCCAGCCCATGGCTTTTTTGTTTTTTGGTATTACCTCGCCGATTGCATACAATTTAGCCTTCCCGTAGCAAAACAATTAAGGAGGCTCCCATGCGTGTACGCTCTAATCACTTATCTGGTCGTTGGTTATGGTCCGGTTTAGGGTTGATTGCCCTTTTTCTCACCGTGATCGGACTTAGCGGGGCGGCGGCTAAAGCGTCGGCTCTGCTAGAACCTTTACCTACGTTGGTACTGGATGATTTCAGCCGTGAGGGGGATGTTTCCTTTGGATTAGCCGACGAGGGATCGTCTTGGGTTACAAATGAAACGATTTTAGGCGGCGAACGGGAAGTGTCCGCGGCCGCAACCTCTTTGCGCTTCACCTGGGACGGACACGAGGCTGACCCTTCCAAGTTGGATGCTACGGGCCTGGGCGGGCTAGACCTCACCCAGGGGGGTCTGCTGGATCAGATTCACCTCATGATCCACGCCAACCCATCACCCGCTCGCCTGACCCTGGAACTGTACAGTGATGACAGCCGGGTTTCGTCTTATGAACTCCAGGTGGATGTGCTCACCGCGGCCGCGACCTTCACCATTCCCCTGGCCGACCTGACCGGCAACGCCGACCTCAGCCACATCGGGGCCATTTCCCTGCTCATTACCGGCCAAAATGCCCTACCCAGCATCCAATTAGGCCCACTGGCTTTGGCCTCTAGCCTGGACGCCGCCCGCGGCCGCGACCTGGTGGTAGACAACAACGGCAACGGCCTGGCCGACCCGGGCGATGTCTGGGAACACACCATCGTCATCAACAACCGGAGCGGCCGCGTCGCTGACGCCATCACCTGGTCCGATGTTTTCCCTGGCCGAGCCACCGCCCTCGTCAATGGCTCCGTCGCCACCAGCCAGGGGCAAATCCTCAGTGGCAACACCCCCGGCGACATTCTCGTCCGCGTCAATACCGGCGTCATCGCCGACGGCACAGTCGTCACCCTGACCTACCAAGAAAGCGTTAACTCACAAGGTATCGTAACCGTAGAACTGGTGGTACAGGATGGGGATATACCCACCGGAACCACCAGCCCTATCACCAGCCTGAACTACCCCACCACCAACGGCGTAGGCCAGGTTGGTTTCACCGGGGGTGTCACTGGCGACAATTTCGTCTGGTTTGACGATGCCCCCATCTTGTTCAATAGTTCCATCCCGACCGCTACCGTCACCGGTGCCGAAACAACGATGGGCATTGGTGACGCCAACAGTTTCCTTTACAGCCCCGCTTATGGGGGCGACGATGCCGCCTATTCCCACAATGGCCCCGTCCTGGTTGAAGGCGATCCGGCTCCCGGATTCCCCGCCAACACCAACAACATCTTCAACAGCCGTCCGTCGATGATTCCTGGGGGACAGGCGTATTGGGTGGCAGGTTTCAATGATGCTGGCGGTACAACCACTCTGGGGCGGGTGTTACATGTCAGCCCCACGGCGACATCTGGCAACATTAACGTGGTTATCCGCTCCGATGATATCGTGGCTGGGCTTCCCATTGACCGCCCCTCTGGGGTAGGCTTCGATTATCAGATCGCTGATAACGGCACCAACCACGTTCACGAATTGCTCTTGGATACCGGCAGCACCACTGACGACGACATTATCTATGTCAACGGTAATATGGTGGCTCGTGAACTCAGCCCCACCGGGGACGGCGATAACTGGGATAACTTTGGTATGGTTTCGATTAACAACAGTGGCAATTATGTATTTACAGGCGACACGGACGGCGCGGCCGCGACCGATGGGTTCCTGGCCTACAATGGGACCGTAGCCATCCGTGAAGGGGCCACCATTGGCGGCATCACCCTCGTCGGAACCACCTCATCGCCACGTGCTCTGGGCATCAACAACCTGAACCACGTCGCCCACATCTGGGGCGTAACCACGACCGCCGAATACCTCTTCGTCTCCTGTGACGCCGCCAACATGAGCGATGCCAATCTCCTTCTGGCCAATGGTGACCAGGTAGATGTGGATGGCAACGGTTCCGCCGATGCCACCGTCACCGACTTTGCCGCCTCTACCGCCATTGGTAATGGCATCGTTTTAGCCGAAAACGGCCTCGTTTATGTGGAAGTCAATCTGGACTACGGCAGTGGTAATCTGGAAGCCATCATTGGCGTGGATTACAGCGCTAATTGTGGCGCACCCACGGCCAACGTTTCACCCGCCAGCCTGAGCGACACCCACGAAGTTGGTGCGGTAACGGTCACTACCCAAACCGTCACCATCAGCAACACGGGCACCGCTGACCTGACCTGGACGCTTGATTTTGACTCCGGGGCCGATTGCGCTACCCCGGATGGTAATCTACCCTGGGCCAGTGCGACGCCGCTTAATGGCACAACCACACCAGCCAGCGGCACACCCGTAGATGTTGTTTTTAACTCATCGGCCCTGGCGGCGGGGGTGTATACCGGCACGCTGTGTGTTACCAATAACGACGTTCTCAACTCCCCCATCGCCGTTGACCTGACGCTGGATGTGTTGCAGGCCGTTGCCAGCGTCACGCCCAATAACATCGCCGCCACCCATATTGCCGGGGCAACCGTGGGCTATACCACCACCCATCCCATCACCATCAGCAATACCGGCACGGCCGATCTGATCTGGACCATTGCCTTCGATTCAGGAACCGATTGTGCCGCCCCGGATGGGAATCTGCCGTGGGCCAGCGCCAGCCCGCTTAATGGCACGAGTTTACCGGCAGGCAGTAGCCCGGTGACGGTGGAGCTGAATTCTCTAGGACTGGCGGCTGGTGCTTATACCGGCACCCTTTGTGTGGTCAGTAATGATCCGGCTAATCCGGCCATTGCCGTGGCCTTAGCCCTGACGGTTGGCTCACCCACGGATGTGAGTTTGACCAGCTTTGGGGCGACTAGCGTAACTGGCTGGTTGATGTTGGTGGCTGGGGTAAGTCTGATGCTGTTGGGTGCGTTGTGGTGGTTGACGCGGCCGCGCACCACCCCCAAAGCGTAACCAGGCAAGCCCCTCACCCTAACCCTCTCCCCAGGGAGAGGGAACCAACTCCCCTCTCCCGCTTTGGGAGAGGGGCCGGGGGTGAGGGTAAATAGTTACTACGAGTCAACCTCTTGTACGGTGAGCAAGAAATTATCCGCAGATTTCGCCGATTAACGCTGATTTTTTAATCGGCGAAAATCAGCGTTAATCTGCGGATAAATCTTTTCTGGCTGGTCCAGGTGAGGCGAGTACGATGATCAAACATTCACTCGGCAACAGTGGTTTGGCGGTAACGCGATTAGGGTTGGGGTTGGCGGCTCTGGGGCGACCGGGGTATATCAACCTGGGGCACGGGGCCGACTTAAACCATGCGTATGACGCGGCCGCGATGCAAACCCACGCCCACCATGTCCTAGACGCCGCCTGGAACCTGGGTATCCGCTCCTTCGATGCCGCCCGCTCCTACGGCCAGGCCGAAAAGTTTCTAGGAACCTGGCTGACAGCCCGGCATATTGACCCGGCCCAGGTCACAGTTAGCTCCAAATGGGGTTACACCTACACCGCCGACTGGCAAGTACAGGCTGAAAAACACGAGGTCAAAGAGCATTCGTTGGCAGTTTTGCAACGGCAAATGGGCGAAAGTCGGGCGCATTTAGGCAATTACCTGAAGTTGTACCAGATTCATTCGGCCACATTAGAGAGTGGGGTGCTAGAAAACCGGGCGGTGTTAGATGAATTGGCCCGCCTGCGGGATGGTGGTTTACACCTGGGGCTGTCGCTGAGTGGCCCCCAGCAGACCGCAACCCTGGAAAAGGCGTTGTCGATTCGTTATAGCGGCGAATTGTTGTTCGCGGCCGCGCAAATCACCTTCAACCTGCTAGAAACGTCGATAAGCGCGGCCGCAACGGAGGCCCACACCGCCGGGATGGGTATCATCATCAAGGAAGCATTGGCCAATGGCCGTCTGACCTCACGCAACGATGATGCCGCCTTTGCCTCACAACGCACCCAACTGGAAACACTCGCGGCCGCACACCGCACCACCCTCGACGCCCTGTCGCTGGCTTTTGTGCTGGCCCAACCTTGGGTAGATGTCGTTTTAAGTGGAGCAACCACCACAGAACAGATACAATCCAATGCGGCCGCGTTAGACCTTCATCTCTCGCCTGCCGACTTCCCGACCCTGGCCGAACCACCAACCCATTATTGGGCCACCCGAAGCCAGTTAGCCTGGAATTAGCACTTTAGCATTTCAGCATTTCAGCACTTCAGCGAGTCAGCATTTCAGCTTCTTGGCTGACAAGCTGACTGGCTGACTGGCTGACCAGCTATTTTTGTAGGAGCTATTTATGACCACAACCCCCTTTTATGAGCAATTCGGCCAACACCAGGGTGATGTCGCGGCCGCGATCCAATCCCTGCTCAAAGAAACCATCATTCCGCGCATCTGGAGCCAGGATCACACCGTCTGGAACCCCGAACCCACCGAAATAAGCAACCGCCTGGGCTGGCTCGGTAGCGCCACCGCCATGCGTGACAACGTGGCCCAGATGAACGAATTTGCCCACTCCCTCCGCAACGAAGGGTACAAACATGCCGTTCTCCTGGGCATGGGTGGCTCTAGCCTGGCCCCGGAAGTTTTTAGCCACATTTTCAGCCACGACCACGACGGATTGAGCCTGGAAATTGTGGATACCACCGACGCCGATGCCATCCGCATTTTGGCCGAAAGACTCGACCCCACCACCACGCTCTTCATCGTTTCTACCAAATCAGGCGGAACCATCGAAACCTTATCCGCTTTTAAACTATTTTATAATTGGGTCGCCTCCAGCCTAAACACCACCGAAGCCGGTTCAGCCTTTGTCGCCGTTACTGACCCTGGCAGTTCACTCGAAGAATTGGCTCACCTGTACAACTTCCGGGCTGTTTTTCAAAACGACCCCAACATAGGCGGCCGCTACTCCGTTTTATCCTATTTCGGCCTGTTACCTGCCACCCTCATCGGCGTAGATGTGCCGCTACTCTTGGAACGCGCCGAGACAACCATGGGCTTAAACCGCCTGGCTACCGCCCAGAATCCGGGACTTCGCCTGGGGGCGGCCCTGGGGGTATTAGCCAAAGCCGGGCGAGACAAATTAACCCTTCTCGCTTCACCGGGATTAGCTAATTTTGGTGATTGGGTAGAACAATTGGTGGCTGAAAGCACCGGCAAAAATGGCACCGGCATCTTGCCTGTCGTGGGTGAACCAGTTGGTCCCGTCACTGTTTATGACAACGACCGGGTTTTTGTTTATTTCCAACTGGCTGGCGACAACAGCTATAGTCAACTCATGTCTGATCTGGCCCAGGCAAATCACCCCACCCTGACCTTACACTTGAATGATCGGTATGATCTGGGTGAGCAATTTTTCCTCTGGGAAATGGCAACGGTAGTAGCGGGAAACATTCTGGGCATTCACCCCTTTGACCAGCCCAATGTGGAATCGGCCAAAGTTCAGGCGCGTAAAATGGTGCAGACTTACCGGGAAACCGGCCAGTTGCCCGAAGATGTGATCAATGAACCGGACGCGGCCGCGTTGCAAACCTTCATTGCCCAGGCCCAGCCTGGCGACTACTTCTCCGTGCAAGCCTATGTCCCCCCTAACCCAGAAATGGACGCCGCCCTGGAAACATTACGATTGAGCCTGCGTGCGCGCACCCAATGCGCCACCACCGTCGGCTACGGGCCTCGTTTCCTGCACTCCACCGGCCAACTGCATAAAGGGGACCGGGGCAACGGCTTATTCATCCAGTTTGTCAACGACGCCAAACAAGATGTACCCATCCCCGATACCGCCGGGCAACCGGGCAGTTCCATGACCTTTGGCGTCTTAAAACTGGCCCAGGCATTAGGCGACGCGGCCGCGCTCCGGGCCGAAAATCGCCGCCTCATTCGCTTCCGCCTCACCGGCAACCTGGCCGAGCAAGTGCGTAGTCTGGCCTAAACGGTACACCCTATGATCTCACCCACTGCCGCCCGTCTGGGCAAACTCAAACGACCGATGACTAACCGCCAGATGGCCCAACAAACCTGGGACGTCATCATCGTGGGGGCCGGGCACAACGGCCTCACCTGTGCCACCTACCTGGCCCGTGCGGGCAAAAAAGTCCTCGTTTTGGAAGCCCGCGAGCGGGTCGGTGGAGCCAACACCTTGGAAGAACCCTGGCCTGGCTATCGTGTTTCCCCTTGCGCCTACGTCGCCGGACTCCTGCACCCACTCGTCACCCAAGAACTGCAACTGGTAGAGCGGGGTTTCCAATGGCAACCCGCTCTTGGCGGCCTGTTTGTCCCTTTTGATGACGGCAGTAGTGTGCAGCTTTGGGATGACGAAGAAAAATGCGCCGCCGAAATTCGCCAAATTTCCCCACCCGATGTGGCTGGCTGGCACGAACTGCACCGCCTGATGGAACGGGTCGCCGATGCCATCCGCCCGCCGGATGAGCGTGATATGTGGATCGGCCCGGCCCCCAGCCGTGAACAAATTGCCGAGCGGCTTAACCATGATGAGGATGCCCTGAACCTGTTGTTCAACTGGTCTATGGTGGAGTTGGTGGAGCGGTATTTGGTAGATGAACGCTTGCAACTGGCGCTGTTAGGGCAAGGGGTCATCGGCACCGATGCCAGCCCGTATGATCCGGGTACGGCGTCCATCTATTTTCATCATTTCTGCGGCCGCATGTCTCCCAACCATCTTGGTGCCTGGGGTTACGTCAAAGGGGGGATGGGCATGATCTCCTTCCTCATCTGCGATGCCGCTCTGGAAGCCGGTGTCACCGTTGCCACCAACAGTCCAGTCGCCAGAATTATTGCCGGTGAAGGGGTCAAACTGGATGGCGGCCCATGGATTTATGCCCCCACTATTGTCGCCAACGCCGATCCAGCAGTTGCCCTCCATTTGTTGGATTACGTGGCTGATCGAGATTGGATAGCCCAGGTCAAGCGTATCCCCCGGCAGGGTGTCGCTTTTAAGGTCAACCTCGCCTTGAGCGAACTGCCCAACTTCCTCTGCCGCCCTGGCCTCAACCAGCCCCACCACCTGGCAACCATCAACACCCCCCTCACTAAAAGCCAATGGCAACTCAGCTACGACCAGATGAAAGCCGGGCGTGTGCCGGATCACATCTGGACCGAGATTTATCTACAAACAGCATACGACCCGGACATTGCCCCGCCGGGTAAACATGTGATGAGCATGTTCTGTCACTACGCGCCGTATACTTTCGCCGAGGGTAATTGGGATAGCCACCGGGACGAAATCGGCCAAAAAGCCATCGCTGCCCTGGGCCGCTTTTGTAGCAACCTGCCCGACGCCATTTTGAAAATGGAAGTGCTTGGCCCGCCCGACATTGAAATGCGGGTCGGACTGACTGGTGGGCAAATTTTCCAGGGGGAATGTTTGCCTGATTATATGTGGGACAAACGGCTCTCTCCCCGCACCCCCATGCGCGGCGTCTTTTTGTGTGGCGCGGGGACTCACCCCGGCGGTAGTGTCATCGGCATCAACGGGCGCAACGCGGCTATGGAGATTTTGCGAAGGCGGTAAGGATTGGCGCCTGGAGCTTGGGTTTGGCAAACTTCTGGTCGGCAAACTCACTGACCTCAGCAATTTGCCGACCATCTGCCACATCCACCGCCTGGAATAGAAGGACCCCCCGCTTAGTGCCTGGCACGGGGCGGCGACTAATCACATACCAGGAGTTCGCCATTAGTGCCTGGCACGGGGCGACGACTATGCACATACCAAGGTATTTCTGCCCTTGTGCCGGGCACGGGAGGGAAAGTATGCCATAGTTCACCTCTGCCCCGTGCCTCGCACTGGAGAGGGGAGTTAGTTCCCTCTCCCTGGGGAGAGGGTTAGGGTGAGGGGCTGTATCACACCAAAACATAAACACCGTTAGTAAGCGCGGAGGGCGTTATGACCACAACGGGGCCAAAAAGCACCCCAGTATCCACCCCAACACTTACCACCAAACCAGCTCTCAGCAGTGAGCAAAGCCGGGCCACGGCGTTGCGTTTGTTCTCTTATATCCTGCCCTTCCGGCGGGGATGGCTGTTGGTCATCGTGACCATTTTTTTCTCCACGTTGGCAAGTTCCCTCACCCTACGCCTTATCCCGAAACTATTAGACGAAGATTTGCCCCTGGCCCTCGATATTGCCACCCGTAGTGAAGGGAAACAAGCCATCTGGGTCACTTTATTGTTTATGATCATCACCACGGTTGTGGGGGTGTTACTCATGCGCCAGGCCCGGTCGCTCATTGCCCGGCTGGCCCAGGGGATGATGGTCAACATCCGCACCGATTATTACCGCAGCCTGACCCGGCAAAGTTTGAACTTCTACCGGCAACATCCGGTAGGCTCCCTCACCAATGTGGCTACCGGTGATGCCGAAACGATTGGGTTTTTCTTTACCCAGCAAGCCCCGTTGTTACTCATTAATGCCGGGCAACTGGTGCTGGCCCTCTTTTTCATGTTTACTTTGAGCTGGCAGTTGACTTTGCTCAGCCTTTTGTTGGTCATTGTGCTCCAGGGGTTGAGTCTGACGGTGGTGTTGCCGTGGGTGCAGAAACTCGCGGCCGCGTACCGGGACAAACTTAACCAGCTAGCCGCTCACCTCACCGAGAACCTCACCGGCATGAGGGAAATTCAAATATTCACTCAGGAAGAGCGGTCGGTGAGTGAGTTTCGCGGCCGCTTAGAACGGCTGGCCCAAATCAACATCAGCAACGTCAGCCTGACCGCCTCCAACGTCGCCATTTTTTACGCCCTGAATGGCTTAGGTTTAGCCCTCGTTTATGGTCTGGGAGCGTTGCGCGTCATTAGCGGAACGGTGGGCGTGGGTGATCTGGTCAGCTTTGCTGGTTTTTTCGGCCAGTTCATCAGCCCCATCACCGTTTTTAGCACCACCCTGGTCAGCATCCAATCCGTGCTAATCGCCGCCCAAAGGCTCTTTGCCCTGATAGATACTCCCCCGTTGGTAGACCAAAATGAGGAAGGAACTGCGCCGGGTCGTTTACAGGGGCACATCCGCTTCGAGGATGTTACTTTTGCTTATAAACCTGAGGATGAACATGCCTGGCGCGTGACTCACATTAACCTGGAAATTAAACCGGGTGAAAAGATCGCTTTTGTCGGGGGTTCTGGTACGGGCAAAACGACTTTGCTGGATTTAGTAGCCCGGTTTTATGATGTCACCGAGGGGCGAGTGACGATTGATGGCGTGGATGTACGTTCGTTCAAGCTGAACGCCTTGCGGCGCAATATTGGCCTGGTGCCCCAAAAACCAACTCTGTTTTCTGGTTCGCTGGCTGATAATCTGCGCTTTGGTAATCCGGCGGCCAGTGACGAGATGGTTCAGACCGCGGCCGCAATCGCTCAAGTCGATGATTTTGCCCACAGTTTAGCGGATGGTTATGACACCCTCATTGGCAGTGGGGGGCAGGGCCTCAGTGGCGGGCAGATGCAACGGGTGAGCATTGCCCGCGCCCTGGTTCCTGACCCGCCCATCCTCATTCTGGATGAAGCCACCTCAGCCCTGGATACACGCACGGAACGAATGGTGGCGAAGGCTTTGGACGCGGCCGCGGCCGGGCGCACCACCCTCGTCATCGCCCATCGCCTTACCACCATCACCAACGCCGACCGCATCGTCGTCATGGGCACCAACGACAAAGGGTTTGGCCTGATCAAGGCGGTCGGAACCCATCACGAACTGCTGGAGACTTCCTCGGACTATGCTCTTCTCTATGAAAAACAGGCCCGGCGCAAAGTCATTCTTATGCCCATTGGCCCCAACTATAACACCACGCCAGTTCTGCCAACCGTCGTCGGGTTGTCTCGGTCGTACAACAATGCGCCGGTTTATGTGCTGGATTTTGGGGCTATTTCCGAAACGGACAAAGTGGTGGGGGAGCGGTTTGGCATTCAGATGAGCAGTCAGGCAACCACCTGGATCGATCAGGCCAATGTTTCGCACAAGCGGCGGGTGCGGCGGCTGATGGCTTTGTTTGAAGAAGAAGGGGTCAATGCCTTTTTAATCGCGGCGGAGAAGCGGGATTCCTGGATCGAAGCCACGATCATCGCCGTAGAACAATCCGGGGCGACCCATCTGGTAGCGTTAGATAATCCACTGGTTC
>JADJUV010000172.1 GCA_016716885.1 Candidatus Trichofilum aggregatum | reverse complement strand
GATTCAACCTCAGTCGTTGTCATTGCCGTTGTTGTTGCCACCACCACCACCCGGATTGCCGGGCGGCACCACGATGATGATGGGTTGGTAAATCACGACGATGTTGATGATGATGATGGTGCCATTGGGCCAGGTGCAGAGGGGAAAGATGATAATGCTATTGGGCTGAATATTCCCCTGAACCTCCAGGTCATCACCTAATACCAGTGGGTCCCAGTTTTGCAGAATGACCTGATTGCCGCTTACCCGCACCACCAGGGCAGTGATAATAATGCACCCCAGGCCAAACAGCGGCCGAAGTGGCTGTATGCTCAACACAACCCAGCTCCCATCGGGCTGTAATTGGATATGGACGATGACCAGTTGGCCGATGACAATACCTGGCCCAATGATGGTACCGCTGGTAACGACCAGCGGTAAACCGTTGATGCTCCAGGGGTCAAGGCCGGTTACGATACCCACCAGCACAATGACATTCAGAGGCGGGTTTTCCAGGGATTCGATGCGGACGGCTACCCAGGTGCCATCATTCAAGATGATACCGCGCACCCGCACCAGATCACCCACGGCAATGCCCGGCTCAATCACTGTCCAGTCACGTATTTCAAAAGGGACACCGGCGACGTTCCAGGGGTTCAGACTTTGCACCAGGCCGGTCAGGGCGAATTCGGGGATGGTTTGGGGGACTGACCGGATGCTGTCGGCTAACCAGGTGCCATCGGCCAGAATGCGGCCGCGTACGGTCACCTCATCCCCTACCACAATCCCAGCCTCAATCTGAGTCTCACCATTAACCGCAATCGTCTGGCCGGAAATTATCCAGGTGGCATCACCGATCTGCCGCACCAGCCCACTAAACTGGAACGGGAAACCGTTTTGGCCGTCCAGGCGGAAAATCCGTTCGGCCAGCAGCGTATTGCCCGGCAAGATTCGCCCCTCGACCCGTACCAGGTCGCCCACCACGATACCTGGCTCAATTTGGGTGTCAGCATTTACCACCAGAGATTGCCCGGCAATCGTCCAGGCCGTAGCCTCAATGAGGCTTACCTCACCCACCAGTGAGAACTGGTTGTTGTTTGTGGGTTGGAGCAAAATGATGCGGTCGGCCAGGCGCATCCCATCTGCCGTCTGATGCCCTTCCACATGGACCAGATCACCCACCTGGGGCGAACCAGTTATGAGTGTGTTGCTATCAGTCTGGAAACTCTGCCCGGCGATAATCCAGGTAGCCCCCATCTGACTGACCTCGCCTTCACCGCTGAGGCGAAAGGCCGGAGTCGCTGGGGCGCGCCCGGCGATGGTTTGTGTCAGTTGCCCGGCCAAAACAGAGACAGTGCTGTTGAGATTGCTGACATCTACTCGCCCTTCATTAACGGTGAAGCGGGCGCGTAAATCCGGGGTGACCAGCACATGGAAGACCGTGCCACGAGCTACCCCATTTCCAGCCGCGGTTTTGACTTCATACCGTGAGCCACCATCGTTGCGAAAAGCCACATGATGTTCACTTTCCCCGGTTATCTGGGTTGCTACAACCGTACGAAAGCCGTTTTCAGGTAACTGGGCATTCAGTTCTTCCAGCGCTAATTCGCTGTTAGCGCCCAGGATAGCCTGACTGCCATCGAAATAGGCCACGATGGCACTCGACAAAGGCCCGGTGCGGACTCGTTGCCCGGCGGTGAGTTGGCCGGTCTGCCAAACCGGTGTCCAGGAGCCATCGCTGGTTTGTACTTCGACGCGGCCGCGCACGCCCTGAATCACAGCCGTTTGAGCATTAAACACAACCGGGTTGGGCATAACGGGCACAAAATCTCATGCGGTAAGGCCGCGGCCGCCGTGGCTGAGGGCACGCCACTTCCAGGCAAGGAATCATCCCCATTGCTATCGGTACTATCAAGACTGCCAGTGACTTGTGGCGTTTTGTCAGATGCATTGTCACCGCCAATGCCCGCGATTTCCGTATTGCGTCCCACGGTTCCCAGGCGAATGGCCGCCAGCCCACTTACCAGCAGGCAGGCCCCCACAAACAGGGCCACCATGACCCCCGCCAGGGCACGCCGGGTTAGTAGCCAGTCTAGCTGTCCCCGTAATTGGTCAAGGAACGTCGGAACAGAAGGTTTTTGGTTGGGTACTTGTCTAGTAGAAGCCATTTTGCCCGCCTGGGCTGCTCTAAGCAGCACCTGTGCCCGGTAAGCCATGACGGTTTCTGGGTCTTGGGCCGGGTATGCGGCCGCACGCATGGCCGTAACCAGCCTTAGCGCGGCCGCGTCCTCTTCATTTAACCCCACGAGGCAGAGTTCCAGGGGTTTACCTGCTTCCAACTCTTCTAATTTGGCGTGGAAAATTGCTTCCCGTTCTTGCACTATCAGCTACCTTGGCGGTAATTTTGGCCCACCGCCAGGGCTTACCGTATATCCCCAGGTCAACCGCTCATTCCCATCTGAGCGCTACCTGAAGGGCCAAAACACCCCGATGTTGTAAGGATTTGACCGCTCCGACCGTTTTCTCCAGGCTCTCGGCCACATCCTTTAGTGACATATCCAGCAGAAAACGCAGAATCAACACATCTCGTTGTTGTTCATCAATGCGTTCCAATGCCCGCAGAAGCCGTTGTAAGTCCAGTTTTTGCTCAAGCATGGTCGTAGGATTCCCTTCCGTATGGTGTAAGATTTCGGCCGTGGCCAGTGGTTCTAACGTTTGCGCTGTCTCTTTGCGAATGTGGTTAATCAGATGATTGTGTGCCACGCGATATAACCAGGCCAGAAAGGGCACACCCATTGGCCGATAACTGGGTAGATATTCCACCATGCGCAGGAAAATCTCACCGGTCAAATCTTGAGCCGTTTGGTGGTCATAAATCCGCGCCCGTACATAGCGGAAGATCAAGGTTTGGTAACGGTCGTATAGTTCACCGACAGCGTTTACATCACCCTGTTGGGCACGTCTAACTAAATTTTCTTCAGGATTTGTGACTTCCATGAATGTTTTGTCCACTGGAGTTCGCTTTAGAAGAGATAACAAACTGGAGCGGTGAAGGTTTCAAACTGGGGTAAGTGGAGGGTTCGCGGCCGCGAGAACGATGACGGAAGTAGCGGGTGGTTTTTTTAGGGCCATCATCATGTCGGCAATAAACCGATAAGGCCGGATTATCATCTCCACCTGACCATTATGAACCATCCGCAAACCCTTGACCACCACCCATTGCTTTCGCCTGACCATGAGGCCATTGCAGCCAATTCCCGGCAAATAGCCTAAAATCCCCTGTGTAAGAAGATGGTCTCTGTACAGCCCCTAACCCCCCAGGAGAGGAACCAGCCACCTCTCCCGCACCAGGAGATGGGCCGGGGATGAGGGCGAATAGATACAGCTAAAATAGCCTTGAAGCGCCAAGCTGGTTTAAGATCACAAACAATGGGAGGTAAACAGAGTGAGTCAACTTATTAGTGTTAATATCGGCCGGGCGCAGCCGATACACAATGCCAAAATACCGGGCAAGACTTAGCCAGACCGATTATGCCTGGTGGGCGTTGGAGCTAGGGTATCAATTAGCTCCCGGCACCTTTGGCGAGAACCTGACGGTAGCCGATTTAGAAACGTCCGGGATATGTATTGGTGATCGTCTGCATGTGGGGAGTGTCATCCTGGAAGTGACCTCGCCCCGGGTGCCCTGCGTGACCCTGGCGGCTCGGATGGGGGATGCGGCGTTTGTGAAGCGGTTTCGCCAGGCGGAACGACCGGGACTTTATTGCCGGGTCATTCAGGAAGGATATGTGCAACCGGGTGATGAGGTTACTCTTGAAACCTATGCTGGCCTAACCCTGACCGCTATTGAGCTATTCCGTGATTTCTACCAGCCAACATTGAGTGAGGCTACTTTGCGCCGCTACCTGGCCGCACCCATTGCTATCCGTGATCGGCTGGAGAAAGAAAAACAATTAGATCGTCTTATGGGCCAGGTGAGAGGATGATGTTATCACTTTCAAGTGATAGTTTTTGTTTGTAGGTGACCGCTTTAGCGGGCGGGTTATTAGCCCACTAAAGCGGTCACTACAAACGAAGGTCCCAAATGATGATCTGACGCGGCGACAAAGCAATGGCGACAGGGTGAAGAAACTTCAGATTATGCCCGTTGTCAGCATATAATCAGACCTAAGGAGATAGTTATTATGTCTATACAAGCAGTCAAAAAACGAAAATTAGGGAAAAGTGATATCGAAGTAACCGAAGTTGGTTTGGGGTTGTGGGCCGCCGGTGGTAATGAGTGGGGGCCAACGGATGATCAGGCGATCTTTGATACCATTGATTTTGCCTTGGATGCTGGTATCAATTTCTTTGATACGGCTGATGTTTATGGCCTGGGTCACAGCGAAGAGTTATTGGGCCAGGCCATGCAAGGGCGGCGGGATCGGTTTATTGTGGCGAGCAAAATTGGCTGGCGGGGTTTTGCAGACGGCCGCACGGTTTATGATACGGTTGAGAAGTTAATCGCCGGTGTGGAGAGTAATCTGCAACGTCTGCAAACTGATTATATTGACATCATGCAGAGCCACATCAACTTCCGCGATCCGACAATGGAGATATTTCTGGAAGGATTTCATAAACTTCGGGCTGCGGGTAAGGTGCGGGCTTATGGAGTAAGCACCAGCGACCTGGCGTATTTGCAGGCGTTTAATGCGGACGGGCAGTGTGCCACGCTTCAGGTTGATTACAGTATTCTCAACCGCACCCCTGAAGCTGATATTCTGCCTTATTGCCAGGAGCACAACATTGGTGTGATTGTACGAGGGGTGCTGGCGATGGGTATCCTGACGGGCAAATTTACGCCAGACACCCGTTTTGGGGCTACGGATTTCCGTCGGCGGTGGCATGAGAACCCGGATGAGCAGGAGATTTACCAGGCTGATTTGGCGAAGGTGGAACAGTTGCGGCCGCTAACGAATGACCGCACTTTGGCCCAACTGGCGATGCAATTTGCCCTCGCCCATCCCGCCGTTAGCACCGTCATTCCCGGGGCCAAAAATGTACGGCAACTGCGTGATACGCTGCAAGCCGGGCAACTACCACCCCTGTCCGAAGATGAGCTAAGCCAGATTGAGGCGGTGGTGGCCGCGGGCCGCGGCCGCAAAATCTGGCCCGCCTAAAGTTAATACAGCTTTCAACAAAAAGATATCGTTCGTAGTGACCGCTTTAGCGGGCTGACACTAGCCCGCTAAAGCGGTTACTACGAACCAAAACGCCTGAAACAGCTATAGATTGGTTCAATCGGCGAGAGTGAACCAGGTTATAAAGTGGCAGTCCCCTGATACAACTCCCGGTACAACCCCACCTGCGCCATCAGTTCCTCGTGGCGGCCGCGTTGGACAATACGCCCATTTTCCACCACACAAATCAAATCCGCATTACGAATCGTGCTCAGCCGGTGGGCGATGACGATGGCGGTGCGGCCGCGTAGTAACCGGTCTAGCGCCCGCTGAATCAGCACCTCGGTGACCGTGTCTACACTGGCGGTGGCCTCATCCAGAATCAAGATGCGCGGGTTGACCAGGGCGGCCCGGGCGATGCACAACAATTGCCGCTGCCCCACCGAGAGGTTCACCGCCCCTTCCAGGATGGGTGTCTCGTACCCGGCGGGCAGCCTGGCGATAAAGTCGTGGGCGTTGGCTAACGCGGCCGCGGCCATCACCTCTGCTAACGGTACATCGGGCCGACCAAAGCGAATGTTGTCCGCGATGCTCCCGGCAAACAGGAAGGGGTCTTGGGGAACCAAACCAAATTGACGGCGCAGCGATACCTGTTTCACTGACCGCACATCCTGCCCATCAATCAGCACCTGCCCCTCACTCACATCATAAAACCGGGCGATGAGATTTGCAGCGTCGTTTTGCCCGCCCCGGTCGGGCCAACCAGGGCCACAGTTTGCCCCGCCCGGATGTGCAGGTCTACCTCGTGCAATATCTCTGGCCCATCGGCCACGTAACGGAATGAAACTTGTTCCAGTCTGACTTCACCGACGATGGTGGGCATGTCGCTGGCATCGGGCGGGTCTATCAGTTCAGCCGGTGTGTTGAGCAGGCGCAGAACTTGTTCACCCCCCGCCATAGCCGATTGCATGGTGGTATAGATGCGGCTTAACTCCTGAATGGGTTGAAAAAAGCGCGTTACATAAGCCAGGAAAGCGACCATCACCCCGAGTGTTACCTCTTCTCCCGCTACGGCGCGGCCGCCAAAATACAACACAATGGCGGTTGAGAGCACCCCCAAAAATTCAATGGTGGGCAGAAAAATAAAGGAAAGGCGCACAGCTTCGATATGGGATTGTCGGTTGGCGTCGTTGATGACCTCAAACTGGGCCTCGACCCGTTGCTCCTGAGCAAAGGCCTGAATAACCCGCATACCGTTAATATTTTCGGCCAGATTGCCTACCATCGCCGCTACCCGTCGCCGCGTCAGCCGGAACGCCCCTCGGGCCTGGCGGGAAAAGAGGTAGGTTGCCAGAGCCATGAGGGGCAAGACAAGAAAGGTGAGCAACGCCAGCCGAGGACTCATCGTGATCATGATGAGGATGATGCCCACAAGAATCAACAGATCGCCCAACAGGGAGATGATGCCCTGGGTGAGCAGATCGTTGATGACGGCTACATCGTTAATGACGCGGGAGACGGTGACACCGACGATGGTGCGGTCGTGGTAGGCCAACGACAGTCGCTGTAAATGTTCCACCATTTGGGCACGCACATCGGCTAGCACCCGTTGGGATGTCCAGCCGAGCAGGTAATCTTGCCCGGTGGTGGTTAAGTAGAGACCCAGATAACAGAGGGTAATGAATAGGGCCTGGCGGGCTAATCCGGTGTTATCGCCTTGGGCAATATGGTTGTCAATCGCCTCTTTGATGAGGTAGGGAATGAATAGGGTAAAGGCCGTAACGCCCAGCATGAGCAAAACGGCGACGGTCATGCGCCGCCAATACGGTTTGACGAAGGTCAACATGCCCCGGATGACATTCTTGTCAAAGATACGGCCTTCTTTACCTTCCTGACCAAATTGGCTGACGGCTCCACGTGGGCCGATGTTGGGACTAAAACCAAAACTCATGAAATATCCTTCTTCGGTTTGCGTGGTTGCGGATCGGCCGAGCCGGTCTGTCTGGACTTGTTCTGTTCAAGATCAGCCGCCATTTAACGTTTAGCGACATTGGCCATGAATGAAATCGGATTTTCAGAGGAACGGATTCTGAACAACCTTTGGAAATCCGTTGATTCATTCACCGCTGATGTACACATCACGCCGTGCTATCAAAATCTCACGCATTAAACGACAAACTTTCTTGAAAGCGATAATTCGCGAAAGTCGTGGTTTCTTTCCGGGACGCCATTAATTATTCTTTTCTGTCTGCAACTCGTAAATCTGCTGGTAGAGCGGCGAGCTGTGGAGCAATTGGTCGTGGCGGCCCTGCGCGGTGATATGGCCATTCTCTAATAGGAGAATCAAATCGGCGCGTTGCACGGTGCTGAGGCGGTGGGCGATGATGAAGGTGGTGCGGCCGCGCATCAACCGCTCCAGTGCCTGCTGGATGAGGTGCTCCGTTTGGCTGTCCACACTGGCCGTGGCGTCATCCAAAATCAGCAGGCGCGGGTCGGTTAGCAGGGCGCGGGCAATCGCTAACCGCTGCTTTTGCCCCCCGGAAAGGGTAACACCTCGCTCTCCCACCTTCGAGGCATACCCTTCGGGCATCGCCATGATGAAATCGTGGGCCTGGGCATCCTGGGCGGCCTGGATAATTTCCTCGTCGCTGGCCTGGGGGTTGCCAAAGGCGATGTTGTCGCGCACGCTGGCGGCAAAGAGAAGGGTATCTTGCATGACGAACCCAATTTGGCGGCGCAGGGAGCTGATGGTGGTGGTCTGGCTATCGTGATCGTCAAGGGTGATGCGGCCGCGTGTCGGCTCATAGAAACGGGCAATCAGGTTGATCAGGGTGGATTTACCGGAGCCAGTGGCCCCCATCAGGGCTACGATCTGCCCCGGCTCAGCGGTGAAGCTGATGTCGTGCAAGATGGGATGGTCGGGTTGGTAGCCGAAGGAGACGTGATCAAACTGAACGCGGCCGCGGAGCCGGGGCAACGTTTGCGCATCCGGGGCGTCAGCTACCTCTTCCGGGGCGTCCAAAATGGCAAAGACCCGCTCCCCAGCCGAGGCGGCAATCGCCAGCATAGGAATAATCCGGCCCATGTTACGAATCGGCCGGATCAACATCGCCAGGTAGGTCGTAAAAGCCACCAACTCCCCCAGCGTCAACTGATTGCTGATAACCAACGTCCACCATACCAGAGAATAGCTACCGTGCCCAGGTTAGCGATCAGGTCCAGCAGCGGCGTATTCACGGCCTGTACCCGCACCGACTGCTGCGACAGGTCGAACCATTGATTGTTTTCCGCCTCAAACCGGGTCATTTCGGCCTTCTCCTGGGCAAACGCCTTGACAATCCGCGCCCCGCGCAAATTTTGCTCCAATTGCGTCGTCAATTGGCCTAACTGATCCTGAATTTTGAAGGAGAGCGGGCGGAAGAGGCGACCATAATGATAGGCCCGATGAACCAGTGGCGGCAGGATCAGCATGATGAGCAAAGCCAGTCGCCAGTTCATCCAGAGCAGCATGATGGCTGTCAACAAAATGAGAACCACCCCTTCAACAATCCGTAAGACCGCCCGGCCAGTCAGGAAGCGGATACGCTCCACATCTTGCATGGCCCGGGTCAAAATTTGACCCGCTTCGGTACGGTCGTGGAAAGAAAAGGAGAGGGCCGCCAGCTTTTGCACCAGTTCGTTGCGCAAGTCGTAGGCCACATTTTGTGAAGTAACTTCGCTCCACTTGCCCTGGAGAAAAGTGATAACCCCCTGGATCAAGGTCAAGCCGAGTAACAGGCCGGTGGCCTGACCCAGCCGGTCCAGGTTGCCGCCATAAATGCCCGCATCAATGCCCCAACGAATCAGTTGCGGCACGGTCACGCTACTGAGGTTGATCAAGAACATCGTCAGGTAAATACCCAACACCATTCGTCTATAAGGACGCAGGTAGGCGAAGCAACGGCGAAGAATTTGGGGATCAGTTTGGGGAATATCAGCTTGAGCCATCACGTCCGTGATTATAGAGGGCGCTGACCCTCAGGCCAAAGGGGCATCCGCGCTCGTGGCAAGGCGACACCTGACGCTGGACCCATTAATTCCCGATATTGACCCCATAATGACACCTTGCTACAATGTCCCTCACTGAATCGCCAGTTCAAAATGCTTTCCCTAGCTACAGGAGATCGTGCCCATGTCTCTCAAAACAAGTATGCGGGTTGCTGTCATCGGTGCGGGTATTTCTGGCATCGCGGCCGCGAACATTCTCAAAAAGAATGGCTTTGAGGCAGTCGTGTTTGAAAAATCAGACAAATTAGGGGGTATATGGGCCACCGCCTATCCGGCGGTCCATCTGCAAAACATTTACAACCAATACCACTTGTCTGATTATCCCTGGTCCTTCCAACCAGATTTTCACCCTACCGGCGAACAAATCCTGCGCTATCTGACCGAGGTAGTTGATTGTCTCCAACTGGATGTGCGTCTACGCCACGAAGTCCTGGAACTGGAAGAGCAAGAAAACGGCTGGCTGGTACATTACAAAAATGAAGCCGGGTTACACGAAGAGCCATTCGCCTATGCCATCTTAGCCGTCGGTCAGTACACTGATGGCAAAAATAACCCCCAATTCCCGGGACAAAGTCAATTCAAAGGACAAATTATTACTGAACGAGACATCACCTCACTCAACCTTTTTGACGGCAAGCAGGTGGCTGTGGTGGGCTTCGGCAAAAGTGCCCTAGATATGGCTACCTTAGCCGCCGAACGTGGGGTATAGGTGCATCACATTTTCCGCACACCAAGTTAATTAATACCAGAATGGATTCTGGGCGCACATTTCACCCATGCCTTGTTTACCCGCTTTGGCAACGTAATGATGACCAGTTGGGATCAACCCACGGCTTTGGAGCGGTTTCTGCATCGCCGCTTACGTTTTGTAATCAACGGTTTTTGGGATTTCATTACGGCGATTATTCGTTTTCAATTGCGACGAAACGCCCGCGGCAAAGAACCGGCCGCCAAAGACAGACTAAATCTGTTGGTGCCTACGCATAAATTACTGGACGATTTTCGTTCGTCTGGGGCGCTGGGGCCAGAGAATTATTATCCTCTGGTAGCTGAGGTCAGATTCTGCCTTATCACTCAGAAGTGGCTGGTTTTTCGGCCGATGGGGTACAGTTGCAGAATGGCGTAGAGATACCCTGCGATATGGTCGTCTTATCTCTGGGTTATCTCACCCCTATCTTTCCCTTTCTGCCGCTAAAATACCGCACGCTTTTGGAAGGGGAAAAAGATGGTGTGCAACTCTACCGGCATCTGATTCATCCCCGTGTTCCGCGCCTGGCTTTTGCGGGCTACAACCACGGCTTCTTGCATGTACCTGCCGTGGAAATTGGGACGCAGTGGCTTTGTGCCCATCTTCGCCAGGAGCTTGAACTGCCCTCTGTGGCTGAGATGGAGCGGAGTATTGAGCACATCCGGGCCTGGAAACGGGAGAATATACGGTTTGAGCACGCTCGTTCGTGTGCGGTGAGCACGCGTTTCCAGCAGTATATGGATATTATGCTCAAAGAGCTTGAGGTATCTCCGTATCGCAAGATGCCCAATATATTGGCTGAGGTTTTTGGCCGGTACGAGGCATCTGATTATGAGGGTGTATTTACCGAGTATGAACGTAAAAAGGCCCAGCGAACGGCTCCCCTGCGGCCGCTTCCTCTAGACACCTGAGAAAAGGTTGGAGTCTTGGGAATTTTGCGGTGTGATCGTACGGTAGGACAGCTTTACACAAGACCTTAGCCGGTATAGTCGGAAGACCCATCCCCCTGGCCCCCTTCCCTGTGGGGAGGGGGGAAATACCAGGCGGGCCGGTTTTCGAGCGCGCCGCTGCGCTCGAAAACCGGCCCATTAGAAAGTTCCCCGCCCCTGGGGGCGGGTATGGTGTCACCCTCTGAATTCGCCAAGAGCCATTACTTTCTGGCGTATGAGTCAGCGGGAGTTGAATTTCCCCTTGAGTGCTAGAGGGGAGGTAGAGAATAGCTCGGAAACTCTGCTAAAGCTCTGACAATGCACCCACGGGCAAGGGGGCTGGCCGTTCACACCGGCTTTCTATCTCTATGTGACGGCCGCTCTGTGACGATTCTTCAAAGGCCTGCATAAGATCAAGGACATGGAAGGCCATTTCACCGGCCGCCCGATGCGGCCGCGCATCTGCCAGAGCATAAGCCAAATCCGCTACGCCAATACCCCGTCCCATATCCGCGGCGTGCGTAAGCGGCACCTCGCTCCACTCCTTAGCCATAGCCTGACGCACATACACCGAGCCGCCAAACATGTTGGGGTCTGGCACACTTAACGAACCTTCCGTGCCATAAATTTCGATACGGGGTAAATGGGAATGCCAGACATCAAAACTGGTGGTGAGCGTACCAATAGGGCCACTCACAAAATCCAAAATGCCCGTGACATGAGTCGCCACTTCCACCTTTAAGCGTTCGCCGTAGCGCGCTTCGCTGGTGGCAATACGTTCAGGAAAGGTGATGCGGGTTGAACCCGTGACCCGTCTGACGGGGCCTAACAAATGGATAAGGGCCGTCAGGTAATAAGGCCCCATGTCGAACATCGGTCCCGCCCCCGGTTGGTAAAAGATAGCCGGATTGGGATGCCACGCTTCAGGGCCATGACCCATCATAAAGGCCGCGGCCGCGACCGGTTCACCAATATGACCCTCATCAATGAGCTTGCGACACGTTTGCAGTCCACCCCCCAGGAATGTGTCGGGAGCACAACCTACCCGCACCCCCTTTTCTTTAGCGGCGGTCAGGATTTCAAGGCCATCTGCCCGCGTGATAGCCAGCGGTTTCTCGCTGTAGACATGCTTACCGTTGGCGATAATCGCCAGGCTCACGGCGGCATGGACTTGGGGCACCGTCAGGTTGATCACGATCTGTATCTCCGGGTCGTTGAGCAATGCTTCGACGGTGAGTGCCTGGGGAATGTTATGCTCTTGCGCTTTGGCCGCGGCCGCGCTGAGATTGATGTCGGCACAAGCCACCACATCTAATATCTCCCAGGCGCGGCAGCCCTTCATGTAAGCGCTGCTAATATTGCCACAACCGATAATGCCTACTTTCACTTTTTCCATCCCTTATTGTTCTCCATGATTTGTGTGTGTTGCCAGATAACGGTAGCTTTTGCCCACAGCCTCTAGCATATCGGTGGCACACTGGTCAAGTTCCACAATGAGCCACTCGGTATTCTCCCCGGCCGCCTGGATGAGGCTGGGGAAATCCATCATGCCATCGCCTACGGCTACCATAGGTTCATTTTTGACCGCCGGGCCGTCTTTAATATGCAACATGGGTGCGCGTGGGCCTAGCTCTTTGACCAGGGCCACCGGATCAAGGCCCGCAGTTTTGACCCAATAGGTATCAATTTCAAAGAAGATGGCTGGGTCCAACTGTTCTAGCCACACCTGATAGGGATATCGTCCCTCGACTCGTTCAAATTCCCACCAATGATTGTGAACGCCAAAAGAAAGCCCATGAGCGACGGCTACGGCATTGGCTTCGTTTAACAAATCGCAGTTGCGCTTAATTTGGTCCAACGTTTTGTATTGATCGGGGCTTAGGTAGGCACAAATGATTTTCTGGCAACCGAGCGCGGCCGCGGTGTCTAGCACTTCATTTTTCTGATCGCCGAGAGGGAGGGGGGTGTGGGCACTGGTTACCGCCAGTCCCAGTTGGCGGAAGAGTTGACTGGCGGCGGCTGGTGTTGTGCCCGGAAAACCAGCCGTTTCCACACCCTGATACCCCATGTCAGCAATTTGCTGGATGACGCCCGTGAAATCTTGAGCCAGGGCCTGGCGAACGGTGTAAAGCTGAATAGCGATAGCGGCAGACATAATATTCTCCTTGTGGGGATGTGCTCCCTGTTAACAACTGAGTTCGGCATTCCAATAACACATCTCACAAGGTGGTAAAACATGGTTGACCCAAGCAAACCAGGAGATGTCTACCATGAGTTTATTAGAACTGTTCTGTGATGTCGATGATTTCTATGTGCAGGATATATAGCGTTCAGATAGGTTTTTGACCGCTTGGCGCTGGTGGTGGCCGGGTCACAAAGCGGTCCCTGGAACCATCAAATGATTATCTGAACAGCTATAGCTTGCGGCCTTTGGTTCTCATCGTTATCTCTTAACCTGGGTGAGCCAGCTAAACGAATCAGTCTACTGAAAAAACGCACACAAAAGCGCCAAGGTCGCCAAGTCACCAGAGAAAAATTCCTGTTAATTCGTGTCATTCGTGGCGGTTCGGCCGTAAAACGGGTTGGACTATAGTTACAAAGGCCATTGGCCTGCTGTTAGTCAGCCACAGATTCGACGCAAACCCATGGGTTGATCTTTCATTGACGGAATTGGATGCGGTTTACTATACTGTGGGCAGATTGTTTTTACGTGGTTTATCAGGAGATCACCCTTTACGATGGAAGGTGAAATATATGGCTAAATTGATCTACTCAATGCTTATGTCGCTGGATGGTTACATCGAGGACGAGCACGGCGACTTTGGCTGGGGCGCTCCCGCAGATGAGGGGGTTCACTCCTACATCAACGAACTTGCGTCATCGGTCGGCACTTATCTCTACGGACGCAGGATGTACGAGACGATGGTCTATTGGGAAACCCCGCCCACGACCCCCGACCAACCGCAGGTCGTACTCGACTGGGCGCGGCAGTGGCAGGCGGCAGAGAAGATAGTTTACTCCAGGACCCTCACTGAGCCGCGTAGCGCCCGGACGCGGATCGAGCGAGAGTTCGATCCGGACGTAATTCGACGGCTCAAGGCCAACGCCGAACACAACATCTCGGTTGATGGCCCTGAACTTGCGGGGCAAGCACTAAGGGATGGTCTTGTGGATGAGTTACAGATGATCGTCTGCCCTGTGGTTGTGGGGGGTGGAAAGCGGTTCTTCCCAGACGGTGTGCGGTTGAACCTGGAGTTGGTCCAGGAGCGCCGATTTGGCAATGGCGTGGTCGTCTTGCAGTACACCGTTCACGCCTAATGGGGCCAGACCCTTGTTGTCGCCCCAGTGTGGACATAGTTTGTCAAGAAAAGATTTTGTTTGTAGTGACCGCTTTGGCGCTAAAGCGGTCACTACAGAAAAACCCCAAATGACTATCTGAACAGCTGTAAAAATCTACGTGCCCATACCCATCAGGCAGAATGACGGACGCCCCACGGCTTGAAATGGGTCACTTCTTGTAACGTCGCCAACCAATCGCCATTAAACTGTACGGCCCTATCGTCCACATACACATCAGCAAACGGTTTGCCTGCCCAGGCTCCATCCGGCTGATCCGGGTTCTCATTGATGTAATCAAAGGGGATTTGGTGGCTCTCAAGATAGCGACGGATGAGGTCTACCTGATGTCGGGTGGTAAAAATGATGATGAGCCAACCAGCTTCTTGTAACGCCTTCAACGCTTCATGAACACCATCAATGGGTTCACCAAAATGCTCAGGGCCTATCCAAACATCATAATGGGCAATCGTTCCATCCAGGTCTACACAGATATACTTCTTGTTACTCAATGGTTTATTTCCTCAGATAATCCGGCTCCGAATCTGCGAACTGATATAGTCCAGGGTCATGACAACCACGGCAATAGCGATCATCATCACACTGGCCTGCCGGTACTGCAACAGGTTAATGTTTTGGAACAAAACAAACCCAATGCCACCACCACCCCCGAAGCCCAGAACGGTCGAAAAACGCACGTTAATGTCCCAACGGTAAAGCGTAAAGGCCACATACGGGGGGACAACCTGGGGGATGACGGCAAAAACAATGGTTTGTAGACGATTCGCTCCGGTTGCCGTTACCGCTTCCAGAGGGCCAGGGACAATATTTTCTACTTGCTCAGAAAATAGTTTACCCAGAGAGGCAATGGTGTGCAGGGTTAAGGCCAGGATACCAGCAAAGGGGCCAATGCCTACCCAAACGGCAAAAACAATGACGTAGATGAGCGGTTCAATGGAACGGGTAATGTTGAGGATGCTGCGGGTGGCTGTATAAATGAAGGCCCCAATGGGGAATTGGCGTTTGGGGGCGACAAACAGGCCCACCACACCCGCCAGGATGGCGGCCGCCAGGGCGGGATAGGTTGTCCAATAGGCTGGCTCGCTGAATTGGTACAGCCAGTGCAGAAACAAGCCCGTACCATAAATAATAACGAACGTGCCTAAAGCGGCCATCAGGCCGGTAAATAGTCTGGCCGCCCCTTTTTCCCACCGTAAGACAGCTTCTTGACCATAATGACTGCCCAACATCGCGGCCGCGAACCCCAATATCATCCCGGCAATGGTGGGCGATAACACCCGCACTGTGTCCGACATGAGATAAAGGAAGCGACCCAGAAAAGCAAAGGAACCCAGTTGATCTTCCAGCCAATTACCCACACGAAGCCCTAATTGGGCCAAAATTGCCAGAGAGAGAAAGGTCAGGAGCGCGGCCGCGAGCAGGCGTAACCCCGAAAACACCGCCGCTTGCAGACTGTCATCAACCGGGTTAAACACCGATGGCCCTCTGGTTACCAATAACCAGGCCAGCAACAAGAGGAGCGCGGCCGCGAACAAGGCCAACCCCGTGCGCTCATCTAGCCCAGCCGCCAGTGACAACAACCCACGGACGATTTGTGCCGCCACAAACCAACCCACAGGGAGCGCCACCACGCCCGTCATCACCGCCGCCAGCGGCGGGCCAACAGGCATCATCAGATTGCGGGCGCCCAAAAAGGACACCGGAACAGCCAAAAGCGTACCGACCGTCGTCGCTACAAGCGCTAAAAAGATCGTCTCAATGATCTTCTCAATGGTAATGAGCGAAGTTTCGCTGAGTCCTTGTAGACCGATACGCCACTTTTCTTCAATCTCAATTCGTTGCAAATCAGCATGAGGGCGAATGTCGGGCATCTCAAATTCCGCTGTAAAATTGCCCTCTCTGTCCGTGCTAAAAGAAGTCAGTGCCCGTGTCGTTTGCACATCTCCAGGGGGATGCCAGCGAATGATCCCGCTTGTGCGAGGGCGAAAGCCCTGTCCCGTCACAACGATCGTATCCTGAGTGGTATTGGCGCAATTGGGTGACAGCAATATCTGGCGACCATCGCGGGAAAACTCAAAGTCAGATACCACCTCATCACAAGGGATACGAATGCCGATATTCATACTGCGTGTCTCTTCTTCGTACACAAAGAAGTCAGGGTGAGCCAAAGCCCGCAGAACCCGCGTGGTAACAGCCTGACGCTGAGGGTCCTGCGGTGTTCTTAGGTTAATATCGGTTACATCGGTGGCGTAGGCATACACCAAAAAAACGACCAACCCTACCAAGACGAGCAAAAGACGGCGACCGGCACTCCGCTGAGCATTCCTCTGGGGATTCTTGGTATTCATATTAACCTATGCGTTCCGCATCCTGGCCATAAATCTCCTTAAAACGCACATCATCAATTTCCGATGGTGCGCCCTCGAAGACAAGACGACCTTCGTTGAGAGCAATCACATGGTCGCCATATTGCTGTACCAGGTCTAAGAAATGGAGACTGCACAACACGGTAATACCATCTTCGCGGTTTATCCGTTGGAGATGTTGCATGATACTATGCGCTAATACGGGGTCCAGACTGGCGACTGGTTCATCGGCCAAAACAAGCTCCGGCTCTTGCATGAGCGCGCGGGCAATACCCACCCGTTGTTGCTGACCACCGCTGAGTTCATCCGCCCGGCTGTAGGCTTTGTCAGCAATACCCACTCGTTTTAAGCTGGCAAAGGCCCGTTCCATATCGGCGGGCGAAAAACGGTTAAGGACGCTGGCTAACGGGCTAACATAACCCAGGCGACCACTAAGCACATTGGTTAGTACGGTGGAGCGTAAAACCAGGTTGAATTGCTGGAAAATCATGCCAATACGACGCCGTGCTCGCCGCAGCTCTTCACCTGTCACCTGGGATACCGGTGTATCATTCCACCAAATTTCGCCTGATGTCGGCTCAACCAGTCGGTTGATACAACGTAACAAGGTACTTTTACCTGAGCCGCTCAGACCCACAATCGCCAAAAACTGACCGTCGGGGACCTCAAAACTGACGTCCCGTAAAGCGACCGTACCGTCATCGTAGACCTTGGTAAGATTTTTAACACGCAACATGAGCCGGTTCCTGGCTAAACGTAAGAAGCCGGGCGGTAATCGCCCGGCTTCTGTCTGTCACATTATTTTATTCGCCCAAAATATCTTCGTCCGTCATGCCCAACGCTTCGATGAGAACACGAATCGGATCAAAATCGGCGTCATCAACCGGATCGGCTCCTGTCCAGCCATAGAAGGAGTCGGAGCAGAGGGTGACGACTCCTTCGGGCGGGTTGATGCAGGCATCTGAGGAGGCATAATCAGCCAGAGCGGCGATAATCTCTCGAGACATGCCAAAGGGGAAGCCTGCCCCAAATGATACGGTGTCGTTGGGAATTTCGTCGGAAATGTCCAGGATGCGGGTTTCTTCAAAGATAGTGGGATAAGTTTCCATCGCGGCCGCACGTGCATCCAGAATACGATAACCCCCTTCATCCGGTGTACCATTTACAAACACACGACCATCAGCAAATACCGGCGGTACACCGGCATCCCGCCAAATCTCGGGTGAATCAACCTCAGGATTCCAGATGCGGTCTGGTAGAAGTGGTGGGCTGAAGAAGGCCGTGCCAAAATCTACGTCACCGTTGGCCACAGCTAACATCGCCGCCGGATGACCGCCTGTTTCCACAACTTCACCCGGTTCGATCCCGGCTGAGAAAAGCATGGCACTGGGAACCAGGAAACCAGAAGTTGAGGTAACACTTGGCGCACCCCAGGTTTTGCCCGCCAGGTCTTCAATTGTCTCAATGCCGCTGTCAATCCGAACCACAAGCTGTGACCAATAGACCGACCAGCCAAAGCGGACGGCGGCATTACCTACCTGTACGCCGCAACGCTCATTCGCCAGCACATAGCCTAAAGCGGGTAAGAAGGCGATGGTATCATCGGGTGAGGCACAGATCGCTTCAATGGTAGCGGCGTAGCTTGTGGGCACACTCACTTCAAACTTATAACCGGTCGCCGCTTCCAACTCTTGGGCCAACAGCTCACCCCCGGAGACGATGGCATTTACCTCCGTTGAGGGCACAAACAATACCTGAATGGGTCGCTCTTCAGAACCAAGTGGGGCTATCTCTTCCGGTACAACCACCGTAACCTCAACCTGTTCCGTCACCGTTTCTGTCTGAACTTCCACCCGGGTGACTTCGACAGGAACCTCAATTTCTTCTGTTGGTAACACCTCTACAATCCGTGTTTCCACGATTGTCTCCGGTTGGCAGGCTACCAAAGATAACAGAACCAAAAACTAAAAGCAGGCAAATCTGAAGCGAACGTCGGATAAACATGGGTATCTCTCCCTTAGCTAAACGAAACACACTTACGTTAACGGTAAAGGAATAATTTATGATAGGTTATGGCCGTCGTCTGCTGGTCAGGTGTAAAAGGGATAAATAAAACGATCCTATCAACCTGATGATATAAGGGAATTCGACTTTGGCGAAAGTTAGAACGACCTATGGAAATCTCTCGGTCTCTTAATCTCCAGGGATGAGATTAAAAACACCAAACTTCAGAAGGTAAAACGCCAAGTATTCAAAAATGGGGGTGAATGAAGGCTGTGAGTCTCCATTATCTTTCAGATGAGCGATATTGCCAATGAAATACCAACAATTCACAATTTGGTTTTATTTATGCCACCACGGTCGCGGCCGCAGGGATTTTGGAACGTTTAGGTTGGGAGTTTATCGGAACGGTTACTTATCAAGACGGGGAATTCCGCTTATATCGCTCTAGACGATAACAGCGGCCGCGAATGGGGAAGGGGTGGGGTTGCGGCCCTTGAGCGCAGGCATCACCAATGGGTCAAGCCGAACCGCCAGGAGCAAGGCGGTTTTTCTATCCCTAACCTGGACGAGCCAGAACCAAAGAGGTTTTGTCACCAATTAAACGAATTAGTCTGTTAAATTTGTGGCTGATCTTTTTGTTTTCTGTGCAAGAAGTTGACTCGTTAGGTAGTAACGCGGCCGCGACCCGCACCAACCCTGTGAGCCAGATGTCCTCTTCGTCCCGCTGTCCTCATATTTATCTACCAACGGACTCATATAGCGTTTCCATCACCTGCACCAACGCCTTTAGTCCCACCGGTTTGGCTAGATATTCAGTGGCGCCCGCTATCAAACAGCGCTCCCGGTCGCCAGGCATCGCCAGGGCAGTTAACGCAATAATGGGGGTGAGGGCAAACGTCGGCTGTGCCCGCAGACGGCGTATCGCTTCCAACCCATCCAGCACTGGCATTTGGATATCCATCAAAATCAGGTCAGGCGTGAACTCAAAAGCACGCTCTATGGCTTCAGCCCCATTTTGTGCCAGGACAACGCGATAACCCCGGGCAAGCAGGTAGTTGCTCAGACCTTGTTGGTTGACCAGATTATCCTCAGCTAACAGAATGAGCTTCCCGGCACCGGTTGGTTGGACTTGTGGTGTGACGGCTTGGGTCTGTTCGGACGTTTCTGTGCCAGGTGTGATCTCTTCTACTGGTATCCAGGGCAGGTCAAAGTAGAAACGACTACCCTGATCTGGTGTACTCTCCACCCCTACACTGCCGCCATGCAGTTCGGCTAAGCGTTTCACCAGTGCCAACCCCAGACCCGTGCCGTTGTACTGGCGGGCTAGTGAACTATCTAACTGTGTGAAGGTCTGGAATAGAAGCCCCATCTTTTCGGCAGGGATGCCAATGCCCGTATCCCACACTGTAAAACGCATGGTTTGGCTCTCCGGATCGCCCATCACATCCAGCCCAATACGCCCACCTTCTGGTGTGAACTTGATCGCGTTGCTCAGCAAGTTGACAATCATTTGTTTCAGCCGACGCTCGTCTGCTTCCACGGTGGTCATGGTGTGGTTTGACGAAAAAGCTACCTTTAATTGTTTAGTCCGGGCGGGTTCTTTGACGAGACGTAAGCTGGCCTGGCACACGCGCTCGATGTTGACCTGATCCACCTGTAGTTCCAGTTTACTGGCTTCAATCTTGGCCAGGTCTAGGATGTCGTTGATCAGGCTAAGAAGGTGGTAGCCACTCTCGGCGATGGTGTGTAACGGGTCTCGCTGTTGGGCTGTCAGTTGCCCATACACCCCTTCTTCCAGGGACTCAGACAAAGCCAGGATACCGTTAAGGGGTGTACGGAGTTCGTGACTCATGCTAGAAAGAAATTCGTCCTTAAGGCGGGCGGCACGAGCGAGATCGGCATTGGCCTGATTAAGGTCAGCGGTACGCTCCATTACCCGCCGTTCCAGTGAGGAACGCTCTGCTTCCAGGGCCACCTCTGCCCGCTTGCGTTCGGTGATATCCTGCATTGAGTTGAGAATGTATTTCTGCTCGCCAATATCCACTAAATCCACAGTCACAGAAAACCACCAATCTCGCCGGATTTCCTCCACAAGGAGCCAGGAATATGCGAACCCTCATCTGCAATGCAGCGAGGATGCGCTCACGGGTCTCTGCATCAGGGTTGATATTTAATTCCAGCGTGGTCTTGCCTATTGCCTCTTGCTTTGTATAGCCAAATGCTTTTTCAAAAGCTTCATTGACATCCACAATAGCACCATCGGGTAATTTTGAAAGCGTAATAGCATAAGCGGCTTTTTCGTACAAAGTAGAGAATCTTTTCTCACTATGGCGCAATGCTTCGATCAGGTTGTTCTGGGTGATGGCTATGGGTCACCTGGTTAGCGACTTCCTGGCCGAGATTGATGATCTCATCGGTAAAAAAGCCAGGATGTTCGGATGAGATATTGAAGGCACCAATCAAGTTACCTTGTGAGGCCAATGGCAATAGGCATACAGAACGCACCCCTTGCTGGCTCAAGGTTTGTAATAGGGGCGGCCAGTCTGGTGCGTCCTTCAGATCGTTGATCAGCAGTTGATTCTTCAACAGGGTTGGGGTTATTTCTTGAAACGAGGCCAATGGTGTGCGGGTTCCCTGTTTAACCGATGGTTCATTTGCTGTGCTCATCATATCCAATATGACTTCATGCGTTCCCCAATCAATCAGGTATATGGCGATATGGTGGCAGTTTATTAATTCGCGGTGTTAGGGCCACGCTGACGATCTTGTCTACCGAGTCAGCCGCGAGAATAGCCATATCAATCTCACGCAGAACTTGCAGTCGCTTGTTCTGCTGTTCGCGTTTTATCTCTGCCTGTTTACGCTCCGTGATATCGCTAACAATGACTAACACCATTGGCTCACCGGCCATTTCAATGACACTTAGAGATGCGAGTGTATCTCTGATCTGGCCCGACTTATGTCGTATCCGGACATCTTGACCCTTTACTTCCCGACCTTCACGTAGTTCTTTCATCCACCGATCACGCATACCTGCATCGACAAATAGGTTTAGCTCTGCCGCCGAATGACCCTCTACTTCTTCGCGTGAGTACCCAATAACTTGTAGAAAAGCCTCGTTGACCATGAATGAATGATTGTCGGAAGTACGGTAAATATTGATGCCGATAGGGGATGATTTGAATATTGTGGAAAACAGTCTCTCCGATTCACGAATTAACTTTTCCGTCTGTTTGCGATTGGTGATATCACGATTGACGGCCACAAAACCAACCGATCTACTCTGCGTGTCATTAACCGTTGAAACCGTGGACAATACGGGAAATCTGGTTCCATCACGGCGGTTTTGGGTCACTTCACCTTTCCAGTAACCATCTTCTGTCAAAGCCTGGATAGCCTCTTCCCGGGTGGAATCACTGTATCGCCTGGATGAATCGATAGGGGGTTCAACATCGCTTCGCCCAGCCATAGTCGCCGCTTCCAGAGTGAATGTTGAACTGCATATCGGTGGCGATCACCGCATCTGAGATGTTGGCGATCAACAATGATTGAAAGTGAATTTGTTCTCAGCCCGCTTGCGCCTGGTAATGTCCTCCACCACCCCGATTAAATACTTTGGCGTTCCGGCGGCATCACGCACCAACGAGGCAGTGAGGTTGATCCAGATGATTGAACCATCCTTGTGGAAATAACGTTTCTCCCTGGAGTATGTCTTAATCTCATCGGCTATTACTTGCGATATATAACTCAAATCGGCATCAAGATCATCGGGATGGGTGATATCCTGAAAGGTTTTGGTCAATAATTCTTCGCGCGTATAACCCACGATGTCGCCTAGTTTCTGGTTTACTTTGAGCCAATGACCATCGAGGGCTACCTGAGCAATGCCGACCGCCGCTTGTTCAAAGGCGGCGCGGAAACGAGATTCGCTCTCTTGCAAGGTCCATAGCCGCTTGTGTTCCAAATTCTGCTGATAAAAGCTGGCAAGACCTAACAGGGTCGAAAAAATCATCAAGAAGATAAATCGATTAACAACGCCTGGCTCGTTTAAAGAACCGATCATGCCTGTGAGGATCAGAGCCGCGGCCAGGGCATAGGTACGTGGGGGTAGAAAGAACTGCGCCAGCAGGATGGGTATGACCAGATAAGCCAACAGTTCGTTTGCGGCGCTGCTTCCCTGGCCGAGCCAGAATACGGCGTACAAACCAAGAACCAATACGCTTAACGCCAAGGCGACGGCGATCTTGAAATATCCCCGATGATTCACAACGTAAGCCAGCGTCAACACAAGGAAGGCCAGCGCGGTTAGGCCATCAGAAAGCTCAAATCGCATCTGGTTAGCAACTAGATAGGCCAGCTCTCCGATTGCCCCCAGGATGAGGATAACCAGCAGAGTTCTACTAAGCAGGTGGGATAGATGCTCTTCTTGATTGTCTGGGAGCATGACTGTGGATGGTGGCTGTATCTGGATAGATTGTGCCTTTAGCCAAGGGGATATGTTAAACCATCGATAAAAACGCTTCTGCATCGATACCCTCTTTAATGGAACCGCCAGCTTTCGTCATTTGTCTATCAGAAAAAACTAATAGTTCTAACGATACAATTGCATATAGGCCACATTTTGTAAGCATAACCGTGTTAGTTTGAGAGGCAATGGCGACTATGTACCGCCAGCAATTCAAAATATGACTTTGAGCCTGTTCGTACTTTATAAGTCAACTTCTTGTACTGGTTGCCAGAAGATCCGCCACGAATTACACGAATGAGTTCACTAAAAGAAGCCACGAATTGCACGAATTAACACGAATTTTTCTCTGGTGGCTTGGCGTCCTTTGCGCCTTGCGTGCATTTCTTTCAGTAGGCTCACGGATTAGCACGAATGGGATAATAAAGATTCGTGTAATTCATGGCAAAAACTCTTTGGTTCTGGCTTAAGCCATTTCAAGGCAAAGGCCACCATACATCCACCGTCGTGCCCTCTCCTAAACCGGGGCTGTGCAGGGTGACGCGGCCGCGATACAGCTCCACCACCATCTTCACCAACGGCAAACCCAGCCCCACTCCCGGCACGGTGCGCGAATGGGACTTATCGGCCCGGTAGAAGCGGTCAAACAGGCGGGGCAAATCTTCCGGGGCCACTCCCTGACCGGTGTCTTGTATCCGATGGTGCAGTTCTGCCCCTTCACGCCGCATCTGCCAGGTAATTTGGCCGCCTTCCGGGGTGTAATGGAGGGCGTTTTGCAGCAGGTTGCGGAAGACGATGTGCAGATGGCTCAAACTAGCCGCAAGCAGGGGTAATTCGGTGGGGGCATCCAGGTGCAGGCGAATGTGACGGGCTTCGGCCTGGGGGGACAGTTCGGCCAGGAGTTGCCGGGCCAGCCGCAGGGGGTCAATCTGCTCCGAGCCGACATCCAGCCGACCGGCATCCAGGCGCGACAGAACGATTAAATCCTGCACCAGATTACCCAGCCGTTCGGCTTCGTCGTCAATTTCGGCGATGTATTGCCGGGCGGTGGCCTCGTCTACCAGCCCCTCGCGCAACGCCTCACTCCGCAGGCGAATGGCGGTCAGGGGAGTACGGAGTTCGTGTGAGGCGTTGCTGGCGAACGCTTTTTGCTCCTCGATCATCGTCTCGACCTGGGCGGTCATGTGGTTGAAGGCGCGGGCCACCTGCCCTAACTCATCTTGCCGGGTGACAGGCAGGCGGCGGGAGAAATCCCCGGCGGCTACGTTCAGGGTAGCCTGATGGAGTTGGGTCAGCGGCCGCGTCAGGCTGGCGGCTAACAGTAAACTGGCAAATACGGCCAACGCTGTCAACCCGGCCACGCCTAAACCCAACGTCAACCAGCGCTCTCCCACGAGGGTTTGGGCCTCAGACAGGGGGGCGGCCAGGCGCAAAATGGCTAATAGTTCACCATCTTCGCTGATGGGCGCGGCCGCGTACACCATCATCACCCCCTGGTTGTTGGTGCGGGTGTCGGTACTGCTTGCGCCATTGCGGGCGGCGACGACTTCCGGGCTGATGGCCGTTTGCCCATCGGCCACCCCATCACTGCTCAGCCAGAAAATGCCATCATTGTCCAACAGCATCACCTGGGCTTCGGTCTGTTGGGCATACGTTTCCAGCAGGGTGAGCAAGGCAGCCTGACTGGTTTCCCCTTCCTCAAAATGTTCCAACGGCTCGCGGAAGGTCCGCACGAGCAGTTGGGTCTGTTCGGCCAGTTGGTTGCGGTAATCCTCGACGGTTCCGGCGGAGATTTGCCCCCCGGCGAGCAGGGCCAGGGCCATGAACCCCACCAGGATGAGGCCCGCGTAAGCCAGGAGCAGGCGGGTGCGTAGGCTGTGCATCAGGATGGTTCTCCGTCCGCGGCCGCGAAGCGATACCCCACGCTGCGCACCGTCTGAATCAGGCGGGGGTGAGCCGGGTCCGCCTCGATTTTCTCCCGCAGCCAGCGAATATGGACATCCAGGGTGCGTGTATCCCCCAACCAATCCGTTCCCCACACCTGATCAAAAAATTCGGCGCGGGTAATAACCTCACCGGGGCGGCTGAGGAGCAGGATCAGGGTTTCAAACTCCTTGTGGCGCAACAGTAATTCCTGCTCCCCCTTAAAAGCGCGGCGGCTGTTGAGTTCCAGGCGGATGGGGCCAACTTCGATTTTGTCGTCAGGGGTGGGCTGGCGGCGATCCAGTTCAATGCGGCGCAGTTGTGCCCGCAGGCGGGCGATGAGTTCGCGGGTGCTGAACGGTTTGGTCAGGTAATCGTCGGCGCCCAGTTCCAGCCCCAGAATGCGGTCTACCTCATCCCCCAGGGCGGTAAGCATGAGAATGGGCACGGTACTGCGCTGGCGTAAGGCTTTGCACACCGCCCAGCCGTCCATCTCTGGCATGAGGATGTCTAACACGACGATATCGGGTTGTTGGTTTAGGGCCAGGGCCAGACCGTCGCGGCCGTTGTGGGCGACCAACACGGTGTATCCGGCCTGGGTGAGGGCACGGGCCAGGGGGCCGGTGATGAGGGGTTCGTCGTCTACTAAGAGGATGGTGGTCATGGGGATTTGAGAGAGAGACTGAGAGACTGAGAGATTGGCAATGGGTGTGTTTCATTTCGGTTGAGAGGAAGAAAATAATTAATCGGTGAATTTGTGAATTGTTGAATGATTAACGAGAGGAGCGTCTACCGCTTCATTAACAGTTCAACAATTCAACAATTAATTATTCAACTCATTTGAAACACTCCCATCGGCAATAGGCATAATCTGAGATTCTTCGCTTTGTCGGGTCTTGGGCATTGTGGCACAGGTCGCGGCCGCGAGCAATGCCGCTACCCGGATTTAAGGTGGATTTAACATTGTTTAGGGTGCGTTTAACCCAACGCCCCTGGGATTAGGCTAAGATAAAAAGCGTAGAAGTCACCCATCATCACCATATAAGGAGTTCCCCATGAACGGGGTGCTCATCAAGTGGAATGAAAACAGCCGTTTGCGAGTGGGCGTTCACTCAGTCCTCAGCACTCAGCACTATTTTACAGGAGTAAACCATGAACCGTCTTAAAGGAATGATTGCGGCCGGAACGTTGACCGGTCTCATTCTCATCACTGTGGTCGTTTTAAGTATTCGCAATGCCAACGCGGCCGCGGAACCCGCTTCTGCTCCCGTCCTCATCACCCAAGATCAGCCGGATGCCTCGCTGAATGGTGAAGAAGCGGTGCAGGCCTGGCAAACCTACAGCGCCGAACTGGAGAACACCATCCGCGTCATGCAGGATCGGGAAGGGCAGTACCAGACCGAGTTAGAAGCGGCCAACACCACCATTCTTGATTTGCAGGATCAGTTGAACAATGCCAATCAGACATCCAGCTATCGTGAACACGAAGACCACGAAGATAATGAGGAGCATGAAGATCATGAAGACAACGACTAAACCAGGACGCCCGGATTATTCGCTGGGGTTTCTCAAGACAATCCTCGTGGTTGGGACAATTGCCGCGACGTTTTTGGGAACCCGGTTACTCGGCCAGCAAGCCATCCCTAACAATGAACCGGTCACGGTAGTTGTTCCAGCAGAGTCGTCTCAGGGGCAATATGCTTTACCCCCTACCTATACCAATGCGGGCCGTAGCACCCAAATCGAATTGCAACCCATTCCGCAGGCCATCACCCCCCGCATCGCTCCCATCACCCGGACGCGCTCATCGCAGTAATCAAGAATTACTGTTGGCCGTTATCAATCTCTCAGTCTCTCAGTCTCTCAATCTCTCCATCTCCCATGACCACCTACACCGACTTCATCCCCGCCACCTGGCACACCCACACCTTCCGAGCCATGGGCAGTGAAATAAACGCCTGGGTAGAGACCACAGACGACGCGGCCGCGGCCGCCTCTCTGGCTCAAGTAGAATCCCTGTTTGCCCACAACGAACAGGCCCTCAGCCGGTTCCGCCCCGACAGCGAACTCTCCCGCCTCAATGCCCACGGCGGCCAATGGGTCGAGGTTTCGCCGCTGCTGTGGGACCTGCTGAACCAGTCATTGGCTCTGGCAGAACAGACCCACGGCTACTTTGATCCCACCACCCTCAAGGCGTTACAACAGGCCGGGTATGTCAACTCTTTTAGCCGCGCCTCGTCGAGTTCAAGACCTGACAGGTTTCTGAAACCTGTCAGGTCTGTTGTCCCAGAGGTAAACAATGGGGGCAACTGGCGCGACATCCAACTGGATGCCCGTGCGCGAACCGTCTACCTGCCGCCTCATCTGCCGGTTGACCTGGGCGGTATTGCCAAAGGGGTCACGGCCCAGCAGGCGGTAGAGCTTTTGCGGGACGTGGGGCCGTGTCTGGTCGATGCGGGCGGTGATCTGGTGGCGGGATTGGCCCCCACGGGTTATGCCGGATGGCCGGTGGCGATCAGTTCTCCCTGGTCAGACGAGGTTGAACCCATTGACTTGTTTACACTCTGGTTAGAAGAGGCCAGTCTGGCAACTTCTGGAATTGATTACCGGCGGTGGCAGCAGAATGGGCAGGTGGCCCACCACATCATCAACCCGTTTACGCACCAGCCCGCCGCGACGGATGCGCTGACGGTGACGGTACTGATGCGTGACGCGGCCGCGGCCGAAGCCTGGGCCACCGCCACCCTCATCACCGGCTCCGCCGGTCTGCACACCTTATTGGCCCACGAGATTCCCGGCCTGGTCATTACCCAGGAAGGTTTAATCCTCATTACACCCGTCCTGCACTCACACCTGACACCCATAACCACCCTACACGGCCAAAGGGCATAATCTAACCCTGCCACCCCTGCCACCCCCTGCCACTTGCCACTCTGCCCACCCACCCCAACACCTGACCACATGACACCCCTCCAACCACGCACCCCTCACCTTTTTCCTCAGCCTGCTGGTTGGGGTGATGGGGGGCACATTGCTCCTGGCGACACTCTGGTTCCTCTGGAACGAAACCACCTGGCTGGCCCAAATCATCACCAGGCTGGGCATTACCAGCCAGACACCCTGGCATTTCACCCGCTCCGCCGGAACGGTCGCTTACATTCTCTTGACCGGCTCCACCCTGTGGGGCTTGCTGCTAAGCAGTAAAATCGTCAAAGAGACGATTCCGGCCCCCCTGGCCCTGGCGATGCACAACACCCTTTCCTGGCTGGCGATAAGCCTGACCGCTTTTCATGCTTTAGCCCTGTTGCTGGACAGCTACTACAGCTACACCGTGCTCGATTTGACGATACCTTTCCTCGGCCCTTATCAGCCGGGCTGGGTGGGAGCAGGCATCATCGGCCTGTACCTGATGCTGTTGACCTCGGTGAGTTTTTATTGGCGCAAAGAAATCGGCCAGCAACGGTGGCGGCAGTTGCATTACCTGACGTTTGTGGCTTATCTGTTGGTGACCGTGCATGGCGTCATGGCCGGAACGGACAGTAGTAATCCGGGGATGCGGGTTTTATATTGGGGGAGCGGGTTGCTGGTTCTGTTCCTCACGAATTTCCGCCTGTTGACGGCTCGCACGAAATAGATTTATCAGGCTTTACAACTTCACACGGTCTTCATAGGTTGGGGTTAGGATAAGAGAAGTTCACCCAAATTTTTCCGAGGGCCAGCCCTCGCAGCTTAGTCAACGGAGTGTGTTAATGAAACGAATGATACTTTTGATATTAAGTCTGGGCCTGCTCCTGGTGGCCTGCAACTCTGCTTCCCCTGAAGAAAATAGCACCGCCAGCACCTCAACCTCTGGTTCCACCACAAGTATGGGGCCGGGTATGGGGATGCAAGGTGGCATGATGGCGCGACACCAGGCTCCCCTTCCCGAAGAATACAAAGGATTAACCAATCCGGTGGTGGCGGATGAGGCCTCATTGGCACGGGGCGGGGAACTTTTTGCCACTTACTGCGCGGCCTGTCATGGTGATGGGGGCATGGGTGATGGCCCCGCCAGTGCCGCGCTTGATCCTGCCCCCGCACCTATTGCTCACACCAGCCAGATGATGGGTGATGATTATTTGTTCTGGCGGGTGAGTGAAGGCGGGGCTTTGGAGCCGTTTAACTCTGGGATGCCTACCTGGAAAAATACTCCTGATGAACAAGAGCGCTGGGATGTGCTCAACTATGTGCAAGCTCTGGGCAGCGGTACGATGATGCCCCAACAAAATATGGGCGGGGCAAGATACGACGCGGCCGCGGAAACAGAACAGCGTGCCACCATGTTAAACAATGCGGTTGCCCAAGAGGTCATTACCCAGGCAGAAGCCAATCTGTTCACCCAGGTGCATACCGTTCTGGATACCGAAATGGCCCAGCATCGAGACATGATGAGCGGCTCCATGGCCGATATGCAGGCCACGATTTTGGAGCAATTGGTCACTAATGGCACCATTACTCAGTCACAGGCGGATGCATTTAACGATATTCATACGCGACTGATAGAAGCCCGATTGATGCAGTAAACAAACGCAGTCACTGTTCAGATAGAAAAGCCGTGGAGAGTATTTTCTCTCCACGGCTCGCTACCACTCTATGCGTGCATCTTTAACAATGGTTTGGGGAGAAATCGGATTTCTCTGAGAAATCCGATTTCTTTTTACTCACAACCCGTAGGCAAAAATGCCCACGGCAACAAACTAAGGCAGGTCAAACGCATTTATATCGTGACCGTTCGTGGTAAGCCCTTGCGCCGTGCCATCAAAGTAGACTGACCACACCCCGCTGTTGAAGTAGACAACATCTTCATCCTCAACAATGCCCAGATTCGGCAGACCGGTGTCGGCCGTGAACGACAGGTAGAACTGCGTGGCATCCACAATCACCATGCCGTCTACATTGGCGTTGGCAAGCAGCCCCGCCGCCGAGGCATCATACCAGCGGCTAAAGACCGTACCATCCCAGGTGTAGATGTCCGCATCATCATATGGCCCCGTCACACCAGGGATCGCACTGGTATTGCCCGTGCCGGTGGTCGAGAAGTAGAGAATACCGTTGACGAGAGAGATGGCGTCCAGGTCGTGACCGGCATTGGTGAGACCCAGCGCCGTGCCATCGAAGTAGACCGACCATACCCCATTGTCGCAGTAAACCACATCTTCGTCCTGCACAGCCCCCAGCCCTGGTAAAACAACGTCAGCCGTGAACGATAGGTAGAAGTGCGTGGCATCTACGATGACCATCCCGTCCACGTTGGCATTGCCAGGCAGGCCAGCAACCGAGGCATCGAATAGCCGCCCAAAGGCTGCGCCGTTCCAGGTGTAGATGTCGGCATCATCATACGGGCCGGGTACACCGGGAATGGTACTGGCAGCCGCCGTCGCGAAGTACAGACCTGACTGTTGGGTGGATGTAATGATGGTCACTTCGTTAGACCACAGCGAGTTACCGTCGGCATTGAAGGCCAACACCCGGTAGAGATAGGTGGTGTCAGGGGTAACGGTGGTGTCACTGTAGCTGTTGACATCTGCCCCTACGGTTGCCACCTCGGCGAACGGCTCAGGTACACCGCCGGTAACGACAGCCCGCTCAATGGTGAATCCCAGCTCGTTCGTCGCATTGTCGGTCCAACTCAAGTTCACCTGGGTGGTGGTTTCCAGCAGGGCGACCAGATTGCTGGGAGTTGCCGGTGGTATCAGGATCGGCCCGATTTCAAAGGCGTCCAGGTCCTGACCGGCTGTTGTAAGGCTCAGGGCTGTTCCATCGAAGTACACCGACCATACACCATTGCTGTAAAAGACAACATCCTCATCCTGGACAGTGCCTAACCCCGGTAAAGCGGTATCCGCCGCAAATGACAGGTAGAAATGCTGGGCATCTTCAATCACCATGCCATCTACGTTGGCGTTGGTAAGTAACCCGGCAACCGAGGCATCAAAGAACCGGCTGAAACTTGCGCCATCCCAGGTGTAGATATCCGCATCATCATACGGCCCGGCCACACCAGGGATTGAGTTCGTGTTTCCTGTTCCTAAAGTGGAGAAGTAGAGCAGGCCGTCGGCAATCTCAAAGCCGTCCAGGTCGCGACCTGTGGTGGTTAGACCCTGGGCTGTGCCGTCAAAGTAGACAGACCACACCCCGTTGTCGTAGTAGACCACATCTTCGTCCTGCACAGAACCCACCCCTGGCAAAACGGTCTCATCGGCGGTGAATGACAGATAGAACTGGTTGGCATTGACCATAACCAGGCCATCTACATTGGCGTTGGTGGGCAGTCCAATAGCGGTAGCATTCCACAATTGTCCAAAGGCTGTGCCATCCCAGGTGTAGAGATGGGCATCATCATACGGCCCGGCGAGGCCAGGAATGGGATTCGTGTTGCCACCACCCACCGTTGAGAAATACAGGCCAGAGGGCGGATTATTCACCTCAACCATAGCCGTGTTCGTGAACTCAGAGCGGAGGGATTTGGTGGGGAACAGTGCCCCTTCATTCAGATTGGGATCGCTGTAATCCCAGGTGTCACCCACGACGTTATCTGCCTGCACCCGGTAGTAATACGTTCCGTTCGCATTGCTGATGACATCGCTGAATGTTGTCACATCCATGCCCACGGTGAAAGTCACCAGACCCTCGGTAAAGGTGTTATTGGTGGCTCGTTGCACGATGAAGGCTGTCTCGTTGAGGGAGTTGTCCGTCCAGGTCAGGGTCGCCGTACCTCCATCCCAGGTGACAATGAGATCAGAAGGAACTCTGGGTGTCACCACGACCGCCTGCGGCCGCATCATGTCCATCTCTTCATGGCTCAGAATATGGCAGTGCCACACATACTCCCAGCCGAAGTTGATGAAGTGGTTGACAATGTCAATGGGTTCACCATTCGGGGCAAAGGCCAGAGGCGCCAGGCCGTTTTGTTCCGCCAGCGTGGAATTTGCCAGAATAGCTCCCTCAGGCATAGACGGATCCAGCAAGCGGATGCTGTTGGGCAGGTCAAAGGGCAACGTGGGGATAATCGGCCGTAGCGCGACAATGGTATCCTCCAGTGGACTGACCCTGACCGTATCCTTCCAGCCCAATTCGTTGGGATCAGGCCGCCGGATGATGCCATCCCACCCCACCCGGTTGATGAGTTGCACATCATACAGGTGGAAGTGAATCGGGTGAGTGTCTACACCGTTATGGGTAATCTTCCAGATTTGGGTTCCATCATCGGTTGAAGCAATCGGCGTGACCTCCATTCCTGGCGGCAGTTCAAGCCCGTTTATGATCTCCGTCGGTGGGAACATGAACGGATACAGAATCATGTTCTGTTGGCCCGCCTGAGGATTGGGCGTCTCCACACCCAGGAAACCACTCATACGCCCGTAATCTTGCTCAAACGCTTCACCCATTTCGTCCTGAATCTGCTTGGGGTCAAGGGGGAAGGTGAGCGTACTGCCTAACAAGGTTTTGAAGGTGAACTGGGTATTGTAGATTTGCACCAGCCCGGCATTGGGGCCATTGAGCGGGAAAGAGGTGCCGTAGGCCGAGTTATAGGCGTTCTGTCCCACAATGATGGGGTGCTGCGAAGTCTCGAATACACCCTGTCCCCCTAAACTCGTGGCGCGGAACGCGGTCTCCAGGGCGTTTAAGTTGAAGGCTGGGGCGGGAGTCAACGGGGCGATCTTGATCTGCATGACGGTGCGGGTGTTTGGCCCGTAGCCAGGCAATGTGGCAGGAGCACCCCCTGTATCACGCAAATCGGGGTTGCCGGTGTAGTAATCGTAACGGGGGTCACGCGCCGGGAACGCGGCGGGAGCGTCGTTGTAGAGGATCAATGTCTGACCAGCGAACTGGGAGAAGTCTACGATGACATCAGCCCGCTCGGCCGGGCCGAGCAGCAGCGAATGTTGATCCACGTTGCCTGCATTGAATACGGTGGGATCCGTGACCCAGGTGGTGAACTGCGCCGGAATGACGGCTGGAGCGGGCAAGAACCCACCCTCTGTACCGATTTGAATCCAGTCAGGGCCAGCCGGGCTGAGGTTGGTGTCGGGTGTGGGGAAGATAGTTGGATCACTCAGGGCCGCCAGGACTTCAGCCGCGTTCAAGGCAACTTCTGTGCCGGTGGCATCGGCCACATACAGCGACAGGTTCCAGAAGCGGTCGTTGGCCGCGTTCAGGATGCGGAAGCGGTACGATTTCGGCTCCAGGGTGAGGGTTGGGTAAAGGGTTCCATTGACGACAGGGGTGTCGTTGAACGCTTCCATGCCCATGGAAACGAACGGCACACCAGGAATGAGGGGTGGTTCACACCAGGTCACATCGGGATCGCAATCGGGATCATAGTGGGGGTTGTCAATGGGGCCGTAGTCAATGTTGGTTGTTGGCGGCCAGAACCAGGGGCCATAAGCCCAGCGGCCATATTGGTTGACGCCGGAGCTATCGCCGGGGTTTTGGGCGGGCACGTAGACATGAGGAACCCATAAATCGCCGTAATCACCCCAGCGGCTGAGGTCCCAGGTGGGGTCTTGTACGGCGAGTTGATCCATTTCGGGGACGAAGGTCTTGTCTTGAATGACCAGTGGAATCTGGTCGGCGGGAATGATGCCCTGGTTGACCAGCGATTGTTCGGTGGGATCGGTGATGAGGTACGCGGCCGCTTCACCGGCATAGACATTCAGCCGGGTAATACCCCAGGCATGGTCGTGGTAGAACATCAGCCGGGCACTTTGCTGGTTGGTGTAGAAGAAGGTCATCGCCCCGGGGCCTGGGTCGGGCATGTCGGGTACATGTTCCACACTGACCCCTTCAGGGTAGGGGGTGTTTTCGTTGGCCGGTGTTACCCATTGGTGCGGTGTCCCATCGCTGATCCAGGGCGTGATGCCTCCATGCAGGTGGAGCGTCGCCCGATTTTCGGTGTAGCAGTCATAAGGCTTGGGAACCATGCCACACATCGGATTTTGGGGGTCCATCTCATGCATGCCATTCATGTCAGGCCCCATACCGGAACCCATAACGGTGGTGTCAACGGGAAGGAACAGATTGCCCGCCTCGCCTGTGGGCAGCAGGTTGCGGAACAGGATACGGACGGGTCTGTCCTTCTCCGCCGCGATCAGTGGCCCCATGTAATGTGGCTCATCAACGGCGATGGCCTGTTGTCCATTGGGCAACATGATGGGACTGCCATCCGGGTTAAACAAGGGAATCTGGTCGCCCGGTATGACGCTGGTGGAGAGCTGCACATAACCACGCAGAGTGGTGGGCGGCAGATCGGAGTGCATCTTTTCTTCGTATTCAACGAGGGCAATCTCGTAGTAGTCGGAGCCGGGATAGGTGGTGGTATCCGATTGGGCCACCGGGATGTATTGCCCCAGGTTATTGGCCCCGGATGGCCCCACACCAGGCAGTCCATCTACAAATTTGCGAATGCCGCCGGTAATCATTGTGTTGTTCCCCGAAAGGTCAAGCACATTGGCTCCGAACGAATAGGTGCGTGCCTGTCCGTAGAGGGGGTAATCAGATCCGCCCAGGGTGAGGGTGCTGTTTTGCAGGGGGGCGGCGGGAGCCGGGTAACTGAAGAGGTCTGTGCCGGTGGAGACGATGTCCACAGGGATGCCCGCCCCATAAAAGCCGATGACATCCCCGTCCTGAACGGCAATGTCGGGCACAGGGAATGTTTCTACTTGCCCGGCGGGGTTGGTCGAGGGTGGCACAGTGAGCGGGCCACTATCGAAGATGACCTGGTATTCATTGGGTTGCCCTGTTGGCCGCAGTACGTAGGCGTGGAACAGGTTGCCCTCAGATGAGGTGGGGCTTCCGCCAGGGACGGTTTGGTTGAAGGTCTGGAAGCTCTGTACGAGGCCATCGGGCAGCACAGCGCCGGGCACAACCACGAAGACCGGGACGGGTGTAACCGCAGGTGAGGCAAAGTCCGTGGCGTAGGTGCGTTGCACCAGAGGGTTGCCGACGGGAATAACTGCGCCGGTTATGACGGGCAAGGGGCTGTTGGCGTAGTTGGGGAAAGGGCCATAGTAGTGGGGGGCCTCGCCGGACATCATCATGGATTCACTGCCCCGCTCCGGGACCTGGAGACCAGCCGCGGCATTGGCCGCGGCCGCGGCCTCTCTATCGGCGGGTGTTATATCCCCGGTGTTTTTATTGGGGGGTGGCTGGAAACCCTTTTCTGCGTTCGCCCATTTGCTACCACCTAAGAAGTAACTGGCAGAGGCAAATAGCGCAATAAACAACAAAACAGTGAACAATTTGCGTAATTTCATTGAAATCCTCCTTACTTATTGTTTTAACAACGAACGGCACGAGAAAACGGATAAAGCGTAATAGAGATTTGTCATGGGCAATGGGCCTCCTATCGGTTTAATTTCACCTCTTCAATGGAAAATCGTTTCCCTACCGGGAGAACGCAATGGGCGCAGGTGTCTTTACGCCAGAGCAACACGCCTTCCACCAGGTCGTATTGCTCATTCCAAACCTGCCGCAGCACCAAAACATCAGGCAGGTTCGCCAATTCGGGGCAATGTACCTCTGAGATTGCTCGCAGCAGATAAGCACCATCAAGGCCAACGGATTGGGCGAATGTGTCCTGCGCTGTCATTCCCGCCGCCTGCCCCGGAATTTTTGGGGTTTGTCCATAACGCTCGTACCAATGGGGTAGGATGATGGAACGCACCCATTCCGGCTGCGCGGCCGCGGCCGCTTCCAGTGCCTGGTTCAGTGCGGTCACAATAAACGCCATCCGGTTGAGCATACAGACGGAACGCACCACTTCTATCGCTGGGGTCTGACGTTCTTTGCGCGGCAACAGGCCCCATCCAACCAGGGGAACTATCAGACGGTCTAACCCATCTTGGGCCAGTTTTTTCTGGCGTAATGCAGCCCGAAAATCACGCAGGTGAAGTGGCTCAAAACCGGCATAATCAACGGGCAACCGGAGCGCGTATTTCCAATCGAGACGTGAACATAGGGCCGCGGCCGCTTGTTGATCGGTCAATCCCTCGGCATACTGAAAAATTGTCACCAGGGCGTATAAAGCAGACGAAAAAGCCGGGATGATCTGTAAGGCCTCAAGCTCTTCAGGGGGAAAGCTATTCAATAGATTGCCCATCTGATCCCCTACTCTCATGTAAATAGATTGCACATTGTGCATCGTCTTGAGAACCCCGCTGGAGGGAACTTGATAAGGGGGAAGAAAGAACGGGTGTTTAGACATGATGGAAAGGATGAATCGCGCTCGGCCGTATTCATCCAAGGCAAAGAGACCCGCCACGATCCAGGGTTGGTTCCGCGACTGGCGTTTCAAAAATTTCAGCGAACGAAGGGTGGTCAAGCAACTAACCTTTCCGGGCCACGAGTACCTGGGAAAGGGTGCACTAGAGTGATGGCCTTGACTATACAGAATTTGCAGGAGATTTTTAAGCGTATCAAATCGGGATTTTTGTGTCTGGGAATGGCGGATAACCCCTGAGTTTAAATAAAAAACTCCGTAGAAATTACGGAGTTACAGGACTGGCATGGTTGTCTTTAATTTTGTGGGGTCTACGGGATTTGTCGGGGTGGTACCAAAGATGAATGAAAATTTATCCACAGATGACACAGATTCACATAGATTTTTCTTTTCTCTGCGATTCGGGGTTGTCTCTGCGGTTCATTATTTTCGTAGGAGTCAAAAGGCCAGCCCCTATAGATGGGATCTACCGCGAGACCCAGCCAACGTCTCTATTTCAGATCAAGCAGCCCATTTTGTGAGGCGAAGCGTAAGAGTTCGACCCGGCTGGAGATGCCGAGTTTGCTGGTGATGTTAGCCCGGTGGGTGTCTACGGTACGGACGCCGATCTTTAACTCCCCGGCAATTTCTCGGTTTGTATACCCCTGGGCAATCAAACGCAGCACTTCGATTTCGCGGGTGGTTAAGGGAACCAGGCTCTCTGCTTTGGGGGGTTCGCGGCCGGACGTTTCCAGCAAGGCGCGGGTCATGGTGGGGTGGACGTATAAGTCGCCACGAGCCGCGGCGCGGATGGCATTGATCAATTCGGATTCAGCGGCCCGCTTGATAATATATCCAGCGGCCCCGGCCTGTATGGCTTCCCGTACCAGGCCATAATCCTCGTGAGCCGTGAGGATCAAAATTTTTAGGGCCGGATAGATGGCAAGCAAACGACGTGTTATCTCAACCCCGTTCGGGCCGGGCATGTTCATATCCAACAGCACAATATCGGGGGTCAGCTTTTCGGTTAACAGCATGACTTCGTCCCCATTGGCCGCTTCGCCCACCACTTCAAGTTGGTCAACGTCTTTTAACAAAGCACGGATTCCCGCCCGCAGAATGCCATGATCATCGGCGATCAAAATCTTGAGTTTCATAAGGCACCTCGACAAACAGCGTCGTACCTGAGCCGGGAGTGCTTTCGAGTTGTAGCATCCCACCCAATATTTCTAATCGTTCGCGTATACCAAACAAGCCCAAATGGTCGCCTGAGAGCGGCGCGGCCGCGTCAAAACCAATGCCGTTATCTTCAACGATGGTGATCAGCTTTTCGCCACGCCGTTCTAACAGCACATCTACTCGTGTTGCCTGAGCATGTTTGATGACGTTGGTCAGAGCTTCTTGCACAATGCGGTACAGAACCGTTTCCAGTTCGTCCCGCAGGCGGGTGTCTAGCTGGAAGGTTTCAAATTGGACAAGCAGATTGTGCCGGTTGCTAAAATCTTCAATGTATTGCTGCAAAGCCGAGATTAAACCCAGATGGTCGAGACTGGCCGGGCGCAAATGGACCGCCAGCCGATGCAGGTTTTCTAACACATCGTTGACCATTTTTTTCAACGCGGCCGCGCCCGCCAGCACCGCTTCGGGGTGGTGGGCATCGCGCTCAATCAACCGTAGACCCACCATGAGCGAAGTGAGGGCCGGTCCTGCTTCATCATGGAGTTCACGGGCAATGTAACGGCGTTCATTCTCCTGCACTTCGACCAGCCGATGGGACAACGATTGCAGCCGTTCCCGCCCGGCGCGTACCTGTTCAAAGAGCCAGGCATTTTGAATGGCGACGGCCGCCTGGCGCAGCATGGCTTCTGTCCATTGAATGTGCTCTGGTGTAAATGACTCGGCCGCCTTGTTGCCCAGCAGACACAGACCCATGACGTTGTTGTCGGTCACAATCGGGACACTTAACCAACTGCGTATGGCTTCAATCGGTGACGCATTTTCCCAACCGGGAAACTTTTCGGCGTCGGGAATTAACAGCGTGCGTTGGGTCAGAAGGGGCATTTCTACCAGGAGATTGAGGCCATCAGGCAAAGTGAAGTCGAATGTTTGCCCGGGAGCTGTCCAAATGTTGCGGCCGCGAACGGCACGAACGGCCAGCTTCATTTCATCTTCTAACAAAGAAAGACAGGCGGTATCAAAGGGAACCAACAGTTCCAGGTAATCCAATAACTTGTTGAAAATATATTCGAGTTTGAGCGTTTGGGTGAGGGTTATCGCGGCCGCGCCCAACGTTTCGGCGGTCTGGCGTGAACGCTGTTCCGCTTGATAAAGACGCGCATTATGAATCGCCAGGGCAGCTTTTAAGGCCACAGTTTGCACAAAATCCACGTCCTCGGCTGTGTAAGGTTTCGTGGTGTGCGTGCGAAACAAAAACAGCGTCCCAACCAGGCGACCTTGCATTTGTAAAGGAAAAATCATCAAACTTTTCAAACCAAACCGCTCAAAAAATGAGTGGCACGCAGGCGAAAAGCAGTTGTGCATCTGTTCCGCATTCACTGAAGGAAGAAATACCAACGCCTTTGATTGCACCACCTGGCCTTCTATGCCTCCCTGAACCGGGCTAGGGCCATCCAGCATAATTTCCGCCAGTGCTTGTTGGGCATCATCCTCTACGTGATGATAAGCAGTGGGTATAAGCTGCCGTTCATTTTCAGACAGCAGATGGATGATACAGCCATCGCCTAATAGCTCTGCCGTTTTCTGTACGGCGGTATCCAGAAACAATTGAAACTCTTCACTGACTTCTTGTAACGAGTTCAAGATTTCCAGGAGCGCAATGGCCCGTGTGGCGCTTTGCTGCTGATGTTTGACCTGGAGCAGCATAGGGCGTAAGTAAAAGAAGAAAAGGAGGGGAAATGAAATGGCGGTCAGCAAAAAGCCATCCAAAAACACGGTATAAATATTGGGCATCTCCGGCAAAACAAAGAGCAGCCCCATAATGCCGACTTCAGTCACAAATATGGTGGCAATGAGAAAAGCAAAAAAAGTAATGGGCACGAGATATTTTCCCTTGCCAGAAAGGTCTAATGTCTGACCAAATACCTTGTGGGGAATTTCTTTAAAGAGGTTCATCTAAACTACTATTTTTTGTCATTTACTTTGCTGGCCGAGAGCTATTACAAGCAGAGGGTTTTCTTGGTTTCATTCTACAGTGCTATTCTTACAAAAGTAATTCCCCCCGTGACTTTCGTAAACCCGGGGCGGCCGCGTTCTTCGTATCGGTTACGGTAAATGGCATTATCAACGTCACCAACGTGTTTTATACGAATTAAATAAGCGTACATACTTTATAGGTATGTACAAAATCTTTATTTTCGTTTATCATTCCCGGCATGACCCAAAACCCCGAATTTGGCGAGGAATCGAAAGAAGCGAATGAATCCCGTGGCGAGCTGATGGTGGTCGATCGCGGCCGCGCCATCCAGTCAACCGGAGTCACTCCGCTCGCCATTGCCGGTCAGGCCGCGAACCGGGCCGCTGGCGAATCCCTCTTCCAGCGTTACCTGCAAGAAAAGTCCTCAACACCATTAAACGGCACGCCCGCGATTTGGAACTGTTTGCCGAGTATCTCATTGATGCCCACATTCCCCTGGTCAATGGAGCCAACTTTCAGGAAGAGCCACTGGCCTGGCAAGGAGTTACCTGGGGCATCGTCGAAGGGTTTGTCCAATGGCTGCTGCAAGAAGGGTATGCCATTGCTTCGATCAACGCCCGGCTGTCCACGGTGCGCACCTATGCCCAGATGGCTGTCAAAGCGGGTGCGGTAGACCGCCAGGAAGGCCTGCTCATTCAAACGGTCAAAGGGTTCTCCCGTCAGGGTGGATTGAACGTAGATGCCCGGCGGCCGCAGACGCGCAAAGAGACCGCCAACTATGATTACAAACCGGAAGGCAAAAAACAGCGAGTGGTTGTCAGTCGGGGTTCGACCAAGAAGGCGCAGGCCACAGCTTTAGACGATGATTTGGCCGAACAATTAAGGCAAGTACAGAACAACTCCCCCCAGGCCTGGCGAGATGCGCTGTTGATGTGCCTGTTGTTGGATCATGGTCTACGGGCCAGCGAGGTCGCTATTTTGCGGGCCGATGATGTGAATTTGAGCACAGGCGAAATACGTTTTTTTCGACCAAAGTGCAAGGCACATCACAGGAGTGGACAACGCATAAAATGACCCCGAAAATGCGTGAACTCGCTTCCTATTATATAGGGCATCTTTATCCCCCTTCCCTTCACCCGATGGGTGGCCTGATTCTGGCTACCAGCCGTTTGCTGAAAAACGGTGAAGGTGGGCAGTTGTTGGGCGAATCACTCTCACGGATTCGGCTTAGCGAACGGGTAGCCTATTTGGGTCATGAATTTAGGCGTGACAAAATTATCAGCCCATGATTGCCACCATTATTGCGCCACGAAGATGGCCCGGTTGGGGTATGGGGTGGATGAGCTGATAGCCTGGTTTGGCTGGACGAGTGCTCAGACGGCGATGCGGTATGTCGCGGCCGCGGACGTGCAGGTGCGGTATAAAGGTTAGCGATGCAAGAAATGCTGGAAGTGGTGCTCTTTCAGGAGTAGGTGATGAATTTTTTGCCCACAGTTTCCCCTTGGGCGATTGATGTGTCAGTATTGCCGCAACTCAGTTATTGATTTAACTGATGATATATGCCCTTCATTTGCCTGTAAATCTGCTTAAAAATGGCAAATTTATTATCGTAAGTGGCCCGATTTTGTGGCTGTGGTTGGTAAATTGTCTTGAACTGAACCAATTCAGGCACATCATTGAATTTGATCTCGCCCAAACCAACGGCGGCAATCCAGGCCGCGCCGCGGGCGTTGGCATAGATGGGATCAGCAACTTGTTTAATTTCCACATTCATCACATCGGCAAATATCTGGCACCAAACGTCCGATTGTGCTCCTCCGCCAGCGATGTGGATGGACGCGACCGTATGCCCTAAAAATTTCTCAACCGGTGTAAGTAACCAACGGGTGTTGAAAGCGATGCCTTCGAGGAAAGCCCGGATGATGTCTTCCCGCGTGTTTTTCAGAGACAGGTTATAAAGTCCCGCACGAAGCATTCGATCATCCACCGGGGCACGTTCACCCCAAATCCAGGGAGTGTACAAGACGCCATTAGCCCCCGCCGGGACGCGGGCCGCGATCTGATCCAGCACTTTGAAAATGTCGGGCACCTCTGCTTCCGCCAATAGCTCATCTTTGTGATAAAGGATGTTGTCACGCAGGTAAGTTAGGTTGCCGCCAGCGGTGGCTTGAAGCGCCGTCAGGAGATAACGCCCCGGCACGGCGCAGGGAATGGAGGCCATACTCGAAAGCACATCGGTCTTTTTGAAAGGCACGTGGGCCGCAAGCCACGAAGATGTACCGATGTAGAGATGGGGCAAATAATCAGCGACTGCACCAGACCCGATTGCGGCCGCAGTATTGTCAATTGCCCCCGCGATCACTTTTACCTTTGATGAAACGCCTAACATGTCCGCCACTTCCGGGCGTAGATTTCCAATGACTTCTGTGCATGGCACAATGTCAGGCAATTGGGCGCGGTCCAGGCCCAGGATACGAATCAACCCATCGTGGTAGCGAATCGCATCCGGGTTGCGATTGTCCGTCACCCACGACGTGACAATCGAGTCAAAGCTGGCCACGAATTCTCCGCTCAGGCGCAGGTTCATATAATCCAGCACGTTTAAAAATTTATGGGTGCGGGCATAAATCTCCGGCCTTGCCTCGCGGATAAAGAGCATGTGTGCGGCGGGGTCTTTGCCCGTCATGGATGGCATACCACCTGTCAGAGACACGAAGCGCCAAATATTGGTGATGCCCGCCCCGTCAATATTGATGGTTCCGCCGATTTGTTGACGAAGATGTGGGGCACCGCGCATGTCCATCCATAAAATGGCGTTGCCCAGTGCATTTCCCGCTTGATCAACCGCCACCGTACCTTCGCCTTGTGTTGAACAACAAACCGCGATCACGTTTGGCGCCGTCGTTGGATGGCGTTTTATCAGCCTTGCGGCCGCGGACAAAAACGCCTGCCACCATTCATCCGGTGATTGTTCCGCGCCGCCATCGGCTGTAATAAGGAGTCGTAAAGGTTCAGCTTCCCAGCCGACCACTTTCCCACCGACCGTAATCAGCGCCACCTTCATGCTTGAGGTGCCAAGATCAACCGCCAGGATGAGTTTTTCATGGGTCATCATTTATCGTAAAGGCTCTTTCATCTGTGTGACGAGCAGTGCGCTGACAAGCAACAAGCCAATGGCTAAAAGCAGGGCGGGCGTAAACGAACCATCCGATGTTTTCAATGCTTCCATGATGTACACAAAAACAACCGAGGCTTGCCCGAAAAGTTGAATCAGCCCATTGGATGTGCCTTCGGGAGTTGGATGGGTCACCTCGGCCGCATATTGCATCCCAATCGGGCTGGTGCTGATGAGGAAAAATCCCATGGCAAAAGCAGAGACAAACAGCAACCATTGGGTTGTGGCAAATGCCAACCCAATCAAACCAGGGATTGCCAGCACCAGCCCCAAAAGAATATAGGGTTGACGTTTGTGTTGTTTATCTGAAAATGGCGGGATGACCACCGCCCCCAATACCCCACCCACCAGCATCAAGGCCCCCAGTAGGCCTGCATCCGTGGGCGTGAAGCCACGGGGACGAATGATGTTCTCCACCCAGGTTGTAATGCCGTTGAAAATTCCCAGGCCAATAAATGAAACAAATAAGTAAAGCCAAAATGATTTCACGGTGAAGGCATGTTTTAGCCCAGCCAACATCAACGCACGAACTTCACTCCCAGGGGGACCGGGGGGAGTAGGTGGAGACTCGCGTGCCAGAAAAACAAACAAGATGGCCGAGAAAGCCGCGACCCCGCCATAAATTAGTTGTACAGATGGGATCGAAATGGTCTCAATCAGAATGGGGGTTAGTACCATGCCCAGCGCCGTGCCGACTAAATTAGCCAGCGTTACCAAGCCTACGGCGGTAGCACGTTCTTCGATGGCAAACCAGTTGGCTGGCACTTTTGTCCAGGCGTTCAGTAGAAATGGCTGCGCGGCCGCAATTCCGATTGTGCTCCATAACACCAGGCTATAATTTGCGCCCGCAAATCCACGCAAGAGGCCGAAGATACCCATCAACACGGCCCCGATACTCACGGCGATTCTGAATCCGTAGGTATCAATCACCCACGAGACCGGAATGGAAAGCGGTATAAAGGCAATCATGAATGACATGGCCAGTAAACCGATCTGCAAATCACTCACACCATAAAACTTTGCCGCAGGTCCAGAGATGGGTGCGTATGTGATCCATAACATCTGGATGGTCAAGTTGATGAACATAAAAACGGCCAGCACCACCCAGCGATAGCCATAAAGCTTGTTATTGCTTGCCATGAAATTCCTCTTATGCACACGCACTCAGCACCGTTTCAAATTTATTGAGAGCCGCATCAATCACTTCATCACTATCCGCCAAAGAGGTGTACATGCGTGAACCTGCCAACGTGACGAGTCCTTGGGACATGTAGGCCGCCCCCATCTCTTCCATCATATGTTTGCGCGGCTTGAGTTCACGTGCCAGGCGAATCGGATTACGCAGGTCCAGTAAGATCACGCCTGATGTCTCAAGGTGAACAATCGAACCCTGGTTATAAACAACAAAGGGCAGGCTGTATTTTTCAACGATGGCTTGCAAGCCTTTGGCAAGTCTATCACCTGCACGTCCCGCGATCACGGGGGCATTCGTCCGTTCCATTTCTAGCAGCGAATAGTAGCCCGCGGCACACGAAAGTGGGTTCGCGGAAAGGGTCCCCCCAATATAGGCCCGCTCGCCCGTTCCCCGATACCCGCCGCAAAGGTCATAATCACATCGGCGCGGCCGCCCACACCGCCCGCCATTGGATACCCCCCGGAGATACATTTGCCAAAAACCGTTAGATCGGGTTTGACGCCGAAAAAGCCTTGGGCGCCTCCCATGCCCAGACGGAAACCGGTCACGACTTCGTCAAAGATCAGAAGTGCGCCAAATTCGTCGCACAACTCGCGGACTTTTTGGTTGAAGTCGAACGGAACCGGACGTGTGCCCGATTCAGGCCCCAGCGGTTCGACGATGACCGCGGCGGTTCCGCCCCTCAAGCGGTTAACCATTAAATGACGTCTCAAGGCACGGAGACTGTTCGGGAAAAACTCTTTGGTGGCCGCGCTGGCGCCGCGGGGAATGCCGGTGGCTTCAAACCGTCCCGTGCCCGGAATGTGCAACCCATAGACCATTGGGTCGCTCCAACCATGGTACGCGCCGCCGACCTTGATTACATATTTCTTTTTCGTAAAGGTACGCGCAGCGCGAATAGCCGCCATAACACTTTCCGTGCCTGAGCCTAGCGAGCGAAACATTTCCACGGCGGGCATAAAACGATTAACAAGTTGAGCCAGCTTCAACTCATATTCATGAAACAAACCCGTGACAGGGCCACAGGTCTGGAGCAGATCGAAAATTTTCTCGCGCACAGGAGCATAGTTACTACCCAGCACGGTTGGGCCTCCCGCTTGCAGAAAATCAATATATTGATTTTCATCAGCATCCCACAGATAGGCGCCATCCGCTTTTTCCATGGCAATGGGGAAAGGATAATTGAAGGCCAAGTTGTGTTGCACACCACCGGGAATCAATTTTTTGGCCTGGTCAGTTAGCTCTCTGGAACGCTTACAATGGTCATCGAAATAGCCGAGAAATTCTTGCATCTTCTCACGCTTCACCGAGCGCAGCGGTTTGCTGAAAAGACGATTCAGCCTGGCGTAGATTTCTTTTATGTCATGATATTCACTGATGGAATATTTCTGCTCGTCCATTTCATTCTCCCCCTTTCACGATTTCGCCCCTTTCTACCTTCTTTTGATCGTTTCGTAATTTTGCAAATGCGATTTCGCGCACCACCAACGGGAATTTTGCTGATCTTACGTTCGGAACAAATTGCCAGCAGATAGGCCAGGGCGCATTTTTCCAAAATCTCCACATTGTGGATGGCACGCTCTATATCGTGTCCGAAAACCAACGCACCGTGATTTTGCATCATGAATGCGTTGTTATGATTCTTCACATGCCTGGCAACCGTATTTTTCAGAAAGCCTGTGCCCGAAGGTGCATAAGGAATGATGTCAACCGTTCGTCCCAGAAAACGGGCCTGTTCATCGAATAAGGCTGGGATCGGGGCTTTGATCAGCGTCAGGGCACTGGCATAAACTTGATGGGTGTGAACAATGGCGTTTACATCTCCTCGCACTTGATACACCACGCTGTGCATAGCAGATTCGACTGAGGGTTTGAGTTCCCCTTCAAGTAGATTCAGATCGAAGTCCAGGATACAGACATCATCTGGCGTCATTTTGAGATAATCGTAATTTGAAGGGGTAATGGCAAAACCATCCTGCCCTGGGAGCCGCAGCGACAGATTCCCACCTGTTGCCATCAAATATCCCTTTTGAACCAACTCCTGTGCCGCTTCGACAATTTGTTGTTTCAAAGTATCAAATGCGCTCATGGACACCTCCATTTTTTCGATCCAGACAGTGTCTAGATTTTAAGCGCGAATCTTGACAGTGTCAAGATTCGCGCTTAATATTTGCGTATGACAGCCAAAAAATATCACCACGGCGATCTTCACAATGCCCTGATCCAAGCGGGTCTTGATATCCTTGCCCAAGAAGGAGTGCATGGCTTGAGCCTGCGTAAAGTCGCCAGTCAGGCAGGCGTAAGTCATGGGGCACCTTATGCCCATTTTGCTGACAAACAGGCCTTGATTGCTGCCATCGCCACGGAAGGCTATCGAAGACTTTATGACCGCCTGTATCAAGTCAGTCAGGCGTTCAGCGGCGATCCGTTACTGCAACTTATCGAAGGCGCGTGGGGATACGTTGAGTTTGCTCTAGATGACTCTGCCCACTTTCGTGTTACGTTTTCGGGCATTGTCGAAAAGGAAAAAGATTATCCTGCCCTGGTAGAGGCGACTGACAAATGTTTTGACCTGGTTCTACAGTTTGTCAAAGCATGTCAGGCCGCCAAAATTCTGGATGCAGGTGTGCCGGATTTGATGACCGTCAGCATTTGGGGAGCTGTGCACGGTTTAATATCTCTCATCATGGATGGACAAATATCCCACACTGTGCTGGAACGTTTCACTGTGCGCCAGATGTTGTTCCATACTCTGAGACAATTCTGCCGTGTCGAACTCCCTGCCAACTGATCCCTGTCATCTTTCGGACGATAATATAGTGGCAATGGGCATAATCTGAGGTTTTTTCGCCCTGCCGCCCCCCTCGCCTTGTCGCCGCGTCGGGTATAGTTCTTCACCCACTTGATGCTGTTGGCGAACTCCAATTCAGGTAGCCAACAACGCAAAGTGGGATTTGGGCGTAACCGAACGTGGCACCTCGTTGAGCCAGGCAATGACCCGCAAGAGATTCGTAGCGGCAGCAGTAGCTAGATGCTGTAAGTGCGCTTTGGCCATCCCTCGGTAACGCGCCTGGCGGGATCCCAAAGTCCCACGTTTCTCCCGAAATATTGAGAAGATACGTAGATCAGGCAAAATTGCTCCCCAAATCGGCTATTTGGAATCAGTTTGAAATCACCATTCGTGTATAATTCTGTCGTCGCTCGCGTTCGCCAGACCGACACACACGATTAGTATCACATCATGAGAATTGACTGATTCTCAGCAAAACCATTGCCGAGGGTAACCGATGCCTGTTCGCAAACAGAACCGAGACACGAGCCGTTCACTGGCCACGTTCCTGGAAACCGCCGTGCGGCAAGATACCGGCGACGAATCGTTCATTCCGGTGGAACGGTTATACGAGCAATTCATCGCCTCTGGGATGGATTATGCCGGGGCACTCAGTTCTGGCTATAGCGAAGGCGGCCTCAGCCTGACCGTAACAGCGGGCATTGATTGGGGCAAACTCATTGCCCCGTTTGGCCCTTTCACCCTGGAAAGCACGGCTTCCGGGGCCGGGCAACGGGCCAGACGTACCTTATTGGTTATTCAACGCCAACCCCAATCCCCCTCTCCAACCGATTCTTTTTGGTGCGGTCAACCCATCTGTGTGATGAACCTGACCGGAGTGCATTGGCAGTTCAAGACCAAACTGAACCTGACCGCCGAAGTCGGGTTGCCGGATGGCGTAAAAAGTGCCCTGTCCGCGGCCGCAGAGATTGGCCCAGAAGAGGTCGCCTTAAGCCTGGATGCCAGTGTGAGCGCGGAAGCGGGGGTGTCTTACGACGTAAGTCATCTCTTCTGTCAGGATATTCAGCCCAAATCATACACCAGCGGCCGCGACGCTGGCCTTATCACCTATTTTGATGAACTGGTGGGTGAAAAAGAAAAGGGAGAGCTGAAAAAAGCGGCCGCGGAGCTACTCAAAACGGTCGGCTTACAACCAGCCAAAAGCCGGGGTCTCTTCGGCACTTACATGACAGATGATTTGTTGGCCCTCCTGGCTACCATTCCCGCTCATTCCCCTCAGGCTCCGGCCAGCCAATTCTACAAAAAGAAACTCCGGCAAATTCAACTTCAGGACAAAAACCGCATCAAGACAGATGCTCTGGCCTGGTTGGAACAACAGGCTCCCACCGTCCTGACTGATCCTACCATTCTGCCTAAGCTCAAGACCCGCTGGGGCACAGCCACCACCGAAGGGCTTATTCTGGCATTGCAGGTGGCGCAAAAACGGGGGCTGAAGCTCCCAGAAAAAGATGATGGCGGGGGCAAGAAGGATTACATTGTTTTGCTCAATGAGATCAAAGAGAAAGCCAGCCCCACGACGCCTACCAGTTTGACCGACAACCTTTGTTTTCTCCGGTTATGGGGTCATGGCGGGGGCGGTGAGGTTCAGGTCGCGGCCGCGCTCAAAGCCAATATTGTGGTGCGAGAAAAAGAAAAAGGGGGCACACTCCAGGCCTCAGCCGGGGCGGGTGGCTCGATGAAGTTCACCAGCTATCGCTACCAAACCTGGTCCCCCAACCAGGTTGGCCCTGCCCCCCTGGTGATGACCCAGGATACCACGTTGACCTACCGGGAAGCCCGGCTCGCGGCCGCGGGCGAAGTCGCCATCGGCAGTAAAAAACTTCTCAGTAAAGAAGGCACACTCCCCTACCACATGCTCACCTACCGCTCCGCCGTGGCCTTCTGGTACGCCACCGACCGGGCGGGCACAGTAATTTGTTCTCAAGGCAGTGGCCTCTGTTATGGCGTTTCGGTGCAATATTCCCGTCTGTGCCGCAAACTACAAAACCCCAAAGCCAGCGAAACCTACATCCAGGTTCTGGCCGCCCAGCTACGGGTTCCCCCCGCCACCCTGATCGAGTTCATCAACCAGGCCTGGTTCCTCGATCCGGCCAACCCCATCATCTTACCCAACGATACCATCATTCTGGAATCGGCCTGGGCGGTGTCACCGGGTTACACCATTACGTTGACCCAACCCGCCGGGGAACCGGCCCCCAAAGCCGAGGAGTTACTCAAAAAGATGCAACTCCCCCGGCTCGTCACCAGCACGACGGCGTCACCGTTTACACTGCAATCCATTTGCGGCCGCTACCGTCTGGCCGACATGGCTACCGGCGGCAAAACCCTGTTCAAACTGGGTTTCCCCGACATGGATTTGCCCGTCAAGTTGGGTATCCAGCTACAAAAAGTCACCGAGGCGGGCACAAATGCCGTGGTAGACATAGATACCTGGTGGGTAGATACGGCTCGCCGTGCCCTATCCACAACCGACCCCGCCGAAACCTACGAAAAAACCGTGCCCCATGTGGCCTTGTTTCATCAATAAGCGGTAGCAGGAGGTTTGGCCAGATGCCTAATGAGAAAAAACCAACCGCCCCTTTACGGGTAAATTACAGCAACTTGCCCGATGTGTCAGGTCTGGGCCGCGGCCGCAGTTCAATCCAGGCCCATCCCCCTAGCCAAAACCGTGCCCCTTCCGCCAGACCCGTATCCGCCAGGCAAGGTAATCCAACAGAGACCAGTGATAGTTCGCTGATTCGACCTTCAACCGCACGTTCCCAATCGGCACGGCATCCCGCCGCGCCCCTACCTGTTGCACCAGCGGGTATGTCCGGTCTAGGAACCCAGTCCCCTCGAATAAAGATAAATCCGAAAACAATGGCGTTAAATAGCCTGGTTGATGCCAATGCCACGGATGGGGATCGTGACACGCTTCTACGAGGCTTAGGCATGAATCGTGAAGTGTACGATGCGTTATGTCAGGTAGCCAAAGAGCAAGATTGTCTCATCTTTATCCGCAGTACCAATAGCGGCATCCTGGAAGGGTTAGAACATGGTCATAACACCACCGGTAAAACCCTCTCCACCAAAGGAAAATCATCCCGCTACTTGCCCATTAAGGCCAACGTGGCCTTTCTGGCCTCTTTGGGTAAGAGTTATCTGGATGAGTTGAAGAAGGTAAACAGTGAAGCAGAGACAAAGCATAGGTTAGGTGCGGCCGCGGCTCAAAGCAGACAGTTGGCACTCCAGGAAAAATTACATCACGAACAGGATGCCCTGATCGCAGTGATAGACGAACCACGGAAAGGGACCTTAAAAATAGGCAATCTTGAGTACCCAACCTCACTCCATATTCCCAAACTGTTACCCCTGCACCGCCTCATAGACATTTACGGTGGCCCAACACCACCCACATCCCCAGAGTGGATTCATCTCAAAATTGACGACACCTACACCTGTCAGGTAACACTCCCTAACCAACAGACTCATACACTCAGTCCACCGGGCGTTTCTCTGCCTGCGCCCATAACCGCTCAGTCAATCGTCCGGGAATTCCTGTGGGTAAAAATTGGCTCGTTTGCTCAGACCGATACCAATTTCCAAACCCAAATGAAGAGTATTCCCCTGCCGGGGTGGGCTGGTTTTGACGCTCACCTGGCCCCTCGTCAGGATATAACCGATGACAACGAGGCCATCTATCAATTGTTCTTTCTCGAAACAGCTTTCATAGAAGCCAATGAGATGGCGAATTATTGGCAAAAGACGGCTTCTGATCCTGATGACACCGGAGCGACTCAACCGATTCTATTTGGTGGTTTGACGCGTCAACAATGGTTGGCGGCACTGGCTCCGGTTTATGCCGGGCCTGCGGCCGCGCCAGCGGGAACCTGGCGGGCTTTGCATGTATTGGCTCAGGGCAAAAAAATGACCGATGGAACCATCAGTTACTACGAAATCGTGGCCGATTTCGATATCTTCTGCATTTGTCCCAGCCTTAAGGCGATCACTACGGCATTGGGGCACAAATTCCAAACTGATTGGGAGCAACGATTAAGCTATTACCAACCCCAAGTACTCATGAGGGGTGATGATCAGGCATTGAAGACCGAAAGGGGAATGATTTCTCCCTTTGAAGAGGCTGTTCGTAAGGCCATTAACCGGGCATTGAGTAAGGAGAGCGACGATCAAGCCAGTTCCGCGATGGCTACATCATCGGGTTCAGGCCCACGTTTTGCCCTACATGGCTGTGAGGTCAACAACTATTTCTACACCGAAAAATTCGGCCGACTGATATTCATTCGACCAGACGGCATGGAAGAGAACCGTCGCTTTACCTTTTCTACTGATAACTTTGTCAATATGGCCAGTCGCCCCCAATTTACCGAACCTGCCCTCAATGTGAAAATTCGCGCCGGACAATGGCGTTTACCCGGTAAAGAATTTAATTCCACCATAGGTGAACATTATCTTTTTCAATACAACCTGCAATGGAATGACCAGGATCACCGCCCTGGCGCGCCCCCTCTTAACCGCTCCGAACGAAATCAAAAAACGCCTTAGTGAACTTCTGCAAATGCCCTGGCATTGGCCCGAGCAACTGACTCAGGCACCATACGATCAACATCTCCACCCCACGAAAAAGGCGGCAAGAATAAGACAGCTAAATGACCTATCCTGGCAAACGATCTTGCGTCTGGCGTTTTATTCGGTTATTACTACAGCATTTTTACGAATCTGGAACACCTACATAACAAAGATCAGGCCTTGCAGGAAAGAAGAAAAAAATCATAGATGCTTTTGGAATCATTCAAGACTGTTGCCCAAAATGTTTGGGATGAAATGAAGTTCAACTGCATTTTGCACACATTACCCTTGATGAACACAAGACCTTTCTTTGACCATCTTAAACCCCAATGGGGCCGACAGGATTATCAGGCTTTTTTTGAAGTTGATGACATTAACGCCGCCTGTTTTCATGGTGATTTTGGGCAGGGATTGGAACATCTCCTCTTTTTAGGTCATGTGTTAGGCGTATTCAAGACATCCTACGGCAATGCAAGAAGCCGCGCGGGGGCCCGGCCCCCCCCCCCCCCCCCCCCGCCAACAACCCGGAAATAACCGGTGACTGCTGAAGACTTGAAACAAAAACTCAAACAAAGCCAGGTTCTCAACCAGGTGGCCTGGTTGACGGGCAAAACCTTGCCCGACGTGCAGGCCCTGGTGGAGCAAACGAACCCGGCGGATCCCCTCACCCTGACGGTGGAGCGTGCCCAATCGCCTGCGTCACTGGCCGGTCATTTTGTTTTGCACAGCCTGACCCTCACGGCCACACTCACTGAGGCAGATGAGCCAGGGATGGAACTGGTAGCCCTGATCTATGCAGGTAATGAACCACAAGATGGTGATCATCTGCGGCCGCTAACCCTCGACTGGTCAGTAGATCGTCCCACCTTTCTCCGCCTCAACTGGCAGGCTGAACCCCACACCCAACCACTCCTGCTGGCGAATGCCGGGCACGCCGGGCAGGCTGAACGCATCGGCCACGATTTCACCCAGATCAACAACAGCCTTACCCTGCCCCACTTCACCCCCCTGGACAACAAAAACCTGGTCGTCGAATCGCTAAGTTGGGATATCAATGAGCAACAGGTCGTCTTCACCGCCCTCACCGTGCGTCTGCCCGATTGGCCCATCAGCGATGAATTCACCATCGCCGAGCCGCGCCTGACCGTTTACCAGAACTGGTCCCCCACCGCCACCTTCACCCCAATTTTAACCATCGCCGGAACCATCGTTCTGCATCAGCGCACCCGCGTCAACCTCTCCTTAGGTCTGCCCGAAATCACCTTCCAGGGTGAACTAGACACCGAGCAAGGGCCGGTTTCGATGGCCCAATTATTAGGCGATTTGGGCGCAGAATTCGATATCTGGCCGGATGATGTGTTTATCAGCCGCCTCTTCTTGCTTTATGCCCCCAAAGGCGACCCCACGAAGGAGTTCGCCCTGGCCTTTGCCGGGGATTGGGCCATTTTGCCGGGTATTCACCTGGAAACCATCGGCGTTGACCTGAAAACCCCATCAGCCGGGGGTGTAGATGTCACCCTGAACGCCAGTTGGCGGCTTTTTGCCGGTACGGATGACGAATTTGGGCTGGATTTGCTGGCCGAGTTCCAGAAAGACGACTCATCCCGAAGCCTGATGTTTGTGGCGGCCACCGCCCCCGAACAGACCATTCATCTGGGGGCGCTGGTTGCAGAACTGCTGACGGAGATGGGGCTGGAGCTACCCTTACCAGACTTTTTGCACAACCTGGCCGTAGGCGACCTGAATGTTGAGTTATCGGTCAACCAGCAAAATAGCCAGGACGAGAACGGCGCACCGGTTTCCCAGACCTCGCGCTCGTTGGCCGTGCGTTTTACGCTGGAATCCAGTGAAGGGGATTGGGAACTCATCCCGGGTCTGCTCTCTTTTTCACCGGCGCAAATTGGCCTGACTGTGGCCGGGGGGGTAGTCGAGGCGACGGTACAGGAAACAATCGCGGTGTTGGGTGTCACCTGGCTCATAGAGGTGCATCTGCCGACGCTTCGCGGCCGCATGGCCCTCGCCGGTGACGGTTATCACATCAAAGACCTGCTCGACCATTTCCATCTGCCAGTAGGGGGGTTGGAGAAGGCCACCCTCGCGGCCGCGTCCATGACCTTCGACGCCCCCGCCCACACCACCATGCTCCACCTGGAGCTGGCCGACCCCTGGGATATGGGGAACTTCCATATCCAGGATGTCGCCTTCGACCTGACCTACCAGGGAGGGCAAGATGGGGGCGTGTCGGCTCAGTTCGCGGCCGCGTGCCTCATCTCACGCACCAGCGACCCCCAAAACCCGCTCCAACTCCAGATTTCCGCCGACCACCCTGGCCCCAACCTGGGCTGGAAACTCCAGGGACGACTCTGGGTAGACCCGGCCCACGCCGTCACCATTCAAGAAGTCGCCGCCCATTTCGGTTTTTCCGCCACCGACCTGGCTCCCCTCGGTGAAATCGCCGACTGTGGCCTGTTCAGCCTGGGCCTGCAATACGATACCCACGATAGCCAATTCGCCCTGGAATGTTCGGCTCGCCTGGGCAGTAACGCCACCCTGGCTCTCAGCCTGGATCGCCACCGCCAACCCGATCAAAGCAGTGCCATTCGTTTCAGCGGCAAACTCCTCGTCCACGACCTGGAGTTTGACCTGCTTTTTGCCCATGACGGCCACGGCGATGCCCTGGTGGGGGTGTTCAGCAACACCGGTGGTTCCGCCATTAAAGTGGGCGACCTGTTAGCCGCCGTCTCTGATGATCAAGAAATCGCCTCGGCGGTCAACGCCCTCAACTTCAAACTGAAAAGTGCCCTTATCGCCTACGCCCGGAGCAACATCAAAGCCAGCCAGCCCGGAGCCGATCAGGGCCAGAAAAACGGCTCTAAACTGCTCTTCTCCCTGGACATGGATGCCGGTCTCGACCTTTCCGGCCTGGGTAATTTGCCCCTGGTCGGTCAGGCGTTTCATGGTGGGGAAACGCTGGCCATTCAGTTCAGCCCGATTATCGCCACACAAGAGTTCACCGATACCACCAGCATCACCGCCCTGCTTCCCCCCAATGCCGGTCGCCTGCCCGACGCCCCCATCAAAAAGGGGTTCCAGCTCCACACCACCGTCCAGATTGGTGGTGAACGCCTGCAACTGGCCCTGGATGGGCCAGGGCAACAGGTGCATAACGATCCGGCGAGTGGGGTAGCTGTGCCGAATGCGGCCGCGGCCGCTCTCACCCCCCCAAAACCACCCGCCAACGTCACCTGGATACCCATCCAGAAAACCTTAGCCAAAATTCTCACCCTGCGCCGTGTCGGTATTGGTTTTGAAAGTCCCAAACTGGCTATCCTACTCGATGGGGGCATCTCCCTGGGTGGCCTCACCCTTGACCTGATGGGGTTGGGTGCGGAATACAACTTCAAAGACAAATCCCTGGCCTTCGCCTTGGCCGGAATCGGTCTCTCCCTCAACCGGGATCCACTCATCATCACTGCCGCCTTCCTCAATCTGGATGGCGATTTTGTGGGTAAGGCCCAAATTGTCACCGCCAAATTCGGCCTGTCGGCAATGGGCGGGTTCACGACTAAACTCGGCCCGCCCTCTCTCTTCATTTATGGCCTGCTCGATTACCCCCTGGGTGGCCCTGTCTTCTTCTTCGTCGAAGGGTTGGCCGCCGGGTTTGGCTTCAACCGCCACCTGGCCCTACCCGATGTCAGTCAGGTAGACAAGTTCCCCTTTGTGGCCGATGCGGTGGGGGCGGCGCAAGGGGTGCAACCGCCGGGCATGGGCGCCTTGTCCAGCAACCCCACCGACGGAATTGGGGCACAACTCACCCGCCTGGGCCAATACGTCTCCCCGGCTCTCGGCGAATATTTCCTGGCCGTGGGCGTCAAATTTAACTCCTTCCGCGTGTTAGACGCCTTCGCCCTGTTGGTATTACGCCTCAACACCAACAGTATGCACTTCTTCATTGACCTGTTGGGGGTCGCCACCCTGAAAGTGCCCAGCGAATCCCCGGAAATTCTGGCCTTTATTCGCCTGAACATCCGCGCCAGCATAGACCCCCAGGCCGGGGTCATCCTCATTCAAGCCCAACTCACCCCCGAATCCTGGCTCATTGCTCCCGAATGTCATCTCCAGGGCGGTGTGGCTTATGGGTTGTGGCTCCTGGGGGAAAATGCCGGTGATTTTGTTTACTGCGTGGGGGGTTATCATCCCCATTTCCGCCTGCCCGCCCATTATCCCCGTGTGCCCCGCTTAGGGTTTTCCTGGAGTATCAGTGATGCCGTCAGTATCAAGGGGGATCTGTACTATGCCCTGACCCCCATTGCGGCTATGGCTGGGGGCCACCTCTCGGCCAACTGGCACAGCGGCGACCTGAAAGCGTGGTTTAACCTGGGGATTGATCTGCTCATCCAATGGAAACCATTCCATTACGAAGCCAGTGCCTATATCGAAATTGGGGCCAGTTACGAATCGCCTTTTGGCACGATTAGCGGCAGTTTGGGGGCTGATGTCAATATCTGGGGGCCAGATTTTTCCGGGCAGGCCCACTTCCATTTTGGGCCATTTGGTTTTTCGGTGGAGTTTGGCAGTGGCGGTCACAGTGCCCCCCAACCCTTAGATTGGCCGGAGTTCAAACACTCCTTTTTGCCTGCCGACAACAGCAAATTGTTGAGCCTGACCGTCACCAATGGCCTGTTGCGCACGTTGGAAGTAAAGGACGGCCCCAAACAAGGAACCTGGTGGCTGGTTAATCCCAAGTTGTTCAGCCTGGATGCCAGCACGGTTCTGCCGGTGACAAAATATGTGGTGGCCGCCGATGAACCCCACCTGCCCCCAGCCCAAAAACCGGTTCTCCCGGCGGAACTGACCGCTTTGGGGTTGGCCCCGATGAACAAGCGGCAAAAGGATTTCCCGGTTTCTACGCTGACGGTGACGGTAAAACGAGATGGGACCCAGCCCGCGGCCGCGGAGTTCACCTTCACCACCCAGGCCAAACAGTTCCCAGCCGCCCTGTGGGGCCAGGGGTTCCAATCCGCCGGTGGGGAACGTCTCGTCAGTGGGGCCGGTGGCCTGACCATCACCCCCCACGAACCGGTAGCCCCTGGCACAACCAGCTTTATCACCCGGCGCAACCTGAACTACGACGATTACACCCTGTTCGCTACCCGCGACGCGGCCGCGGGGCAAACCTATGCCCCCTTCCCCCCTCGGGACAATACCCAACGCCAGCGTGACCGGGCCACCCTACGGGCCAATTTACAAGACCCCACCATCATCGCCGCCCGTCAATCCGCTTTAGCGGCCTTAGGGCTAGACGCCGCCCGCACCGTCCACCTGACCCCAGCCACCGCCGACGATTTCATCGTAGAACCACGCCTGGCTCCTGCGGGGTAAATCAAGAAAAATCATCTAACCCATACACCTGTAACTTTTCCCATGACCAACGACACCGCCTTGCCCCCCGAACTATCACCAGATGATCAGGTTGAATTTGTCGCCTATCACCGCCCGCAACTCATGGCCGGTGACTATGTGCTGGAAATGGGGCAAACCTTCAACGATTTATCGCCCCAACTCACCGGCCGTTTTAATGTGGCGGGTGAACGATTCGCGCTCCAGCCCGGCGATGTCCATGCCACCTTCCCCCCCGCCGGGAGTGATGGCCCCTACGCCCACATCTTCCCCCACGTCATCCTGCAACGGAGCACCTTCCCCTGGGAACGGACGCCGCGTGGCGATGGGGCCGACGATGTGTTAGCCCCCCCCTGGCTGGCTCTACTCCTTTTTGACGCCGCGGCCGCGCCAGAACTGCGTGTCGTCAAAGCCAGCGATCTCATTCCCCGCGTAGAAACCACCACAGCCTCTCGCTGGCCCGGCCTGGAACTGGAAGTGTCCCAAGACCCGGAAGAACGGGCGATGGTCATGGATCTCCCCTGGTCACAACTCAAAAGCATCCTGCCCACCTATGAGGAATTGAGTTGGACGACACACACCCGCCGTATTGTCTATGCCAATGCCAATACACCCCCCACGGAAGTCGCCGTCGTTTTTAGCCTGGCGCGGCCGCCACAAAAAGGGCGTTGTGTCGTTCACCTCGTCTCCCTCGAAGAGCGTTTTAAGCCGGGTACAGGTTCCCCCGCCCCCGAACCAGACGATCTGATCCTGCCCGATGGCCCCTTCCTGACCCTGTTGCAATCAGTGAATCAGCAGTTAAACCAGGTGATCAAAACCAACCCCCTGGCCGACGACGAAGCCGCCGATTCACGAGCCTTTGCCGTCGAATTGCGCGGACAGGCCGATGGGAAGCTGGAACTGCTGACCCCCATGCCCACCCTGGCCCCCGCTTTCACCACACCGCTGGCCCTGTTAACCCCATTGCCCGATGAAGAAGCACTCCTGGCCGATGTGGGCAAAGTTAAGATCAAAAAAACAACCCGTAAGGGCCGGAACGCCCGCGGCCGCATCGTAGACCATCTGGAAATCGCTCTCCACCTGCCCGAACCACTCCGCACCATCAGCCAAAACGACCTGAAAGGGACCAAAACCACCGGGGCCTTGCGCGGTTGGTTCCAGGAAAAATGGGCGGCTGGCCCCCTGGTCATTGCCCCCAAACTGAAACCGGACGCGGCCGCGCCCCAGGCCCCGGCTCCCCCCTTTTCCTCTGACACCCTCACCCAGATTCAGGTGGATGCCATTGGCCGCGCCCTCATGCCCGCCGCTACCTTCAGCAACTGGCAGACCGGCCAAAACGTCACCGGCTCCTTTTTTACCGACCTGGATGACGGCACATCCCTCTTCGTGACCTACCAGGGCGCAGGAACCAAAACCTGGCGCAGTCTCACCTTTTACTTTACCCCCTGCCTGGGACTGGACAGCGGTCTGACCCAATGGCTCCTCGCGGTGCAGAAAGCCGGTTGCCGCTATGTGGAACTCGTCGAAAATGAGGTGGCTCTCCCCTTCATCGCCACCCCCCAAACGAAAACCCTGCGGGTCGATCAACCCCTGGTCAACACGCTTTTTGGGGATCAGGATGGGTGGACCCGGCTTCAGGAGCGGGGCGATATTCAGACCCGCCGCGTCCTACGCCTGAACAATGAATTGCGGAGCCTGGAGATCACCTTACAACAGGATTTTCCTGGCTCCGGCATAACCGCCATGATTCGTCTGCGGCCGCAACAACGCCTCACCTTTGATGCCCAGGGGGCCAGCGACGAGCAGAAAATCCAGTTGATCAGCCTCTACCACTGGGAATTTGCCAGCGACCCCGATAGTCTGGATTTTGTCAAAACGATCCAAAACCTCGACGGCGTCCGCCAACAAGAAAATGGGGTCGCCCACGATGTCGCCTTGCGACTGGATACCACGGCGATAACCGCCCCTGCCGTCAAAGCCTATCTCCAGGCCGGTTATGTCCCCCTGCCCCATGCCTTGCGTGAAGGCGACCAGACCGTTTCCTGGTATCGTGGCCCGCTCATTCCCCGTTTACCCACCGCCAACGATTACCGCACCCTCCCCCTACCGGCCCGCACCGCCGATGAGTTACTCATCTTTGACCCCAACGTGGGCATGTTTTCCGTCGCCTATGCCTCAGCCTGGGAGTTGGGGCGGACGCTGGCCCTGGCCGACAAACAGTTTTCCCTGGGGCTGTACCATTGGAAACGCGCCCACGCTCAAGAGTTGACCCGTTTACAGCAAGAGCTAGACCGAACCTATGTGCCTCAATTGCGGCCGCAAACCGCCGACACCACCTTCCCCCCCGAACTGGCCTCATTTCTTGATCGTCTCACCCGGCTCCAGGGCGTGCCATTCTCTTATCTTGTCCCCCAGGAATCCCTCCTACCCGTCGAATCCATCCGCTTTTTCAGCGTAGACCCGCTCTGGTTAGAATGCCTGCGCGATGGGGCCTTAAGCCTGGGCCGGGTATTAGCCGGGGATCAGGCCCACGACGCCAACCATTGGGATGAACTGCCCGCCCCACCCCACCTGTCCGGTTTCCTGCTCCGTTCGGCGGCCATTGCGGCTTTCCCCCACACCGGCGCGGACGCTTCCCTGCCTCTGCTCCGGCTGGAACGGCTGTCCGCCGATATTTTGTTTGGCCTTTATGCGGGTGAAGAAGATTTAACCTGGCTTAGCGTACATCTCCCCCCCCAGGTGTTGCATTTTGGCCTTAAAGAAGGCGAGGGCGACACCTGGACGAAGCAGATGCGTAACCCGGCGGATGGCGGCCGCGTCACCTTCCTCACCCATGACCCTAATTTGCCCGATGACCGGATTCAGCAGGTGGTGATGACCCGCCAGGATGTGGCCCGACTCGCGGCCGCGGGGGTCAAAACGGCTCCCCTTCTGGCCTGGCTCCAGGGGGAAAACCTATTACAGCCCTGGTCCATCGGCCCGGCCCCGGCCCCCAGCGATGGAAAACCACCCACCGCCGCCCTTCTGGCCCAGGCCATCCGCCCGGCCTTGCTCCGCGAAATGGGCGGAACCTACACCGAAGCGAATCTCCCCTTATCGCCGCCCGCCTGCAAACAAAAGACGGCCAACTGTGGCTGGCCCCTGACCAACTGACGGCTTTAAGCCAGGCTAAACTTTCGGATGCGGCTGTCCTGGCTTTGGCCCTGACGATGATGAAATCACCCTTCATTCTGCCTTCCGAACAGGCACAACAGGCGTTCACCGCCCGGCTGAAGGGGTACGGCCTGGACGACAAGGCGTGCCAGCAAGCCTGGCAACAGGCCGACAAACGGGTTTATGAGAAAGATTTATTGATAGGTGATTCGTTTTGGCGGCCAGGTAGTAACATCCTAAACCTGCTCCATCTGGCCCGGGATCTGGCTGATCGTACCCGTCCCGTCTGTCCCGGCCTGTTCACCGCCGCCGAGTTAGGGCTACAGATGTTGGCCGCCCCGCCCCAGTTGCAGATCAAACTAGTATAGCTTTACACACGTCCCTGGCAGGTTTAGTCGGAAGACCCACCCCCCCTAAGGGGACCTTAACCGGGGTTTTTTTGCGGGCCCCCCCCCCCGCAACCCCCCCCCCCCCCCCCCCGGGGGGGGGGAGGGGGGGGGGGGGGCTATTCTATTTCGAGGAATATCATCCATGTCATCTGTTCTGGTTATTCCGATTTTAGTTGATGCCCTGGCTCTGGAAGCCGGACAAAACGCCGTAGATGCGTTTGCCGATTTCACTCAGTTGCCTTATGTCGGGCGAGACAATACGGGCGAATATGATAGTCAACGGTGATCGCCCCTTTCTGACCGAAACCGTCGTTGCTCCCGCCTTCAGCGACACCAACTTCCTGCTCCAACCTGGCGTGCATCTCCATTGGGCCTTACCCACCGCCCTTACCCGGGCCGTCCACCCCCTGGATCAACAAACCGGTCAACCAGATCGGCAACGCACGGAATTTCCTTCAGCGCCTAACCGCTGGCTTGTCTGCCGCTGGCGTCATGATCAGCTAGAAAAAGTCTGGCTCCGGGAGAGCGATTATCTCTGGTCGCCGGAAGATGCCTTGCACCAGCCCCAGGAAAGTTTGACCAATTGGCCTTACCGGATCGAAGCCAAACCGGACCAACCGCCCCGGTTCATCATGCCCGATGGGGAACCCCCCTTCCGCTTTTTGGGCCGCGGCCGCGAACTGGGTCAACCCTGGCCGCAAAAAAGTAACCCGGCCTGGCTCAAAGACATCGGCCAGCGGTTAACCGCCATCGGCTACGGCGAAACCAACTTCGCCGCCTTCTACCCCAACTGCCGGAGCGTCTTCGGTCATTACGACAACAACCCCACCCCGGCCGATGGTCTCTGGTACGAGCTATTTGGCTGGTACGACAACCCCCAAGACGATCCATTCCACCAGCTTGTCACCCGCCTCGATCCCCGCCAACCCATTCCGGCCTTCGTCACCGCCTACGAAACCAGCCTGGGGCGACAAATCCGTTTCCGCCTGAGTGAGTCCGGCCACCAAAATCTGGCCGGGTTCAACCTGCCCGAAGCTGTACGCACCCGCCTGCAACCCCTCGTTGGGCGCGATTTCTTCGGTCAGGCGGCCCTCATGGCCGCCCTGTCCACCTGCCTGGGGGAAAACATCGCCCCCCCGATTGTGTCCGCCGTTCTGGCCTGTGCCTTACCCACTCCCCCCGCCCAAATGGTGCGGGAGCAAATCCGCCAGCAGTTTAGCTGGGATTGGCCCGACGACACCTTGCCCGATCATCTGATCTGTTATGGCCGCGTGTACCAGACTGATTTTGTCCCCCCGGTTTCTGGCACCGCCCCAGAGATTCAGGTAGCCGTGGCTAACTCCGGCACCGAAGCCCTGGCCGCCCTGGTTGCCACCCATCTGGCCGAACAACGGTTTCCCCTGGAGCCAGATTTGCGCTTCCAGGAAAAAGCCCGCCTGGAAACCCACCTGGAAGCCCTCATGCTCCAGAGTGATTTGTCCAACCAACTCCTGGATGTCGGTGATGCCTTGACCATCGCCCGGCATCGCCGCTCTTTTACGGCCGTGCCGGGAACTGCTCTGTGGGTCATTCGCCCCCAGACAGGGGCCACCGACGAGCACGGCCCGGAAGATGGGCGTGGGGGCATCAACCTGCCGCTAGAATTGGCCCACTTTTTAGACGGGTTAAATGCGGCTCAGGCGGCCTATGATCGCGGCCGCAACCAGATTGACTCCCTGCGCTGGCAAACCTACTCCGACTGGTATCGCACCATGCGCCACAGCTACCCCGCCGCCGATGAGGTGCGTGATTTCCAATCCACCCCGCTACACCTGGACGGTAACTCTGATGTGGACGCCATGTTCCGCCACCTGCGCCACCACACCTTGCACGAACTGGCCCAGGCCAGAGCCACCGTCGGCGAAATCATCAGCCTGGCCCCCGATGCGATGCGTATCAGCTACCAACTGGCCGATAGCACCCTACCCGCCCAACTCGGGTTTGCCAGAGCCGATACGCTGTTTGATACCGTTCGCACCCTGCAATTACAACGGCGCGACGACTGCTGGCAGACCGTTCTCGGCACCGATCGCTCTTTGGAATTTGATCTGGCCGACCACATCGGCCCGGATACACCGGGCCAAACCCACCCGGAAACCAGCCTGGACCAGTGGCGACTCTTCTCGGCCACCGGCCAACCCACCACGTTGTATCGGCTGGGGGGATGGTGGCAAAGTGCCGACGGGGGGCAAATCCTGCCCGTCTGTCTGGCGTTAGAAGTGGCCCATTTTCTGCAAGCCACACGAAATTTGCTCCGCCAACACAATGACGACCCGGCCGAGGTTCGTTTTACCAACCTGACCTTCGCGGCCCTACAAAAGGCGCTTGGTTCTGCACCCTTAACCCCATCCCTCGCGGCCGCGCTCCAAAAATTAGACACCTGGCGCGGCCGCACGTTTGCCGCCCGTCAACCTGGAGAAACCTTAAAGCAGGCCCTGCGGCGTGAAGGGGAAAAAACCGTCGGCATCCCCCTGCCGGGCGAACTCCACGACCTCATCTGGTCACTGGTAGCCGAGCAATGGCGGCTGGATCAGACCCCCGGCCCCCGCTTCTGGCAACCGAATGATCCGGTTCTGTTACTGGCGGGCCAGGGCGCAACCCCCACCGACCGCTGGCAAACGGATGGCACCCCCTGGCATGATACGGCAGGCAACCTCACCTGCCTCTTAACCGATAGAACCGGATTACCCAACACGGAGCCGGTCACAGCGGAGTTAGATTGGAAGCAGACACGCCAAAGCGAAGCCGGTCGCCAGCGCTGGCAACAGATAGCCTCGGCGTTAAGGCTGGACAAACGTCAGAGCGGCCGCGTTCATCCCTTCCTTCTGGAATGGGAAGCCGAATTTGCCGCTGTCCATGCCGGGAGCAATCTCGACAGTGAGCAGGATGGGTTTGCCCCGGATTATCTACAACGGAACTGGTCGCTGGCCGAAACCGAACATGCCCTGGCGGCCAGTGTGTCCCAGGCGGCATTAACCCACAGTGCCACGATGGTTCGCGGCCGCGCCGTCCTCAGCAGTCATGCCCACCCCGTCCTGACCCGGCAGTTAGAAAACTACCTGCTCTTCCGTTTGCAAGAACCCAGCATCCCCACCGACAAAAAGAGCGGGGCCAGCCTCAGCTTTGCCCAGGCCGCCACCTACCCTACCGACCAACTAACCTATGTCTCCTGGTTAGCCCATTATGCCCCCGACAAACTGGTAAACGGTCAGCCCCCCCAGGCCGGTACACCCGCCTGCACAGACCTGTTGACCAGCCGCCAGACCGACATCACTACCTGGATACGCACCACGATTTGCGGCCGCGACCTGCTGGCGGCGGTGCAAGCCTGGGCCAAATTCCAGGCCGTTACCTCACCCGCCTGGTTAGCCAACGGGCCACGCCTGTACGGCCTACCGGATCAGGGAGGGCTGGCGGCCGGTATTCTGGCCTGCCTGCACCACATTCTGGCGGGTGAAATGGGAGATGCGGCCGCGTTTTTGCGGGACACCGTCATGCTAGATGCCGCCGTGATAACCCGTTTACGCGCCAGCACCTACAGCTCATTATCGGCCCTGGATGGAGCCATCCAGGCCGGGCCAACCCCCTTCATCCGCCTGCTTCGCTGTGCCGACGCTTATGGCTATATCCTGCCCCACCCCAACCGCCTGACGGTGCTCAACCAACCCCTGGTGATGGGGCTACCCGAAGGGGGAGCCATCCAGCAGGTCTTGTGCGACCTGGCCAATAACAGCACCATCGCCGACCTGTCCGGGCGGATGGGGTTACGCCCCTCAGCCGTCCAGGCGATTGTCGAAGCCCGGGAGATTAAACCGCTGGCATCGTTGGGACAACTGGCCTCTCTGCCGGGTGTCTCGGCGGCCACCCTGGCCCGCCTGCTCGTTTTTGCCGACCAAAATGGGCAGTTCCAACGGAGCGCGGCCGCGACCCCACCCTCATCCTGGCATAGCTGGCCCGATGAATACGGCCATGCGCGTGTGGATGCCCTGGAAACAACCCTGGCAACCTGGGTTTATCTACAAACATTCCCCAATGTGCTGACCCAGGCCATGGGCGGGTTTCATGACGCCCTGCTCATGCGGGAGCGCAGTTGGCAACTACCGGTAGCCGATCCCCTGGCCTTTGACGATTATCGCGCCTTTACCGAAGAGGTGATCCGGCCCAATGTCGGGCGTAACCGGAGCACCCCCCTCTGGGAAAATGAGTTTCATCCCTTCCGGGCCGGTGATCTGGCGTTGATGCGGCTCCGCCTGGTAGACACCTTTGGACAGGAGCAGGCACTTAACCTGGAGAACATTCACACGACGACCGCCCTGGATACCCCTCGCGGCCGCGACATGATGCTCCCCCCACGTCTTACCCAACCGGCCCGGCTCAACCTGCGCTGGTTGGCCGGAGATGGCAGTGGCCTGGAGTGGAACAGTCACCCGGCCCTGACCCCCATCTGTGGCTGGTTGGTCGTCAATAATTTGACAGCAGAATTAACCATTTACGATAGCGAGGGGGTGTTGCAAGGTTCGCTGGACATCGAAGGGCAGTGGCGACTGCCGCCGGGGGCCACCGGCCCGGTGCGCCCGGACGACCTGGATAACCTGACGTTGCGCCGGATGGTGAACTGGTTGCAGGTTCGCGGCCGCGCCGACGATACCTTTATCGAAGCCTTTGGCGAAACCGTCGAGACAGCCCTGGAAAACATCAACCCGGAAACGTTCCAGTCACAGGAAGCCTTATCCTTGCTGATGAGCCGCCCGGTGGCCCTGGTTCAGCTACAGGTTAGTTTTGAACTGCAACACCCCCCCGCCACCAATCAGAGCCTGGCCGCCTTTGCCCACGAAGTCGAAGGGGGCGACCGCCAGACCGAGGGGTTTGAACAGGTGCTTTTGCCCCTGCGGATGGGCGAACACCAACGATTTAATGATGGGGTGATCGGTTTTTGGGTTGAGGACGAAGCGGGGGATTATCAGGGGGATGTTTTTCATGCCCCGCAAAGTCATTGGCTAAAGGAAGCCGGGTTGGATATTTACCGCGATCAAAGTGGCGACCAAAACCTGGGGCTGAGTCTGGCCGGGGAGCCGTTGAATCTGGTGTTACTCCTGGACCCACGCGGCCGCGTCCATGCGACCAGTGGCTTGTTACCCGTCAAAGAGATTGGTTTACCCGCCGACGAGTACGCGGCCGCGCTCAACCGGATCGAAATCAACTTCCTCACCGCCCCCATCTTAACCCCCCAGGGACATATCCAACTGGCCTTACCCCAGGAACCAGGCTGGAGTTGGTCCTGGATTGCCCAGGAACAGGGGCGGTGGCTCACCCTGCCCGATGTGGCGGTACTGGCCCAAGAGGTAATCGAGAAGGCTTTTCCCGATCAGCCCCTCTTGTGGGGGCAGTTAATTGCCGCCGGGGTGTTAGAAGTAATACCGGGCGTTCGCGGCCGCGCCCTCATTAAAGCCGACGCCTTTGCCCAGGGGCTACAACAGTTCGATGCCACCCTACGTCCCGACCTGCAACGGGTGCTAGAAATCAACAGCCGGACGCTGGAATCGCCCGACACCCAGGTCAAATTCCCACCGCTGGAACTGCGCGAGGGGTGGCTGAGATTACGCCGCAACCCGAATGACTGACATGAAACACACCCATTCCCCAAGAACTACTTTTTTAAGAGAGGCTATGCCATGACTGACCCAAATACGACACCTGCCCCCAAACCAGCCCCCCTTACCCCCTTTGTAGACCTCAAGTTGAACCACATCAGTCAACAAGGGGGGCAGAAGGTGGTCGCGGCCGCGAACAGCCTGCCCGCTTTGGTCGTGGGGGATCCCCGGCCCACCCTGGATGACATCTTTGGCCGGGTGCTCCAATTCACCCCGACCGACAGCCTGGCCTTCACCAACCTGGCCGATCACCTGCCCACGCTCCCCCCCGATGCCCAGGGTTCCCGGCTTCAGGGGTTGGTGCTGACCGTGTGGGTCAGACCCCAACCGGAGCAGTTAGATCGGCCGCTGGCGTTGTGGGCGGCAGGGATACCGGCAGAACTGACCCAAAAAGATGCCCCGGTGCGGGCTTTCTGGCTCCGCTGGGAACCCTCTGCCCTGGTCTTGCAATGGTCACTGACAGGCACAGCCATCGAAGCGTTGTCTGTGCCCCTGCCCCTGCGGGTGGATGAATGGACCCACCTCGCCTTACGGTATGATGGCAAGCAGATTCAGTTATTAGCCAACGGACAAATGATGGGCCAGCGTGATTGGGCGGATGGATTGCCCTGGTCTGCGGCCGCGGGCCTCATTCTTGGGGGTTCCGGTCGTGCCAGCGACACCGTCGCCGGTTTTGCCGGTCGCCTGGCCGCCGTGCGCCTGACCAGTTCCCTCACCACCACCACCCCCGAAACCATCCAGGCCCAAATTGAAGCCGACCTGCGCCGTATCGCCATCGGCTCCCATTTTCCCCTGGAATTCAGCCTGCACGATGCCCGCACCCAACCCATCCTCTACCTGGGCGAAGAGCCGCGCACCCTGCAACTAGAAATCAGCAATGTAGGCCAGCAAGACCTGCTCCTGGCGAGTCAAAACGGCTCCGTTGGCGTTCTAGAGCTTCTCTTCCGCCCCGGCACCCTTCTGTCACCAGACAAAATCACCCTGGCTCCCGATACCAACCTGCCCGGAGACGCCTCAGCCCGTTGGGTTTTAACCACCCGGCGAGAGAGCAACGGGATAGACGTACTGACCCTGACCCACCGGGGTGGCCCGGCCGGTGAACCGGGAAACGCCCTGCTGACCAGCGAAAAAACCACCCTTAACCTGGCCGGACTGCTGGCTGATGCCCGGGGTGGAGCACGGACAACACGGGTGCAGTTACGTTATCGCCTGCACAACAGCGCCGGACGCCCGATAGAGGGGAGCCGCTTGCATTACCTCTCTATCGTCCACCTCACCGAATCAGAACTGCAAGATCAATATGTTGATTTGTCGGGGCAATACAAACAACACACCCAGGACATTGCCGCTTCACGCCAGACGTTGGCGGATTTACAGACCCGGTTTGACAACCAGAAAGAGCTTCCCGCCAAAGTGCAAACCCTGGATGATAGCCTGAAAGCGTTGACCGATACGGTCACCGGGAGTAAGGGCATCCAACAAGAAGTCACCGATCTCAAAAAGCTGGTGGACGATGTTAATCAACAAACTCGTCTCATGGCCCCTGCGGTTCTGCGGGGGTTGGTAGATGGCCGGTTTCAGGTGGTCGCCTGCGACGCTGGTGATGTGAACAAACCGCTGAGTCGTCTGCGCCTCATCATCACCAACAGCGATCTGAATAACGCCCTTACCCTCACGGTGGGCCAATCCAAACTTAGATTTCACCTGGCCCCCGATACTCCCTGGGGCTTGTACAATGTGCAGGCGGATCAATCATCCTTTAGCATTGTCGTAGACCCGTCTGATCAGTGGGAGCACACGCCTTTACAGACACCTGGGGCTGAGGGCATTATCACGTTGACCTACAAAGGGGGGAGCGGGAGTTTACCGCCCAAAGGGCAGGTTGCCCTGGAGTTAAATTTCACCTGCACGGCTCTGGCGGGGCCAGCAACCTTGCGCGTGGATTATGAAAGTTTCAAACTGGCCGCCAATCCTGACTCAGGCACGTTCTATGTGACCGTGGAGCGCACCGGACAACGGTTGCACCGGGAGCGAGGGGTCACATACAACCCGGCGCCTTTTGATAAACAGCAGGATGCCGGTTATCTTATTCCACGTGGGGGGGTGATCATGTGGAGTGGAGCCACGAACAACATTCCCAAAGGGTGGGCGTTGTGTAATGGCCAATGGGTCAAACCGGATACCGGAGCCGTCGCCGATTATTATCAGGATGGTTATATCAAAACACCTGATTTACGGGATCGGTTTGTGATGGGTGCTGGTAACAAAAACCCGAATGATACGGGTGGGGATAATTTCATACGGATTGGGATACAGAACATGCCCAACCATTCGCATGGTGTTTATGATCCGGGCCATTCTCATAACCTGACACATGGCTTGTGGCTCCGTGATAGTAGCACCGATATTGACGATAGCAGTTTGCCCATCTATGCCCGAAACGATGCCGGTAAGTTAGAGGTAAACAGCAATACGACGGGGATTTCCCTTTATAGTACCGGTGGGGATCAACCCATTTTCTTTGAACCGCGCTATTACGCCTTGTGTTTTATTATGAAGCTGTAAATGATGAATCAGCGCAACTTTTCCCTCACCGCCACACAGCAACAGGGTCTGTCCGACATTCTGACGGATGTGGCGCTATTAACGGCGCCCTTCTTGTCGCTGGCAACGGAGTCGTTCAGAGGTTATGAACGACTGGTCCATAAGCCCAAGTTTTGGGTCGGTCGGATCGCGTTGGCAAATTCTCCGGCCGGTAGCTCTGTGATAGTTAAACATGTGCCGCCGGAGCATTACCCGCCCGACCCACAACGCATTGCTCCCGCTTTACGGGAAGAGCAATTGGTGTATCAGTTTCTGACAGCACTTCGCCCGGAATTTGACCGGTTGCCCCGCTTGTGGGGATGGAAACCAGGGTTGCTTGTCTTGGAAGACCTGGAGCCAATGAGACAAGAAACGTCGGCGGAAGAGCGACTGGCCCACCTTGTGGATACGCTGGCACGATTGCATACGGTTTGCGGCCGCGAACAGAACCTTTACCATCGCTTACGGCAGGAAGCAGGACTGACACCTTACACAGGTGCCGGTTACCCTTCCGCGGAATTGTGGTTTGGCTTTTTAGAAGGAATGCGTGAATTAAAAACCTGGTGCGATTTATTAGCCCTACCCACACCCGATTGGGCCGCTCTCATTCAGACAGTTCGCCAGACGCTTCAGACCCCTGGCCCCTTTCTCACCCTCATTCACAGCGAACAGGCTTCATCGCGCAATGCTTTTTCGACGAGTCGCGGTGTTTATTTGCTCGATTTTGAACAAGCCAGTTTGGGACATGCCCTCATTGATATTGCCATCGCCATGGTCGGGCATGTTGAGTGGAAAGTGTCGGAACAAGGTTATTTCCTCAATCATCTCTCTAGTGATATGGCTTTTGCCGATTTATATCGTCACAAATGGGAAACCTTACGGGGGGAAGGGGTGCCAGATACGGTCTGGCAAAAGGAATTGTCCGCGACTTTTCTCTTTATCGCCGGTTTGGCGGTGGGTTCCGCTGTGCGTGCAGAGACAAAATTTGCCGCTGTACAACCATTTGTGCAGACATTGGGCGAGGTTTTGCGGCGGTTAACTCGTTTATTACAGCAATTGGGGTGTTTAACCGAGTGGTCACTCCTCTTTGCGGAACTAGAGACACGCTTATTACTTTAAGTTTATCTGCCAGTTGTTTCGTTCTCGTAAGCTTGTTGACCAGCCCCACTTATCCTGGTATTCCGACTCATCAACTCGGTCAACAAAGCCTGGTTATTGGCCGACATTTGTTCGGCGGCAATAGCGAGAAGCGCATCCACCCTTATTGTTCAATCAGGCTGTGCTTGAATCGAAGCACGGGGGCAGAGATTGCTCCCTGCCCCCGTGCATTCAATCATTTATTTACAGCAGAGGTGGTCTGTCACGCTGCTATGGATACAGAACCTCTGGCACCGCATAATTGTGTAGATATTCCAGCACTTGTAGGGCATCATCGGATGCCTGTGCAAATGCGCGTACATTGTCAACAAAATCGTAAACCAACAGATGACCGTTCTGGTCCAACACGGTTGTATACGACTCATCCATATTGGTGAAGTGTACGGCGTTCAGGGATGGATTGATTTCGTGACCGAGGACCTGCATGCATTGCGCCTCGAATAGTGTGGTCGAATTCAGGACCGGCTGCAACACCCAAATCCAGCCAGTGGCGCAATTACCACTGCTACGGTTGGCTAAAACGTCTCTGTTGTAGGTGAAGGCTGAGAAATCGAAGTAGGTCTTGCCTGCAACCTCGCCCGGCAGTGTGCCCAACTGGTTGATGCCATAGATAGAGTTGACGTAGATGACCTTGTCCAGCGTGATGCTACCGGTTTTATCCGCGGCCGCGGACAGCAACGACGCGGCCAGCAGCAGTTGCTCATTGGTCAGGTCCAGATTGGTACGGCTGGCGTCTCCCAACGTCTGGTAAGCAACTGGCAGCAGGGCAATGGCTGTGCCAGAGAGGACGGGCCGTGGTTCGGTCGAGGGGCCATCACCTGAAGGCGGTCCGCCACCTTCCGGTGGGCCACCACCTTGTTGCGATGACTCCGTATTCTCGGTGATCCAATGACCGTCTTTCATCATCTTGATGTAGAGGGCCAGATTCTCCGCCGGTGAGTCAATGGTCTTCACAGTGCCATCGGCGAAGGTGAGCATGAGACGGCCAACCGGGTCGGTGCCAATAGCCACGGCCGCGTTCATCGCCTTGATCGCCTCGTCAAAGGCATGTTCCAGGACAGGATCAGGCGCTCTACCCAGATTGAGCCGACCGAAGTCAACGGATTCTACCCAGGCGGCCATTGTTTCGGTCAGTTCGCATTCCACCAGATCACCTTCGGTGTCCACGTAAGTCCACAGCGTGAAGGGTTCGCCTTCGGTGGCCGAAATGCCCGACACGGAATCGGTGGCCGTCACTGTGCTGATGGGCTGGATACAGCCGATGTTATCCAGTATAGGGACGCCTTGCTCGTCGCGCAGAATAACATACAAATCGCCATACAACGCGCCGGTGTCAGGAATAACTCCACCACCGCTCCCGCCACTGCCACTACCGCCCCCGCTACTACCGCCACCGCCGCCACCACCGCCTCCCCCACCACCACCACCGCCCCCACCGCCGCCACCGCCGCCAGCCATGACCGGGACGGTTAGAACAAGAAGCAGCACAACTATCAATAACCATTTATACGTTTTCATTTTGAAATCCTCCCTAAGCCTAACGCTGCTTAGGCTCTTTTTTCAGATCGCGTTGGACGACAGTGACAGGCTGATCCTATGACCGCCGTTGCACGACCTTCGCTACCAATAAATTGAATCAATGTCGTTACTAATTTTGCTCAACGCCCGGTACCATCCTTTTCCGGGTGAGGTACTCACGACCCTCATCCTGGAATAGTTGTGTCAATTCTTCGATTGATTTTGTTTGGTGTTGCTGGCTGTTCATGATGATGACCCGACTGCACTCTAAATCCAGTCCCACCAACAGCAAGCCGGGCTGCTCACTGAGCAAGGACAAAATTGCATGAAACCAGACAGTGCCTAACTCAAAAATGATTAAGTCAGGCACAATGGTTTGCAAACAATCTTTCAGATTTATGGCCGTAGGATCGAGGCGGATGAGCCTGATTGCCTCATACCTGGTCAGACTGACGGCGACTCCGTCCATCATCATGGAATCACCTAATAGCGCGACAACCGTTTGCTGCTCCATTGTCCGCTCCTACAAGAAAGGAATGTGTGGTTTTATTGTAGACAACAGCCGTTATCATTTGCATCCCTCTACGGCTCACACGGGCATGAAAAAAGGATGATCTACCGTCGAATATTTCGGCGGTCGAGAACTAATTCTTTTAGTATTGGCATTAATTCTGGTGGGGATCGGTAACCGCCCAGCGGTGAAACGCCGGGTTGAAAGCACAAAGCCATCCAGGCGCTCCAGGCTAACGGCCTACGCAACCTCGCCTGAAGATTTATTTCCGAACGGTTTTGCGGGGCGCTGTGCTTACCCTGGTCATCAGGAAGTTAGCTTTGGGGCATTGGTTATGGGGTTGGTCAGTTCGAGATTGGGCTTGGGGGAATCAGGCCCTGCCGCTGGGCGTAGGAGGCGGCCTCGTGGCGTTGCTCGGCTTGCAGCTTGGCCATAATGTTACGCATATGGCTTTTGACCGTGTGAATACTGATGCAAAGATGGGTGGCGATGTCGGCGTTGCTGGCACCCTGTGCGGCCAGCACCAACACTTCCTTCTCGCGCCCCGTCAGCGCAGGAGGCTCGTCTTCTCTGTGCCCAGGGTTTTCCTTGCTCAGGCGGCGAAATTCTTCCAACATGCGGCCGCCAAGATAGGGAGTAATGGCCGCATTGCCTTCAACGGCTCCACGCAATAGTGCCACCATTTCCTGGGAGCGGATGCTTTTCAACAAGTAACCCTGAGCACCATTCTTGACCGCCTGAAAGAGCAGTTCGTCTTCATCGCGCACGGTGAGTATGACAATGGTGATTTCAGGCATTTCTCGCTTGATCTTCAGGGTAGCTTCCAGACCGTCGCAGCCAGGCATGGCTACATCCATCAGGATCAGATCAGGACGCAGTTTGCGGGCTTTGACCAGCGCTTCCAGTCCGTCTTCGGCTTCGCCGACCACTTCAAAGTCAACCTGTGTGTTGAGAATGTTCAGCAACCCTTCGCGGAAAAGGTGATGATCGTCTACGAGCAGAACGTGGATTTTTGACACTGCCTGGCTCCTTTATCCTGAGGGTCTGTAAAAGATTAAGTTCCGTCAAGACCTGACAGGTTTCTGAAAACCTGTCAGGTCAAAACCGGGCAGTTATATTTTTATGGACCCTAAGGCGGATGAGAGTTGGATGGCTGCATGGAGGTCGGATGCAAACGGCCGTTCTCCCCTCTGGGATTCAAAGATCGGGCACCAACACAGGAGAACGCGTGTGCCGGTGCCTGGCTGGGAGTCAATCTGAAGACAGCCGTTCAGATGGGCGGCCCGAGCGTGCATGATGTTCAAGCCAAAACGATCATTTTTCGCGTTGGTGATGTCGTTTGGGTTGAAGCCGCAGCCGTCGTCGGCGACGGTGACTTCTAGTGTGTCTGCTTTAGCGGCGACCTGCACCCGGATTTCACTGGCCTGCGCGTGACGCACGGCATTTAACAGCGCTTCAGAAACGATGCGGGTTATTTGCTCCCGCTGTGCGGGAATCAGGTAGACGGGTGTGTGCAAGTCGGATTGTAGCCGGATGGTAGGTGACCCTTCTGCGGCCGCACGCTCAACCAGGTCGGTGAGTAAATCTTGCAACGACCGGCGTGTTTGCGGTGCTTCTGACAGGCTGGCGATTACCCGCCTGACGTCCACGGTGGCCCGATCAATGGTTTGCTGCATGTTGCCCAGAATGGGGACAAGCTGGTCGGAACGGTTATTACGCACAATGGCGACAGCTTCATCTGTCTTGATCAGTAGGTAGGTGAGGGTTTGGGCCAGCCCATCGTGCATGTCAGATGCAATGCGCTGCCGCTCCTCAAGAACAGCGGTTTGCTTTAGCTTCTCATTCGCGGCTATCAACTCGCTGGTGCGCGCCGCCACCATCTCCTCTAATCGCGCCTGATGCAGGCGCAGCGCTGCCTCCGCTTGCTGCTTTTCAATGCTCAATTCCCGAAAATAAACGTAGCCAAAGAGGGGAATGGCCCAGATATAAAAGGTGTTGGACACGGGACAAAGCACGCTTTTATAGCGTGATTGCAGCGTTAGGTTGACGAGTACCAGAAGTTCAGAAACCAGGAAAGAGGAGAGTGCCAGCACAACGACGTTGCGCAGCCAACCGCGCTTTTGCACCATGATGGCGATGGCCACGGTGATGACCACACAGGCAATCAGGTGAATGAGCCAGGCAGACCAGCTCTGGTGAAAGCGAAAATCTGAGCTGAGATTCAGTTGTCTGGGCCACCACAGCAGCGTCACCAGGTATTCGGCCACGGCGACAAAGAGTCCCGCATACAGAAACCGTCTTGCCAGATGGGCGTCATCCAGAATGTAGCGCAGAAAAGAACCGGAGATGACCACTACCATCGCCAGCAACAGAGCGTGCTCAATCGGCTCGATGATGATGCAGGCAATCTGGTAGTTGTCCGGGTAAAGGAGGCGCATGGAGGCGTGAGTGAGCATCAACAGTTCACGACAAAACCCCAACGCAAAGCCGTAGATGAGCCATTGTTCTCGCAACCGAACGTCACTGCGCGGCCGCGACCAGGCAAAGGCCAGCAAAATACCCCAGAAAATGGCCGCCAGTCCAAAGCGCACCAGATTGTTTTCCGGAGCGTTTGGGCCTCCCGAAAATTGTGATAGAAACAGCAAGACGAAATCAAGTAAATTAGTCATGATTCGCCTTTCCGCAAAGGTCTAGAACGGTGTCTGTTTACGGATGGGAGCGCCCAACAGTTTCTTGCGACTGTGGATTAATTGAGCACACCCACCTCTATATTTATGGGCGTCAACAGGGCAGCTAGTCAAGTGATAAACGTCACTATTTTTTCGTAAGGTACGATAAAAAAGGGGTTCTTTGAGAATTCAGGGGGTTGACTGTCAAGTCCTGAAATATGTTTATAGGTAACCCGAAAGGCCGCGCTTCCCTAGCCCTTCCCCGCTTCAGCCCCATTGCCAAAATACCGCCGCACCATCTCGACCCTCTGCCCGTTCCCCGCGGCCGCGGTATTCTACTCTGGGCTAGATCAGGCAAAATTGTCACCAGGTCACCATCCAATACCAATACAAAATCTGCCAAAGAGCCTGTTACAGATGCACAGACACTTTGGCAGATACCTTGGCGTTACTTACTCGCTACGGACGGGTGGTAATCCCCTTGCGGCGAACCGATTAAAGTCACCCATTGCCGCCGGGCTGACCGGGGCCAGGTTGGGCGGTTGGCTGCGGGCCATTCTGTTGGGCCGTGCCGGTAGGTTGGGGCGTGGCATTGGGGTTGCCGCCGGGCTGACCGGGGCCAGGTTGGGCAGTTGGTTGCGGGCCGTTCTGCTGGGCCGTGCCGGTGGGTTGAGGTGTGGCATTGGGGTTGCCACCGGGCTGACCGGGGCCAGGTTGGGCGGTTGGCTGCGGGCCGTTCTGTTGGGCCGTGCCGGTGGGTTGAGGTGTGGCATTGGGGTTGCCGCCGGGCTGACCGGGGCCAGGTTGGGCAGTTGGTTGCGGGCCGTTCTGTTGGGCCGTACCGGTGGGTTGGGGTGTGGCATTGGGATTGCCGCCGGGCTGACCAGGGCCGGGTTGCTCAGGTTGTGGGCCATATTGGTGCGCGTCGCCAGTCGGTGTACAGGTGTCGCAGTTAGGTGTACCAGAGCCGGGGCCATCAGTTGGTGGTGTGCCCACCGGGGTGACTGTGCCATTGGGGCCGGGGGTCATTTGGGGTGGGGTGGGGCCATCTTCGGGCTGGTTGTGGGTGTGCCGCGCCCGGAAAAGAGCAGGGTCTTGCAGACCGGATGCCACTTCACCTAAGAACTGGCTACAAACCATCTGCGCTTCGCTCAGGCGGTTCTGCACTTGAGCCGAGGCGTTCGCCGGGATTTGGGCCAGGGCCTGGGTTTGGGTCTGGATGGTCTGTTGGGTTTGGGTCAGCAGGTTGGTTAAGGTGGCATCGTTGTTGACCTGCGCGGCCGCGACCAGGGCATTTTGTAGATGTTGCTCCAGGCGCAAGACGGTAGCGGCACCAGGGTCTTCCCCTGCCGCCGCCAGCATCGTCATTTCTTCAATGCGCTCCTGGGCAAGCGACAAATAAAGGTTGGTGGTGGCGGTGGGGTCATTGGTGAGGGCCAGTTGGGCATCTTCCAGGGCCAGTTTGACCGGGTAGAGGGTGGAATCGGGCAAACTGGTGGTAGACGCGGCCGCGACGCCGCCCACAGAACCAAAGAAAAGCACAAAAGCGACAACGAGTTTGGTGAAAACATGGGTCATGATAGGGTTCTCCTTTGGTGAAGTAGCCGGTTGTATTCCGAACCGACTACGCTGTGTTGCTATCCACCTTTTAAGACGCCCCAACCGCGTCGGAGATACGGCTTGAAGTTGCCACCGGGAAATTTCGGCCAGAAACGCATGATGATCCGCCACCTGCTCCTCGGCTGTGGGCATCATCACGGGGCGCAACCTTTCCAGGCTGTCCACCACGTCTAACAGAGGCTGTAATGCCTCGGCCTGCTCCGGGTTACTCTCCAGTAAAGCGGGCAGGGGGTCACCCGTTTGCCGTTGGTTGATCAGATTGTCCAGCATGTCGGTCAGAGGAGAGGTTGTCATGGCAACACCTTTGTTTGCAGAACCATCAGACCACGTTGTAAAGCGGCCAGTGCCCGATGTTGAAGCGATTTGACGGCCCCAACCGGTTTGTTGATCTGCGCGGCAATTTCGTCGTTTGACCACCCTTCTAAAAACTTGAGGGCGATCACTTGTTGTTGGTCTGCTGTCAGGGCATGCAACGCCTGGCGTACCTGGCCCACCAGAAAAGTCTGTTCCGCCATTTGCGCCGGTTCGTCTGCTGTTGCTACCAGATCATCATCTGGTAAGGGCAGGTGATGGCGAAACTGTTGGCGACGGTAGTAGTCAATAACCTGGTTATGGGCAGCCCGATATAACCAGGCCCGCAGGCTTTGCTCCGGCCCGCTTCCCTGTTGGATGGCTTGCAGTAAATGTTTGAATACGTCAGCGGTCAGGTCGCGGGCAGGTTCGACATCCCCCACCCGGCGGAAGATGTAGCTGTAGATGAGCGGCTGATAGCTCTCGTAGACATCAGCCAATGCCTGCCGATCAAAAGCCTGGACGCGTGACAAGAGGGGATCGTGCTTCTCATTCATGGGGGCAGTCCCTCGTTCTCTGGGAGAAGAAGGTCAGGCTGTTTCTATGTATTGAGACGCATAAGGGGGTTAAAAGATACGGGTGAATGTGACCAATGTGGTCCATCTATTGCTCACACCAGCCAGATGATGGGTGATGATTATTTGTTCTGGCGGGTGAGTGAAGGGGGGGCGATGGAACCATTCAACTCTGGGATGCCTACCTGGAAAAACACCCTGGATGAACAAGAGCGCTGGGATGTGCTCAACTATGTGCAAGCTCTGGGCAGCGGTACGATGATGCCCCAACAAAATATGGGCGGGCCAAGGTACGACGCGCACTTCAAACGTAACCGTGTGATGCGTTCGTTAGGTCGAAGCCATTCCTTTGTTCTAAACAGGGTTCGTAAAAATATAACTTCCTGGTTTAGCCCTGACAGGTTTCCGAAACCTGTCAGGACTTGATATGAAATTAACACGGAAGGTAACCGTTCAGTCGGATTACATCAACGGATTAGGAAATAAACGGATTTTCCAGAGGCCGCTCTTAATCCGTTCCTTTCAAAATCCGTTGATGTAACTAAAAATGGCACAATATACTCTCTGGACTGAACGGTTACCACGGAAGAGACGAACCTGAACAAACCAGAAATTGTTCCGCAAAACGAGCGGTTTGTTTCAATCCGTCGCCGCAACCAGTTGTTGTTCCGCCACAGCGCGTGAGGCTTCCGGGTTGAGCCGGAAGGTAAGCCAGAGGGCCACACCCAGCAAAACCAGTTCCAGCCCAAACACAGTGGCGTAGGCCGTGAAGGCGTTACCCGTCAGCGATTGCATCACTTCGACCACCACCCCACCGATGAGCGTCCCAGACGCCCGACCCAGCAGATTGGCCATACCCCAGACACCCATGAGCAACCCGGCACGAGTAGGGGTGGTGAAGGTGACGATGCCGGTCAGCATACCGGCTCCAGCCAAACCCGTCCCCACCCCCATCGCCAGGGTGAGCAAGTTGAAGGTGGAACCATTGCCCAGAACGGTGGGTGAGGCCACCCCCAGGGTGATGATGCCCATAAACACAACCATGCTCAGGCCAATGCCCAGTCGCAAAACCCGTTGATACCCCAGCCAGTTAACGAGTAAAACACCGGAAATGAGCATGGAGAACATGACACCTAACCCCCAGAACATGGTCAGGCGGGTGGTTTCACCTACACGCATCCCCAAAACCAAAGCCCCGTAGGGTTCCAGCAAAATATCCTGGGCCAATGTACCAATGAAGGTGAAAAGAACGATGGTAAAGAACAGGCGCACCTGGGGATCGTTAAGAATAAATTCGCGCACGACCTGACGGAAGGGTAGTTGGCGGGCCTGATTCGCGGCCGCGAGCATGATCGGTGTGCGTGTTTCTTGCCCCACAGCGGCCAACGTTGCCAGCCCAAACACCACCACCACCACGGCCAACACCACACCGGTCAGGCGGGCGGGATCATAATCTTCCAGGGCACGCCCCAGGCCACCACCGCCCATAACCGCCCCCATGAGGGTAGCCACCTCATACAGGGTCATGGCACGAGGGCGTTGGGTTTTGCTGAATGTCTCGGCCAGCAACGCCTCAAAGGAGTTATGCGCCAGGTTACGTCCCAGGCCGTAAATGACAAAAGCCAGCAAGATACCGGCAAAAATCAGGCCCGAATTGCCGCTGGTAATGAGGGAAACGGCGGTAAACAGACCCAGACCGGTGATCAAGGCGCCTAACACGATGTATGGCTCGCGGCGGCGACCGAAAATGGTGTGGCCGTCGGTGTGATAGCCCAACCAGACACGCAGGGGAGAAACGAGTTGCAGCGCGGCTAGAAAAAGAGCCACCAAAGCCGCCGAAAAGTTCAAATCAGCGATCATCACCCGGTTAAGGGTTCCACTCACCAACACACCCGTGATGCCATACCCAAATGGGAAAGCGGCCAGACGGATGTAATTTAGATAACGCAGGCTATTCTTCATTTTTTGCTCCTGATAAAGATAGGACGCGGCGAGAGGGCAAGGTGGCGAGGGGGCGAAAAATCGCCGTGTCGCCGTGTCCCTGCGTCGCCGTGTCGGAATTCCGTTTAATGGATTGTTGACATAACCACTGCCAGAGCCTGATGCGCGGCCGCGATGCCCTGACGCACACAATCCGGCACACCCATCCCCCGGTAAGAGTTCCCCGCCAGATAAATGGCTGGGGGTAACATCGCCTCAATTTCATCCACCCGGTTCAGGTGGTTCACATCCGTTTGGGGGAAGCTGTGCGGCCACTGAAAGAGGCGATGGGCAACGGGTTCAGCGGTGATGCCAAGCAAATCGTGCAATTCCTTTCGCACGGTACGCAGTAGTTGCGCCTCATCCATTTCCGCCAGTTCCGGGCGACTGCCGCCAAAAAAGGTGCGGATGAGGGTGTACCCTTCTGGAGCACGGCTAGGCAATTTGGCCGAGGGACAGGTGATGGCGTCAATGGCCCGTTGCTCGCGGCGGGGAATCATCAGCCCTTGCACGGGGAAGGGCAGGTTGAGGTCGTTGGCCCGGTAAGCCAGGGTCATGGTGCCAATGTGGTTTTGCTGAATGTGGCTAAGTTGGTTCGCGGCCGCAGGCCCCACCCTTTTTAGCATCTGCGCCGCCTGGTTCGCCGGAACCGCCAGGATGGCCGCCTGTGCCCACAGGGTTTCGCCATTGGTTAAGATAATCTGGTAGCCCTCGGCCTGTTTTTCCAGGCAGGACACCGATGCGTTCAGGCGCAAATCGCCATTCAGCTTGTGAACCAGGGTGTCTACTACCGCCTGCGCTCCCCCACTGAAGGTGAAAAATGCTGGGGGCAGGTCGTGCCCGTTTTGTTGTGCCTCACGGCGGAGTTTGGCTTTGGCGCGGCCGCGGGCCAACGAACCACGTACCAGTCCCCCATGGTCTTTTTCCATCTCCCGCATCACCGGTGAGGCGGTCAAAATGCTCTGCCGGGTAGGATCGCTGTTGTAAATGCCCGCCAAAATCGGGCCGATAAACCGTTCTGCCGCTTCCACACCCAGGCGGCGCGTGGCAAAAGCGTGAAGCGACTCATCAGCCTCATCGCGCCGGGCGGGAATAAACGGTTCGGCCAGCAGGCGCAATTTACCCCGTGCCGACAGGATACCGGAGCGCAAAAAAGCCAGGGGGGAGAGGGGCACAGCCACCGGGCGGCCCTGTTCCAAAATGTACATGTGCCGGGTTTCACTGCCCGGATTGACAACCTGTTCTCCCAAGCCGAGTTCTTGGGCTAACGTCCACAACTCCGGTTTACGAGAAACGAAGGAATCCGGCCCCCCTTCGATGAGAAACTGGCCGCCATCGGGGGCGGGAACGAACTCTGTGGCGATTTTGCCGCCCCAATGAGCAGTCGCTTCGAGCAGGGCTAACTCTACCTGTCCGCTCTTTTGCAGTTCCCAGGCGGCCATCAGGCCCGTAATTCCCCCGCCGATAATGGCCACGCGGGGCTTTGGCAAATCATTCATGGTTTTACACTCCCAATTGTTGCCGCCGAGTGGATATGTGTGTGGGATCAGGCGGGATAAACGAGGGCTGGTCGAGCCAGCCCTGGAGATGGGTCAAAGCCATATCGGTCAGGAAATCCAGATGAGCCGGTTGGGCGTTGAGGGCGGGGATGTAATGGAAGTTGCGGCCGCCGGCCTCTGTATACGTTTTGCGCCCTTCATGGTCAATCTCATCCACCGTCTCCAGGCAATCAGCCGAAAAACCAGGGCAAAGGACTTGCAAACTATCCAGTTTTTTCTGCCCTAGATCGGCCAGGGTGACATCGGTATAGGGCTTTAGCCATTCTTCCGGGCCAAAACGAGATTGGAATATCACCTGCCACTGTCCCTCGGCCAATCCTAGATTTTCGGCCACCAGACGGCCCGTTTTTTGGCATTCACAGTAGTAGGGATCACCTTTCAGGAAATAACTTTGGGGAATGCCGTGAAAAGAGAAGAGCAATTGCTCTGGCTGACCTTTGTCGGCCCAGGTGGTGCGAATGCTGTCCGCCAGGGCGGCGATGTAGGCGGGGTGGTCGTGATAATGGGCAATGGTGCGGATTTCCGGGAGCCAACGCCACTGTTTGAGTTCGTCGAAGACGGCATCGAACATGGAAGCGGTGGTGGTGGCGGAATATTGAGGGAAAAGGGGGAAGACGAGAATGCGCCGAACACCCTGCTCCCGCAGTTGGCGCAGGCCGGTAGCAATGGACGGCTCGCCGTAGCGCATCCCCAAGACAACGGGAATGTCGAGAGAAGTGTGGGCGTGGACGCGGCCGCGAATGCCCTCAGCCTGCTCTTTCATCAATTTCAACAGGGGGGAGCCTTCCGGCGTCCAAATGCGTTGGTAAAGCCGGGCCGAGCGGGCCGGGCGCGTGTTGAGGATAATGCCATGAAGTAACGGCCACCAGAACCAACGCGACCATTCGATGATACGCCGGTCACTCAGGAATTGGCGCAAATAGGGGCGTAAGGCTTGGGCCGTTGGGGCAGAGGGTGTGCCGGTATTGCACAACAAAATACCAACACGAGGCAATTGGATATGGGCAGTTTCTGGTATCACGGGGAAAACTATACCCGGTCTACCCATCTAATTTGGAGTGACCAATATCACCTATGCCAGTGACATTTATCGGGGATAGAATCAAATGATGGTCATGATGACGTCACACGCCCCGATAGATCGCGGCCGCGCCAGGATATTTTTGTTTTGAACAGCGGTTAAAAAAGGCAGGGGTTTATGGCGATTGGGGTCAACTATCACCCGCATCACCACCACGCCCCTTCGAGCCATGTAACCAAACCCCAGGCCAGCCAGGTTTCGCCTGGTGGTAAAAGAGTCGCTGGAGAAACCTGTTGCGGAGTGTGCCTCGGGCACGCGGCCGCATTCCGCCGTTCCCTAAAGTGACGTTTGGCCCAGCAATCTGCAATGGGCCGTAATGCTCAAGGCCAAACGCTCCGTTGGCATAACGCACATAGGATGACAAACGCGGCCGCGACCAGGTTCATTTCCGCATAAACGGTAGATACACCTCATCCGGTAGGGTAAGCGTCAGGGCCAGGTAATCAAAGTTGGCCCCGCCACAGGGGATGGCGAGGCGTATCTGGTGGGTTCCAGCCGTGAGGGTGAGACCACTCGCGGCCGCAACCTCCGCAAACACACCCCCTGTCACCGGCACCGCCATCTGCCCCGTCACATCGTTCCCGTCAATCTCTACCTGGAAACAGCTACCAGACTGGCTAGATGCGGCCGCGACCCACAAATCGTATGTTCCCGTTGCCGTGATCTCGACCGTGTAAACCAGCCACTCCCGGCTGTTGTGCCACCGACATAATGGGTGTGAGACGCGGCCGCGTTGTCCCACACGTCCACACTTTCCAGCAGGCGGTAGGTAGAGTTACCATTATTGGGCGGGGTGGTGTCGTGATAGGCTACCCCTTCGCCGCCACAGGTGAAATCTTCCGCCTCAATCCGTCCCGGCATAACATACAAACTGTACAGACACTCGTCGTCAGCAATGATGATTTGCGCCGGGTTAGGGCCAGCAAGAGTGCCATTTACCGGATTAGACAGGGTAAGATTGAACCATTCGTGACCTTCGGCCAGAGTGTCATTGAGAATGGGAACCGGGATGACGGTTTGGGTCATACCTGCGGTGAAGGTAATGACTCCCTGTACCGGCAAATAATCTTGCCCGGCAAGGGCCGTACCATCCGTGCTAGAGTAAGCCGTGGTAACGGTGATGCCATAGGCGGGAGCCAGTTGCACTGTGACAGAGAACACCCCACTGCTGATATTTTCACTGGTGATGGGGGGCGCGGCCGCGAAGCTGATTTGTGATGGCACAAGCTGACCACAGCTCGTTACATAATTGACAAATTGCAAGAGTAGCCAACGTTCATTCTCAGCAGCGTCGAGGCGATAGGCCAAAACACGGAAATTAGCCATTTGCTCAATTTGAACACCCCCGGGACCGGCCCCTCGTTGCACAATCAGACGTAAGGTGCGGCCGCGGTCAATATGTCCAGCCAGAGGATTTGCGGCCGCGGTTCCACTGTCTAAACTACTATTCAACGCCACCCAATCATATTGATGAAATGACGTATCCGTTGGATCCGTTGGCTCATGGTACAAATAACTATCCCCAGTCCAGGTCAAACTATCTGCCAACGTTGCCCCCGTATTGGGTTGATTCACACTGTCCCACAGCAACCAGCCAAAGTTCAAAAAGTCTGTACCCTGACCCTGAAAGAGAAAGGCATCCCCTGGTTGTGCTTGATTAGACAATGGATGATTGGGTGTATGCCCTGCGGCCACCAGGCTGGCATAAGTAGGTGGTGTTACCGGATACTGGGAACTATTTAGCACCGTTTGATATACAGCCGCTGTGACTGAGCGTGTTCCATAATCTACCGCCACGGGGAATACATCAGTACAACCCAAAGCACGATTGGGTGGGGCAACTTCGGGCACATCCACATGCCAGGCATAAGTGTCATGTACGCCGGGATTGTACCGAACCATCAATGTACCCCCATAAAACGGGGTGCAGAGTAAGGGCGTCGTCTGCATGTCCACACAATCCGGGGACAGGGTAGGAATATCAATGCGATACGAAGGTGTGACCCAATAATTTTGGCAATTGCCGGGATAACAATTACGTGTTTGCCCCGGTTCCAGGTCAGGATCAACCGTGAGCGTATTGTTCACGGCAAAAGCACGATAATAATCGGTGAGGCTCGCGTTCACCGGGTTGGCAGGGGGTGCGGGAAGCGGATTGAGTAAGTTGAACGCCAGGGTGTCAAAATAAAAAACGACCGGCGGGCGTGAACCGGCGTCGCTATCGAACATAGTCACATAAATAGACTGTCCGGCATACTCTGGGCCGAGGTAAGTGAGCGGCATCACGACTCCAGAAGAGCCGGTATTGGCATTTGTTGGGGCGTAATCCAGGGCATTTACCATAACGCCAGCCGATTGCTGGGAACTGGAGCCGCAATTGACGATGTGTAAATTACGTTTATTGACCTGACTGGGTACACCGGCAATCTGCCCTGGTGTGTTGGTGAAACAACCATTACTGATTGTCCCCTGCGCCCCGGTATAAACAGGTGGCCCAGCCCAAATCTCAAACCCATTTTCGGATGCCCCCGCCAACGTCGTCACATCCAGATACAGGGAGCGAGTTCCGCTGGTAGGATCAACCACAATATCAGGAATGGTACTCAAATTCACCTCAAATGTGCCGGAGTTAGCGGGCACAAACATGGGCTGATCATACGACTGTGCTCCCACCGGCGACACCCAACGCAAATCCGTATCATGAGCGTTATCCATCCGCCCCATGTAGTTCGCTAGCGGGATCATTTGGGTGGTGTTGGTGATGGTCTGGCCGTAATAATAGAGATCAAAGGCCGTTTGGGTGGGATGGCCGTTGTTGTAAGCATTGCCTTGAGGTGCGCCGCAACTGGTGCCACTACCATTGCCAGTTCGTATTTCATCTACCCGCACAAACCAGAGCGGGTTAAGGCTTGAACTCTCTCCTGTATTGAAGATACAAGACTCATAACGATAACGTTCATAAGTTAAACATTGAGCCGTGTGGGTTGGCGGGTTGCCATAAGGGATGGAATGGGAAATGACGTAAGTGGTTGTGTCAAAATCAACCAGACCTGGGGAATGGTTGTAGCTGTCGGGGTCGAACAGTTCTACCCGCACCACGTCATAGCTGTAATCCGCCGGAATGTCTATACGGTAGCGATAGCTGTAATAATCGCTGGAATATTGAGGGTTGGTGTAATAGTTTGGGGGGCGGAAAACACTGTTGACCGGTGAGAAGGGATCACCATTACCGGTCACACATTGAGGGCCAAAAACCGCTTCATTTTCATAAGTAAGTCGGGCTGTTTGGTTATGGTTGGCGTTCAAGATGATGGCTGTCCCATCGGGGGGGGTGTCGGCGAGTGAGGGTGAGGCAGTGGCTGTGTGGCTCAACTGCATCTGCAACAGGATCAATAATAAACAGAGGGGCACGAGGGTTAAAAATAACGTCCGAATACGGTGCTTCATGGCCAGGTCTCCTTTGGGTTTTACATTGTCCAGGTTAGACTGTTACAGGCGAGGGTGAAGGCAAGATGGGTAACAAAATCGCGCTTTATACAGCTTAAATATTTTCCCAGCTATCAATCTACCGCATTATACAAGCAAACGGCTCGCCTCGAATGACGGAATAGACATTATTTCCCAACGACAGGGGCGACTGTCCAGCCGTGAATTATGTTTGCAGGTAACCCGTGTCGCAAACCGCCCCGCCACCCTACCATTCTGTCCGTTCCCCGCCCCTTTATGTTGCCGGTCTGCGGGTTGGCGATTGTGATGGCATGCGCACCCTCTTCCTTCATTGGCCACACAATAAAACAAAACCATGCCTGGAGTTCAGGCAGATGTTATATAATGGATCAATGGCTATCCCGATTCTAGCCACCAAACTCTATCTCCCTCCCCAACCGCCCGAAGGAGTAGCCCGTCTTCGCCTGATCCACCGGCTCAACGAAGGACTCACCCGCGGCCGCAAACTAACGCTGATTTCTGCCCCCGCAGGTTTCGGCAAAAGCACACTTGCCAGCGAATGGCTTTCCAGTTGCGGCCGCGCCACCGCCTGGTTATCGCTGGATGAAAACGACAATACCCCGGCCCGCTTCTTGATCTATCTCATCACTGCCCTACAAAAAATCGCCCCGAATATCGGGGCAGAGATATTGGACATACTTCAATCCCCGCAACCGTCTCCTATCGAGATGATCCTCACCGCCCTGCTCAATGAAATCACAGCGATTCCTAACCCTTTCATCCTTGTCCTGGATGACTACCACGCCATAGATACCAAAGCGGTTGACGATGTGCTCACCTTTTTGGTTGAATACCTGCCTCCCCAGATGCACCTCGTCATCACCACCCGTGAAGACCCGGCTCTGCCCCTGCCCCGGTTACGCGGCCGCGGTCAACTCACCGAACTACGCGCCGCCGACTTACGGTTTTCCCCAGAGGAAGCCACCGAATTTCTCAACCAGATGATGGCCCTGAACCTCTCCGTGGCCGAGGTGACCGCTTTGGAAACCCGCACCGAAGGTTGGATTGCCGGTCTACAACTCGCTGCCCTTTCCCTGAAAGGAAACCCGGATGCACCTGGATTCATCCGGGCGTTCGCGGGCGATCATCGCTATATTGTTGACTACCTCGTCGAAGAAGTACTCCATCACCAGCCTGAGCCAATACGCACCTTTCTTCTTCAGACATCCATTCTGGAGCGCCTAACTGGTTCACTATGCGATAGTGTTACCGGCCAACCAGGCGGTCAATCAAGATTAGATACCTTACAACGTGGTAACTTCTTTCTCATTCCCCTGGACGACCGGCGACACTGGTATCGTTATCACCACCTCTTTGCCGATGTTCTCCAAATGCACCTGAAGGCAGAACAGCCTGGGCAAGTCGCGGTACTGCACCGGCGGGCCAGCGGCTGGTACGAGGAAAACGGGGCGCTCCCTGAGGCCATCCATCACGCGCTGGCAGGAGCGGATTTCGAGCGCGTCGCCAACTTGATCGAACGGGCTGTCCCCGAAATGCGCCGCACCCGACAGGAAACCACGCTCCTGGCCTGGCTCCAGGCCCTGCCTGAACAATTATTTTTGCTCCGGCCTGTGCTGAGCGTTCATTACGCGGGCACGTTGTTACAAAATGGTCAACTTCAGGGGGTTGAGGCTCGCCTGCGGGATGCCGAACGGTGGCTGGACATGCCCACCGCCGGGCACGAGCAACCCATTTTCGTAGACGAAGAGGAGTTCCGGCAGTTGCCCAGCTTAGTTACCCTGTACCGTGCCGGAATAGCCCAGGTTCACGGCGATGTGGCGGGTACGATGAAATACGCCCGGCAGTTGCTCGAACTCGTTGGGGCAGATGACAACATGCTACACGGCGCGGCCGCGGCCCTCCTGGGGCTTGCTTACTGGACAGACGGCGATCTCGAAACGGCGTACCAAATGTTTGCTGAGGGGATGGCCTGTTTGCAGAGGGTCGGGTTCATCGCTGACGTGATTGGGGGAGCGGTCACGCTGGCAGATATACGGATTACCCAAGGGCGTCTGCGCGAAGCCATGAACACCTACGAGCACGGCTTACAACTGGCGACAAAGCCGGGTGTTCCACCCTTTGCGCGGCGCGGCCGATATGCACGTCGGCATCAGCGAACTCTACTATGAGCGTAACGATTTAACGACCGCCACCCAGCATCTTCTGCAAAGCAAAGAACTGGGTGATCTCAATGGTTTACGGAAAAACCCACATCGTTGGCGCGTGGCTTTGGCCCGCATCCGCGCTGCCCAGGGCGATGTGGATGGTGCGCTAGACCTGCTCGATGAGGCAGAACGTCATTATGAAGGGGATTTCTCGCCCAATGTTCGCCCGATCCGGGCTTTGAAAGTACGGCTGTGGATCACCCAGGGGCGGTTGGACGAGGCGTTGGCCTGGGTACGCGAGCGGAAGCTATCTGTCGAGGAACCCCCCAGTTATCTGCGTGAGTTTGAGCTTATCACCCTGGCGCGACTGCTTCTGGCCCGTTATCAGTTTGATCAGGGTGATAACACACTCCTTGAGGCTCTGGGACTCCTGGAGCGTCTCCTGAAAGCCGCCGCAGAAGGGGGACGAATGGGGAGTGTGATCGAAATTCTGGTGCTCCAGGCAGTGGCTTACCAGATGAGCGGTGACACGCGCATAGCCCTCGCCCCCTTGGAACGGGCTTTGAAGTTGGCCGAGCCAGAAGGGTATGTTCGTGTGTTTCTGGACGAGGGCGTGACTATGAGGGAACTGCTTCAGGCCGCGGCCGCGCGGGGGATCATGCCAGGTTATATTGGCAAAGATAGTGGGGCATGAACCAGCCCGAAGCGAGCGGGTTACACCTGCACCCACCCCATCTCCCCTCATCGAGCCACTCAGCCAGCGCGAACTGGAAATCCTGCGCCTGTTCCAAACGGACCTGTCCGGGCCAGAAATCGCTGACGCACTCGTGATCGCCTTGAGCACCGTTCGCACCCACACCAAAGGCATCTACACCAAACTCAACGTCAACAGCCGCCGCACAGCCGTCAAACGAGCCATCGAACTGGGTTTGATTTAGCCACAATAACCCCATCCTGCAAACACGGCTTTCCCCACGCCCCGCCAGATAACAAAATGCTGGCGGGGCGTTTGTGATCTTGGATCACATCCCCACACAAATCCCCACATCTGGGGAAGACCTCTCCCCACATTTAGTTTTATAGTATCTGCAAGCAAACCACCAGAGGGTGCCCTGGGACCTACGGCCAAGAGGAATGAAAATGCCGGGAACTCGTCGGAACTCAGAGGAACTTGAAACCTGAAACCTGGAACTTGAAACCTATTTTCACAGGAGTTAAAAATGAAAGCGAATGTCTACACCAATGGTCAATCTCAGCCAACCAAAAGGCAGGCAAAAAAAGCATGGGCAAGTTGGCTCGTGCCTGTCGCCTTGATCCTGCTCAGTGCCATTCCGCTCATATTCGGTGCCCTCCGCCTGAACGAACTGGCTAGCGGAGCAGAAATCACCCCCGCCAACGCCCGATTTTTTGCCTCACCTCTGCCCGTCATTCTGCACATCGTGGGGGCGGGTGGGTATGCCATCCTGGGCGCGTTTCAGTTCGTGAGCCGACTCTGGCGGCGCGGGCTGGGGTGGCACCGTAACGCCGGGCGGCTCCTGGTTCCCTGCGGCCTGCTGGTGGGGCTTTCCGGGATTTGGATGACCCTCTTTTATCCCCGCCCGGAAGGAGCCAGCGATCTGCTTTTTGTCCTGCGCCTCTTGTTCGGAGCAGGTATGGTCGTCTCGATTATCCTGGGATACATCACCATCCGGCGGCGAGACATCCGGCAACACCAGGCCTGGATGATGCGGGCTTACGCCATTGGACTCGGTGCGGGCACGCAGGTGCTGACCGGGATGATCGGGGAGATGATCGCCGGTCCACCGAATGAGTTGGGCAATGCGCTCCTGATGGGGGCAGCCTGGGTCATCAACCTCGCCATAGCCGAATGGATCATCCGCCAGCGGCCAGCCCCTCGACCCAACACAGCATCTGCCGTTGTTTCCGCTCAGTAATGAATACAGCCTCTATTGAATGAGGAACTCAGAGGAACTCTAGGAACTCTGGGAACTCGCAAACTCGCCACTCGCAAACTCTTAAACTCACTTTCCAAGGAGAATTTTGAAATGAAAGCAATTGTAGCCAGCCAATACGGCACACCTGAAGTCCTGCAACTCAAAGAAGTCGCCAAACCGACCCCGAAAGACCATGAAATCTTGATCAAAGTTCACGCCACAACCGTCACCGCCGGTGATTCAAGAATGCGAAGTTTTACCGTTCCGCCCCTGCTCTGGATCCCCGCCCGGATCGCCCTGGGCATTACCAAACCCAAACAGCCGATCTATGGCATGGAACTCGCCGGTGAAGTGGAAGCCATCGGCAAAAACGTGACCCGCTTCAAGGTAGGCGACCAGGTATTTGCCTCCACCCTCACGGAGAATTTTGGCGGTCATGCCGCGTATAAATGCCTGCCGGAACAGGCCATGATAGCCCTCAAACCAGCCAACCTGACGTATGAGGAAGCGGCCGCGATCCCCATCGGTGCCACAACTGCCCTACGTCTGCTGAAGAAGGGAAACATCCAGCGCGGCCAAAAGGTCCTCATCTACGGTGCTTCGGGAAGTGTGGGCACGTATGCCATCCAATTGGCAAACTATTTTGGGGCCGAAGTGACCGGGGTTTGCAGTACCGCCAACCTGGACATGGTGAAATCTCTGGGGGCTGATCATGTCATTGATTACAGCAAAGAGGATCTTTCATCCAGAGAAGAACGATATGACGCCATCTTTGACACGGTGGCAAAATTGTCGAAAGCAACAGCCGCCAAAATGCTCACGCCAAACGGAACCTTCATAACAATGGCGCGGATGGATTCAAAAGAGAACCGGGAAAACCTGCTCTTCATCAAAGGACTGCTTGAAACGGGCAAGCTCAAGGTGGTCATTGACCGGCGTTATGCCCTGGAACAAATCGCCGAGGCGCACCGGTATGTGGACGCAGGGCACAAACGGGGGAACGTGGTTATCACGGTGGGACACCCTAATGGTCAATGAATCTCGGGCTGAACCGGATAATCCCCAGCCGACGATCTATCAAATCAGGATCAAAGGCCACCTGGCTCAGCCGTGGCTGGACTGGTTTGAGGGGATGACTATCCTGCCGGAAGAAGATGGCAACACACTGTTGACTGGCCCCATCGTCGATCAGGCCGCACTGCACGGCTTGCTCAAGAAAGTGCGCGACCTGGGTTTGCCATTGCTTTCCATCAATGCTGTGTTTAATACCTTATGAGTAAACTTCTTGACCAGTTAGCAAGAAAGAGATTACACAGAGATTCACAGAGGAAACGTAGAGGTTCACAGAGAAAAGCCAGGACCGTTTTTATAACTCTGTGTATCTCTGTGCCTTCTCTGTGACCCTCTGTGTTCCTTTTTTTTGGTTCTAACTTGTCCAGGTTAGGGATCAGGGATTAAATATGAATGATTTCACGTTTCTCTTCGTTTGCGCCATCCTCATAGGAGTTGGGGCCACGCTCACGTTTGATCTTTGGGGGCTGTTTCTCAAACACGCCTTTAAGATTACGCCGTCCAATATCTGTTTCGTCGGGCGTTGGCTTCTCTCCATGCCCGAAGGAACGTTCAGGCACACCCATATTGCCGCTTCTCCCCCCAAACGTGCGGAATGTACGGTCGGCTGGCTGGCCCATTACACCGTTGGGATCATGTTCGCCAGCGTATGTGTTCTCGGCATGGGGAAAGAGTGGCTACAGCAACCAACCCTGCTTCCGGCCATGTTTTTCGGTGTCGTCACGGTCTTGGCCCCTTTCTTCGTCATGCAACCATCATTTGGGCTGGGATGTGCGGCCGCAAAGAGTCCAAATCCTACCCAGGCAAGGTTGCGGAGTTTGATGAACCATGCCGCGTTTGGCGTCGGTCTTTACCTTTTCGGTTTGTTGCTTAGCAGATTGATATAAGGATTCGGCTGTAAATGGTTGGGGACGGAAGTCATCACGACCAATTGGCCCAACATCTTTTTGGCTCGTTGGGAATTCAGGGGGTTGACACGAGATGTAGAGGAAACCCTTGTAGTAGCCCTCGTCTGGGAAGGCACAAGGCCAGCCCCACCCGTACCGAGCACCCCGCGAAATCTCAAAGACCCACCTTTATTCTTAAAAACGATAGCGATAGTTTAATGACAGCAAGTAGCGGGGCAAACAACGTTTTAGAAAATGTATTTCAATCATAGACACCAGAGTCAGATATGTCCCTCTCTGTATCCTCTCTATATCCTATCTATATCCTGACTATATTGAGAATTTACCTCTTTCGCTTAGAATAGTATGAGCAAGGTGCAATAAAGCTGATTGATACATTCAGCTATGTTTTTGCACTCAGCAAAGTGACAGTTTAGGCTATATTCCAAAACAACATCTATAAGAAAGTGAAAATCCGGGTCTTTGGAAATCCAGAGGTTTGACACCATCTGCAAGGTCACCCTTGTGGTTGCCCCGACTGGGCAGACACAAGGCTAGACCAGTTTTGCAAAAGTAGGACGTATGTTTTTATGGCAAGTTGCATTATTCGTTTGTCGCCGGAAACCCCCACTCTGTTAATGTGCCCCCCTTCCCCCCGGGAAGCGGGGATAGGGGATGGGTCTTCCGACTAAACCTGCCAACTACTTCTGTAAAGCTGTACTGTTCCACTATTAGCCAATACCTCGCAAATTCTCAAAGAACCGAAAATCCACTTTTCGATTGGTCACGATAACCACGAGCGTTGTACCCATTCAGGTTTGCTATAGCTGTTCAGATAATCATTTGGGGTCTTGGTTCGTAGTGACCGCTTTAGCGGGCTAGCACCAGCCCGCTAAAGCGGTCACTACAAACAAAATCTTTTTCTTGAAAGTATCTATTCAACGCTCCGTTATTGTGTTTGTTGGCACTAAGAATTAGCTGTTGGGAGTTTGATAGTGAGAGAAAGGATAAGTCTGGGCTTGGTAAGAAAAATATATCCGTACTACACATTGATTTGCGCCATTTTATCATTGGCTTCAAAGTTGGATTCTTACGCCTCTGATTTATCCCGGCATGCGATTTCCTCTCTCTCCCGTCAAAATCTCCAGCGTCTTCCCCTGAGAAATAAGCTCTAACGGATCGGGCGGAGTAAATTAGGAGTCGAGGCTTTAGCCAGCCGAGACGTTCTGATCGAACTCTCTACTCTCACCGATAAAACCAGGAGAGCCAAAAATATAAGGGAGTGTGGATGTGAGCGACACCATCGTTCGCCCTTCACACTATGCCGAAGGCTGGATGCCAAAATTGCTTGAGTTTTGTTCCTCTGGATGGGGTGTAAAAGCTTGAGTTCTATCGGGGTGAGCGGGTTTTGGAAAACCTACCCAGTTTAGGTTAGGCTGGTTCGGAAGATAAATCGGCACTGACAATGCAAGAAAATAGCAAGAAAAAGAGTTTAGTGTGTAGGTGTGACTCTAGCTATTCAGTGTTAGCCCGCTAAAGCGGTCACTGCGAACCAACCGCCCTGACGGATCGTAAGTTAAACTGTAAGTTATAACCATCATAATAGGGTCTTATTTTTAAAAGCCATGTAACTACATAGCCTCTCTGGTAAGAGAACCTTCCAAAAGGTTCGCCAAGGGTGCCAACCAGTGAAATCAACCTTCGGAAGGCTTAGTAGTTACAAAATCGTCGTCATAAGCTAGGTAGTTGTCGTTTATGAACCCCGATTCACCGTTTTTGAGATTTACTATAAGCAGTACCAGTCGCTATCTTGTGCCGTCCTCTCTTCCATCAATAAATGGTTGGTCTCTGTTGTAGCCACTGCTCCGGAACCCCATGTCATCAGTTTTCTACAAAAAGCCAGTTAACTGGCTAAGGGCAGCGCTTGTCCGCAAATCATACGGGCAAAACCTGGCGCACACTTCCTCCGGGTTACGCCTACCTCTTAAAAAAGCCCTGCTCCTTCTGGTTTGTAAGTCACCCTAACAGAGATTGATTAACAGACAACGGAAAATTTGTTAACAGTGTGTTAAACCACCCTACCTGATTAACTTTCCCCCCAACATTCCGTCATTACCACAAAAAAATCCATATTTTGGACGAAGAACCAGGAATAAAACGAAGGTCTCTCGTTTCGACTTTGATTCTTTGCTCCTTCAACTTTCGCCCAGTCACCCAGTTAATCGTTGTCAGTTACTAACTGGATATTCGCGTTTCTTGTGCTGACCTCTAGAGACTAAGAGACTGAGAGATTAAGAGATTTCCAGAGTTCGTTCTAATTTTCGCCAGACTCCAGTTACGAAAATATCTGGCAGAAACACCCAATCTCAAATAGGGAAGGTAAAACATGCTTCTCGTAGATAGTTTTCAGCCATTTACTCAGAACCCATTGGTTGTTACCCCGCTTCCGCCAACTACGCTACTGGCCCATTTTTACTACCAGATGTATTTGATCCGCGTTGTGGAACAGAAGCTCCTCGATCTATTTGCAGAGGGCCTTGTTTTTGGGACGGTGCATACATCAATTGGGCAAGAGGTATGTGATGTAGGGGTGATGAATGTTTTAGACGTAACCAAGGATGTGGTTTTTTCTAATCATCGCGCTCATGGGCAGTACCTTTTGTACACCGATGATGTGAATGGCCTCATTGCTGAAGTCATGGGCAAGAAGAGTGGTGTCTGCCACGGGATTGGTGGTAGCCAACATCTCCACCAGCGTAATATGTTTACCAATGGTATTCAGGGAGGAATTGTGCCTAACGCGGTGGGGGCCGCCCTGGCCGAAAAGTTGAAGCAATCGGGGGCAATTGTGGTTGTCTTTTTGGGCGATGGCACGATGGGGCAAGGAACCGTTTACGAAAGTTTTAACATGGCGTCGTTATGGTCGGTGCCTATTTTGTTTGTTTTGCAAGACAACAATATTGCCCAGAGTACGCCTAAACGACTGGAACATGCGGGTGAGCTTGCCAGTAGAGCCAACAGTTTTCAAATTGAGTGCAGTGTCACAAAAGGAGAGGATGTGCTGGAAGTGTACGCGGCCGCGGCCCAAGCCATCGCCTACGTACGCCAGGAACAGCGCCCCTTCTTCCTCGTGCTAGAAGCGCTACGCCTTGGCCCCCATAGCAAAGGGGACGACACCCGGCCCCTGGCCGAAATGGAACAGCTCAAACAACGAGACCCCTTACCCCGATTAGCCGCCCAGCTTCCCCCTGAAACACGCCGCGAGATAGAAGAGCAAGTTAGATATCGTGTGCAGGCCGCTGTAGAACAGGCCCTAGCCGCCGATTTTCCTACACTGAAATCGTTATCGTTAGAAGCGGAGAGAGGGTAATGGCCCATTTAACCTATGTGGAGAGTTTGCGGCAATCGCTTCATCATATTCTCGCTGAAGACCCCCAGGCCCTTATCCTCGGCGAAGATGTCCTTGATCCTTATGGCGGGGCATTTAAGGTCACGAAGGGGCTTTCTAGTCAATTCCCTAACCGGGTATTTACCACTCCCATTTGTGAAGCCTCGATTGTGGGTGTTGCCACCGGTCTCGCTCTGCGGGGGTTACACCCCATTGCCGAAATCATGTTCGGTGATTTTCTCTTGTTAGCGGCCGATCAATTAGTGAATCATGCGGCCAAATACCGCACCATCTATGGAACACCCATACCCGTTCCTCTGGTCGTCCGTACCCCAATGGGCGGGGGCAGAGGCTACGGCCCTACTCACAGCCAATCCCTGGAGAAGCACTTTCAAGGGGTACCCGGACTGACCGTGCTGGCGCCTTCCCATTTTCATGATGCCGGTCAGCTTCTAAAAAAAGCGGTGGAAAGTGAGGATGCCGTCCTCTTTTTAGAGAACAAACTGCTCTACCCCCAACCGCTAAAACTAGGTGAAACAACCAGTTATCTGCGGCGCGAAGAACGGCATGACCTGGCTGGTTGGCCCCACATTCTTCTCCATAACTACAGCCCGGAGCTACAACCAGATATTACCATTATCACTTATGGCGGCGTCAGCCGTGCCATCGAAGCGCTTTTGGAACAGTGCCACCGGGACGAGATATGGGTTCTCGTCTGTCTGTGTGGCAGTCTGAATCCGCTGCCGGTTGACCTTATTGTTGAATGTAGTGCCCAATGCGGCCGCGTTATCGTTGTCGAAGAAGGTTCCTCAGATTTTGGCTGGGGAGCAGAAGTGGCAAGCAGGATTTACGAAGCGCTATATGGACGCCTTCTGGCCCCCATCCAGCGCCTTGGAGCGACCCCAACAGTCATACCCGCTTCAAAACCACTGGAAGACGAAGTGCTGGTATCAGCCGAAAAAATCCTTCGGGCCGTGTTGAGCTTAATGCAATGGTAGAAATACACCCCATACCCTTACCCAGAATTGGCACCAACGACGATTCAGCCATCATCACCGAATGGCTCAAACCTTCCGGTGAGTACATCCAACGAGGGGAACTCCTCTGTGTCGTGGAAACCAGCAAAACGGTATTTGAAGTAGAAGCACCTATGGGTGGTTATTTACACACGCTCGTCGCCGCCGGTGATCAGGCCGAGGTTGGGGCCACCATTGCCGTTATCAGCGTCGAAAATATATCCCCATCAGACGTTTCCGCCTGGCTGACAAAACAAGCAGTGAAGCCTGAGGTCACTGAGGAACCGGTTATTACTTATAAAGCGCAAATTGTGGCGCGCCGTCACGGCATTGATTTAACAGAGCTAACAGGGCTTGGCCCGAAAATTACCGAGCAAGATGTTCTTAACTTAGTGAGTCAACGTTCACAAATCTCCAACAGCCACGAGAGAGAGGTGCGCGACCTGATGGATGATAGTTATCCCCTGGGTCGCACCGAACGAATACTCATTATCGGCGGCGGCGATGGGGCCGTACAGATACTAGACGTACTCGCTAAAACCTCACACCAAAAGGCGGTGGCTATTGTAGACGACAACAAAACGCTTGCCGGGAAGACCATAAATGGGGTGCCCGTTGTCGGTGGCATCATTACCGATTTTATAGCCGCCATGTTTGAGCGTAAGGAAGTAGACAAGGCCATTATTTCCATCAGCACCCTCATTGATCTAAGAGCACAGTTGTACGAGAGACTTAAAGCCCAAGGCATCCTCTTTGCTAACATCATTCATCCATCAGCGGTCATTGGCTCAAATGTAGCAATGGGTGAAGGCAACATTATCCTGGCTTTCTGCCACATCGGGGCATGTGCCACCATGGGCAACAACAACTTTTTGAGTGCCTATTGTAGCCTTGAGCATCACGCGGTTATGCACAACCATTGTAGTTTTGGCCCTGGCGTCGTTACATCCAGCCGTGTTCAGTTTGGTGATCGCGTGCGGTGTGGCACCGGCATTTTCATTGAGCCAAAACTGTTAATCGGCCGGGACTCAATCATTGGCTCCGGTTCTATTGTTCGGGAAGATATTCCTGAGGCGACCGTTTTGAAAACCAAAAGGAATTACTTTGAACGAAAACGTATCGTTGCTGGTAAATAGGTCTTAAAACAGGCCACAGGGGGTAACATGAGCGGGCTTGAAATCGAATTTCTGGCACCCAGCCAGACGCAGCCATTGGTTCTTAACCCATCGTTTTACTGTCGTTTTTTCAAACGTTTCCTCGATATTGTGTTGACGGTTATCACCCTTCTAACCTTAGCACCCCTTTTTTTGATCCTGGCTCTGGCTATCAAACTGCATTCACCAGGCCCTGTCTTTTACAAGCAGACACGCATTGGTAAAGACGGTCAGCCTTTCGAAATGTTCAAGTTTCGGACAATGCAGGTCGGTAATAATAGCCAACATCATAGACAATATGTCCAAAACCTCATCCGCAACAATATCAGCCCGGCGCAACTAGGCCTCAGCTCCCTGAAGCTAAAGGCAGACCCGCGTATCACCGGTGTGGGCAAGATAATGCGCCAGTTCAGCGTGGATGAAATTCCCCAGTTAATCAACGTCCTGCGGGGCGAAATGAGCATCGTTGGTCCTCGCCCCCCATTACCCTACGAACATGAAATCTATTCGAACTGGCATGCTCAGCGATTGCTCGTTTTGCCTGGGATTACCGGATTGTGGCAGGTAACAGCGCATAATCTGGTTTCTTTTGAGGAAATGGTCGAAATTGACCTGACCTACATTCAAAATCTAAGCCTCGGGCTTGATCTGAAGATTATGTTATTAACTCCTTGGGAGATGATCAGAGGAAAAGGAACAGGATGATGCAAGCAACAATGAGTTCGGAACAGGTTAGTGTAATCGAAAGCACCTTAGGTCATTCAGGGGAGGTGAACATGGGCATTGTGGGTTGTGGCTATTGGGGACCCAAACTGATCCGCAACTTCCTCAATTTGCCCAATGTGCAGTTGCGCCTGGTAGCAGATTTGCGTCAGGAGAGATTAGACGATATTCGCACCTATTTTCCCACGGTAAATACCACCAGAGATTATCGAGAATTACTCAACAGCAACATTGATGCAGTGACGATTGCTACTCCTGTGCATTCCCATTATCCCCTGGCAAAGGCCGCCTTATTAGCTGGTAAACACGTTCTGGTGGAGAAACCCCTCACCGCACGTTCGGACCTGGCCGAAGAATTGGTGGAACTCGCGGAGAGGTGTGGCCTGGTTTTAATGGTAGGTCATACGTTTCAATACAATGCGGCGGTTGAGAGTATCAGGGAAATTGTTCATAGCGGGCAATTAGGCAAGCTCTTTTACATTAATTCTACGCGGGCGAACCTGGGTTTGCTGCAACCAGACATTAATGTGATGTGGGATTTGGCCCCGCGCGACATTTCCATATTACGCTACATTCTGGATCAAGACCCCGTATCCGTGAGCGCCCGGGGGGCCACCTATGTCAACACCTACCGCAATCTGCATGAGGTTGTTTATCTCCACCTGGTTTTTGACGAGGACGTGAGAGCGAATGTCCATCTGAGTTGGCTGGACCCGGTCAAACAACGGGTTGTAACCATTGTTGGTAGCCAGAAAATGCTGGTCTACAACGACATCAACGAACATGATAGCAAAGTGGTCATTTACGATAAGGGGGTGGATGTCCCTTTTTATTCCGTGACTGAGGAAGAATTTCGCGCCTCGTATCGCCATGGAGAAGCAACGAGTTATCCCCTGCAATGGCGCGAACCGTTAATGGTGGAGTGTGATCATTTTGTTCACTGCATTCGCAACGCGGCGGTGCCACGTAGTAGTGGGCGAGATGGCTTGAATGTGGTGAAGATACTGGAGACAGCTCAACGTTCGCTTCAGAATGGTGGGGTGGAGCTGAAGATTGAGTATTAGCTAATTGTTCGCAAAAAGTTAGCTGTTTCAGATTGCTTCAATCTTTGGGGAGTGAACCAATCTACAAAGTCCAAAGTAGTCATATGGTAACCGTAGACATAACAGTATGGTTATGGAGGGAGGGCAAGAATTATGTTTCGCATTCCTTTTGTTGATTTATTGACCCAGCATACGGAGATACAGCAGGAAGTTCTAACGGCGGTTACGGACATTATCACTCGTTCCTGCTTTGTGGGGGGAGATTATGTGGCTGCATTTGAACAGGAGTTTGCCACTTATTTAGGGGTTCGTGAGGTTATTGCGGTGGCCAATGGCACAGATGCCCTCTGGCTGCCCCTATTGGCTACGGGAGTTGGGGCTAATGATGCGGTTATTACGGTACCGAACACTTTTATTGCGACGGTTGAGGCGATTACCCGAACTGGGGCGCGGCCGCTCTTTGTGGATGTTGACCCGCATACCTCGCACATGAACTTGGCCGCCCTGGCAACTCTTCTCGATGAAATGTGTACGCGTGAGGATGATGGTCGTCTTATTCACCGACCAACGGGGCGGCGGGTAGCGGCTATCTTGCCGGTTCACCTTTATGGGTTGCCGGTTGATATGGATGAGCTAATGGCCTTAGCGGATCAATATGATCTGCCGGTTATAGAAGATGCCTGCCAGGCCCATGGGGCGAAGTATTGTGTGAAGGGTGAGTGGCGACGAGTAGGTAGTGTGGGTTTAGCGGCCGCGTTCAGTTTCTATCCTACCAAGAACCTGGGCGCAATGGGAGATGGTGGCGCTATTGCTACCAATGATTCTGAACTGGCAACCTACATGCGCTGGTTGCGCGACCATGGATCCAGTGAGAAGTACATTCACCGCAGTGCGGACGGCTGGAATTCGCGATTAGATGCGATTCAGGCGGCTGCCCTTTCTATCAAGTTAAAGCGTCTGGATGGGTGGAATGAAGGTCGGCAACAGGCGGCGGCTTGTTATCGTGATGTTTTGTCTGGTCTACCCTTGAATTTACCGGTAGAAACCGCTTCCACACAGCATGTCTATCATCTCTTTGTAGTATCTACGCCCTACCGCGACCTCCTGCGGGAAAAGCTTACCTCACAGGGTATTGGGGCCGCCATTCATTATCCTATTCCGTTGCACCTGCAAGAGGCTTACCGTGAAATGAATCTGGGCCGGGGCAGTTTCCCCCAGGCTGAGAATCTGGCAGATACCATCCTGTCATTACCGATGTATCCGGGCCTTCAGCCAGAGCAGATTGAATGCGTGGGACAGATTTGCGCCGAAGCGCTGGCAATGACCAACGGCCACAGCGCAGGGCATAAGATTTACCAGGGACTAGGTTAGCCCCTAAAAAATTAACTTCTTGACCAGTTAGTCAGAAAGAGGTTACACAGAGATTCACAGAGAAAAAGCCAGGTTCGTACATGGTAGGCGAAACACGGATAAAACTCTAAGCCATCCGTGTTTGTCCTATCCTGTGACCCTTTCCAAGCGAAGTCTTGGAAAAGATGTAGGTTCTGGCTGGTCCGGGTTAGGTTAATGTGGGGCTGATTTACCTGGTTACCGTCTGGGCAGAATATGCTGAAGTTCCATATTCTACAGAACGGAGGGAGAGGCAACGATGGAACCTCGTGTTTTGTTAAGTCTTTTGAAGCGTAAAGGCTGGCTCCTTTTGCTGACATTTTTGTTTACGGTAGGTGCAACGGCTGTATTCACGTTGCGACAGCCTATCGTGTATGAGTCCAAAACGACTTTTGTGGCTAAATTAAACCCGGCGCTCATTGGCGATAGGAACCTCATGAATGCGATAGACATTCTGGGACGGCGCACGGAGATCGTCACGACGTATGCAGAGGTTATTAAGAGCCGGTGGGTGAAGGACGCGGCCGCGGAAACGCTTGACCTTCTGCCCCAACAAAAAGAGGGCCTCGCTATTGATAGCCGTGTCATTGCGGGCACAACGATTATCGAACTGACGGTGAGAGGCAATGACCCGGCCGTAGCTCGTGATTACGCCCGTGCCGTCAGGGAAGCCACGTTCACGTATGTGGACAATCTCTATGAAATGTATGAACTGGCTGTACTCGATGAAGCGGAATTTGCCAGGCCCGTCAAGACAAATCTCCTGGTGAATCTCATTGTGGCCGCGGCCGCGAGCATCATCTTAGGTTCTGGTCTGGTTCTGCTGTCGGAATATATAAGCCAGTATCAGTCGGGGTCAGCCGCCACGATTTTCACCCGGCCGCCTGATGGACCACCTGCTTTGGCCCTTCAGGAAACGTTGCTGGCCCTCCAGGCCCAGTTGGACACCAGCCAACAAATGTTAAAGGAATTCTACGCGGCCGCGGCCCATCATCCGCCGGTTGCTGAAGCCGATTCCCCCTTACTCATCACCAGCCCTGGTAAAGAAAATGGCATTGGGTCAAAAAGCCCGGCACACTCCTTCCCGACCAATGACTCAGCGTCATAAGTCATCGTTCGCCATTAACTTAGCGGTTTCCAGATTGCGGCAGTCTTGGAGACTGCCGCAATCTCGCCAACTTGTTTACGAACGATTACTAAGTAGATGACTGTCCAGAGGGTGTGTTTCATTGCGGTTGACCTTTCCATGAAGTGCCTGGCACGGGGCAGACCAACCTGGTCAGAACGCAACTTGCTGCCCCGTGCCAGACACTGATGCCTCTGTTTCCTCAATCTGTTGATGTAACCACCTGAACGGTTACACGATCCATTTCGGAGCGTTTGTCATTCACGAACACTATGGATGAGTCAAAAGGGCTGATAAGCTCTGAATCTGAGCAGAAAGCCTCGTTTCGGGGTGATGTTTTATCCACCGCAAAAGGCAGCAGCATTGTCGCGGTTGGGCGGCTGTTTAATTACGGCGGCCGCATTGTCATCACCTTCGTTATAGTGCGCCTCCTAAACGCGGAACAATATGGCCTTTACAACATTGCCATTAGCGTCACCACAATTGCGGCCGCCATCGCTTTGTTTGGCCTGGATACCACCCTTACGCGCCAGATAGCCGTCATGAAAGGGCGTCGTGATCAGGCCGGATTATGGGGAACCATCCAGATTGGTCTGAGCCTGGGATTACTCCTGAGCACCCTACTGTCCATTATTCTCTTTGCCCTCTCCTATCCCATTGCCACCCAAATTTTTAACGAACCGAGACTGGCCCCCCTCCTACAGTTGAGTTGCCTGTTCGTACCCTCCTTAACGATGGGAGATGCGTTGGCCGGGGCGACACGCGGTTTTAAAAACATGCGTGATATGGTCGTCTCGCAGAATATCGTCCAGCCAATCGTGAGATTACTTCTGGTCGGCGGGTTGGCTTTCTTTCGTTTTAATATTTTCCATGCCATTATCGCCTATGGGGTGGCCGATGTCGTCTCGACACTCATGCTGGTCTATTACCTCAACCGTCACTTCCCTTTAAAACGGTCGTTACGGGGGGCCAGACGTGACACCAAGGCCATTCTCAGCTTCACGTTTCCCGTCTGGTTAACCGGCATGATGTCTACCTTCCGGGGCAATATTCAAACGCTCCTGTTAGGCTCCCTGACGACAGTGGTAAACGTGGGCATTTTTTCTGTCGCCAGCCAGCTTAATCTGCTGGGCAGTATCTTTCACGCCTCTATCACCACATCATCCAGACCCCTCATTGCCGAATTACATGATCGTAACGACTGGAGCCGGTTGGGTCGTCTGTATCAAACGACAACCCGCTGGGTTGTTATTCTCAATCTGCCCTTCATCTTACTCATGATGCTCATTCCCGCTCAGCTATTGTCGCTGTTCGGCAAAAGCTTCGTAGATGGGGCCGTCGCCTTACGGGTTTTAGCTTTTGTGAGTTTGGTAAATGCCGGTACGGGTATGTGTGGCGCAGTTCTGGAAATGACCGGGCACACCACCCTGAAGCTGATCAATGCCATTATCAGGTTGATCCTCTCGGTAGTACTGAATCTCTTGCTTATTCCCCGGTGGGGGCTTTTGGGCGCGGCCATCACCGCACTGATCATTGAATCTGTGGCGAATATTTTGCCTCTGATCCAGGTGTGGAATTTGTATCGGCTGTTGCCCTATAGCCGGGACCTTGTTGCGCCCATTGTGGGAGGAATCGCGGCCGCGGCCGCGTTCGCCCTCCTCGCCCTAAAATTCCCTCCCGAAAACAGCCTCATCCACACCGTCTTCCTTATTCTCCTAAGCTTCGGCGTCTACCTCGCCGTCATCCTCAGCCTGGGCGTCTCTGCCGAAGAACTCATTCTCCTGGTACGCTCCCGCAATCGAGTGAGCGCCCTTCTGTCACGGCTGTCCAACAAATCATAAAACACCCGACGCCAGAGTGCTTTACTCAACACGACCTTTGCCGTTTTTCTTGTCCCAGACGGAAATTTACCGCAGAGGCGTAGAGAGTACGGAGTTTCTTTCCGTTTTCCCTCTGCGTTCTTTGCGTCTCTGCGGTTCAATTCCAAAAGTGCAAACATAGTACTCAAGCCCAAAGAGGAAAAGTCGCATGATAATCAGCCACAAACACAAATACTTATTTGTTGAGCTTCCCCGTACCGGCTCCACCGCTATACGTCGCGAACTTCGTCAACAATATGATGGCGTACCCATTCTGTTCAAACATGCCACCTACTACGACTTTCAGCGAATCGCCAGCCAAAAAGAAAAGGAATACTTCGTTTTCTCCGGTATTCGTAACCCGCTTGATGAAGCTGTTAGCCTTTACTTCAAATACAAAACCGACCATGAGGCTCGTTTTAGCGAGTCGCGCAAAATAGAAAAAAACCGGCTAGTGCGTTCCCTGGCCCTCAAGAAATTCAACTTTATTAAAGACCACAACGCCGATTTCCCCACCTACTTCATGAAACATTATTGGCGACCCTATAACAGTTGGAGCAGCCTGTCCCATAAAGACTTTGATTTTGTCATCCGCTTTGAAAACCTGTCCCAAGATTTTGCTCAGGCCCTCCAACTCATCGGCCTGGAGCCAAAACGTCCGCTACCTGTGGTCAATAGAACCGGCGCCCGCAAAGAAAACTACCTCTCTTATTACTCACCAGAAATACAGAGCCGGGCCAGCCGCGTCTTTGGCCCCTACATGCAACAGTGGGGATACGAATTTCCGCCCCAATGGAACCATCAACCAGTTCCCTGGTGGAACCAGTTGGAGTTTTCCCTCTGGTCTCAGGCTGGTTTGCTGTATTGGAAATATATACGCCCCAGACTTCACGCCAGACCACAAAAGGCATCTACGCTTCTTCACCCCGGGTAATGTCAGACAGAACAAAAAAGGAGACAAAAAAATGTCGCTGAGAAATATGCTGATGGCTGATCGGACCGAAACAGGCTCTACCAACCTGGGCACGTATATGCAACAAACCCTGCAATTGACCAGGCATTACGTCACATCCTATTACCAAAGCCGTAACCAACAAGACCTCTTTCAAGAAGTGAAATCCTTCTGCTTGTTTATCGGTCATGCCCGCAGCGGGCACAGCATCATTGGCGCTTTGCTAGATGCCCATCCCCAAATTATTCTGCCAGATGAAGTTGATATCCTGCGATATATTGCCGCTGGTTTTGGTAAAAAGCAGATTTATCATATTCTCCTCACCCGCTCACAACGGCAAGCCGCCAACGGACGAACAAAACAGGGGCGAGAACAACAACGCTATTCCTACTTCGTACCCGACCAATGGCAAGGGCAGTACGAGCAATTAAGGGTGATTGGCAGTAGCAAAGCAGGCAGAACAACCCAACGGCTGGCCCAAGACCCCACCCTTCTGAATAAGCTCCAAGGCGCAGTCGGTCAGGCGAACGTCAAACTGATCAATGTCATTCGTAACCCCTATGACAACATCAGCACCCTCATGCTCCGGGGGGGGCGTTCTTTTGAAAATGCCATCAATAACTATTTTTTGAACTGCCATACATTGGCGGATTTAGAAAAACAGGCCGATGATGCCAATTGGCTCCTGGTACGACAAGAAGAATTCATTACCCACCCCCAACTGGAGCTAACTCAAATTTGCCACTTTCTGGGTGTTACCCCTGCCGACGACTACCTTGAGGCTTGTGCCAATATTCTTTATAGCTCCCCAGCTAAAAGTCGTTACAAAGTTCCCTGGACAACTCCCCTTATCGAAGAGGTCGCCCAGCAGATCGCCCAATTCGATTTCCTGGATGGTTATTCATACGAGGCCTAAGCCCATGGAAATGGACGAACTCGTTTTTATTGTCGGTTGCCCTCGAACCGGCTCCACGCTTCTGCGCCAAATCCTCAACAAATCAGAACGGATCTGCATCACCTCGGAAACCCACTTTATGCGTCGCCTGAGTCGGGTGGGGCGGCAAAAAAAGCTTGCCGCTTATGGAGATTTGCAGGATGAAGCCAATGTAGACAGGTTCCTGGATTATCTCTACAGCGAACAACAGGCTACCGCTACGGGTTATTGGGGCTGGTTCAACCGCACCGTGCCGCGGCCGCGATTCAAAGAGCGTCTCCTCGCCTCCGATCGAAGCGAGCGAGCCATTTTTGCCCTTTTGATGCAGGTATACGTAGAAGCACGTCAAGACCTACGAACCGATATGATCTTGGGCGAAAAGACCCCCACAAATTTCTACTATGTGCCTACCTTATATGAATGGTTTCCCCAAGTGAAGATCATTCACACCTTCAGAGACCCACGGGCTATCTTTATCTCGGCCGCCAAACTGGTACGTGCAGGCAAGTGGGGAGTCAAAGAAAAACTCCCTACTTTGCCCTCCTGGTTAATGTATGGCCTGCTTGACATGATTGAGCTAATCCACATCACCAAAACCTGGCTTGATGCCGTTCGCCTCCACGCCCTCTACGAACGCACCTATGGTGACCGTTACTATCTGCTGCGATTTGAAGAACTAGTCAGTAACCCGGAAGAACAAGTACAGAAACTATGTAACTTTCTGAACGTGCCTTATGATCCAGCCATGCTTGATGAGCTAGCCGTGGTTGGTTCTAGCTTTCAGCCCCAGCGGCGTGTCAAAGCCGCTGGCCTCGATAAAAAAACAGCCGGGCGCTGGCAAACCCACATTGGCCCCTTTGCCAAAACCTGGTTTTCCCTGCTGGGCCGGAAGCATCTGGCCCGTCTGGGCTACCCACCCTAAGGAACAAGCATTAAATAACCTGCGGAACTGAGAGGAGAGACTCGACCAGCTTTACCCAACTCCTTGGTAGATTGAGTCGGAAGACCCATCCCCCTGACCCCCTTCCCGGGGGGAAGGGGGAACCCTGGCGGCGCGGTTTTTCGGGCCTTCGCCCCGAAAAACCGCGCCTAGAATTGTAGGGGCAACCCTTGTGGTTGCCCTCTGGTGAGTGGCAGGCACAAGGCCAACTCCTACCCCAGTATTAAGGGCAACAATCGTAAATCTAAAGTTATCTATACAGGTACTCATTCCACGCTCCGCGTGGAATGCTCCCTGCGACGCTCTGCGTCGCGTAGGACGCAGAGCGTCCCGGATGGTATTCCCACGCGGAGCGTAGGAATAAGTTCTAACACCTGTATGGATACAATCTAAAATCGCAAATCGTAAATGCGGTCTAAGCCGGGTTATCTAACAAATGTTAAGAAAAACGACTACCCTATCCGGTCTCAACAATATATACACCCCTTTACAGCAATCCCCCCTACTCTCGGTGTCGTTACCCATACTTCTATGTCTCATGGTGGGGTTGCTAACGGCTGTGCTCATTGCTGAACAAGAGTGGGTGCTACTGGCAATGGTAGTCGTGCCGGTTTTGCTGGTGCCATTTGTTAAGCTCTTGCTAACACAGCCTTTCACGGCTGTACTGCTCTGGTTGTTACTCTACCCTATCTTTTTCAAAATTTCTGGCCCTTTGAGCCGTTATACCGACTGGTTCCTTCATTACACCCTCATACCAGCCACTATTCCACTCATCCTTTTTGCCATGCTACTGGGCTTTAAACAGAGGCACGAGTTAAAGATAGGCGTCCCTGATCTAGCCATGCTCCTCTTTTTACTCCTGGGTTTCGTTAATATCATGGTACTCACACCAAATCCTGAACGAACCCTGGTGAAGTTTTACTTTCAGATCATTATCCCATTTGCCTTTTACTGGCTTATACGGATAGTCAAACCCCAACTATTGGAATTCCGTTATCTGGCTTGGATAGCCATACCCGTTCTTTTGATCCAGTCTAGCGTCGGTCTGCTTAGCTGGTTTGCCCCTGCTTTACTGCCTGACTTTTGGCTTAGCCGTGCTAATGCTCGTACCACGGGCACCGTGGGTAATCCAGCCGTTTTTACCGTTATTTTAATCTTCTGTGCCATGCTGTTTTTCCACTATGCCATACACGCCCGTTCACGTAACCGGCAAATCGCATTTTTGTTATTGGTAGGTTTGGCCTTTTTTAGTGTCTTTTTCTCATTTTCCCGGGGTAGTTGGCTGGGTGGCATCCTGGTATGGACGGGGCTTCTGGTGGTGTACCCACGTCTGGCCAGGCAACTGACATTCCTGGTGTTGTTATGTTGTATTCCCCTGGCATTGACGCTTCTTACCGATCAAGTAACCTGGGCGCGTGACCGATTGGCAACCGAAGAGACGGTAGAGGGGCGGCTTCTCGGGGGAAATGCAACCTGGGGGCTAATCCAGGCAAAACCCTGGTTCGGCTGGGGATACGACACCCATGAACTCTATGATGAGCAGTTTCGCACGAGGGTGTTAAACCTGGCGGTAAACAAAGAGCATTCGTCCCACCAAACATACTTGCTCATTGCGGCCGAAATGGGTGTGGTGGGTCTGGTCATTTATATGTTCCCGGTTGGATGGTGGTTGGTAAAAAGTGGGCAGAACTGGCGCTATTTACCTCGGAGCGGCTTTCTAGATAGGCGGTTAATGATGTTATTGTGGCTCGTGATGTTGCAATATTTTGTGGTGAGCAACTTCACCGAGATGATCCATTCCAACTACGTGGGTACAACCATATGGTGGTTAACCCTGGGGCTTATCGCTAACCTGGCCGAGTCACGCGCCAGTGTGGATGCCCCTACCAGCCGTGATAAAAACTACCATTCTTCAAGGACATGGGCATGACCGCAATAGCTTTGGCGCCAGAGGAACAAAGGGGCGTTGCTGACCCAGATGAGGGTCAAGGTGCTGCTCCCATTTTTATTGTGGGGGTGAGCCGTAGTGGCACAACGCTGATACGACGGATTCTGAACCGCTCTGATCAAATCGCCATTTGCGCCGAAAATCATTTTATGGGGCATCTGCTTAGTTGGGAGGGCACCCGGTATAAGTTCCGCCAACTGGGTGATCTCGCTGACGACGAAAACGTTCGTAAGCTTGTGGACTTTATTTATACCGGGGGGCTGGAACGAAGTTGGCGCTATCGCCAGATGAGTTCGCACTGGTACTGGCTTATTAAACGGGTTGACCCGAATGTGTTACGGGAAAGAATATTGGCTTCGGATCGCAGTGAACGGGCACTTTTTATGATTATGATGACCCTTTATGCCGAGCAAAAAGGGAAACCACTTATGGGGGAAAAAACGCCAGCCCATGTGCGTTATGTGGACACGTTATTGGCCTGGTATCCTGAGGCTAAAGTTATTCACATGGTACGTGATCCACGCGCTATTTATGTCAGTGAGCTGCGGCGGAGACAAGTTGATAAGGAATCAACTTTGTATCGGTATCTGAAACGAGTTTCGCCCCTCTTTAAACTGTTTGTTTTTATGCAAACGGCTCTGGCCTGGTGGGAAAGCGTAGCCCGGTATCGCCGGTATCGTCGTAGTTTTGTTAAGAACTATTATCCCCTGAAGTTTGAGCGGCTGGTGCAGGAGCCGGAGCAGACGATACGAGACTTGTGTTGTTTTCTGGGGGTTGAATTTCAAGAAAGTATGTTGGATCAGGAAGTGGTGAGTTTGGGTTTTAGTGCGGGGCAACAGGGTTTTGACGCCCGGACGGCTCAGCGCTGGAAGGCCCAGATTGATCCTTGGGTAGATAGGGCATACTCGTTTTTGTTTAAAAGTTATGTGAGTGAGTTTGGTTATCTTGATTGATGTTGGTGGGTAAAGTATCGGGTCGCCCCCCCCCCCCCCCCCCCCCCCCCCCCCCCCCCGGCGGGCCGCCCCCGCGCCCCCCCCGGCCGGCCCGGCGGCGGGGGGCCCCCCCCCCGCCGGGGCCGCGCCCGGGGGCCCCCCCCCCCCCCCCCCCGGCCCCCCCCCCCCCCCCCCCCCCGGGGGGCGGGGGCCCCGCCCCCCCCCCGGGGGCGGCGGGGCGGGGGCCCGCCGCGCCGCCCCCCCCCGCGGGGCGGCGCCCTGCGCCGCCCCTCCCCTGCGGCTGCCCCCCCGGCGGGCCCGGGGGGGGGGGGGGGGGGGGGTCCCCGGGGGGGGCCTCTTTTTCCCCCGGCCGAAATTTCCAGATTGTGTGAGGGTTTAGGCAAAATGGACGAACGGCCAATTTTCATTGGAGGGCCTGATCGTTGTGGCAAGACAACGATACAAGCTTTTTTGACTTCCCACCCTTCTATCGCTATTCCGGCGGTTGGTTCCAATATGTGGACGTATTTTTACGGACAGTATGGAGACCTGGGGCAGGCAAATAATTTAGAGGCTTGTCTGGATGCGTTGTTTCAGTATAAACACGCCCTTTTTCTGCAACCGGATCGGGAGCGAATTCGGGCTGAGTTTGGGCACGGGGAAACAACTTACGCCCGGCTTTTTGCCTTGTTTCATCGCCACTATGCGGAACGAATGGGCAAATCTCGCTGGGGTGACCAGACGGGTCTTGTTGAGCGGTATGCGGATCCCATTTTTGCGGCGTTTCCTGAGGCGCGGATGATTCATATGATTCGTGATCCGCGTGACCGTTATGCGGCTTCGCTGACGATGTGGCCGGATGGCAAGGGGCGGGCAGGGGGCGCGGCCGCGCGCTGGCTCTATTCGGTGCAGTTAGCTCAACGTAACCAGAAACGTTACCCTGATCGTTACCGGGTGGTGCGCTTTGAAACCCTGGTGGAACAGCCGGAAGAGACATTGCGCGAACTTTGTACGTTCCTGGATGAACCTTTTACCCCCCTCATGCTGACAATGGCAGGTTCGCCAGGACACCGAGCCAAACTATGTGGCGAGATGGATGATCAATCTGGCCCCGTGCCTTTGTCTACCCGGTTTATTGGCAGTTACCGGGGGGTAGTACCGCCAGAAGAGGTTGCTTTTATGCAGATGGCGGCGCGGCCGCAAATGGAAGCCTTTGGTTATGTGCCTGAACCGATGAACTTCGCGGCCGCGGAACGTCTCCGCTTCATTCTCTTCCACACCCCCCTCAACCTGGCCCGGCTCATTGCCTGGCGCAGTTGGGAGGCCCTCCAACATGCCTTTCCCGGTCAGGTGGGACGCCAGCCAGCCCAACAAAAAGTGGTCAAGAAAAACCACCGTACCCAAACTGCCTGAATTCACACTCACCATGGAACAACGGCCCATCTTCATCGGCGGCCTGTCACACACCGGTAAGACGCCGCTCCGCCTGAGGCTCTCAGCCCACCCCAACCTGGCGCTCACACGCCGCACCTACATGTGGCCCCGCTTTTATGGTCGTTATGGCGACCTGCGGCAGCCGGAATGTTTGGAGAAATGTCTGACCGCCATGTTGCAGAGCCGACACATTCTGGCTCTCCAACCCGACCCGGAGCGTATTCGCCGTGAGTTCCCGGCGGGGGCAACAACCTACGCCCGGTTATTTGCCCTCTTCCACCAACATTTTGCCGAACAACGGGGCAAACCCCGCTGGGGTGATCAAACCGGCTCGATTGAGCGGTACGTTACCCCGATCTTCAAGGCTTTCCCGGAAGCCCGGTTCATCCACCTGATTCGAGATCCCCGTGACCGTCACGCCTCGATCAAAACCGCTGCCACCACGACAACCCCCAAAATAGGGCATACCACGGCTGAATGGCTTTGTTCGATTGATCTGGCTAAGCACAACGTCGAACAATATCGCGGCCGCTACCTACTCGTACAGTACGAAATGCTACTCAGTGAGCCTGAACAAACCATGCGCCAGGTCTGTGCGTTCATTGAGGAGCCATTTACGCCCGAACTGTTGACCATGGAAAAGGCCATCCGCTTTGGCGCCGATGACACCGCACCAAACCCGCCCGAAAAGGCCGAGCGAAACCTGGCCCTAAACATGCGGGAACTCGCCTTCATCCAGCAGTATGCTGGCTCCCGTATGCAGGCGTTCGGTTATCTTTGCCCGCCTATCCCCCTTTCTCTACACCAGCGTTGCCAATATGCCTTATTCGATCAACCCCGCAACTGGCTACAGATGCGCGCCACCAAGGCCCGCACCACGTCCATACCCGACTTTGGCGAAAATTAGAACACCCTCTGATAGTCTCTTAATCTCTCAGTCTCTTAATCTCCAGAGATGAGCTGAAAAACGCCCACATCCACCTCTATATTTCCAATACCGAGAAGAGGCAATCTTTAACCCTAAGGAGCATCAGGAATGAGTGAAAAGGGACCTGTTTTTGTCGCTGGCGCCGAACGGAGTGGCACCAGTCTTTTGTATGCCTTGTTGACCTCGCATCCCCAGATCGCCATGATGCGGCGCACCAATTATTGGGCTTACTTCCATCATCAGTTTGGTGATTTAAGCCAGCCCAAAAACTTTGAGCGCTGTTTACAAGCTATGATGCGTTATAAACGCATCCATGTTTGGCAACCCGACCCGGAGCGTTTGCGGCAAGAGTTTGCTCAAGGCGAGCCAAGTTATGGCCGATTATTGACCATTCTGGCCCGCCAATATGCCCAAAAAAAGGGCAAGCCCCGCTGGGGCGACAAGTCGCTTAACACCGAACGCTATGCCGATGCCGTCTTTGCCACCTTTCCAGAGGCTCGCCTGATCCACATTATCCGGGACCCACGTGACCGGTATGCGTCGGCGCTCAAACGGTGGCAGGTCATACGAGGGGAAGCGGGATCAGGAACCGCCGCGTGGCTGGCCTCGGCTCATCTGGCCTGGCGCAACGAACGACGTTTTGCGGGTCGTTATATGGTGGTGCGTTATGAAACGCTAGTCGCCCAACCAGAAGCCACCTTGCGCGACATCTGTCGTTTTCTAGATGAGCCATACACCCCCGCCATGATTGCCATGCACGGCGCGGCAGAGTTTCGCGATGAGGGTGGCAATAGCTCCTACGGCACACGCCAGCCCGGCCAGATTTCCACCAATTCGGTGGGACGTTACCGCCAAATGCTATCGCCCCAGGCTATCGCCTTCATTCAGCAGGCGGCCCGGCGTCAAATGCTGGCCTTTGGTTATGAATTGGAGCCTATGCATTGGTCAGCACGCGAACGGCTCCGCTTCACCTTGGTTGATTGGCCGCTTAATATGGTCCGAATGTGGGCCTGGCACGCTCGTGAAACTTATTATGATGTCACGGGGCGCGTGTTGCCGGATAGACGCATTGTGGACGAACCGTTGCTTGTCCCCCAAGAAGGAACACCCTCATAGGCTTGCCGATGGATGATTACACGATGATACCGGTGTTGGCTGATATGCCTCAAGAACATTCTCCTGCCTTAACGACGGTAGCCTGTTTTTTTCAGGCGCTGAACAGTGAGGAGATTCGTTACTGCCATTGGAAGAGCAATATACGCCTGGCCGAGTCGCTTCAAGGGCGTACAGACCTGGACTTGTTGGTGGACCCGGCGCATCAGGCGGCTTTCGAGGCCCTTTTGGCCGGGTGGGATATCAAACGAGCGCAGGCGGCTCCGGGGCGAGAGTATCCCGGTCTGGAGCATTATCTCGGTTTTGATGGGGTAAGCGGCCGCTTATTCCATTTGCACGTTCACTATAAACTGGTGCTGGGGGAGCAGTTTGTCAAGAATTACCACTTGCCCTTAGAAACCCAATTCCTGGCCTCGACCCGCCTTTATTATGGGGTGAAGGTGCCATCTCCCGAACTGGAACTAGCCGTATTGGCCTTACGAGCGTTGCTCAAATATCGGGACCGTGATGCGCTCAAAGGGCTTTTGCCCTTTTGGGTCTCGGGTTTGCCAGGGCATATTCGTCAGGAAATTGCCTGGCTGTGGGGCCAGACAACGCCAGAAAAGATGGCGGCGACGTTACGGGGGTTGGAGGGAGAGATACCGACCAGGGAAGTGCAGGCGTTTCTCGATTGTTGGCAGGGGGAACGAGGGCTGGGTACAACCTGCTCCGTTTGCGGGGCAGGGTGCGCCGCGCTCTACAGGCTTATCAACGGGACAGCCGTTGGCAGGCGATGTGGCAATATCGGTATGAGAGTTGGCGTCGCCGGAAGTGGTTGGCGCGGCCGCAAAGCCGCCGCAAAATGACCCTACCCGGTGGGGGGATACAGGTAGCCTTTGTGGGCATGGACGGCGCGGGTAAGTCCACCGTGGTGAACGATATTACCCGGTGGTTGTCGTGGCGACTGACCGTCCAAAGTCATTATATGGGCCATTCGCAGCCATCGCCCGGCACCTGGCTGTTACAGCGGCTAACGAAAGTGATGAATGGAGCCGCGGCCGCGAGCGGTCGTGTTCTGGGTGCGGCCAACCCGCTCGCTAAGCACCTACAGAAATGGCAGAAACAGGGGCAAGCCTTACGTTATCTGGCTGAGGCCCGGGACCGGCATCAGCGCTATCTGGCTGGCTCTGGTGCGGCCGCGACCGGGGTCATCGTTGTCTATGACCGCTATCCACTCAACAAAGTCCGCCTTTTTGACCACGCCATGGATGGGTCACGCATCCCTTCACTGCAAAACGGACATAACAATGTATGGACCGGGAAATTGGCGCAAATGGAAGAGGGGTTTTATCAGCAGATTCAAAGACCTGACTACCTGTTTGTCTTGCAAGTCACGCCTGAAGTGGCCCTAAAACGCAAACCCGAACACAACCCCCATCTGCTAAACGCCAAAAGCCAGGCGTTGGCCTCGTTAGCCACAAATGGCGCAACCATTATCGAAATTCAAACAGACCGACCGATGGAACAAGTTTTGTTGGAGGTAAAAACAGCCTTGTGGCAAAGGTTATGAACTTTATTGAGTTTACCGGCATGGTGGGTGCGGGGAAGTCCACGGTAGCCGTGGCCCTGGCGACCCACCTACAACAACATCAACTCAACCCCTTAACGCCTGCCGATGCTTCCAGGCGCTGTCTGGAACGCTCCAGGTGCGGGCAGGTGATCCAGGCTCTGGTGCCAGTCGCCTGGCAAAAACAGTTCCTTAACCGATGGTTACGCCATCTTACCTTGCCCGTCTATCAGTTCCTGTTCGCTCTGGCCCATCCACAGTTGTGGTGGCTTGTTTACCAGTCACAGCTTAAGCGGCAGTTACCTTGGGGGCATCGGCGTCTGATTCTCCAGCGTTTTGCCACGGTAGCCGGCCATTACCAATTTTTGTGTTCCCGTTTGAAGGCCGACGAAGTCGTTATTTTTGAGGAAGGATTGGTTCACCGGGCCATTAACCTGTTTGCCTGGGAAGAAGAGGCACTCAAGCCTGAGGTGCTGTGGGCTTATTATCGCCAGTTGCCGGTAATGGGCCTTTTGATTGTGGTCGAAGCCCCGGACGTGGTGTGTCAGGTACGGGCGCAAAACCGGGGATTGCCCGCCCGTTTAGTCCACCAGGATGCCCTTGTTATTGAGCGGTTCACCCGTCACTCCAGGCACATAATTCAGCTCGCCCTGGCCGCGGCCGCGGGACAGAGGCCGGTTATTCAGCTCGATAATAGCCAGGCCCTGGCTGAGAGTATGGCCTTGTTACACGAAAGTTTAGCCAGGCACGGTATTGGCCGGAAACCACCTGTGGGAGTCAGTGGATGTTAAGCAACCGTTTCGCGGCCGCGCCCTTTGCCTTGTTGCGACCCGATTATTTCTACCGGCAGTTGCACCTGGGACGCGGCCGCGCCCCTATCAAAGCCGAACCACTCCGGGCGATTCTATCGCTGTATGAGCTGACACTCCTCGAACCGGCCCAGGCGCTATCCAACCAGGGGCGTAACGATAGTCTCATTCTTCATACCCATGCCGGTAAGAAGATACTTAAACGTTACAAACCGGGGATGGATGCCGAGGCGGTTGAGCATGAGCACTCCATTTTAAGTTACCTGGCCCAGGTCAACTTTCCGGCCCCCCGCTTGTGGCCCACGGCCGAAGGCCCAACGTTTGTTCAGCCAGACGCCCATTGTTATGCGATTTTTGATTGGCTTGAGGGCACGTTTCAGTATCACCATTATTTTTTGTTACCGAAGCAGACATTGGGTTTCATTGCGGCCGCGGGCGAAGCTTTAAGCCGTCTACACCAGGCGCTAGAGACATTCGAGCCAGCGGGCCGTAACCTCAATGGCTTCCAATCCCTAAGCGGGCAAAGATGGCGTGATTTTGACTGGTGCTTTAACCAGCTACAAAAATTTCAACAAACCTGGAGTACCTTGCCAACCTCACATAGGCAACAACTGGGAGCCTTCCTGCTCAAGCACGGTGATTGGCTTGAAAACAGACTCCTTGAACTTAGCCACATTCTGCAAAACTCACCCTTATCCAGAGTCATTATTCATGGCGACTATGGCCCCTATAACCTGCTTTTTAACCAGAACGCCCCCGCTGTCATCATTGATTTCGAACTTGCCCGACTTGACTGGCGACTCAGCGACCTCGCCAAAGCCTTGCCTATGTTCGCCCGGAACCGGTTTGGTTTTAATTTGCGCAAAGCAGAAGCCTTTCTGAATGGCTATTGGGCCGCCTCTCCGCACGCCTCTACAGAGATGGCCTTTTTACATCCCGTTTGGGAGTTTCTATTATTACGTCGCATCATTGCCTGTTGTGACCGGTACTATCAGACCGGAGCAACACGCTGGCTACAAGAAGCGCAGTTTAAGCTCACCGATGCCCACTGGCTGATTCAATCCCCCCAAATGAGGGTAATTCAGAATTTCGCGGGGTAGCTGGACGTCTGGCCCGTTTATAGCTTCAAAGGTGCCCGTTGCCGCTGGTTACATCAGCGGTTAAGAAACAAAGGATTTTGCGGGTCGCTCTTAATCCGTTCCTTTCAAACCGTGTGTCATTACGGCAAACCTCGCCTGACGAACGGTTACCTTAAGAGAAAGATTTTAACCCTGGTCATTTTTTACCATTTCAGGAGGAGATTATTGTGGACCTATATAAACAGGTAGGGCATGGTGAATCGGCGAATGCGGAAATATCCCCCACTCTGGGAGAAACAATCAGCCCACAACTAAAGGGGCAGCAATTTCGGGAAGTTATACGTCTTTTCCTATGGGTATGGGCACCTATTTTGCTCCTTTTAGGTCTGGCCAGAGTTGTCACCCTCAACTCGGATATTTCCATAAGGCAACTGATGCAAGACCCGACCACCGTATTAGGTGCACCCTTTTACGTGGGTCTCATTTCCAATATCGGCATCCTTCTTTGGGCGGCCGCGGCTTCTATCGCGCTTTTCATCCCCATTTTCCTGGCCCCGTTCATTAACAAAGAGTGGCGACTCTTTTTGCTGGCCTCTGGTCTCCTGACCACTCTCCTTCTCTTTGATGACTTCTTTCTGCTACACGATGAGATATTGCCGATTTACCTGGGCATCAGTGGGAAACTATATGGTTTTGTCTATATCCTGCTTATCCTGCTCTATCTCTACCGTTTTCAGACCGTTATTCGGCAGAGCAAATATATCCTTCTCCTCATGGCCTTGGGCTGGTTCGCCCTCTCCGCCGGCATCGATCTGACCCACACCTTTCTGGATAACGAACTGGTTAAGTCTCAAACCCTTCTGCTAGAAGATGGCACCAAACTGATGGGCATTGCTCACTGGCTGGCCTATTTCGTCGTTGTCTCTCAGGCAGTTTGTGCAAAATTACGGCCTGGAAACTCCGTATAACTCACCACTCGCTCACTCGCCACTCGCCACTCATTTTCCCAATGGATGAAAATCCGGGGAACTCTAGGAACTCTAGGAACTCAGGGAACTCAGGGGAACCTGGAACTCGAAACTCGAAACTTATTTTCTCAGGAGTTCCCATGAGCGGGGCGCTAAGATGGATGAAAAAAGGTGCGAGTAGCAGTGCAGTGGGAACTCAACGAACCGAAACTGAAACCTGAAACTTGAAACCTATTTTCGTAGGAGTTATTACATGGAAGGCAACGGGCGTTTATTGATTATTGGCCTGGATGGGGCTACCTGGACCGTCCTTGAGCCGTGGCTCAAGGATGGTTCATTACCCAACCTGGCTAAGCTACGAACCAATGGCTGTTGGGGTGAGCTACGCTCAACCTTTCCCCCCCTGACAGCACCCGCCTGGAGTAGTTTTCTCACCGGGAAGAACCCCGCCAAACATGGTGTCTTCCATTTTCTTGACCTGGATGATGATCCCGACCAGCCCAAAACAGGTTTACCGAAGATTGTAGATGGGCGGAGTATTCAATCAGCCACGCTGTGGGATGTGATCGGACATTTAGGCGGCCGCGTCGGGGTCATCAATGTGCCCATGAGCTACCCACCCCGCCCCATCAGTGGGTTTGTCGTTACCTGCCTGCTCACCCCACCCCAGGCCCCCTTCACCTACCCGCCAGAATTGGCTCAACGGTTAGACAATTACCAGATCGATCTTGACCGGTTCATTGACCAAAAGCCGTTTGCCAGAGACGAGCAGGGTCATAAACAGAAACGCATCGTTAAGCCCGATCTTCAACTCGTGGCTGAGTTTGATACGATGGAAGAACAGCGCGCCCGTGCCGCCTTGTCGCTGATGGCGTCAGAGCCGTGGGATGCCTTTATGGTTGTATTTACAGCCACCGATCGGATGGGGCATTATCTGTGGCCCTGGCACCGTGCTGTTGATTTGGATGGAACAGTTGAAGGCGATTCGCTACACGAAGCCATTCGTTGCCTTTACCAGCGCCTGGATGAACATATAGGCGCTTTGGTGGCCGAAGCAGGTCCCAATACCTCGGTGATCATCATGTCTGATCATGGCATGGGGCCTGCCTACACCAAAAATACGCATTGGAATAACTGGCTGTACAAGCGGGGCTGTGTGCAGATCAACCAAAAAAGCACCCAAACACCCGATGGTTGGCTGCTTCGTTTAGGCATATCACGGGATAAACTGCGCCGCCTGGCCCGGCGTGTTCCTGGCCTTACCAGCAGCCGGTTGATGCAACGGGCCAAAGCTGCGCCCACGGTTTCTATTGATTTCGCCCGTTCCAAGGCCTATTACGTGCCCCTCTACAACCCGGTGGGCGGCATCCGTATCAATGCTCAGGGGGAAGAGAGAGCCGTGTTGGGGGAAGCTTTGATGAAGGCGGTGCAAGAGGTGGTTGATCCGGAAACGGGTAAACCCATCGTGCGCTCCGTGTTTTGGCGTGAAGCATATTACACAGGGCCTTATGCCGACCAGATGCCAGACCTGATTTTGGTCATGCACCCGGAATATGGTAGCAGTGACCGTCTGAGTAATTACAGTACGATTGCCACCGAGCGACCGAGTCTTAGCGATCCCGGTGCGCACCATATTGAAGGTATATTTGTGGCCCACGGACCAGCCATTGCGGCGATTCAGCAACCCTTACCTGATTTAATCATTGAGGATATGGCCCCCACAGCCCTGCATCTGCTGGGTTTGCCCGTGCCGGACGATATGGATGGCCGGGTGCTCACAGAGATTTTGACGCCAGCCTGGCAGGCGGAACACCCGGTGGTAAAGATGAAGCCGGTGGGTCGGTGGCCCTCGGACGCGGCCGCGATGCCTGTTGAAGCCGTATCGCCTGAAGAAGATGAGGTTGTGGTTGACCGCTTACGCGCCCTGGGGTATTTGGGTTAATCGTTTCGGGGGTCTACCCCTTGACTAACAGGGAGGAGGCCCCCAAAAACCCCAATATTTTTTTTTTTTTTTTCCCACCCCCCCCCCCCCCCCCCCCCCCCAAACCCCCCCCCCCCCCCCCCCCCCCCCGGGGGGGGCGAACCCCGGGATAATCCCCCCCCCCCCCCCCAAACCCCCCCCCCCCCCCCCCCCCCCCCCCCCCGGGGGGGGAGGTGGGGGGTGGTGTCTTCCCCAACCACGGGTGGGGCCCGGGGGGGGGGGCGGGCCCCCCCCCCCCGGTTCCCCCGGTTTTTTTTTAATCCCCCATATGAGGAGCGGGTCATGCCCAAACAGCCGTTTGCGGTGCTGCAACTGATCAACAACCTGGACATAGGGGGCGCACAAGAGGTGGTGCGGACATTGGCCGCTTATCTGCCCGAAACAGGCTGTCGGCCCGTCGTTTGTAGCTTCAAAGATGGCCCTTTGCGCCAGGAAATAGAGCGGCTGGGTGTACCGGTGGAGATCATTCCGGGTCGGCGCTTCTCCATGCTCTCGTTCCCGCACAATATCCGGGAATTGTGGCGCATCCGGCAGGCTCTGGCTGATTTGATCGTCAAGTATGAGATACAGATTATTCAGACCCATCTGCTCCGAAGTCTGGATTTTTTGGTGTTAACGTTACGCAACCGCAGCCATATTCCCCTGGTTTTTTGGACCATTCATAACAGCAATTTTGAGCTTCAACCCCAACACCTTTCCACCCATCATTGGTTACTCAAACCCAAACAGCTTGGTTACCGGCTGCTCTACCGGTTGTTAACGCGGTGGGTTAGCGGCTTTATTGCCGTCTCAGCCGATGTCAAAACCGCACTGCGGAACAATTTAGGGCTGGCCGAGGCCAAGATCACCGTTATCTGTAATGGGGTTGATCTCCAGCGCTACAGCCATGGGATTGACCGGGTACGGATACGTGAGCAATTAGGGCTGGGCAACAAGGCGCAGGTGCTGGTGATGGTGGCAACCTTCAAAGAGCAAAAAGGGCATCACCATTTAATCGCCGCCCTGGCACCCATTATTTCTGATTGGCCCCAATTGCAGGTTCTCCTGGCGGGGGATGGCCCACTCAAACCCGAAATTGAAGAACAGGTCCGGGCGCTGGGCCTGACTGCCCAGGTGCATTTCCTGGGCAGTCGCAGTGATGTTCGTGATTTGCTGGTCGCCAGTGATTACTTCGTTTTGCCTTCACTTTGGGAAGGATTGCCGATGGCGCTGATTGAAGCTATGGCCAGCGGCTTGCCCATTATCAGCAGTGATGTTTCAGGAACCAGGCAAGTGATGGTTCCCAACGAAACAGGGCTGATGGTTCCGCCGGGTGATGTGGCAAGGTTGCGGGAGGCGATTGTGGGGTTTCTGGGTGAACCACAGAAGGCAATGGTGATGGGCGCGGCCGCGCGCCGACGCGTAGAAGCCTGTTTCAGCGCCGAAAAGCAGGCAGAAGAACACGCCCGTCTTTACCGGCAGGTAGGGCTTGAGGCGAATACCGTTCGTTGAGGGTGGATGACCATGACACAGCTTGATCAGAGCAAACGTTTTGCCCTGTTGTCGTCACAGCGAAGTGGCTCGACCTGGCTCATCAGTATATTGAACCAGTTAGAGGACGCGGCCGCGTTTGGGGAACTATTTCTCTATCGCCAACGAACAGCCGAGCAAATCGAGGCCCGTTTTGACTTTGACTATCCCCGCTACCTCGAAACACCCCCTTCTGGTTTATCGCTTCGCCCTTTTAGTGTCTTCGCCTATCTGGATCAATTTTACGACCAACCCGGAACCGTGGGCTTCAAGCTCATGTATTCACAGTGGCGCAAATACCCGGAGCTACTCCTCTATTTTAGGCGTCGCCAGGTACGAATCATCCATCTGGTGCGCCGCAACCATCTAAACGTCATTCTCTCACGGCACGTGAAAGCCATGACCCAACAGGCCCACCTGATCACCGACGAAAAGCAGGCCCCTTTCACCCCGGTTGAGTTAGATTCAGCCACCCTGCTACGTCGCTTGCGGGCACAGCAACGCATGGTCTCTACAACCCGCCAGCTACTCCGATTGAGCGGCCTGCCTTCTCTGGAAGTAGCTTATGAAGACCTGGTTCAAGACCCCATCCATTTCGATAGCCTCTGGAATTTCCTGGGCATTAACCCCCAGGGGCAACTACCCCAATCACAGCTAAAAAAGATAGGCACCCGGCATCATCGGGATGTCATTGGTAACTATCATCAGGTGAGGACTACCTTACTGGGAACACCGTTCGCCCACCTGTTGGAATAGAGACGTCCGGCACTCTGTGGTGATTGCCTCTCTGGAAATAGCGACTAGGTAAAAGAAATCATATCTATACAGGTGCTCGTTCCACGTTCCGCGTGGAATGCTCCCTTTGACGCTCTGCGTCCTACGCGACGCAGAGCCGAGCGTGGGAATAAGTTCTGACACCTGTATAGATACAAAGAAATCTCTGGTGGGTTAAGTTTTAAGACCCATCCCCCCAAACCCCTTTCCCGAGAACCATTCGTTAATTGTGGATGGTTACCCAACATTGTGACCACATCTATATGGAGAAATTGTCATGCCTGTTTTTAGAAGAGTTTCATTAATATCGTTCCTTTTGCTAATTACCGTTCTTATAATCAGCCTTGTCCCGTTGAATCCAGGCAAAGATGTCTTCGCTCAAACGTCGGATGATTACGTCACTGACGTGCGCTTTATTGAAGCGAATGACCTGGGTTTACAGCGGCCAGGTGGTTTGACTTTTTGGCCGGGCCAGGAAGCTCTGGTTGTCCTTGAGGCGGCTCAGACTGATCAAGAGTCGCAGAAAACGGACATCTTCATAGCGACACTTTATGAAGATCTCCTGGGCATAAGTCAGGTTGATGCCCATCTGCCCGAAAGGCTAAATGTGGTGGTAGACAGCCAATCGGAGAACCTTTTGCTACTGAATCCTGAAACACAGGAGTTAGTTCAGATCAAACTTCCCTCATCAGATAGCTTCGCCGAACCCTTACCGGTGGTAGAACGGTTTGATATGTCGGCCTATGGCGTACACAAAGCGCAGGGCATGACGCTTGATCGGGATACCAACCGTCTGTTTATTCTGGACGCCCAAACGCTGCAAATTATTGTTATAACGGCGGATAGTCGCGGCCGCTTCGATGGTGGTGATGAGGCGGTTAAGAGCGGCCGCGTTCAGCAAATACCCCTCCCCCAGTTACAAGGCACCACCTTGCGTGGCCTCGCCTTTGACCCCTATTCCAAGCATCTTTACGTCCTAGACACGACTAACCAGATGTTAGTCGAGCTATCAGAGAAAGGCGCAGTAATTTCCCAACGTTCGCTGACTTTTCTCGAACTGGCTAACTCCCAGGCCATGGTCTTTGGCCCCAGCTCTGACCTGACAGATGACCCCAAAATAACCAACCTCTACCTGGCCGATGCCGGTCGTGATCTCAACGGCAACTGGGTAGACGCCAAAATCGTAGAGTTATCGCTCATACCACCGGTTCTCATGACGCTGCCTGAGTTAAGCATGGCGGTTTCTCTTATACAAACGATTGACACTTCGCTGTGGTCACCCCCCAGCCCCGACCCGGCGGGTGTTGATTACCACCCAACTTTCCAACGGCTGGTGGTCAGTGACAGTGAAGTGGATGAAATGCCCATCTACGCGGGAGCCAACATCTTCCTCAGCCAGACCAATGGTAACCTGACTCACACCTGTACAACGCTCCCCTTTTCCAAAGAGCCAACCGGCCTGGCTATCAATCCCGCCAATGGTCACATTTTCATTTCTGATGACGGGCCAGAGCGCGTATACGAGATTAACATAGGGGTAGATAACACCTATTGCACGGGAGATGATATCGTCACCTCTATCAGTACGAGAGCGTTTAACAGTCGTGATCCGGAAGGCGTGGCCTTCGGGCAGGGCCATCTCTTCGTCGCCGACGGGGGGAACGCCCAGATTTACCGCGTTTCGCCGGGTGCGAATGGCATCTTCGATGGGGTACCCCCTGCCGGTGATGATCAGGTAACTGATTTTGATACGGCCAGCATGGGCCTGCGCGATCCGGAAGGCATTGGTTTCCACCATGCCCGAGGCACCCTCTTTATTGTTAGCCGTAAGGATAAAATACTGGTGGAAACAACCGTCACTGGCACCGTGCTTCAGGTGCATGATATTCGTTTTCTCAATGCAGTAAGTCCTGGTGGTGTGGGAACCGGGCCGAGTAGCCAGAATCCGGCGACAACCAATATCTTTGTAGCCGCCCGGGGCGTTGATAACAACAGTGATCCTAATGAAAATGATGGCAAAGTGTATGAACTCTCTCTGGATGGCAGCCCGCCACCGGCAACCGCCACACCCTCAGGGCCACCTACAGCCACACCGCCACCAACAGCGACACTTCCACCTACGGTCACGCCCACGCCTTCGGCGTCCAGCGTCTACCTCTCCTTCACCTCTAACCTCACCATGAACGGGCTGGAAATTCGCGATGAGGACATCGCTTATTTTGATGGCAGCAACTGGAGCTTGTTCTTCGATGGTTCAGATGTGGGTGTATCGAGCGCCGACCTGGATGCGTTTGACCGAATTGGCCCTGACACCTTCCTCATGTCATTCAACTCAACGATTACCCTGGCCGATGCCGGTATCATAGAACCAACTGACGTCGTTCTTTTCCAGGCCACATCGGTGGGGGCCAACACGGCTGGTACATTTAGCCTCTACTTTGACGGTTCGGATGTGGGGCTAGAGACATCAGGTGAACGGATTGACGCACTCATGCGGCTGCCTGATGGCCAACTGCTTGTATCCTTCAAGGGAAACTACAGTATGACTGGGGTTAGTGGCAATGATGAAGATCTGGTCATTTTTGCGCCTGTGAGCCTGGGCAGCAACACCAGTGGAACCTGGTCAATGTACTTTGATGGTTCGGATGTAGGTTTAGCCGATAGTAGTGATGAAGATGTCAATGGGGTGAATATGGCTAACAATGGCGACATTTACCTCACTACGCTGGATGCCTTTGCGGTAGCAGGGGTTTCTGGCGGCGGCGAAGATATTTTTGTCTGTAGTCCTATTTCTGTGGGTGATGTGACATCCTGCACTTTTGCCCCGACGCTCTTCTTTGATGGCAGCACCCTGGGACTTACGGGTCAAAGCATTGATGCGTTTGATCTACCCTGATGCCAAAATGAAATTCTTCTTGTTCCTCTTATTGGTGACAACGATGGCCTTAACGGCCTGTACTTCGGTAGCGGCTCCGGAAATACCACCCGCCACCCAAACCTGTGAACATTGGGTTGCGCCGCCACCGGAAGGGGCGGACACAGGGCCGGGCACGTTTGCCCAACCCTGGGCAACGTTGGAACATGCAGCTACCACCGTGCCCGATAATCACTGTATCGTCTGGTTCAAAGATGGTATTTACACGGGCGAAAGTCGGTTGACCCGGCGCTTCTTGAACCCGGTAACTTTTCGGGCCATCAACGCCTACATGGCTATTTTTGAACATGATGACAGTGTCATATCGTTGTCGGGCGTCAAGAACATGGTATTTGAAGGGTTCGAGTTTCGCCATGCGGGTCCGGCTAGCGAAGCGATTGTGGTTTCGGTACACAGCGACAAGGGGCAGTGGGCGGAGATGATTACCTTCCGTAATAACATCTTCCATGACTCTTATAATGATGATCTGCTGAAAATGTATAACGGGGTACGGTTTGCCACGATTGAGGGCAACCTTTTCTACAATCAGGGAGACTCCGAACAACATATGGATGTTAATAGCGTCACCGACTCGGTGATTCAAGATAACATCTTCTTTAACGACTATGCGGGCAGCGGCCGCCCCGTACCGGAAGACACTAAGGCGTTCATTGTCATCAAGGATAGTGGTGAAGAGGCGGATGGTCAGTTGGGCAGTGAGCGGGTCACGGTGCGTCGCAATATCTTTCTCAATTGGCAGGGGACAACCTCACAGTTCCTTAAGATAGGCAATGATGGGAAACCCTTTCACGAAGGCAGGGATATTGTGGTGGAGAATAACTTGTTCGTGGGCAACTCGCCTGAGTTTATTGGGGCGGCCTTTGGCGTCAGTGGCGGCCGCGACATTCTCTTCCGCCATAACACCATTGTGGGGAATCTTCCGGCCAGAGAATACGCGTTTTTCGTGGATATGAAGGACAAAAACCCCATCAATGAGAATGTTTACTTCTATAACAACATCTGGTCCGATTTTACGGGCACGATGGGCAGTGAGGTAAAAGGATTACCCGGCAGATTCTCCGATGGCGACCCTGAGGAATCGACGAACCTTATTCTCGACAATAATCTGTACTGGAATGGGGGTGCGTCCATTCCAGGAGGCGATCTGGTTAGTCCACTTATAGACGATATTAATCGGCTGGTGGCAGACCCTCTGCTTAATGTAGCCCCGGAGAATATTGTGTTGCCGCGATGGGACGGCTCCTGGTTTATCAGTTGTAAACGGCTGATACGGCAGGAGTTTGTGCGTCTGGTGATGCTTTATGGGGCGTTAGCTGGCAACAGTCCGGCCATTGGCGCGGCCGCGTCATCACAAGCCCCCAGCGAAGACATTCTGGGCCAACCCCGCACAGCCCAGCCAGACATGGGCGCCTATGAATATCAGGTAGTCCCGTCAGGCCTGATCCCCCAGCCATTCCGTCTCTTTTCCTCGTTTGACACAAACGCGGCCGCGAGCCTCACGCTTTCCCCCACCTCTGGTACTGATTCCCAAGGTTATATGCCTGTGCTATTCAAGGATTGTTGAGTGGCAGGGTGGCAAAGTGGCAGGTGGCAGAGTGGCAGGGTGGCAGGTGGCAGGTGGCAGGTGGCAGAGTGGCAGAGTGGCGAGTTCCCATAGTTCCCCAGAGTTCCTAGAGTTCCCATAGTTCCCCCCACTCCCCTCCATAAAAAACCATGCCATCCCCCCCGCTTCCGCTTTGCGCTTAATCTATATCATTGGTACCTACCCCGGCCTGACCACGACGTTTATTGACCGGGAGGTGGCTACGCTGCGCCGCCTGAACGCGGAGCCGAAGCTCGTCTCGCTACGCCGCCCCTGGACATCATTGGGGGCCGAACAAAAAGAGTTACAGGATAGCGTGACCTATGTGTTACCAGCGAAATGGCCCACGTTGGTTAAGGCGCATCTGCGTTTTGTCTGGACGCGGCCGCGAACCTACTTCAGCCTCTTATCCGGTTTACTACTTGGCCCCCACCCTACCCTAAAAGCCCGCCTAAAAACAGGCTTGCACTTTGGCATGGGCGTTTACGTGGCCGAACTGCTCCGTCATGAACCCTGCGATCACATCCACGCCCACTTCGTTGATCGAGCCTCAACCGTCGCTCTGGTGGTGGGGGCACTCCTCAACGTACCCTATAGCGTTACCGCCCACGCCAACGACATCTATGTAGACCCCATCCTATTGTCTAAAAAGCTGGGCGCGGCCAAGTTCGTCGCCACCTGCACCGGCTACAATCACCAGCACCTCGTGCTGTTGGATGAGGGGCGTCACCAGGCCAAAATCCGCTGTATCTTCCATGGTCTAGACGCCACCGCTTATCAGCACCATCGCCCCAGGTTGTCAGAGCGGCCCACGATTCTGGTGGTGGGTCAGCTCAAAGAGAAAAAAGGGCTAACCTATCTGGTGCAGGCCTGCCGCTGGCTCGAAGACGCGGGCTTCCAATTTGTTTGCCACATCATTGGTGATGGCCCTTTGCGTGAGGCATTGGCGGCGCAGATTCAACAGTTGCACCTGGAGAATACGGTGCAGTTGTGTGGCGCTCTGCCCCACCAACAGGTGATTGAAGCCTATCAGACGGCCGATATTTTCACGTTACCGGCGGTGGTGGCCGCGGATGGCGACCGGGACGGCATCCCCAATGTCATCCTGGAAGCGATGGCCGCGGAACTACCGGTTGTCTCCACGCAGCATTCCGGTATTCCCGAGGTCATCACCGATGGCGTCAACGGGCTACTGGTTCCCCCAGCCAACACCGAGGCGCTGGCTGAGGCGCTGGCGAAACTGCTGCAACAACCAGCCTGGCGGCAACAGTTGGGGCGGGAAGCGCGACAAACGGTGCTGGAGAAGTTTGATCTAACCCACAATGTCCAAAAACTACTCGCTGAATTCCTTGTTTGAAACAACCGCTGATTCGGAAGATGAAAAAGAAAGGGGGGCCAAGGCACATCCTTTTGGGATTTTGCACCATCGTGCTCTGTTTTTAGTGTGGGGGCCACCCAGCCACGGGCCACGCAGTAAAGTGTTTGCTCGTGAACTGGGTATCACCGACCTTCATTTTGTCCATTCAACCCGGCGGCGTGGCTGGCTGGCGGCGCCTCTGAAGTACAGTTATCAGGCGGTGAAAACGCTCTATTTGCTGTTTCGCCAACGCCCCAAGATTGTCTTCATCCAAAGCCCGCCCAGCTTTGCGGTGCTGTTTGTCTACCTTTACTGTTGGCTGACCAAGGGGCATTACTTCGTGGACATACACAGTGATGCGCTGCAATCGGCTTACTGGACGCGGCCGCAATTCCTTTACCGTTTTCTGGCCCGCAAAGCGGCCGCGTCCATTGTGACCAACACCCATTTTCAGGAACAGCTTACCCGCTGGGGGGGCAGGGCCATCGTCATTCGTGATATTCCGAGCCAGTTCCCCGGCGTCGCGGCCGCGCCCCTAAGCACCCCCTTCAACCTGGTGGTTGTCAACACCTTCGCCTACGATGAGCCGTTGGCGGCTGTGTTACAGGCTGCCCGCAGCCTAAACGATGTGCATTTCTACATCACCGGCAACAAACGCCGCGCCGATCCTCACCTGTTGGTTAACCCACCCGCCAATGTCCATTTCACCGACTACCTGCCCGACCCGGACTATTATGGGCTACTCAAGGCCAGTGATGGGGTCATCTGCCTGACCACACGGGATCACACCATGCAGCGCGGGGCCTGTGAGGCGCTGTCACTGGGACGGCCGATTATTACCTCAGACTGGCCGCTACTGCGGGATTATTTTAGCCAGGGCACGCTCCATGTGGATAACCAGAGTGAGAGTATTATCGCGGCCGCGCAGGAACTCCAGCACCACTATCCAACCTATCTCCAGGGCATCACCGCCCTCCGGGCCACCAAACAGCGTGAGTGGGAAGAAAAAGCCAACTATCTCGTCCAACTGGTGCACCAACTAACCAGCCCACCCGCCTGACACCCCTCTCCCAATAACCTCATCATCATCTGTTTCCTTTGTGCCTATACAGGTGCTCGTTCCACGCTCCGCGTGGAATGCTCCCGGCGACGCTCTGCGTCGCGTGGGACGCAGAGCGTCCCAGAGAGCATCCCCACGCAGAGCATGGGAATAAGTTCTGATACCTGAATAGATACTTTCCTTTTTAGGTACACGGATTTTTCGCTTCGCCCTGTCCCCAAATCCGTGTCATCCGTGAAAATCCGTGTACGAATTTCTTTCTCCGACAGGCTGCTAGACGAACACAGTCAAAAGACCGACTCGATCAACGCTATAGGCCTGGCGTTTTAACGTATCCCCTACCAGAGAGCAAGAATTCCCCAGGCTCAAATTTCCTTTTGAGCCGGGCAAATAGATCATCTCCCAGGCTCAAAATATTTCTCTTGAAAACTTTGTGCCAGTCCAGACCTGATAGGTTTTCGGAAACCTGTCAGGTCTAAATTGAGAAGTCAAATTAGGAAGTCCTATTTTTACCAACCCCCCAAAAAAGGAAGGAATCATGGCAAAAATCAGCGTATTTGGATTAGGGTATGTTGGGTGTGTCTCTTTGGCCTGTTTTGCCGATAGCGGCCACGAGGTTATTGGGGTAGATATCAATCCCACCAAGGTCGCCATGATCAACCAGGGCCATAGCCCCATCATTGAGGATGGGCTGACAGAACTGCTGACCAAAGGGGTGCAACAGGGCTGTATCCGGGCCACCAATGACGTCCGCCAGGCCATTCAGGAAAGCGATGTTTCGATTATCTGTGTTGGCACACCCAGTCGGCGCAACGGCAGCCTCAACACAGATTACATCATTCGGGTAAGCACCGAAATTGGTCTCTGTCTGGCGGAAAAGGAACCGTATCATCTGGTGGTTGTGCGTAGCACCATGCTTCCGGGAAGTTGCGAGGAGCTGGTAATCCCTGCGCTAGAAGATGCCTCAGGCAAACAGGTCGGGCATGATTTTGGCGTCTGCTACAACCCTGAGTTTTTGCGGGAAGGTAGCTCCATCAAAGATTTCGCCAACCCCCCATACACCGTCATCGGCAGTCACGACGACAGAGCCACTGCCCTGCTTTCTGAACTATACGCCACCGTTGATGCCGACACCGTAGTCGTACCCATCAAAGTGGCCGAGATGATCAAATACGCCAGCAACGCTTATCACGCCCTTAAAATCACCTTTGCCAACGAAATGGGCAACATCTGTAAACAATTAGGGATTGATAGCCACGAGATGATGGATTTGTTTTGTCAGGATACCAAGCTCAATGTCTCACGCGCCTACCTCAAGCCCGGTTTTGCTTTTGGCGGCTCCTGTTTACCCAAGGATTTGCGGGCCATTCTTTACCACTGCCGACGTCTGGATGTGCGTGCCCCTGTTCTGGAAGCGATTTTGCCCAGCAATGAACATCAGATTGATCTGGCCTTTCAATTGATTCGGCGGACTGGCTGTAAACAGGTCGGCGCGTTGGGTTTTAGTTTTAAGGCGGGCACCGATGATTTGCGGGAAAGCCCAATGGTTGAATTGATTGAACGGCTCATCGGCAAGGGATACGAGGTAGCGGTTTATGACAAATATGTATCGTTAGCTAATCTGCAAGGCGCTAATCGGGCCTATATCGAAGAACAAATCCCCCATATTGCCTGCCTGATGGCCGAATCGCTAGACACAGTGATTGCTGAAAATGATGTCATCGTTATCGGCAATAATAACCCAGAGTTCCGCACCGCCCTCAACCACGTGGGTCATCATCAGACAGTGATTGACCTGGTGCGTATTTCTGAAGATACCGAAGCATTAAATGGCAGTTATCAGGGCATTTGTTGGTAGGCGTGAGGGGAACTCGTGGGAACTGTGGGAACTCTAGGAACTCGTGGGAACTCGTCACCTGCCACTTTGCCACTCTGCCACTCTGCCACTCTGCCACTCCGCCACTCCGCCACTCCGCCACTCTGCCACTCCGCCACTTATTTTCCTTGGAGACATGAATATGAGCAGTTTACGACGCCATTGTATGGTTGTGCATAATTATTATCCGATAGGTGAACCACGGGTTGAGCGTGAAGCGCAGGCGCTTGTGGCTTGTGGTTATGAAGTTGATGTGGTCTGTTTGCGCAATCAGGGCGAAGCGGCCCAAGAGGTATCAGCCGGGGTGACGATTTACCGGCTTCCCCTGGCCCGTCGCCGCGGCCGCGGCCGCGTCTGGCAACTCCTCGAATACCTGGCTTTCTTCCTGGTGGTGCTGGTCAGGCTCCCCTTTCTCCAACGTTCAAGGCGCTATCAGACGGTGCAAATCCATAACCTGCCCGACTTTCTGGTCTTTGCGGCCGCGGGCGCTCAGTGGCAAGGGGCCAAACTGATCCTTGATATTCATGACCTCATGCCGGAGTTCTATGCGTCGTCATTTCGCGGCCGCATGGACAGTTGGCCCATCCGGTTACTCATCTGGCAAGAACAATTGGCCTGTCGTTTTGTCGATCGTGTCATCACCGTTACATCACAGTGGCAAGAAACACTCATTGAGCGGGGTGTGCCCCGCGAGAAAACCTCAGTAGTCATGAACGTGGCCGACAATCGCATCTTTCACGCTCTCCCGGCGGTCACTCCCAATAACAACGCCTTTCACCTCATCTATCATGGCACACTAGCTCATCGTTACGGCGTTGATCTCCTCATCCGCGCTTTGGCCATTATTCAGCACGAACTTCCCGATACTCATCTGACCATTCACGGGCGCGGAGACTTTCTATCCGAACTAACTCAATTGGCTCAGACTTTGGGCATACAAGAGCGGGTGCAGTTTAGTACCCACTATATGCCCATGACAGAGTTGCCCCATCTCATTCGCCGCGCTGATGTAGGCATTGTGCCCAATCGGCGCGACATCTTCACCGATGGCATTCTACCCACCAAATTGATGGAGTACGTGGCTCTGGGTGTGCCCACCATTGCCGCCCGTACACCAGCCATTGAAAATTACTTTGATGAAACGATGGTCTGTTTTTTCAAGCCGGATGACGCGAATGAATTGGCGGCTTGTATCCGCAAGTTATATGCTGACCGTGAAGCGTTAGCGCAATTGAGCCGTAACGCGGACAAGTTTAATCATCAGTATAACTGGCAGGTCGCGGCCGCGAGATACGTCGCACTTATCGAACAGCTTGGCAACCGTTCAGCCAACTCCCGAGAAAACAGTCCAGCTTTTGAAGATATTTGAAGGGGGATGGAGCAAACGCTCGTGAACAAAGAGAGGGGGTTTCGACGTTAGAAGATAGTTTATGCCTGACAGGAGAAGCCAGAATGTAAGCGTTCCGCCGAAGTAGTTACTCGGCTTTGGCAAATTGGAACAGCCTCGGAAAATCGCTCACTCTCTTCGTCTCAAAAGTAAGATTAAAAAACACTAAACTTCGGCCCATTCATTAACGCCAGTTAAAAAATCGGCGTAAATGTGCCGATCATTTCTGGATCACCGCACAAGAAGTTGCCCTATAAAGGGATCAGTACCGTGCTAACAATAGTGAAGCATCCTTCACCTTAACAACCGGCTGATTAATCCCTCTCACCCCGGCGGGAAAGCAAGAGGACACGTTCTTCTCGTTCATCAATTTGTGAGGCCAGCATACACGCGGCCACGACAAAGGAAGAAACCACGACGGATAATCCTAAAAAGATATAAATTGCAATCATCTTTCACCTCATAAACGACTTATACGTATTGGCAGTCTAATAGAGCCACATCATTGTGTCACTAGGACTTTATAGGCATGACCTCAGTTACGCAGGTTGATCCTACGCCGCTACAACCAAATAGTTGTTGGAACAAAAAAAGGACGGCTGAAAATCAGCCGTCCTTTTTTTTTGTCTCAACAGCCCAACTTGGACAAAAACGAGAACGACCTCTGGCAATCTCTTAATCTCTCACTCTCTTAGTCTCCAGAGGTCAGCACAAAAAACGCCAATGCCGACTAAATCTCTAAAGGTCTGTCTTGTCCTGAAGTATGTTTATAGGTAACCAGTAAGGTCGCAAACCGCCCCACCACCCCTCTCCCCGTTCCCTTTGTGCGGTAAGCCCTGAGCCTTAGCCGCCTGGACAAACCGCACCACGCCGCAAATGGCATCATAATCGGTTAGAGCTAAAGCCGGCATCCCCAACGCGGCCGCACGCGCCACCAGGTCTTCGGGGAAACTTGCTCGGTCGAGTAGACTAAAACAGGAGTGGGCATGAAGCTCAAACGTACATGGGGCAGGGATTTTTCTTCCCTTATCTCTCTATTAGGTTGCAAAAGGGGTTATCAGCAGCCATCCTGGTTGGTGAGCAGGGGTAGATAGAGGGATGTTGCCTCTAAAGGGGTATTGTGTGGGGGGTAAACGGACGATCCCACGAAGCCCGTGCGCTGGAAATCGTGCCGGGCAGTAGGCCAGGGCATCTGCCCCGGAAAGTAGGGCGCCGGTAAATCCCAGACATATAACACCCCCGCCTGACTTCCAGCCAGGATTTCCACATCACAGTCACCATCCAGATCCGCCAGGGTAGGGGCGGCGCGAAGCCCCTTTGGCGCCCCCATCCTCGTTTGTTAAGGGCAGAGGGAACCCCGCCAATGGCTGCCCCGAAGCATTGAGGCCGTGCAACCGTGCCCGGTGATCATCGCGGCCATCCGGGCTGTAAGTACCAAACAAAATATCAACTCGGCCATCGCCGCTGACATCGCCAATGACTGGTTCGCTGGCAAACAAACGGTTTCCCTGAGCAAAGTTGTACTGCCATAACAAGGAACCATTGACCTCATAGGCGCGAATGGTTCCATCAAGCAGCGTGACCACAATTTCCAAATCCCCGTCGCCGTTGAGATCAGCCAAGGCGGGTGATTGGCTGGGATGGTAGTCGTCAAAGATGGGGGGACCGGTTAACTTGGCGACTTCCCAACCTGGTTTGCGTTGCCCATTGGGTTGGAGAACCAGAATGGCGCTGTTGGTGACGTTGCGGTTTTGGTTGGGATCACGCACTTTGCCCGCGATGACAATTTCCAGGATGCCATCATTGTCGAGATCACCGATGGATGGGGCGTCCCGGGTAAATTCCAGGAATAGGCCGTTGGGTTGGTTGGGATTTACTAGAGAAGCGACGGGCCAGTTGGGGTAACTGTTACCCTGGGGGTCATAGGTGTGAACGAAGGCATGATCCCGCCCGGTAAGAATTTCGGCATAGCCGTTGCCGTCAAGATCGGCCAGACCGACGAAACCCCATATGCCAGCCCGCCGATATTGGGTGGGGAAACCAGGTAAGACTGAGCCGTTGGCCTGGTAGGCGTATAGATTATGGGTGGGGTCGTCGGGTGTGCCCCCGGCGGATGAGTTGTTGCTGGTGCCGGCAATGATTTCGAGACGGGTGTCCCCAATCAGGTTGCCCATAGCGACGGTCAGGACTTCGGGCAGGCCGCTGCCGTATTGGGTGTTCCAGGCCATTTCTTTGGGCCAGCCACTTACTAATGAACCGGTGTGATGCCAAAGAAAGACGCGGCCGCGTTGCCCCACATTATCCCCTGTGCCCCGGTTGCCCGCGGCAATTTCCAGATCGCCATCCCCGTCCACATCCCCTACCGCCAAAGGCCCACTGATGCGCGGCGTGCCCTGGCAACTACTGCCGGTTTTCAGCGGGTAGTTGGGCAGAACTGCACCCGTGTATTTCCAGGCCCAGACACAGCCATTGCCATCTGGCAGCAGGATGTCTAATTCTCCATTGCCGTCAATATCGACGACAGTCGGGGAGCCAAAGGTGATGGTGTTGCGGGGTTCAAAACGGGGAAAACCCGACTGGTTGGGGAAACTCTGGGCCAGAGTAACCTCTGAACGATTCAGGCTGTTAAGCCAGAACAGCGTAAAGGTGATCAAAATACAGGTCAAACCAAATACTTTTCTGTTCATCATGGAAAACTCCTTCCCGGGTTAACTGGCAGATGCCGGGTTGTTACCTGGCCCATTGTTGGGGGGTAGGGAAGGAAACACAATGAACTTTAGTAATAGGTCGCAGGTAAGCCTGACCCCCCTAAAGCTGGCGCTGAGCAGATAGAGGGCAAGGTGCAATTGAAAGGCCGGTAGGCGTTTGTGGGAAAGAACGGGGAGTTATCTAAACGATGGTTGAGCGGGTTATTTTAATCTTGGGCTAATGTCATGCGGGGAACATGCGGGGCGTTTTTGCCGACGATCAATGCCGAAAGTGAATGAAAATCCGCCCGAAGTTTTTGTCGTCTTTCTCTACGCGATGATACAGCTTCTTGATATGACTCTGGTTCAAAAAACGCAGGACTTTTTTCTTGAGCTGGCCGCTGCCTTTGCCAGGGATGATCTCGACCAGTTCGATTTTTTTGTCTAGCGCCTCTTGGACAATCCGGTTCAGTTCGGCATCAATTTGTTGGCCGCGGTTATAAATGTCGTGGAGATCGAGTTTGAGTTTAGCCATGATTGTTTGGTGACGATCAAAAAGTTGCCTGGCGTTAGAGGAACTTAGGGCCGTTTTTTGCGGACGGACGCCCGCAAAAAACGGCCCTTAAAAAGTTCCCCGCCCCTGTGGGCGGGGTTAGGGGTGGGGGAAATGCCCCGGTTTCTCAACCAGGTTATGGTTTACGGCTTCGTTATGAACGGCAGGTACACATCGGTGGTGGGGCCGGTCACTGGCACCACTTCGGTGGTGGTTGTGGCCCCATTATTGATGATGTTGGGGTCGCCACTCGTGGCGTAGACTCCGGCGGTGTTGTTGACTGTGCCGGTTTGGGTGGTGGTGACTACGATGGTGACGGTCGCGGCCGCGCCATTGGCCACACTCCCCAAATCACAAGTCACAAACCCATTGGCCTGCATACAACTTCCCTGCGAAGGTGTTGCCGACTGGTAGGTTACGGCTGCCGGTAGCGTATCCACCACCGTTACGCCGGTAGCACTGTTGGGGCCAGCGTTGTTGACCGTCAGGGTGTAGGTGATGGTTTCCCCCACTTCCGCCGGGTCTGGAGCGTCGGTCATCGTAAAGGCCAGGTCGGTAAGCTGGGTGGCAGTCTCCCAGGTGACGGCATTACCCGCCATCGGGGTTAAGCGCACGGCGCGCCCGTTTACCAGATTAGCCGAATTGGCATACGAATACATCTTGCCCACGGAGCCATCACTGTTTTCTAACCCCACAGTGGCAAAATCAGGCCAGCTTACCGTCTGATACTGGAAGGTGATTTCGTCTGTGACCAGGTTCAGGATAATTTGGAACGTCTCAGGGAAACCACTGGCCCAATGTTGCACCTCGTCAAACTGAATGATGACCAGGCTGCCACTCACCAGATAATAAATCGTGCCTTGTGCCCCCAGGGCCGGGTTCAAATCTTCGCCAAAGGCCATGATGTCGGTGTTGGGGCGACCTTCAAAGGGGAGAACCATGTGGGCGGTCGTGTAGGTGGCCGTGCCAAAGTAGATGAACCCGTTGGAGTTAATGCGCAGGCTGGTGTAATCGGTGCCAAAGTAGGTAAATGGCGCGGGTAAATTAATGGGGGCGGAACTGGCATCATCATCCAGGTTGTAGACGGTACCGCCAGAGGCTTCGATCCAATTGTAGAGTGGATAACCACCCTGGTTGTCCATGAGGGTGTAGTTGATGCGGGGTGTCAGGTTGAAGTCATGGATGGCTGTTTGGGTAACAAGGATATTTTGGATGATGGTGTCAAAGCCAGGGTGTTCAATCCGCAGGAAGTGTTGCCCCTCTGGTAACACAATGGCATAACTGCCATCACTATTAGCCATGACCGGCGGTATCACATTCTGATTGGCGACGGAAACACGGGCCGCCACACCGGCTTCGGTGACGATATCGCGGATAACACCGCTGTAGTTGTGGGTGACAGTCGCGGAAATGGCGAAGTTTTGCGCGGTGGTATTCCCCTGCGTGACAACAACATTGTTCACTGTCGTGGTCTGGTAGCCATACTTAAACGCGGTCATATTCCAGGTTCCGGCCCCGGCGACAACTTCGTACTGGCCGTTGCTATCGGTGGTGGTGGTGAGGGTGTAACCGAGGCGGGCAAAGGTGACGGTGCCCCCCACAACCGGATTGCCAGCACTGGTCACGGTTCCGGAGATAACCCCGGCTTGATACATCATATCCGCGGCCGCTTTCACATCCAGGCGTCCCCAACCAAACACATTGTTGGGAATTTCGCTACCGGGCACGCCGCCACAGGTCTGGGAACTGGTGCGAGGCACGGCCGTTTTACGCAGTAGCTCTTCCAGTTGCTCCACCTGGCCGCGCAATTGTGGCTCCAGGGAGATGAGCAACGCCACCGAACCGGCGACATGGGGTGAGGCCATCGAGGTTCCGCTCAATGAGCCGTAGGTGCTACCGGGCAAACTAGAGCGAATGCTGGAACCGGGGGCAGACACCTCAGGGCCGGTGGCCCCGGTGAACGGGTTGGGGCCGCGTGAGGAGAAGCTGGAGATGTTGTCGTTGCTATCGGTGGAGCCGACGTTGAAGGAGGATGGGTTGTCGCCAGGGGAGCCTAAGCGGCCGCAACCGTCCGCGGCCGCGCTACCATTATTACCCGCCGAGAAGGCCGGGAAAATACCACTGGCGCGAATGCTGGCAATGACCAGCTCAAAAATCTGGCTGCCGCCGGGGCCACCCCAAGATTGGTTGACCACATCGGGGCGCAGGCTGGGATTGGGATTGTTCCCGGCCAGATCAGTGGGGGCGACGATAAATTGTTGGGCGTCGAGCAGGGCTTCGTTGCTGGGGCAACAGCCAAAAGCAGCCATCCAGTCGGCATCCGGGGCCACCCCAATCTGATTCGTGCCGCCGTCGTCGCCGATTTCCGTACCCATGACGTGGGTTCCGTGGCCGTTGCCGTCAGTGGGGGCAGTGGTGGCGAAGGTGGGATCAAACCAGTTGTAGTTGTGATCGAAGTTGCCACCGCCCAGATTACCCCGGTATTGGTTGATGAGGGCGGGGTGATTGTATTGCACGCCGGTATCCACATTGGCGGCCACGGCCCCGGCCCCGGTAACGCCGTAGGTGCTCCATACTTCAGGGGCGCGAATCTTGGTAACACCCCATTCGATAGCGGTGGGGGATTGGATGATGTCGCCGGGTAAAACGGTGGGGAGTTCCAGCTTCATTTCGGGCAAAATGACGCTGATTTCCGGGCGGGCGGCCAAGGCCCATAAGCCGGTTTCGTTGGTTTGCACCAGAATGAGGTTGACGATCCAGTAGGATTTGACGCGGTTAATGTGGCCTTCGCTCTGGAGTGAGGTGAGCTGGGCCAGAACATCGGCCTGGGTGCGGGTGGCGGTGTCGTGTAAGGTGTTGTAGACGGCCCAACCACGGGTATCATGGTCGGCGATTTGCGCGGCCGCGCTCAAATCGGCTTGTTCAGCCAACAAGGCTAACACCGTGACCGTGCCATCGGGCGAACCCTGGAGCGTTTTCCAGACCTCGGCGTCAATCTTTTGGGCGTATACAACATTGTTGGCGGGTGTACTGGCCTGATTGGAGGCTGTTCCGCCCCAGGGCTGGAACAAGACAAGCATCAAGGCAATACCGATTAGGGGTAAGGCGAATAGTTTTGGCAGACGCATTTTACTGCTCCTTTTTGGGTAACAGGGGGGAAGGAAACGGGCAAACGCTGGCAGAAAGCCAGAATCTCGGAGGGAATTATATCACGAAGGGCAGGGGATTTTGCGGCCGCGGTCAGTAATCACCCTCCTTGCCTGATCAGGGCAGCCCAGAACTACTGGGAAAGGAACACAGAGGGTCACAGAGAAGACACAGAGATACACAGAGATTTAAAAAGTATCTGCACGGGGGGGTTTTGGGACCGCTTATGAATTTTCATTAATTGATTCGGTAATTGACCGAAACGCTTGAAACTGTCATTCTGACGAGTCTTCGAGGAAGAATCCCGACGAGCCAGGTGAACGGGATGCTTCGGCGGACCTCAGCATGACATGGCGAGTATTACCGGTTTAATTTCTTAACTTCCATTAGCGGGCTGGTGTGGCCCGCTAAAGCGGTCACTACGAACGAATAAGGGGCTTGTTTTGCCTTTTGTCTTTTGCGCTAGGCCATTGGCGAACTGTCACCAAGTTCCTGGCGTACTACGGGGGCAATCTTCGTGCCCAGTAGTTCAACCGCCCGCATCATTTTGTCGTGGGCGATGGTGCCAATGCCCAGTTGTAGCAGGAGCCGCTGATGACCAAAAAGCTTATGCTGGAACAGAATCTTGGCGATGATCTCCTCAGGGTTGCCCACAAAGTCGGAGCCACGCAAGGTGCGGGCCGATTCAAACTGCTGGCGTGAGACGGGGGGCCAGCCCCGCTCGCGCCCGATTTTGTTCATCATCATTTGATAAGAGGGGAAATAATCATTGGCCGCTTGTTGGGAATCGTCGCCGATGAAGCCGTGGGAATTAATGCTGAGATCGAGTTGGGCCGGATCATGACCCGCCTGGTAGGCGGCTTGCCGGTATAAATCGACAAACGGTTTAAACCGTTCTGGCTGTCCGCCGATAATGGCTAAGGCCATGGGCAAACCCAACTTCGCGGCCCGCACGACTGATTCCGGGGTGCCGCCTACGGCTATCCAGACGGGCATTTTGTCCTGGTAGGGGCGGGGATAAACGCCCAGGTTTTGGATGGGAGCACGGAATTTGCCTTGCCAGGTTACTCGCTCTGACTCACGTAGCTTGAGGAGCAGGTCGAGTTTTTCCACGAACAAGGCATCGTAATCATTGAGGTTGTAACCAAAGAGGGGGAATGACTCAATGAAAGAGCCTCGCCCGGCCATGATTTCGGCCCGGCCTTGGGATAGGAGGTCCAGGGTGGCAAAATCTTGAAACACCCGGATGGGGTCATCGGAGCTGAGGACGGTGACGGCGGTGCTGAGGCGGATGGATTGGGTGCGGGCCGCGGCCGCGGCCAGAATCACCACCGGTGCGGAAGAGACAAAATCGGGTCGGTGATGTTCACCTAGGGCAAAGACATCCAGACCCACCTGATCGGCTAATTCTATCGTCTCGATCAGGTTGCTCAGTCGCTCCGCCGGGCTGATCATTTTGCCGGTAACCGGATCAGGGGTTAATTCGGCAAAGGAGTAAAGGCCAATTTCAAAAGCACGAGATTTGGGGGAGGGAGTCGCGTTTGTCATGCCCCAAGTTTAGCCCATTTGCCGCCGTCCTGCCTGACAAACTGTGGCCCAAACGCCTACATCTTTTCCAAGACTTTGCTTGAGAAAAAGGTGTAAACACGGATAGGAAGAACCCGGATAAAAGCCAATGCCATCGGTGTTTCTCCTATCCATGTATACAAGATTTCCCAAGCCTGCCATTTTTCAAGAGGATCGACAATTTTTTGACGAAGTGGGTGCGTAAGCGCCTAAACTAGGCAGTTATATTTTTACGAACCCGAAGGAACGAGAATTAATAACTTACAAGAGACTGGGGACGAGACCTTTATGACGAAAGTCAGATGAGCGCTTGTATGCCAAGCCTCACCCTCGGTTTGTCGCCGGAAACCCCCACCCCTAACCCCGCCCCCAGGGGCGGGGAACTTTTCTAGGCGCGGTTTTTCGGGGCCTTCGCCCCGAAAAACCGCGCCGCTAGGGTTCCCCCTTCCCCCCGGGAAGGGGGTCAGGGGGATGGGTCTTCCGACTCAATCTACCAAGGAGTTGGGTAAAACTGGTTGAGTCTGCCAGCTCAGTTCCGCAGGTTATTTATTCCTTGTTCGTAAGCGTTTGAGACATATCTTCCCTTATACCTGATGTTTGTACCTTGATACATTGCGATAGGGCTTGGCCTTGCCTACGCTAAAGATTCCCTCGTTGGTAATTGGGCCGATTGGTTCAGTCATTAGAGTGAACGGGACATTGGCGTTTTCTGTGCTGGCCTCTGGGGACTGAGAGACTGAGAGATTAAGAGATTTGCAGAGGTCGGCCACATTTTCGTCAATGTCGAAGTTTGAATCAATCTAAGAGGGCTGTGTGTTTTAGCAATTGAGCGGTATTAACTCCAGGGGATGTGGATATGATGCAGACAGATGATATGCAGGCGGTTGGACAACAGGTGGCTGAAGCCTTGAAGGAAAACGAGCAGTTTTATCGGACGGCGGCGCCGAATGTGATGAACCCTAAGTTGCAGGCATTGTTGCAGGAACGAGCCGCTCAGCGGGCCAGTTTTGCTCAGGCTTTGACCAGTTATGCGGATGTGACGTTGGCGTCAGTGGAGCCTGACAATGTGATGGATGCGGTGCACAGGGGGATTTTGACGATTAAGGCGGCCATGACGATTGAACATGATAAAACGGATGAGGTGGTTTTGGGGGATAGCGCGGCCGCAGAAGAACAGCTTCTCCACACCTACGAAACCGCTCTCCGGGAAGAATCACTCTCCCCCGCGCTGCGCCAGCTTCTTCAGGAACAATATACCCAGATAAAAGGGGCGCATAGTTATGTTGGGGCCGCCTCAGCCCAAGATAGTTATCCGGTGGTGATGGCGTTGTTCAGTGACACGCACCATGTGCAGCAAGCGATTGAGGCGCTGAAGGCGCAGGGCATTGCCCGTGACGAGATCGGGGTAATTGCCGAAGAATCGGCCGTTATGCAGGCGTTGGGTAAAACGGAAAAGGATATGGCAAAGGAAGGAGCGGGCGCGGCGGCCCTGGGGGGCGGCGTTTTAGGCGGTGTGCTGGGGGTTATATTAGGCACGGCCATTACCTTAACCTTTGGCCCGGTGCTTATTTTAGGTATACCGGCTCTGGCTGGTACGACGGCGTTGGGGTTGGCGGCGGGCGCTTCTCACGGTGCTTTGCTGGGGGCGTTGCTTGGCTGGGGCATGGCGGAAGAAGATGTGCAGGCTTATATCAAGGGGGTACGGGAGGGGCAGATTTTGTTGATCGTGCGGGTGGAAGCGGGGCGAAGTGATGAGGTCGCGGCCGCGTTAAGAGCAGCGAACGGTGGTTTTGTCGCCACCCGAGCGGAACCCATGAGGGATAAGCTCACTTAAAGGGATTCTGGCAGACGGTCTCCGGCTAAAGCCTCGACTCCTGAGTTGGTTTGGTTTCCGGCTGATGCGGTGGAATGTGGGAATGAAATGGAACTGCCAGTTTTTTTAGAAGACCTGATGAGGAGCGATTTCGGCAAGCTGTTTATTGCCACGCTCTTGACGTTGCCTATTGCTTATAACCGGGAACGAGCCACGCATATGATGGGGCTACGAACGTATCCGCTGGTAGGGCTGGCAACATGTAGTTTTGTGCTGATCGCGCAAACGTTTATTGGGGACAACAACGGGGATGCGCAATCTCGTATTGTCCAGGGTATTTTAGCCGGGATTGGTTTTATTGGGGCGGGGGCCATTTTGAAGAAAGAGGACAAGGTACTGGGGACTGCTTCGGCAGCTAGTATCTGGACAACCGGGGCGATTGGTATGGCGGTGGCTTATGCCCGTTTTGACATCGCGCTGTTTGTGGCAGTGTTTAACTTGCTCATTCTCTATCTTGTGACGCCGCTAAAAGAGCAATTGTCCCGTCGGGAGCAGGCAGCACAAGAAGAAGCGCAAAAGGAGATTGAGGGGTAGGGATTTAACAACTCGTCCATCTCTTCCATCTGTCTGGGCGAAAACACTATTTACCTGGACAAGAGCCTTGTCCAGGTAGACAAGACCTTTGTCGAGGTAGACAAGACCTTTGTCGAGGTGGACAAGACCTTTGTCAAGGTGGACAAGACCTTTGTCGAGGTGGACAAGACTCTTCGAGGACAGCGAGGACAAGACCTTTGGAGGTGGACAAGACTTGGTCGAGGTGGACAAGACCTTGTCCAGGTGGACGAGATTCTTGTCCGGGTTAAAGACGTCTATGAATAGGGTGCCGGGCGGCGGTAAATCCTAGAGGGGATCTGTTTGGTTGGGGGTTGCTGGCGCTTCGACGTGGTTCATGTCTACGTGCGCGGCCGCAGCCGCATCCGGTAGGTGTTCGTCAATTTCCTCTAACAACTTCAGAGCCAAAGCGTTTAACTGTTCATCCGCGGCCGCGCCTGAGCTTTGTAATTCCTGCGCCAATATCGCCCATCGTTCGGCTGAGGCCGGGCCAATATCTAGTATATCAGCCTGCACATTCGGATAGCGGCCGCGCAAATCATCCTTGAGCGCTTCATACGTTTCATACAACGGCTCTTTGGTGATAGGAATATGCACCAAATTGGGCTGAAACGACGCGGCCGCGCCAGCCGACAAAGCCTGCAACAAAATAGTCTCATTTTCCATAGGTCAACCGCCTCCATCAAGCAACATTCAGGGCCATATCGGCCCTTTTTGTTTTTACCGTAGCACAAGACAGCCCCCCTTTCCATACATGAAGCGGCAAATGTATCTCCAGATGTATCCTGGGCATGAATAGATATATGGGACAAGAGCCGGTTTTCCTTTAGCATGAAAGGAATCTTCTCCAGCGCAGTCATTTTCCCATGACCGCCGTACCTTGCAGGGCATTCATCCATGAAAACCAGACTCAAGCGTATACCCATGGGCATAACCTTCCTTCTTCTGGTTCTGCTGTTGGTTGCCTGCATAGAAACACCTTCCACCCCTAGTGCGCTCGACCCGCAAGGGCCAGGGGCCAGCCGTATCGCCAGCTTAATGTGGCTGATGGTGGGCCTGGGTGGGTTTACTTATCTGGTTGTTATGGGGCTGTTGGGCCTGGCCCTCTGGCGAAAACGACACCGCCCGCTGGATGATGATGGTGTGCAAAGGGATTGGTTACGCGGCCGCGGCCAAAAGCTGGTCATCGGCGGTGGTGTTGTTTTTCCTACCCTCATTCTCTTTATTGTCTACGGCGTTACCCTCAACACCCTCTCGGCCCTCAACAACCAGACACAAACGAATCCACTCGTCATTGAAGTGATAGGGCATCAATGGTGGTGGGAAGTTCATTACCCCCAATACGAGTTCCATACGGCCAACGAAATCCATATTCCTGTGGGTGTGCCGGTGCAATTCCAGCTTACCTCTGCCGATGTGGTGCACAGTTTTTGGGTGCCAGAATTACACGGCAAGTTGGATTTGTTGCCGGAGCGCCGCAACACGTTATGGCTGGAAGCGGATGAGGCCGGTGAATATTGGGGCCTCTGTGCCGAATTTTGTGGGTTGCAACATGCCCGCATGTTGCTGGTGATTGTGGCCGAACCTGAGGCGCAATTTAATACCTGGCTGGAAGCGCAACAGCAACCCGCCGTAGAACCGGCGAACCCATTGGACGAACAAGGGCAGGCGGTGTTCCTGGCGAAGGGGTGTGATGATTGCCATGTGGTGCGGGGCGTCGCGGCCGCGGGCGGTGATCTAGGCCCCGACCTCACCCACTTTGCCGACCGCCTCACTCTGGGTGCGGGCACGGCCCCCAACAACCGGGGGCATCTGGCCGGGTGGGTGGTAGACCCCCACGGTCTCAAACCAGGCAACCTCATGCCCGCCACCCCTCTCACAGGGGAAGAGTTAGAAGCACTGCTGGCCTACATGGAGTCGTTGCGCTAGCCAGCACGGGTTCATCATGACACTGGGAGACCGTTCGTAGGGGCGGGACAGGTGGGCCAGGATATGGAAGGCTCGTTTCCCGGTTTATCCTCGTTGAACCCGCGTCGTCCCGCCCCTACCAGGATGGGATGTTAAATTGAGAATTGCCCAAATTATTGAATACACCTGGCGAGGACTACCACCTTTATGAAATCCACCCCCGCAGACCCCTTTGATGAATTGGCGAACGCGGCCGCGGACTCGGCCGTACCCCCGCCTGATGCCGTATACCCCCGTGCGGATAGTCCCGACGAGGACACGGTTAAGGCCCTGGAAGCGACCTGGGCTGATCCACCCGGCCTTATTGGGGCCTTGAAAGCCTTGCAGAACGATGCCATCGGCGGCCGCATCATGATTACCGCCTTCATCTTCTTCCTGGCCGCCGGAGTCATGGCCCTCATCATGCGCCTGCAACTGGCTGGCTCCGAAAACACCCTGGTACCCCCCGATACCTATAATGAGCTGTTTACCATGCACGGCTCCACCATGATGTACCTCTTCGCCGTGCCGATGATGGAAGGGTTTGCCATTATGTTGCTCCCGTTCATGATCGGGAATCGGGAGATGCCCTTTCCGCGGCTGGGGGCTTTTAGCTATGTAACCCTGCTGTTGGGTGGTCTGCTTTTCTTTTCCAGCTACCTGGCCCGCACCGTGCCCGATGCGGGCTGGTTCGCTTACACGCCACTTAGTGGCCCGGAATATTCGCCGGGTATTGACCTGGATTACTGGCTGTTAGCCCTGGGCGTGGCCGAAGTAGCGGCCATCGCCGCCGGGGTGGAGATCATCATTGCCATTCTGCGTATGCGTGCCCCTGGCATGTCGCTGGCCCGAATGCCACTGTATGCCTGGGCGATGTTGGTTACCGCCTTTTCCATTCTCTTTGCCTTCACCGCCTTAATTGTCGCCAGTCTCATGCTGGAACTGGATCGTAAAATCGGTACCCAATTTTTTAATCCGGCCACCGGGGGCAGTTCCTTGTTGTGGCAGCACCTATTCTGGATTTTCGGCCATCCTGAAGTGTACATTCAGTTTCTGCCCGCCACCGGCATGATGGCGATGATTATTCCCGTCTTTGCCAGGCAGCGGATTCAGGGATACACCTTTGTGGCGGTGGCTATGGTAGCCACGGGTTTTGTCAGCTTTGCCTTATGGGCGCACCATATGTTTACCGTGGGATTGCCCCAGGTGAGTCTTGGCATCTTCTCCGCCGCCAGCACCCTCATCGCTATTCCCACGGGCGTGCAAATTTTTGCCTATATCGCCACCATTCTCAGCGGGCGGCCGGTCTGGAAAACCCCTTTTCTGTTTGCCGTGGGTTTTTTGGTGACCTTTGTTCTGGGTGGTATCACCGGGGTTATGGTGGGGGCTGTGCCCTTCGATTGGCAGGCCCACGATTCTTATTTTGTGGTGGCCCATCTGCATTATGTGCTCATTGGTGGTGTGGTGTTTCCCATTTTTGCCGCCATTTATTACTGGATGCCCAAGTTTAATGGCAAGCTCCTGAATGAAAAACTGGGTAAGTGGAACTTTTGGCTGATGTTTGTGGGTTTTCATGTGGCCTTTTTCCCCCAGCACATCGTTGGTCTGCTGGGGATGCCGCGCCGTTATTACACCTATCCTGAGGAGTTTGGTTGGGATATTTACAACCTCATTTCCACGATTGGGGCGTTTATGTTGGCGGCGGGAGTGGCCGTGTTCATCTTCAATTTCTTTTATAGCCGCCTGCATGGCGAGGATGCCGGGCCTAATCCCTGGGGAGCCAGTTCATTGGAATGGGCGGCGGACTCACCGCCGGTCAATTTTGGGTTTGCGGTGTTGCCGATTGTCCGCGGCCGCGAACCGTTGTGGGATCAAGAAAACCTGGTAGATGGGCCAGAACGCACCCGCAACCTCGTCCAAGATTTAGCCCGCTGGCCCACCAGTTGGCGGGCCGCCTTGGTTACATCCGCGCTAGATGGTAAACCTGAAGAGGTATTCCGGGTGTCTGGGCCATCATTGTGGCCGGTTGTTACTGGCGTGGGGTTGGTCACCATTTTTGGCACCGAGATATTTAGCCTGCGACCGGTTACTTTGTTGGGTGTAGCCATTCTGATTGTTGGCATCATTGGCTGGCATTGGCCTAGCAAAGTCCGCACCACCCAGGCCGAAGTAGCGGCCTTTGAGCAAAAGCATGGCATTCCGGTGCACCCTTACGGCAGTGAAGCCGTCAACCGGGGGGCCATATGGCTGTTTATCTTGTTACTCGCCATCGCCTTAAGTTACTTTTTGCTCAGCTATTTTTACATTCGGGTAGAGAATGAGGCCTGGCCTTTGGGTGATCTGCCTCTGCCGACGCTGACGTGGATGGGGATAGCCACGGTTTGTGTGTTGCTGAATGGGTTTGTTATGGGGTGGGCACTCAAACTGATTCGGGTTGACCGGGTGGGGCCAATGCGTTGGACGTTGTTGGGCGCGACGGTGCTGCAAGCGGCCGCGGCCGCGTTCCTCATTTACGATTTAAGCCAACTCCCCTTCGATTGGCGAATCAATGCCTACGCTTCCCTGTTTTGGAGCATAGATGTCTATTTGCTTTTGTTACTTCTCATCGGCCTGGGCATGAGTTTATTTGTGCAGTTGTGGGCCTGGTATGGTCGTTATGATGCCCAACATTATGTGCCCGTAGAAAACACAACCATGTATTGGTTGGCCCTGACAGTGATGTGGGTTATCACTGCTGGCATTCTGTACTTGTATCCCTACTGATACATTATTTACGAAGGGTGGGCATCTAGTTGTGATAAGTCTCACTATCAGTTTGTCGCCGGGAACCCCCACCCCCAGCCCCGCCCCCAGGGGCGGGGAGAGTTATTAAGTGGGCAAAATGGGGTGCTTCGCACCCCATTTTGCCCACAGATCGAGTTCCCCCCTTCCCACATGGAAGGGGGGAAGAGGGATGGGTCTTACCTACCAGGGACTTGCGAACGAACGTATTAGCAGCCAGGGAGAAAAAGGGGACAACAAAACAAATAACATCAGGTGAGATGATGAATGTGACGACAGAAAAAGACCAGACAAATAAGAACGGGCAACGGTGGCTGATTCTGATAGTGGCCCCGGTGCTGTGGATGGCCTATTTTCTGGTGGTCTACCTGTTAGATGAAGCCAGTTGTGGCCTGGGCTTTTGGCGTAACGAAGTGTGGGGTACGGTGACGGTGCTCGGTCTTTTTTCGCTGGGCGTGACCGTTGTTATCTTGCTACTCATAACTTATATCGGTTATCGGGGGCTGAAGCTGTGGCAAAGCTCCGCAAGCAACCGGGCGCAGAGCAGTGTTGAGAAAGAAATGGCAGAACGGGATCGTTTTATTGGCCTGGCGGTGGTGATGCTTAGTGCCCTCTTTGTCTTGTTGACTGTGGGGGTGGGGCTTACTTTTCTGGTTTTGCGGCCCTGTTGAGGGAAACAAGAGGATGGAATTGAGACGAATGGAACTGACGAGCCGAAAGAGGAACCAGACAACCAAGGGTTTTTTGCGCCCCCTCGCCCCCTCGCCGCGTCGCCGCGTCCCGCTGTCCTGGCGCATCGCCGTGTGGCTGTGTCTGTTGTGCCTGACCGGTTGTGGCCTCATGGCCAGTGGTTCGCCCCGGCAAATTGTACCGGGTGGTGATGTAGCCCGCGGCCGCGAACTGCTCGACGCTTATGGTTGTGATGCTTGCCACACCATTCCTGGGGTGCGGGGGGCCATCGCCACCGTTGGCCCTTCGTTAGAGGAGTGGCCGGAGCGGGCTTACATTGCCGGGGCCTTAATCAACAACCCGGAAAACTTGATGGATTGGATACAGATGCCCCAGGAGATCGAACCGGGTACGGCCATGCCCAATCTGGGGGTGAGCGACGAAGAGGCTCGCCACATGGCCGCTTTTTTGTTCAATACGCGATGAGGTGATGGGTTGTTAAGACGGTGGCGACGATTACGCACGGATAAAAAAATAATCATCGGTTTGTTGGTGGGTGTTGGCCTGGCGTTTGGGCTGATGCAATTCTGGCCGCTCAATCGGGATAACCCCCCGGTGGTGACGGAGCCGGAGTGGGATAGCCCTCAGACGCAACAGTTAGCCGAGCGGGCCTGTTTTGACTGTCATAGTAATGAAACCTACTGGCCGGGATACACGGCCATCGTGCCGGTGGGTAATTTGATTGAGTATGATGTGCAACGCGGCCGCGAAGTCCTCAACTTTTCTGATTGGCAAGCCACCTGTTGTACGTTAGAGCAGATAGATGACGCGGCCGCGACCATCAACACCGAAGAAATGCCCCTGCCGTATTACCTTATTCTCCACCCGGAAGCCCGGTTATCCACCGTCGAGCGGGGGCAACTGGTCAACGGCCTCATCGAAACCATGAACGCCGCCTTGCCGGAGTAAAATCCCCCTACCCTGGCCCACCGACTAGAAAAATTGTTTGGCCGGTTAAGAGAGCCGCTTAAACGAGCGTTTCCGTGACTTTCTGAACAGAAAAGGAGGCGCTTCCCGCCATTTTCCAATCAGCAATTCTCAATTTGACAGCCCATGATGGTAGGGGCGGGACGACGCGGGTTCATTTTGGAAAAATGGGCAACGCTGATTCCGCGTCGTCTCGCCCTCTTACCATTGCGGCCGCAAGAGGGCGAGACTGGCGGGAAGATTGGTTTCCCATTAAATCCTGATCCTGGCCCACCTGTCCCACCCCTACAAATAGCCCCAATTGAGAATTTCTGGGAGCGGATAAACCAGTTACTTAAGCCCCACGGTATTGGTATAATCTTTGGACTTATCCAACTTGCTTGCGCCGCTCGCCTGACTTTGCTTGTGGTGGTTCGGTGGAGACATGGGTCACAGCGCGTAAGCCCTACATCTTTGAGTTGATTTCGACTCTGGCGAAAATTTGGACGACCTCTGCAAATCTCTTAATCTCTCAGTCTCTCAGTCTCTCAATCTCTCAGTCTCCAGAGGTCAGCACAAAAAACGCCAGTGTCGAGTATTAACCCCTTATTCTCTCACTCTCTTTGAAGGAGCAACATGAAAATAGGTTTACAGATTCCCAGTTTTACCTGGCCGGGCGGCGCGGCCGCGATTGCCCCCACACTCAAGCAAATTGCCCAAACGGCTGACCACGGTGGTTTTGCCAGCATATGGGTGATGGATCACTTCTTCCAGCTTGAGTTTATCGGCCAGGCTGATGAGCCGATGTTGGAAGGGTATAGTGCCCTGACTTATCTGGCGGCCCTCACCGAGAAGGTTAAACTGGGTACGCTAGTGACTGGGGTGATCTACCGCCAGCCTGCTTTTTTGGTCAAGCAGGTAACGAACTTAGACGTGTTGAGTCGCGGCCGCGCCTACCTTGGTGTCGGAGCGGCCTGGTTTGAACGCGAAGCCCACGGTTTAGGCTTCCCTTTCCCCCCCCATAAAGACCCGCTTTGAATGGTTAGAAGAAACCCTGCAAATTGCCCACCAAATGTGGTCGGGCGAGGCGAAACCCTACCAGGGCCAACATTTTCAACTGGCCGAAACTATCTGTAGCCCGGCCCCCATCAGCCAGCCCCATCCCCCCATCATGATTGGCGGCATGGGCGAGCAGAAGACGTTACGCCTGGTGGCCCAATACGCCAATGCCTGCAACCTGTTTGCGCGGGCGGGCACAGAGGTGATAAAGGCGAAGTTGGAAACCCTGCAACAACATTGTGAGACCATAGGGCGGCCTTACGAGGACATCGAACGCACCGCCCTGGCGACCGTGCATCTGGCTCCGGGACAAATGATGCCCGCTGAGGTCATCAACACCTGCCGTCAACTCGCCGAGGTGGGCATTCAGCACGTCATCTTCAACATGCCCAACGTCCATGAAATCACCCCCCTGGAGATATTTGCCCAGGAGATTATTCCGGCCGCGGCCGCGTTTTAGCGCCTGTAATTGGTTCTTCTCTATAACTGGGGGTGGATTGGGCCGGTCTCCTGACCGTGACTGCTGATAGCTCAGTCAGGAGACCGGCCACAGCCCCGAAATATAAGGACAAACGCGGCCGCAACCAGGTTCATTTCCGCATAAACGGTAGATACACCTCATCCGGCGGGGTAAGTGTCAGGGCCAGGTAATCAAAGTTGGCCCCGCCACAGGGGATGGCGAGGCGTAGCTGGTGGGTTCCGGCGGTGAGGATGAGACGCTCCGCGGCCGCAACCTCCGCAAACACGCTCCCTGTCACCGGCACAGCCACCTGCCCCGTCACATCCACCCCGTCAATCTCCACCCGGAAACAGCTACCAGACTGAAGGGCCGCGGCCGCGACCCACAAATCGTAGCGCCCCGTAGCCGTGATCTCGACCGTGTAGACCAGCCACTCCCCGTCGGCCGTGTCGCCGACGTAATGGGTGTGGGACGCGGCCGCGCTGTCCCACACATCCACACTTTCCAACAGGCGGTAGGTCGAGTTGCCCTTATTGGCGGGGGTACTGTCGTGATAGGCCACCCCTTCACCGCCACAGGTGAAATCTTCCGCCTCAACCCGCCCCGGTACGGCGTACAGGTTGTACAGGCATTCATCGTCCACGATGACAATTTGGGCCGGGTTGGTGCCGGTGATGACGCCGTTGACGGGATCGGACAGAGTGAGATGGAACCATTCGTTGCCTTCGGCCAGGGTGTCGTTGAGGATGGGGACAGGGATAACCGCGCTGGTGGTTCCGGCAGTGAAGGTGATGACGCCTTGCACGGGCTGGTAATCTTGTCCAGCGGTGGCTGTGCCATCTGTCGTGGAGTAGGCAAGGGTGGCGGTGACGCCAGAGGTGGGAGCCAACTGTACGGTGACGGAGAGTACCCCACTGCTGACATGCTCGCTAACGGTGGGGGACGCGGCCGCGAACGACAGTTCCGGTGGGGCATCATCGTTCAAAATGGTGATGGTGCGGGTGTCTCCATCCCGGATGACGCCATTGAAGGGGTTGCGTAGTTTCACCTGGAAGATTTCATCTCCTTCAAACAGGTTGTCATCCGTGAGGGGAATGTTGATCGTCTGGCTCAACACGCCCCCAGGGAACGTGACCGTCAGTGAGATGGGGGTGTAATCCTGACCCGGCAGGGCTGTGCCGTTCATTGTGAGCAAATCAACCCAGACGGTTCCAGTGTAGTAACCATCTTGCCGTACTGTAATGGGAATAGAACCGGCTGACTCGGCGATGGATTGGTCTGCGGCCGCGAAGCGAATATAAGAGGGTTCGCCATCATTCGGCAAGATGGAGACCCTGCCCTCGTAGTTCATTGGCGTCGTACCCACCGGATTGGACAGCCTGACCGCAAAGGTTTCTTCGTATTCAGCATACGGATCGTCCAAAATGGGAACGGCGATGGTGTGCGTTTTTTCTCCTGGCGCAAATATGAGTGTGCCCGCAACCGGGGTGTAATCACTGTTGGGTAACGCCGCGCCGGGCTGTGTATCGTAATCAACCGTGACGGTGTAGGGATACGTCCCATTAAGCGTGACCGGCAGCTCAGCAAAACCGATAGTTTCGGAAATGGTAGTCACATAGGCGATACTAAAGGGTGGTTGTCCACATTGATCTGAATAAGCCACGAAGCGAAGTAGCAGCCAGCGATCAGCCGGATTGGCTGGGCTAAGGCGGTAAGCCAAAATTTCAAAGTTGGCAAAGCGGCTGATGGAGATACCCAACGTGCCGGATTCCCAGTAAATGGGGAGACGAAGGGTGCGGCCGCGATCAATGTGCGCTTGTAGTTGGGTCGCGGCCGCGGTTCCATAGGCCGAACTATTATTCAAGGCCACCCAATCCCCCTGATGAACGGTTGTATCCGTCGGATCACCAGATTCTTCAAACAACAAACTATCTCCCGGCCAGGTCAAGCTATTGATCAAACTGGTGATATTATCAGACTGACTCACGCTCCCCCAGCGCAACCAGGTAAACATGAGTTCTGCAACCCCTTGCCCTTTTAACAAGAAAGCGTCTCCTGACCGCGCCTGATCGATCAATGGGTGATCAGGTATATGACCATATTGAATAAAGCTACTGTAACTAGGCGGCGTGGCAGGATAATCAATGTTATTGGGGACAGTAGCTTGATACACATAACCTTCTACAGAACGAATTTCATTAGGCAGGGCAATGGGGAAAACACCGGTGCAACTCTGGGTGATGTCCGGTGGTGGCACATCCGGCACGTCTACATGCCAGGTATAGGTGTCATGATTACCAGAATCATAACGCGCCATGAGGGTGCCGCCATAAAACGGCGTACAGAGCAACGGGGTCGTTTGCACATCTACACAATCGGGTGATAGTGTCGGAATATCAATGCGATAAACAAATGTAACCCACTGATTCTGACAATTACCTATGCTACAGTTCCGTGTTTGACCCGGTTCCAGGTCGGGATCGGCCGTGGTGGTATTGCTCACCGAAAAGGCACGGTAAAAGTCGGTCATGGCCGGGTTAACCGGATCGGCTGGTGAAGCCGGAATAGGATTGAGCAGGTTGTAGGCCAGGGTGTCAAAGTAAAAAACGATTGGCCCTTGCGCCCCGGAGTCACTATCAAACAGGCTCACATAGATAGATTTCCCGGCGTACTCTGGACCAAGGATCGTCACCGGCATATCTACTGGAGTAGAGAGATTGGAATTAGTGGGGGCATAATCCAAGGCATAGACGGTGATACCCTGAGAGGCGTGAGAGTTGCGGCCGCAGTTGGTAATGTGCAGATTCCGCTGATTGACCTTGCCAGGTACACCCGCCGATGGGAATTGACCCGGTACGCCACAATGGTTTGGCGTGTTCGTGTCTTTTGGCCCCGTATAAAAGTCTGGCCCAGCCCATATCTCAAACCCGTTCTCCGATGCACCTGCCAATGTGGTCACATCCAGGTACAACGAGCGCATACCAGTGGTTGGATCAACCACCATATCGGGAATGGTACTCAGATTCACCTCAAATGAGCCGGTGTTAGCAGGCACAAACATGGGCTGATCATACGATTGCGCCCCACCCGGCGACACCCAACGCAAATCGGTATCATGGGCATTGTCCATCCGCCCCATGTAGTTCGCCAGCGGGATCATTTGGGTGGTGTCAGTAATGGTCTGGCCGTAATAATACAGGTCAAAAGCCGTTTGGGTGGGATGGCCGTTGTTATAAATATTGCCTGATGGACTGCTACAATTGGTGCCATTGCCAACCCGTATTTCATCTACCCGTACAAACCAGAGTGGGTTCAGATCAAGCGTTTCCCCGGTGGGAATGACACAGGGTTCATAACGGTAACGATCATTGCCCGTACATAAAGCCGAAGCCGTTGGCGGATTACCGTAAGGGTGGGTGTGAGAAATGACGTAAGTGGAATTATCTATGTCAACCAGGCCAGGGGAATGGTTATAGCTGTCAGGATCAAACAGCTCGACCCGCACCACGCTAAAACTGTAATCAGCGGGAATGTCTATGCGGTAGCGATAGGTGAAGTAATCAGTGGAGTATTGGGGATTGGTGTAGTAGCCGGGTGGCCGAAATGTACTACTGATAGGGGAGAACGGATCACCAAGCCCGGTTATACATTGTGGACCAAAGACCGTTTCATGCTCAAAAGACAGGCGGCCCACGTTATACTCATCCAGAATAATATCGGTTGCATCGGGTGGGGTGTCAAAGGGGGAAGGAGCGGCGGTGGCGGTATGGCCCAACTGCATCTGCAACAGGATCAACAATAAACAGAGGGGCACAATGGTTAAAAATAACGCCCGAATACGGTGCTTCATGGCCAGGTCTCCTTTGGGTTTTACATTGTCCGGTTTAGATTGTTACAAGCGAAGTTGAAGGCAAGATGGGTAACAAAATCGCACTTTATACAGCTTAAATATTTTCCCAGCTATCAATCTGCTGCATTATACAAGCAAACGGCTCGCCTCGAATGACGGAATAGGTATTATTTCCCAACGGTAGGGACGGCGGGGACACGGTGAGGGGGCGACGCGGCGATTTTCCTCCCTTAGTCCTACGAAAATAGCCACTGAAGAATGAAACACGGATAAGAAGGAACACGGATAAAGAAGGAGTTCCTAGAGTTCCTCTGAGTTCCTACGAGTTCCCGGCGGTTTTCATCCATCTTGGTACGCCGCACCCCCTGGATTCTTTCCCTTACGGTGGGGGCGGAAACTGGCTGCTGCCGGAGACCGTACCATTTTCGATGTGAGGGATACCCTTGTCTACCAGGGTGTGGCCAAAGATATCGGTAACGCGGAACGAGTATGGCCCCGGCCCCACTACGCTATCAGGTAACACCCCTGGCCTGGGTCTGACGCGAAAGCTCGGCGTTCGTTGGCAAGCGATCATCCTACAACCAGGATTGCCACGCTACTGCCTCAGATGTGGCCGATGGTTGGATTGACACCTGACGCGCCGCCAAAAACTCATTGATCATCCGCGCCAGCAGACCGGACGTGTTTTTGTGCCCCAACAGATAGGCCAACAGCGGCCGCGCCTCACTCTCCCGCCCCGCCGCCCACAAATATTCCGCCCAATGCCACAACGCTTTCAGCCCCTGCGCCGTCTGTTGTAGCTCCGCGGTGTAAGCCAACGCCTGCCGAATCTGCCGTTCGGCGGTGGGCAAATCACCCCGCCGCAGGGCCAGTTGCCCCAAAGCCAGATGGGCCGGGGCCAGCCTGTCTACCCGCCCCGATTGTTTGAAGTAAGCCATCGCTTCGTTTAGATGTTCCTGCGCGGCCGCGTAATCCCCCTCCTCCATCGCCAACAAACCCAATCCCCGCAACGCGGCCGCAATCCGATACGTGTTGGCATACTGGCGGCGAATCTGCAAACTCTTCTCCAGCCAGAGACGCGCCTGCGCCAGATTACCCAACTCCATCTCCGCCAACCCCAAATTGTTCATCGTGATGGCATTATCATAGTCAGGAACCTCAGCCGCAAATGCCGTTTCCACCGTGCGCCGATAAATGTCCCGCGCTTCCTCTAACTGCCTCATGTGGTAATAAGTCGTTCCCAAATTCCCGAGTGTACGGTTCAGGTGCAGCAGATCGTTGCCTGCCTCAGCCCTTGTCAGCTCTGCCTGCCACAATATTAGCCAGGCGTCATACTCCCCCAGCCGTTCCAGAACATCGGAGAGGGCGGTCAATGCGCCCCCTCTTAGCTCCAGCATGTGGAGCCGGTCAAATTCGGTTAAGGCCAGTTCCAAAGCCGGGCGAGCCGTATGGACATCTCCAGTAAAGACGCGAAAGATGCCCAGTTGGGCCGACATCTCTGCCATGACCTTTTCTTGCTCCAGCGGCCGCGATGCTAACGGCCATCTGGTCTGCAATGTCTGCCACGCTGTCTCAAACAAGGCCCGTCCTTCCTGAAGCTGGGCTGTCTCGCGCAAGAGGCGGTACAACGGCCCGGCCAACCGCCCGATCAAAGAAGCATCGGCTATCTCGATGCTCCAGTGCCAACTCGCCCGAAAATCAGGCAACAAGGGGAGCAATGAGCGCAGTTGCAGATGTTTTTGTTTGTCGAAAACGGGGGGAACCGCTTCGGCCAGCAGGTGGGCAAAGTAGTCGGCGTGGGCATGACGCAGGTCGGTCTGGTCAGTGGGTAGTTTGCGGGCGGCCAGGGCTTTGTAGAGAGGATGCAAGGCGTAAATATCGGCCTCGGATGAGCGCACCAGCGATTTCCTGACCAGTGCCCCCAGGGTGCGCCATTCGGTGTTGGCGACGTGCAACGCGGCCGCACGGCTAAACCCTTCACTCTCAAAAATGCTCAAACGGCTCAGGGTGCTCTGTTCGGCAGAAGAGAGCCGCCCCCACGATTGTTCAAACACCAGTTGGATGCTCCGTTGGTGCGGGGCAATATCCAGATAATCGGCGGTGAGCGCGGCCGCGTCCTGGGTGATGCGTCGGGCTACCGTTTCCGGGTCGCTGTCCTCTAACAAAGTAACGGCCAGTTCGATACCCAAGGGCAACCCTTCCGTCAGGCGGCAAATACGCACAATGGGCAACCAGTTGGCTTCCGTCAGGCGGAACTCACGGTACAGGCGGCGGGCGCGATCCAGAAACAGGCGGCTGGCATCATAATCGAGGGCCTGGGTATGGACGGTGTTTTCGGCTGGGGTGGCTAACCCATGCAAATCAAAACGATGCTCCACCATCAGGCGCAACCGCTCCCGGCTGGTGACAATCAGGCGGATGCCGGATGCGCCCTGGAGCAGTTCCAACAGCCAGGCGCGGCTCTCCACCACCTGCTCAAAGTTGTCGAGAATCAAGAGGAAACGGCGTTGGCGCAACTGTTGGATGACGGCGGTCGCGGCCGCGTCCTGGCTTGGCAACGGTAAATCCAGGGCGTTGGCAATCGCCACCGGCACGTTTTCCGCCGCCTGGATACCGATCAACGAGATGAACCAGACCCCTTCCAACGGCTGACCCCGCACCGGCTGGGTGAGCAGGCAGCGTCCCACCTCTTGCGCCAGGCTCGTTTTGCCAATACCCCCCGGCCCGGTCAGGCTAATCAGCCGCACGGACTCATCTTGGGTCAACCAGGCCAGCAGGGTGGTAATCTCGGCTTCACGCCCCACGAAAGGGGTCAGCCGGTTGGGTAAATTGTGGTTTGGGGGGGCGGGTGGCACGGGAGGGCTGTCGGTGAGGGTGTCGGCCCGGACTGCGGCCGCGAGCTGTTGCGTCACCCGCGTCGGCTCAACCCCTAGCTCCTGCGCCAAAACGGTACGGCAATGTTCATACTGGGCCAGGGCCGCACTCCGTTGTCCGCTCAACGCCAGGGCCTGAATCAGTTGGCGGTGCGCCGACTCCCGCCACGCTTCCAGGGCCACCTGCCGCCGGGCATACTGAATGGCGACCTCATAATGCCGCTCATACAACGCCCCTTCGGCCAGGTCAGACAACACCCCTAATAACCTTTCGTGAACACGCTCCCGCTCCAGTAAGAGCCACTCCTCAAACAGGTAGCTATCGTCTACCGTTACCCCGGCCAAAAGTTCACCACGCACCAGCGCGGCCGCGTGGCTCAACTTCCCCTGACACACCGCACAGTTTGTTCTGTTTTCATGGTTATGTCTGTCCACCTCGGCTAGTAGACGCCAGAAGGTGTGCACATCAAGATCAATCTGCGCCCTCTCATCCAACCAGACCGCTTGCCGGTTCGCCATGACCATATCACCCGCTGGCCCCAGCGCACCGCGCAACCGTGTCAACGTCTGCGACAAATTTTGCCGCCCGTTTTCTTCCGGTTGATCCGGCCAGAGCAGGGTCATCAAACTGGCGCGACTATGGGGCGTGCCCCGTTCCATTGCCAGATAGACCAGGAGCGCCAGCGATTTCGCCGAGCGGAAATGGGTGATGGCTTGAGTTTCCAGGCGAATAAGGGGAGTGCCGAGTAGTTGCAAGGATAACATTGGTCAGAGTTTGGTCAGAGTGGCTTGCTAAACTGCATCACATAAAGGTTAGCGTACCCTTTTCGTGCCGACAATGCTATTTTCTATCCGATTGTAACAGTGCCCTATGCCCCAAAAGGAAACTCATCCTATTTATAACCATGAATACTGCGCCTGGCTTCTGCGTGTCTGGTTTGAGCAGGGACATGGCTGGCGCGTCTCCATCCAACATGTGCAAACCCGCGAACGCTTCGGCTTCAATGATTTAGCGGCCGCGATGAACTTTATCGAACAACATTTATCTCTATCCATCACCCCCCAACTGTAAAGGAAGCACCCATGAAAGATATCATCCGCCAACGCAAACTACATCGTCCCCTCATCGCCCTCATTATCCTTCTGCTAGCCGCCACCAGTTACCGGTTATGGTTTGCCGAACCGGTTTCCGCCTCTGGTGAAGTGGATCAAGTCTGGCGTAATGTGCAAAATAGCGACCGCTACGCCTTTACCGCCAGCGTCGAAAACAAAACCATCCCCTTGCCGACGGTCGGCAATATCGGTCGTTTTAGCAAAACCGATACCCTCTACCTGGAAGGGGAAAACAACCTGCGCGATGAGGAGCTACTCCTGGCTCTGTGGGGTGGCGGCGTCAATGTGTTGGATCAAAGTTCGGCCTACCAACTGCGCCTGGCCGATGGCAAAGTCGAAACCCGAATCGGGGATGAGGAGTGGCAGGCCGGTAATGAGCTTAATGTCGGTTTTGCCCCCGGTGGGGATTTTTTGGCCTTTCTGGATGTCGCCACCGATATTCAGGTGGTGGCGGAATCGGCGACAGGTGTCACGCCGGATGCGTCTTACACCATTTATCAGTTCAACGTAGACGGCCCGGCTTATGCCCAGCGGCTGACCCGTATCAGCCAGGAGCATCTGGTAGAGACCAATCAGTTACCGGCGGGTGTAGCTCTGCAAGTGCCGGAACATTTACAAAACCTGACCGGCAACGGGGAGTTGTGGGTAGATACACGGGGCCTGCCGGTGCGCGAAATTGTGACGCTAAACATCCCCGCGGCCGCGAACACCGACTACCGCACCGAAGCCATTCTGGATGTCCAGTTCAACAGTTACGAAGGGGTTTCCCTGGCGGCCATCTGGACCCAGCCGGGGCGGGTCATCAGTAATATCTTCGCCCGTTTGCCCCTGCCCAGCCTGCCCCAGTTGGGTTTTAGTCTGACCGCCCTGCTGGGCGTTTCGTTGTTTATGGTCATCCTCATGCGCCCCAACCGGCGCACCCAGAACGTGGTGTTCAGCCTGATGGCGGCCTTCATGCTGTTTACCCCGTTGGTGCAGGCCCAGGCCGCCAGTGAGCAGAGTGAACAGCTTGTGGCATTTAAGGAACAGCAGGAAGAGAACGCGGCCGCGCAAGACACCACCACCGACCTCGCCGCCCTCACCAACACCCAGCCCACCCTCTACACCCCGCCCGCCACCCCCAACCAACAACCCTCCACCCTCGACACCGACGAAGACGGCCTCACCGACGCCACCGAAGAACTTCTCGGCACCAACCGTTTACAACCCGACTCCGACTTTGATGGGATTACCGACCGTGACGAAATCACCGGCTTCACCCTGGGCGGGCAAACCTGGTACGGCAATCCCACCGTCGCCGACAGCAACGGCGATTCAGTCCTCGATGGTCAAGAATGGAATGTTGACACTGATGGCGACAACACCCCCGACCTGTACGACTTCGACGACGATGGTGACGGCGTACCCGACAAAGTAGACATTTCCCGCCTGGTCGCCAGCAAAGCCGATAATGGCACGGCCATGACCTTCACCGCCGCCAACCCGCTCCAACTCACCCTCACCGGCCTCAACCCCGGCAGTTACACCTACGTAGACCTGCAACTCCGCCCCACCAACCCCGACCGCCTCTGGTACGCCTTCAACGTCCTCAACTGGCCCAAAGACGAACTGGGCAACATGCAAGACTGGGACAACGCTACCTTCTTCGACCATTGCCTCAAGAGTGGCGGTTCCAACTGCACCATGTCCCCCGACGACAACGGGGAAATCAAGTTCGTCCCCATGCTCGAAGTGGCCCTGCCCGATCTCAGCAATTTGCCCCGCACATCTGGCAACGCCCTGGATGAGGCCCTGCTGGAAAAATACGGCATCGCCATTCAACCGGCGGGTGATGGTACTTACTTTGCTTATGTGCCCCTCAATCTGGTCGAAGACCCTGTCACCGGAGCCAAAGTTGCCTTTCAGGCGAAGTTGATCTATCAGGCGGGAACCAACTGGACACCCCAGCAGGCGCGCATGGTCTGGGTTGTCAATGTTCTCAATGAGTTCTACGACGACGCGAAGGACGCCCGAACAACCATCACGGCGGGCAACGGGGTCGGCGAAAACAGCTTTACCGTTTTGCACGCCTACACCGACGACTTCTACCTGACCGGCTTCAATGTCCACGAATCACGCGGCACACAAATGGCCATCGTCTACGAAGACCCCGCTGTGGACGTTGCCCTGAACGACGACGACGCCCTGTTCCAGATGGTGAACGGTTTGGAAGGGAGTTTGATGGTCAACCGCGACTGCGATTTTGTCAACAATGATGGCGAATGTGTCGGCAACGGCCAACGCGACATCACCATCAACGAAATTAATCGCCGCTGGAACCATCCCACCAACACCGGCATCACCAACAGCCAACGTTGGGGCATTGGTGACTATTTGCGGGTTCAGACCTACACCTTTGCCCACGAGGATCAGGCTTTATTTGAGGCAGGTGGGCAGATTGCCCCACAAATTCTCACCACCCGTTTTCAGAGCAGTGGTGTGCAAATTCCCCATTTGCTCTATGTACGTGAAGATCATCTCCGCGCTCTGAACATAGATGCCCGTAACCTCAGCAACCTCGTCCAGTGGACAGGCCACTCTCTGGCCGTAAACTTCGCCAACGAGCCGGTCATGGCCACCGCCGGGTACAAAATCGTCCCCTATCGTTACAACACATTACAAGCCGCCTGGGAAGCCTACCCCATGGCCGACTATGCCGACCATGTCCGGGCCAGTTTTGCCGCCACCACCGACGGCCTGCCCCAAGAGAACAACGGGCCAGTAGTCGTAGAGGCATCCGCTTATTACAGTACCATCATGGTCGTGACCATGACCAACGGAAGTAACACCGTCATTAACACCGATACCAACAGCAACTACACACTGACCAGCACATTACAAGGCGCCAAACAGTTTTTCAAACCCGTGGACATAAGCGATGAGAAGATTTACAACGCTTATAATCAAGCCATCCAGGGCGTTGCCAACCGCTTCATCCAACAAGTTCGCTTCAATAGTGAACAGTTCGTTGACATCTTTGATTTAGTCCGCCTCTACAGTTACATTGGCTTCAAAGCCCCGCTGGATAATACGGGAGGGGGGGCCTACGATTTGGTGCTTGATAATGCCTCCGTCAACTATAGATTGGCCTTCGTTAGCTTCAATGCCGCCTTATTATTGGGGGGTGTTGCTGGCCTCATCTTAATGAACACCAAAGGGCGTGTCGCGGGTGAAATTATCGTCCAGGCCACGGCAACGGTCGGTCAGGTCTTGGACACCACGATCACCCTGTCGGAAATCTCGCGGGCGGTTGAACTCGCTAATCCAACTGACGCCCCTTTTCTCCTAAAAGTCAAAACCTTGTTCTCTTTCCAGAGTGTAAGCAGCATGGCCTTCAAAGCTGGAGCCATCGGTGCCATCGTCGGCATCGGCGTCAGTTGGATCATGTTCTTCTCTTTACTGGGCAAAGTTCCGATTGGCAGTGTTGAATTCTATAACTTACTGGCGGGGGCCATTGCCGCTACGCTTGTCGCCATCATTACGTTCGTCATATCCCTCACCGTTGTGGGGGCCATCGTCCTGGCCGTTTTTGCTATCTTTGATCTGTTCACCCTTATCCTCTGCAAGGCCGGGGTGAAGGCGGTCTGTGATTTTGGGTTGATGGCGGCGATAACCCAGGCCATTACGGATTGGGTGTACCAGGGCGAGGTGATGATTGACCTTTCTGGCAAACCACCCATCTCCAATATTGAAGACCTGAGCATGAACCTTACCAACCCGGAACAGGGTCTGGTGGTGGGCAATAGTGTGCGTTTCGAGGCGGAACTGTTCACCCGTATTCGTCATAACTGGCCTAAACCGAGTGTGGTTTATCATTATGGCAGTTTTTACACCGCCCAAGATTTACAATCAGCTTCGGTTGTTTATTCGTTGACTACCTCTAAAACCGTTTTGAATACGGAACGCGGCCGCACCACCTGGTGGGACGCCTGGCCCTATGACATGGCCACAGCCCTTGTCCCCTCTCCGGGCGTCGGCTGGCTCGTGCCTTTAGAAAAATCCAAAGTGTTGTGGGAAGCGGCCCGTTTCGACACCATCCTCTCCCCCGTCTACGAATTTACCACGCCCAAAATCAACCAGGAATTCCCCCTCTGGTTAAACGTAGGCATGGCCTTGCCCCGCTATGATTGTTGGTTCAGCGTCTGTACGCACAAAACAGCCAAATCCCCGACCAATACCGATCTCACCGGCAAATTTGTGTTGGACATCCTACCCAACACTGTCACCGGGTTCTACAACTGGAGTGCCCTCGGCGTCCAGAACGACTTCGACGGCGACGGCGTTCCCCGTCTCCAAGACCCCAACGATACCCGTTGGGATACCGACAGCGACGGTGTGCCGGATCAGGTGGAAATCGAATACGGCTCCAGCCCCACCCTCACCGACAAAGATGGCGACGGTCTGAACGATGCCCTGGAAATCCGTTATTCCACCAACCCCAACCGCGCCGATACCGATGGCGATGGCCTGACCGATACCCAGGAAGTCAACGGCTACCTGGTCACGATTGCCGGTTACACCTTCCGCATCACCAGCGACCCGCTACAACGGGATGCGGATAAAGACGGCATCAGCGACGGCACGGAATATCGCCTCAACCAGCTTGATCCGGTGCTGTTCCCGTTCCACCCCGATGTGTTCAACGATTCCCCGGTGCGGTTATACACCTACATGAATGATGAGGACCTGGTGTTGGCGGTCTCGGCTCAGGCCGATCATCACCACCACCGTGTTAAACGGCTTACCCCAAAATTCCCTGTTGGCGGGCGGACGGTTCACCTCCACCCTACCGGTAGAATTGGGCGGCTTAACCCAGGCTCGCAACTTTACCCTTTTGCCCAGTGGTAGCACCTCTATTGTCCGCAACGCGACAGCCATTGCCGGGAGCACCAACGTCACCATCACCACCGGCGTCGCCGCCGATATTGTGCCTGTCGGGACAACCCCTTTGCCCCCCTTCACCGACATCATTCTGGATAACCCGGTGGGGGTCATCATTGACAACGACGACCCCGCCGCTCCCAGCCTCACCCTGGGCAACTTCGTCGAACCGGATGTAGATGTGATTATCGGTGGCACCGCCAGCGATCCCACTTCGTACATAGCCCTGGTGGAAGTCAGCGTCAACGGCGGGGCCTACATCACCGCCACCGGAACCAGTATGTGGGCTTTCCCGGTGTCCGTGCCCAACCAGCCCACCGGCAGTATCCCGATTGCCGTGCGCGTCACCGATGCCGTCGGCCATACCCGAACCGGCAACTTTAACCTGACCATTGACGGGGTAGCACCCGTCACCACCCTCGACCTGAGCACAGGCCAGACCCGTGTCGTGCGACGCAATGCCGAGGGCAACTGGACAATGGCCCTCAGCGGCAACAGCAGTGATGCCCTGGCCGGTATTGGTGAGGTATCGGTACAGATTGGTTCTAGCCGCGCCGTCACCGTCACGGATCCTTCTGGAGCCTGGACGCTGGCTTATCCCTTTGATGACATCGCCTTTAACAACGACCCCAACCCCACCGGGCCGATTACAATGACCGTGACCACACGGGACAACGCCCTGCCCACCGGCAATGCCGTCACCCAAATCGTCCCGTTTGTGGTAGATATGACCCCACCCACGGTAGATTTGCTCTCCCATGGGGATGATTTCCAACTGACGGATGGCATCGTCCTGACCGGGACGGTGCAGGATGAGTACACGGCTGTCTCCGGGGTGGAAATCGCCTTTGTCTCCGCAGAAACCGTTTTCGCCACCTCCCAAACCTGGCTCCATCTGCCCTTGAACGATCTGCCCGAAACGGTGCTGTTTAACAATGTAGGCGGCGATCAGACACAAATCTATTGCCTGGATGCCACCTGCCCGGATAGTTATGTGAGCGGCACGGATGGCACGGCCGCCCAGTTCGACGGCAACGACATCCTGCGTAGTTTTGAAGACCTGACCCTGCCCGCCACCGAACGCACCATCGCCCTCTGGTTCAATACCACCTGCGCCAACTGTGGTCTCTTCAGTTCCGTACAGGGGGAGTTCCCCACCCAGACCGAACATGATCATGACATCTTCCTGGATGCGGGTAAGGTGTGTGTGAGCTTTATCATCGGGCCAGCCAGCCGCGAACTGCGCTGTTCGGTGGATAACAGTTACAACGATGGGCAGTGGCATCAAATCGTGCATACCCTGGGGGATAATGGCAACCGTTTGTACCTGGATGGGGAACTGGCGGTGAGCAGTCCGACCACCGGCTCGACCTTTACCACGCCGGATGCGGTGCTGGTAGGTTATTCGCCCGCGGCCGCGACCCCCTATTTCACCGGTAAACTTGACGACGTGGTGGTCTACGAGGGTGACATGAACGCCACCGTCGCCGCCTCCCTCTACCGCCAATGGCAACCCGTCACCTTCATTCCCGATGGCTCCCCCCTGAGTGCCACCTGGGCCTACACCGTCCCCCTGGGCATCGAAGGGTATTACCAGATTGACATGCGGGCCGCCGACACCATCGGCAACCGCAGTGACAGCCGGGGCACATGGCCGCAATTCCGTGGCCCCATTGACACCAAAGCCCCCACCTTCAACGTGAACGTGGCCTACAACGGCTCCGGCAGTGCCGCCCAAACCCTCTACACAGGTGCGGCTTATGACGCCAACCTGACCACCACCGACTACGCCTTCGTCTGCGACCTCAGCACCGACCAATTGCGTTATGAGACGGACCCGACGGAACTGGAATTTACTCAGCAAGAAAATGCCAGACTGACCGGCATCGAGGCCACCTGTACCCAAAACGGTTTCCAGAGTAGCCAGATCAGTATCCGGGCGTGTGATGCGTTTGGCCATTGCGCGGCCGCAATCCCCCCCAAACCGTCGCCTACGTCGGCACCCGCTACAACTGGCTCAAACCCGTTGGCTCACTGCCCAACGGCATCGAGCGCACCGTACTCAGTGATCCCCAAAACCGGGAAATGCTCATCGCCCGCCCCGGCCAGATCATCACCGACATCGCCATTGACGAAACCCACGGCAAAATCTACTGGGGCGAAATGAACAGCGGCGATTACAACCAACCGGCGGCCATCTGGCGCGCCAACCTCGACGGCTCCAGCGTCCAGCAAATCATCCCCAGCCTCACCGCCTACGCTCCCGAAGCGTTACAGATTGCCGTTGACCCGGTAGGCAACAAACTGTACTGGACACAAGGCTACCAACTGTCGTGGGCCAACCTGGACGGCACATTGCCCCAGGTCATCTACGCCGTACCGGATGATCCCGGTTTCGGGGGCGGCAATCGCGCCTACCATCACATCGGCGATGTGACCGTAGATTTACTCCATGGTCGCCTCATCCTGAGCGAACGGCGGCTCCGCTTTGACCGGCCCGTGCCCGGCGTCAACATCTTTAACCACTCCCTGGTGGTCGCCACCCAACTCAACGGCACGTCAGCCCAGTTTGTCGCCGGGGTTGGCCCAGGCTGTACCTACGCCAACTTCTACCAGAACGTCGGCGCGGGCCTTGACCCCACCCTCTGCGTAGACCAGACCGGCGGCATGGATGTGGAATCGGTGGCCGTGGTCAATGGCACCGCCTACTGGACAGCCGTTGATCCCGGTTGGACGGGTTCGGGTGTTTATGGCCAGCCGTTCGGCGGGACCACCTTCACCGTTGCCCCCCTGGAACTGAACAGCAGTTACCCCGGTCTACGGAGCAATCCGCTCCCCCACCTGTACATCCCGCCCACCGGCACAGCCGTCTACGTGAGCCTGGCGGAAACCATCGTGCGCGGCGAAACCGGGGGTGAGTTTACCCTCTTCAGCAACTTCCGCGATGAGACGCCCGCCCCGGTGGGTACACAGGCCCGTCTCAGTAGCCAGATAACCGCCCTGGCCGTCACCCACACCGAACAGGCCGTACAAACCGAACCCGATCTGGCGGTCAGCCTGACCTCACCGGCGGTGGTGATGCTGGATGGGGATAGCTCCCGCTACCAAGTGACCGTTCGCAACAACAGCGGCCTGCCTGCCGATAGCACCGACCTGACGTTGAATCTGCCCACCGGCGCCACGTATACCGGTTCAAACGGAACCTGCGCGGCCGCATCCACTACCGTCACTTGTGATTTGGGCCGCTTCCCCGCCTTTGACCAGCAAACGATCAACATCAGCTTCACCATTTCGGCCAGCACGTTGACGCAACTGAGCGCGGCCGCGACCGTAGCCAGTGCCACCGCCGACGCCAACCCCGCCGACAACAGCGCCACCAGCAACAGCATCACCGCCGCCCCCACCCTGGCCGCTCTGCCCGGTGTACCCTACGTCTACTACAGCACCCTCAGTGAACTGGTGCGTATCCCGCTCATTGGTGCGCCCAACCCGGAACCTGTCCAGTTTGACAACGGGGGCACGGGTGGCGCGATTTTCGCCATTGACAACACCCGGGGTTATGTCTTCATCAGCAATGCCCTGGAGCAACTGGCGCGGGTCAACCTGAATGGCACAGGCTACACCGTCATTGCCGATGTCAATCCCAGTAACATGCCGAACCAGGATGTGGAATTGAGTGTGGCGGTGGATACGGCCAGCGGCCGCGTCTATTGGACCGAAGTCGTAACCATGGTCTATACCCGCATCCGCAGTGCCAACAACGATGGCAGCGACGTACAAACCATCGTGCCCATCGTCTACGGGCAGAAGGGTCTACTCTTTGACCCCATCCGCAACCTGCTCTACTGGGTCGGGCTGGACAGCCAACAGCGGCAATATGTCATCTACCGCAGTAACCCCGATGGCAGCAACATCCAGGTGGTGCATACCGCGGCCGCGGGCGCTCAAATCCGCGACCTGACCCTCGATCCCTACGCCCAAAAATTGTACTGGCTCGATGGTGTAACCGATAACGGAACCCTCTTCCAGGCCGATAGCGACGGCGGCAACCTGGCCGCGTTGGACATGTATATCGGTTCTGATGCGCGTGGTCTGGTGGTGCTCCCGGCCCAAAATACCCTTTACTACAGCAAATATGGCAGTTTGTACCAGGCTGAACTGGATGGCAACGGTCAGACAGAACTGGTCTGGCTGGGCAACCAACGGTATTACGGCGTCAGCAACCTCAATCCGCAGGTATTCCCGTTCATTTACATCAACCCGCCCAGCTCCAACCTGGCTTATGGTCTGTCTACACCCTATGCCGCCAGCCCCTGTGTCGCCGCCGATCCGTATGAGCTGAACGACACCCCCGCCACGGCCACGACATTAACGGCGGGTAGTTACGCGGCCGCGCTCTGTCGCTCCAGCAGTGATCCTTCCCTCAATCTGGACAAAGACGTGTACCAGGTCGTTGTCCCCGCCGGGCAGGCCATCACCGCCACCCTCTCCTCACTGCCCGCCAATTACGGCCTGTACATCCAACGGGATGATTTCACGGTAGATGTCAGCAGTGAAACCGGCACGGTGTCCGAGCAGGTCGTCGCCGCCAACTACGAACCCACCGACGCCGTAACTTACACCCTGACCGTCTTCCCCAGCGAGCCAGTGAACAGCTTCGACACCTACCAGTTAGAGATTGAACTGGGCGTCGCGCCGCCCAATGGCTACACCAACGCCCAATGTCTGGCCGTTGACCCCAACGACCTGCCCGGTGAAGATGGCAACCACACCTTCGCCAACGCCACCCCGTTGACCGTTGGCACGGGTATCCAGGGCGCACTTTGTTACGAAAACGATAGCGACTTCTTCAAATTTACGGCCACCGCCGGGCAGGTCGTAGCGCTGGATCTGCCGGTTCGACCCGCCGATTACAGCATCCTGATCTATGCCCCCGATGGCTCCTTCCGCCAATCGTTTATCGCCCCGAACTATGCGCCGCAGGTCACGCTGGATGTGGCCGGTGAATGGCGGGTGCTCGTGCGTGATAACGTGCTGACCCCCACCAACGTCCCGTACCAACTGCTCGTCACCGACCTCACCTGTGGTCAGAATGACAGCTACGAGCCGAACAATGTGGCGGCTCTGGCGGCGGACCTGACCGGAACGTCACGGGTGTTTGCCTCGTTGTGCGCGGCCGCAGACCTGGATTACTACACCTTCCAAAGTGGGGCCAACCAGCAGTTGACGCTCAACTACCCGGCCAACCCCGCCAACGCCACCATCACCCTGGTTGGGGCCAGCGGCGAACTGGGACGGCTCGACCCCGGCACACAAGGCAAATTCGACCTGAGCAGTGCCGGTTGGTACACCCTCACCGTCGCCAACAGCGGCCTGAGCGGCAGTGACGCCCTGTACATGTTCCAATGGCAGGTCGGCGCACCGTCCGCCCCCAATACCGGCACCCCCTACGTCTACTACACCGACGCCTTCCACTTCACCCGTGTCGCTCTCAGTGCCGATCACATCGTCGAGCCGCTGCTAGTAGACGCGGGCGCGTTGACCTGGGACACCCTGGCGACAGACACCACCCGGGGCTGGCTCTACTTCTACGACCTGATGGCTAACAGTATCGTTCGGGCCGATTTGTACGGCACAAACCCGCAAACGATCATCACCGACGCCAACCCTGGCGGGGTGGTCTCCGTGCCCCATGTGGCGATGGCTGTAGATGAAGCCAGCGGCCGCATCTACTGGTTACAACCCACCGGCGCCTCCGCCAGTACCGCCTCCTTCATCATGCGGAGCAACGGCGATGGTACGGGCACGGTGCAGGTGGTCGGCAATGGCCTCAGCCGCGACAGCCTGGTGGTAGACCCCATCAAGGGGGTTCTCTACTGGACAGAAAACGACACCATCCGGCGCAGCGATCTGGACGGCAACGGAGTAACGACACTCTACACCGCCACCTCTGGCAATCAGGTGCGTGACCTGGCCCTCGATCCGTATGCCCAAAAACTCTACTGGCTGGATCCCAACCAGCAAACGCTGTTCCGGGCCAACAGTGACGGCACAGGCATCACCGCCATCGTCACCGGCCTCGCTGCCGGGGCGCGGGGTGTGGCCCTCCAGCCGCTGGATAATGCCTTGTACTACAGCAACGGCACGGACATGATGCGGGCGCAGTTGGATGGTTCGGGCGCGGCCGCCATCGCCACCCTCTCTGGTACGTACCTGGGGCCAAGCAACCTCAACCCCGGCACATACCTCAATACACCTATCGGCACACCCGGCTCATCGCTGGCCTTCGGCTACAACACCCCCATTGTCAGCCCCTGCGCCCTGGCCGATACCTACGAACCGAATAACGACAGTGGCACGGCCACCCCGTTGACGGTCATCACCCAAACGGACGTGACCGGGGCGTTGTGCAACACCGTCATCCCCAACCCCACGGATATGGATTATTACCACGTCACGCTGGCGGATCAGAAGGTGTTGACGGCGACGTTGACGAACCTGCCCGCCGATTACCGACTGGTCATCATTCATCCCAATGGATACGCGGCCGCGTTCAGTGACAACGCCGGTCTCACCGATGAACTGGGCGTCATCAGCAACACCAGCGGCGCGCCGGTCGAGTATGACATCCTGGTGATGAGCGGTACGCCGGTGCAAAACTACGGCCAATACCAGCTCACCCTCACCCTGGGTGACGTGCCACCCCCGCCCGACCCCGGCGACATAGACTGCTACTACGCCGACCCCTACGACGCCCCCGCTCCGGGTGGTAATGGCACGATTGGCACGGCGACCGATTTGACGCTGGATGCGCCCATTGCGGCCGCGCTCTGTTACAGCAACGACGTAGACATGTACGGCTTCGATGGCCTGGACGGGCAACGGCTCACCATTGACCTGCCCATCCGCCCCGATGCCTACACCCTCACCCTCTACGATCCCAGCGGTACGGCCTGGGCTACCCCGGCCTACGGCAGTCAGGTCACATTAGACGCCAGCGGCCGCTGGACCATCGCCGTCTCCCACGCCCCCCTCACCCCCACCACCAGCCAGTACCAACTCCTGGTGACGGATGAAAGTTGTGTGAGCAGTGACGCCTACGAACCCAACGACAGCACGGGCGAAGCAACCCTGTTGAGCAACAACAGCCGCGTCCGGGCCTCGTTGTGCAGTGACAACGATGTAGACACCTACCACATCTGGGCCATCGCCGGGCAACAGTTGACCCTCAACTACCCCACCAACAACACCGGCTCCACTCTGGCGGTCAGTTCGTTGGGCACGGTCAACAGTGGCACACAAGGCCAATTCGCCATCGGCAGCACCGGCTGGGTCACAGTCACCCTGTCCAACAACAGCCTCAGCACCCGAAATGTGCCTTATCTGTTCCAGGCCACGCTCGGTGCGCCCACCACACCCACGGCGGATACGCCCTACGTCTACTACAGCAACGCCAGCGACCTGACCCGCGTCGCCGTCATCACCCGCACCATTGAACCCATTCTCATGGGGAATGGCGCGGTGGGCGGCTCGACCATCGCCACCGACCTGACACGGGGCAAGCTGTACATCCTCGACCACTTCGAGCGCATTGTCCGCGTCAACTTCGACGGCACGGGGCACGAAATCATCATCCCCGATGCCGACCCCAACGACATCCTGCGCTTTGCCAATGGGCTGGCGGTGGATGAAGACAGCGGCCGCATCTACTGGATGGAACCCCAGTTAGGGGTCGTCACCAACCTGATGAGTGCCAATGGGGATGGTACGGACGTGCAAACGCTGGTCACGACCATTGCCAATGAGCGGGCCATTGCCATTGATCCCATAGCCGGATGGGTCTATTGGGTGGAACACAGTCTGTACAATGGCGAAGTGATCGATCAGATCAGGCGGGCCAATCTGGATGGGTCGGATGTGACCGTGGTGTATGCCGCGCCGCCGGGCCGCGAAATCCATGATCTGGCGGTTGATCCCTACCACCAAAAGTTGTACTGGATTGACCCGACGCAATTACAACTGATGTGGGCCGATAGTGACGGCAGTGATGTAGAATCGGTAGCCGTCTCCCTCACCAGCCCCACCCGTGGCGTGATTGTGCGCCCGTTAAACAACGAACTGTACTACACCAGCGGCCTCAATCTGGTCCAAGCAACGCTCGATGGCAGTAATCCCACCACGTTGAGCCGCCTGGAAGGCAGTTACTCTGGCGTCAGTAATCTGGACCCCGGCGTGTTTTACCTGACGGGTTTCTCGACGCCCAGCTCTAACCTGGCCTTGGGGTTGAGTGTACCCTACGCCCAACCCTGTACGGATGCGTATGAACCGAATAATAGTGCGGGAAGCGCGGCCGCGATCGGCACCGGCTCTATCAGTTCTGTTCTCTGCACATCCAACGCCAACCAGAACGACACCCAGGATTACTACACCATCGCCGTGCCCGATGGGCAGCAGGTGGATGTGACCCTGACCGATCTGCCCCAGGATTATGGCCTGGGCCTGCTCCAGAACGACACCTGGGTAGATTCCAGCTACACTCCCGGCCTGGTAGATGAGGTGGTCACGGGTGTGAATGAAACCGGCGCGGCCGCGGACTACATCATTCTCGTCGAGCGGTTCGGCGACACCACCAGCAGTAACGTACCCTACACCCTCAATGTGAACATCGGTGCGCCTACCCCGCCGCCACCACCCCCGCCGCCACCCGGCGATCCCTGCCCCGCCGTAGACCCCTACGACGCCTATGGGTCTTTAGGCAACGGCTCCTTTGCCAATGCTTCACCCATCAGCTTCAACACCCCCATCACGGCCGCGCTCTGCTACGAAAACGACCTGGATATGTACACCTTCAGTGGGGTTATCGGCCAAAATGTGGTGGTTGATCTGCCGGTACGGCCAGCCAATTACTATGTGATGGTCTACAAACCGGATGGGACATTATTCAAAATGTTCCACCCCGCTTACTCGGCCACCTATGGCGACAGCATCACCCTCAGCGAGGGCGGCAACTGGTATGTGGGCGTCTGGCAACCCACTCTGCCCCCCACCACCGACCAGTACCAACTGTTGTTGAGCGCCAACACCACCTGCTCCGGCCTCGACCCCTACGAACCCAACGACGATCAATTCAACGGCTATGACTTTGGGGCATCACCGCCGGCATCCCTGTCTGCCATGTTGTGTGAGACCAGTGATACGGACTTCTTCACCTTCGATGTGGTGGTTGGTCAACGGGTTCGTATCACCCCCAACGTCTTAACGCCGGGTATGGATATGATTATTGATATACCGGGGGGTGGCTCTGGCTTCACACGTGACCCCATTGACATAATCCTACGGCAAGATGGAGAGTTCATCCTGGGTTTCTACTCCCAAGAGACAACCGAGAACCTGCCCTACGAAGTGGACATTCAGGTTGATCCGGTTCCCACACCCACACCACTGCCCAACAACTGGAGCTGTACCACCTATCCCAGCAGTGACATTCCCCAGCCGATAGATGACCTGACCACCGTTGGTTCAACCGTATCCGTTCCCGCTTCCGGGACAGTGACCCATGTGGGCCTCCGCGACATTACCTTTGATCATGGCGGCCTGTGGAATCTCAGCTTTAGCCTGGGTGCGCCGAATGGTGCAGTGGTGGATTTGTTCGACTTTGATGCAACCGGCGACTTCTATGTGTGGTGCGGTGGTTCCAACTGCCAGCTCTCACTGGATGATGGGGCTATTCCGGGCCTGATTCCACCCCAGTTCCCCAACGACGGGGGCACCTTCCAGCCCAATCTGAGCAGTTTCGCCCCGTTCAACGGTCTATCCAGTCAGGGAACCTGGACGATGTTCATCACCGACAACTTTGCTCCCGAACCAGGTGATACGGATGCCGGGGACACAACGGGTGATCTGTTTAGCTGGAGCCTGGAAGTGTGTGTGGATAATGGCAATCCGCCCGATCCTACGCCTACACCATCCCCCACCTCTACACCGCCACCCCAGCCGACCAGTGGTACACCTACACCGCCTATAGCGACCGGTACGCCTGCCCCCACCCCCACAGCCACGGCCACCAGTTGTGCCGTGAATGTGGACGACTATGAGAGTGATAACACCGCGGGTGCGGCCACGCTCTTCGATATGAGCACACTCACCAGCGGTAATCATACCTTCCATACCTTCACCGATAAGGATTGGATGAGCTTTAGTGCCATAGCCGGGCGGGCGTACACCTTTAGTGCCAACAAACTAGGCACGAGTGCCCCGGTATCGCTGGCTATTTACCGCAGTGATGGCACAACGCTGGAAGTTGTTTACACGGATGAAGTCAGCTTTACCCCCTCAGTAACAGGTGATTATTACCTGGTGGCGGGGGCGACAACCGGGACAGCCCTGCCCTGTAATGCCAGCTACAACGTGGCGCTCACGGTGACAAACCCCAATGCCACACCCATTCCCACCCCCATCGGCACACCTGCGCCACCGGATCATGATCGGCCACCGGTCAGCAGTGCCATCATCACCCCAACCAACGGCACGGCGGTAACAGACCTGGCTCCGGTGACGGTGCAGGTGGGTCTGGCGGCGGATAGTGGCATTGGTACGGCGGTCTTGAAGGTCAACGGCTCATCCATTGACGGCTACTCCGCCCCCTCGGTGGTGGATGCGGTCTGGCAAACCCTCTGGACACCAGCCCTGACGGGTGTCTACACCCTGACGGTGGACATCACCGCCACCAATGGGATGACGGCGACCAGTCCGGTCAGCATTGTCTATGTGGATACGGCGAACCCGACGGTAAGCATCACCACCGAAACGACTACGCAGGCACTCTTGCGTGATGATGGGTTGTACGGCTTACACGGCACAGCCAGTGATGATAGCCGGGTGCGCCTGGTGGAAGTGCAGATTGACGGGGGCGACTGGCAAGAAGCGGTCCTGACCGGCAACAATTGGCTCCTGCCGATTGCGCCGCTGGCTCAGGCCAATGCGAATGGTGGCACGTTGGCCATCACGGTGCGGGCCACCGACATGGCCGGGCGGATCACCACCAGCAATGCCAACCTGACGTTGGATGTGGTGGCGCCGGATCCGTTCACCATCACCACCAGTCTGACCAGTGGTGTGTTGATCTCACCGACGCAGATCATCACCGGGTTGGACAGCCGCCTGAGTTGGCCGGTGATCTCGGGGACGGTGAATGTGTATGCGGGCTGGTCAGCCATTGTGACACCCACGTTGGGGACGCTGACGCAGTACGGCGCGGCCGCGGGTTCCCATGATCAACTGCAAGTAGAATCCACCGCCCGCTACGGCCACGTCGTCGCTGTAGACGCCAACGGCAACCAGACCGCCCTGACCAGCGGCCCGTTCTACTTCGATGGCCCCCAAACCCCCGACCTGATCAGCGACATCGAGGTGAGCAACTGGACAGACAGCGGTGGCAAACAGGTGGGGCAGATGAACGGAACCAACTATGGAACCCAACAACTGTTCGCCGGGTGGAATGCCAGCCATCTGCGCCTGCGCTGGAACGGGATCAATGTGGACGGCAACGGCGACCTGTACTTCTACCTGGGCACGACGACCGGTGGTTCCACCGACCTCTTCAACCCGTTTGGGGCAGATGATCCGGGCGTTCTACCCTTCGCGGCCGATTACGTCATCCATGTCAGCAGTAGCCTGACAGCCACGTTGTACACAGCGGGCAGTGGTTGGACGACCGTGGGGCCAGTAGCGATGACGGCATCGGGTGGCAACACCGATCTCCTCATCCCATTTGCCAGCCTGGGCATTGCCACACCAGCCAGTGCCAGCCTGCAACTGCTGGGGGTCGCTTCCGAAGAAAGTACATTGGCGGTCTGGGCTACCATCCCGGATAAAAACCTGAAACAGCCGACCTGGACGCAATACATCCAGTGGGCGTCGTTGGGTAGTGGTATTGTCCCAGCCAACGGCGTCTGGGCCAATGCCCAAATCGAAGCGGCCCTCGCGGCCTACCCTGATCCCGCCATGAAAGTGGGGGCGGGCGACACCATCACCCTGACCCTGACCTATTCCAACACCGGTACGGCTGCCCTGCCGCAACTGACGGTGAATGGTGCGGGTAGTGGCGGTGTTGTGGTGAACAATGGGCCACAAACAGCGAACAACATCCAGCCCGGCAGCGGTGGCACGTTGACCCTGTTGGGAACGATCAATGCCAGCGGTTCCGTAGATGTGACGCTGGCGGATAGTTACCATCGCACCTATGCGTTGGAGACGTTTGTCTACACATTAGATAGCGCCGCGCCCATCAGTATCTCCATCGCCCTGGAATATGTGGGCACGCTGACAAACACCATCAAAGCCACCGCTGAGGATGAGTCGGCGTTGGCGACGATAGAGGTGGAGATTGACGACGGTCTGCCGTTTGGCCCAACGGGTGTTCAAATAGTGACGTGTGTGCCGGGCAGTGGCACGGGGAATGCGTTTGTCTGTAACTGGAACGCGGGGGTGGTGACGGATGGGAATAGTTATACCTTACGCGGCCGCGCTACCGACATTCATGGTAACGTCAGCAGTTGGAGCAGTCCCATCAACGTGATTGGGGATGCCACCGCTCCGGCGTTGACCATCGGCACGGTCACGCAGGCGGCCCTGAGCGATAACAAGCTGGGTGGGCACGAGTTGGTGCTGGATGGTACGGTGGTGGATGAGCGCGCGGCCGCGACAACGCAGGTCTGCCTCAGTGAAACCATCACCGTCACCACCTGCCTGGTCGGTTCCGTCCTGCCCGCCCCGGATAACACCTGGTCGCTGGCCCTACCCGGCAACTACAACGGCATCACCGGCACACTCAGCATTGTGGGCTTTGACAAGGCCGGGAATCCCCAGCAACGTGTTCACCCAGACGCTCTGGCTGGATACGGTTTCTCCGGTCATCAGCACCACGGTCGCGCCCAGCTACATACAGATGATTGGCGGCACGGTCGTCACCTTTACCAGCGGCACAACGATAGACGCCAGCGGTCTGATGTCGGCGACGGTGGTGATGCTCCTACCCAATGGCAACAGCACCATTGTCCACGGCACGGTCAACGGCAACACCTGGGTTGTGGGCTATGAATTCACGCAGGCTGGGGATTATGAAGCCGTGCTGATCCTCACTGATAAAGCAGGCAACCTCCGTTACAGCCCCATCTGGCAGTTTGAGGTGGGGAGTGATCCAACGGCTGTGCGTTTGTTGGGCCTCAACATTGTTAATGGTCAGTTCTACCTTCCGGCATTGGTGCTCACATTCCTGCTGTTATCAGGTCTGACCGGACTGGCTTTCCGGCTTCGGTGGCGAATGGGAATGAAGCCTCAAAAGTAAAAGGCCACCGTTGTGGCGGGAGTAGCCACCTGCTTCCGCCACAACACGCTACGACAACCTCGCTCCAAATTGAGAATTGCTGACGGGAACCAATTGAGGGTTGGGAACGTTATATGGGTGCAAGACTTAAAACAAGGAGTAATGGTATGTCTACACAAAATGTAACGATGAAGAATGAGAACCGACGTGGTTGGTTCGTAGCTGTTTTAGTGGCTACTGTTGTATTAGTAATGGTCGTAAGCCTTGTCTGGTATCTCTTAACAGATGTTGTACCAGGCACAACGGCCAATGAAGTTCCTGCCGATACCCCGGCAGCGGTCTGGGCCGCACAAGGAATTGATGATTATCAGTACATCGTGCAGGTAAGCTGCTTCTGTATCGTCGAAGCTACCCGCCCGGTGATGGTTGAGGTAAGAGAGGGTCAGGTGGTCTCCTTTACCTACGTGGACGATGGGACAGCCGCTGATCCCGCCCTGTTTGAGCGGTATGACTCCATAGACAAGATTTTCGCTATCATCAGTGAAGCGGAAGCTCAGGAGCCAGCTCGATTGGACGTAACCTACGATGAAGCCACCGGAGTACCGCAATCCATCGCAATTGACATCAGTGAACAAATGGCTGATGAAGAGTTGTATTTAGAGATTAGTGGTTTTGAGGCCCTGGCTGATTAACGGCCGTCTCTTCACCCAAACGGAAAAGACCCTGTAGAAATACAGGGTCTTTTTTTGTTCAGCCGTAGTATCTTCTCAATAAAGCGGGGATAAGAAGCCACCCCGGTAACTTCTCAATAACTTGGGGTGGATGGGGCTGGTCTCCTGACCGTGACCGCTGGTGGCTCGGTCAGGAGACCGGCCACAGCCCCGAGGGCAGGGGGCATGGGTCTTCCGACTTAATCTATCAACGACTTCTGTAAAGCTGTACCAGAGAGAAGAGCTGGAGAAAATTACTCTGCACAACCCTCTAACTCTCGCTCTGAACTCTAAACTCAATCTCTCTGCTGGCCCGCTAAAGCGGTCACTACGAACGAAAACCTCATGAACATCTATCGTTTACAGATGACGGCTACTTGATCACCAGAGGTAAGTAGTTGCGAAGTTGACTAAACTGCGGCGTTACAGTGAAGGTAGGCGTGATGGTTGGGGTCGGTGTGCTGGTGGCTGTGGGTGTGCGCGTTGGTGTTGGTGTACGGGTAGGCGTGTTGGTGGGCGTGTTGGTGGGTGTGGGTGTGGCTGTATAGGTGGCCGTAGGCGTGCGGGTTAGGGTGGGTGTGTTGGTGGGTGTGTTGGTAGGTGTAAACGTAGGATGTAAACGTAAGAGTAGGTGTGGCCGTATGGGTAGGTGTAGGGGTGCGGGTTAGGGTGGGCGTGCGTGTTGGTGTGTTGGTAGGTGTGAACGTAGGGGTGGGGGTTAGGGTAGGCGTGTTCGTGGGTGTGCGCGTTGGTGTGTTGGTAGGTGTGGGTGTGGCCGTATTGGTGAGCGTGGGTGTGCGGGTTGGGGTAGGTGTACGGGTTGACGTGGGCGTGGGGCTGGCGGTCGGGGTGCTCGTTGGGCCAACTACGGCGATATTACGCGCAAACTCTGAAGTGTTACCCAGACCATCGGTTGTGTGGGCAGTGAGAATCGTGCCTATTGGCAACGACGTGCCCAGCAGCACGGCAAAAGTACCGTTGCTGGCAGCCACCCCTTCCGCCAAAAATGTTTGGCCTTCACCAAAATTATCACCGGCGGGATTATTCACTACCAATTTGTCGGCGATGAAGATTTGTACGTTGCACCCAGGGCAGGTTGTACCAGATACATGGGTAGGCGAGGCGCCTGTTAGTACGGGTATGGCAATATCCTGATTAGGGAAGTATTCGATGCCATCACAAAGGCCGGACTTAAACCGGATGCCTTGGGCGGCATTCTCATAAAGGCTATTCCGGCTGAAGGTGTTGTAATACGCTTCACAGGTTCCGTAACTCAGATACCCTTGGTTGGCATCGGCATAAATGCCATACTCGGGATGGTGGGCAATGATATTATGGGTGAGGCTATTGCCTTGACTGCCAGCAGTGATAAAAACGCCGCTGGCTCCATAGGGGCCGCCCACGGTTCCGTTGGGCAGGGTGATTAACCCACTTTCGGTGCCCGGCACGGGCACAACAACGGTCGGGCCAATGCCGACCGGGGCGACACCAATGAAATTGTCGTACACGGGGTTATCGAACACGGTATAAAAACGGACGCCGTCTCCGGCGTTGGCGACGATGATGTTGCGGTAGACGGGGTTGGCGGTGACATTGTCTTCAAAGGTGACACCGCGCCCCCATTGTAGATGCTGACTGTGCCCGCGGCCGCGAAACCAATAAAATTGCCCACAACATGATTCCGTTGGGTGTCAAGGCCGTGAGAAATTTCCACCCCATCCCGATTATTCCCACTAACCACATTGCGCTCACCCGGATTAAGCCCCCCAATCCGATTATCCGTAACCCCTTCGGCCACATCTACCCCATCAGCCCCATTACGTAGCCGAATATCTCCTGTCTGTTTGAGGCCCACATAATTGTTGATAATAACGTTGTGATGAACGCCTTGCCCCTGAAGACCTATCCCGTCCTGGTCATTGCCAGAGACAATATTGCGCGCTGAGGGAGCCGTTCCGCCTATCAAATTATAGTTAGCACCAATTTCCAGGCGGAGACCGTCCCCTTCAATGCCTGGGGCTACCTGCGTGTGGGTATTCGCTGGGTTGGTGCCAATAAAGTTCCCTTCAATACTGTTGTGATGGGAGCGCGACCCCAGGAGTTGAATCTGACGATGCCAATTGTAAACAGCGAGACCTTTCACCAGATGGTTGGGCGATAAAATGTGCAAACCAAAGACCAACTCCTCGTTTTCCCCGATAATTTCGATCTTAATAACGGCATTCCCCTGAATCGCCTGGTTGTTGGGTGAGGCATTACATTGGCTATAGCCATCAATGGTGATGCCGGTATTATCAGCCGCGTCAACAATGAGCGCACTGTTGGGCTGAATGGCTACCCGGTTAGGGCAAGCACCGTTGCTATTACGCACGTTAAATAAGATGGTATCGGCTCCGGGTCGGGCGTTGGCCTCTTCAAGAGCGGCCCGCAAGGTACAAGTCAAGAGAGCGGTCAAGCATGAACCATCTCCCGGCATCAGATCACTTTGATCACCCCGGGAATCAACGGTGAAGATGGCACTCGTAGCCTGGTCGCCTTCCGGTAGCGTAGGGGGGCATCGGCTGCTCCCCCCAGACAGAGAGAATTGTCTGGACATCGGCCACATTGAGACAGCCATTACCATCCACATCGTAGGCAGTGACGGCGGGGGCCAGACAGCGACCGGTGCGCTGGAGTTCACGCCAGGCGGAGACGACCAGATAGGCATCGGCATCGTTGATTTGATTGTTAGCCGATAAATCAAGGGCCGTGAGTGGGGGTTGAGGGACGGTGGCTAAGGGGTAATCTTGACTGCTGAGAAGGAGTTGGCCTTGTGGGTCAACCAGGATAATGTCGGCGACTTCTAAGTGAATGACGCCCCCCTGACGGACTTGAAAAGTAAATGAGGCCAGTTCGACGGTTCCCGCCATTCCCTGAGCGGATTGTCGGTCTTGTTGGTAGTGTGCGGAGGCACAATCAACCGCCGGACAGAGGGCTACACCCAGGAGAAGGCCCTGTTCTTGACGCACGTAACCCAACGATAGAAGCTGGGCCGCGGCCGCGTTGCCCATCACCGGTTGCGCGGTGCCCAACCCCAACTTATCCCCATCAAAACGCAAATCCACCTGAAAACCGGCCAGGTTTTGCCCCTCAGTGGCCACGAGTCGGGCTGTCACCCAATCACCCACACGCGCCGATTCCCCTATTTCCAGATGCACCTGGGGTGCTGGCTGGGTCTGAGATTCCAGATCAGGTGTGATGTGGGTGACAAACGTAGCCACCCTTTCATCCTGTTGGGCATCGGCATTTTGGGTCAACAACCAGGTGGTCAGGGCCAATAACACCGGGACAAGAATAACCAGTTTCCAGATTCGTTTGTTAAACACGGGTAACCTCCTGAGAAAATAAGTTTCGAGTTTCGAGTTCCAGGTTTCGAGTTCCCCTGAGTTCCTAGAGTTCCCACGAGTTCCCCGAATATTCATTCACCTTGGTGCGCCCTGCTCATGGGGAACTCCTTACGTTTTAGGGGCATGGTAATGTTGATGGATGGAAACAAGGGCTTGTTCCACATCAGCCACGACCTGGCGTAACGGCTGGCTGGCATCAATAACGTGCCCGGTGTTCATTTGTTTAATTAATTGGAGATAGGCTGACCGCAACGCGGCCGCGTTCTCGACTGTCAGCTCGGTTTTGCGTGCCTGCAACACGTCCACCGGCGCATCCAACAAAATAACGGCGTCCGGCATGGGCAACAGGCGCACCAACAAGGGGATAAACCAGTCCGGCCCGCCATAACGATAACGGAGTGGGTCGGCCAGCAGGTCTAACAAGGCGTGGCGATCCGCGACCACCAAAATGCCTTCGGCCTGCCGCCAGCGGATACGCCAAAAGTAGCCTAACAGCCAATCCAGGCTGATAGCTCCTAGTTTGAACATGGAACGGGAGGGAGAATGAGGCGGTTTGGCGTAATGGCTGATAGGGCCAGACGGCACCGCGGCCGCGGTGCGATATACCAGTTGCGGCCGCCGGTGAATCACATACAAACCAGTGTAGGGCGTGGTCACCAGGGCCTGAGCCAATGCCGCTAACACCGTTGATTTGCCACTGCCATCTACACCCAGAAGCGTTACCCAGGGGGTCGGCGGTCGGAGCCAACGCCGAAGGCGCGACCAAAACGGCCGGGGCGCGGCCGCGTGCGAATTTTCTCCTGAGAGAGGTTTAGATAACGACGTTCCTACTGGCTCACTCTGAACTCTCATCATTTTTATTGCCTGCCTATTGCCTGTTCAATACAATCCTCAAGTCTTGTCACCACATCCGGCCACTGATAACGGGTTTCGGCCTGTACGCGGCCGCGGCCGCCCCAACGACAACGCAAATCCGCACTCTCAAAGAGGCAAACCAGCGCTTTCGCCAACGCACCAACATCCCCCGCGGGCACCAAACAACCCGTTACATCCGGCTCAATAATCTCTTCCATGGCCTGACCCATTACCCCAATACAGGGTAAGCCATAACCCATCGCCTCCAACAACACATCACCCCAAGTTTCCAAACGGGACGGCAACACAAACAAGTCCGCCCGGCGATAAAGATCAGCGATCACCTCACGATCCCAGGTCGGGCGAACCATCTCCACCCCCGCCTGCGGCAAATCCGAGGGAATAGGGCCAGCCGTCAGCAAAATAAGGCGGGCCTCAGGCACAACCTGGCGCGCTTCGGCAAACGCCCGTAACAACACATCACCCCCCTTGCGATAAAGCTCCTTACCCACAAAAAGAGCCGTGGGCTGAGCCTTTGGCCCGTGCTCAACCGGCGACGGCAAAGGGACAAAATTAATACCACCCCCAATAACCGTCACCCGTTCCGGGGCAATGGCATAATCGTGAATGATGGAATCACGCACCAACTGGCTGCGGGTACAGATGTGACCGGCCTGGGCAAACGCCTGCCGCTCCAGCGCCAGCCAGGTCTGCCGCTCCGGATCAGAAAAAGGCGACCGGCCAGCCGCAGGGATTTGGGCGGCCAATTGGGCCGTGTAATCGGTATAGATCACACTGGGTGGGGACGGTTTTTGCCAGCGTGCATTCAACAAAACACCCACTTGCACAATCACATCAATCTTTGCCTCACACCGCCGAAAATGTCTATGGGCCTGCAAAGAGCGCAGGCGAAAAGCAGGCGCGTTTTTGTAAAAACGTTCGCGCCAGTGATGGGCATTGGGGCGGAACGTCTGGAGCGCGTTCCAATACCGTAACCAGCCCCGCAAACTGGCGTCGTAAACCTCTACCAACGGCAAACGATCCGCCAGCACGTCAAAAAACGAGCCATATTTAATCCGGGCGCCCGGGTCTTTATGGATATCACCCACCAAAACACCGACTATTTGGGGTTTTTGTACCTTCATCTCAAGCTAAACCATCCAGTTAGGTCATGATTTTAGGAGCCGTCAGCGCGGCCTTAATTCCTTCTTTTATTCTCAAACCCACTTTTTCCCAATTGTAATTTTCCTCGGCCAGCAGACGCCCCTTGCGGCCAAACCGCTGGCACTGTTCAGGATCAGCCAAAAGTTTGCTGAGGGCTTCAGCCAAGCTCTTGGTTTCACCGGGTTCGACCAGATAGCCGTTTTCTCCCTCATGCACGAAATCGGGAATGGCCCCCACACAGGTGGCTACAATGGGCAGGCGGTAAGATAAGGCTTCAATGAAAACGATGCCGAAGGGTTCTAATTTGGTGGGCAGGCAAAAAACAGACGCCTGGCGGTAGTAGGTCTTCACCTCGGCCAAAGGTAAGCGGCCCATTACATGACAATTGGGCAGATTTACCTGGGGTGAACAGCCCACAATGGTGAGGTGGGCATCGGGATGCACGTTCAACACCTGACGAAACGCTTCGAGCAGTTCCGGCCCCCCTTTGCGCTCCCAATCAATGCCAACAAATAAGATGTTTTTGTTGTGGTAGCCGTCATTGTCCAGAGGTTCAGCCTGGCGGGCGATGTTGCTACCCGCATAAACACAGCTAACCCGGCAAGGATCACACTGATATTGTTCAACCAACGACCGAGTAATATTGCTACTACGGGTAAAAACCTGGCGGGCGTTTTGGTAAATGGTGTGCTCTAACGCTATCCAGGCCGGAGAGTACAGTTTATGGTTATCCTTGATGGGGTAGTCAATGTTCGCCAGGTTGGTATGGTCGGTGTAAACAAAATGGGGCAACCCCTCAATGCTGGCGTCAAATAGCGATTGCATCTGAAAGGAGAATATGTAATCGGGCGCAGCCAGTTTATGCGCCATGAGGGATTTGATGGTGTGAAAGAGATAAGGGGTGCGGAAGAAACATTCTTTGGCATTTTTGCGGCCGCGTACAATCTCTCTGCCATAGTCGCGCCAGGTATGAAAAAGGTTCGTCATCTTGATGTGGGGTCGTTGGGCCAGCATTTCCTTGATGTCAATGATCTCCACCGGGTAATGGGGAAAATGATGCTGTAACGTTTCGGCTACCGACTGACTCGCCAATGGCACCATTCCTTTGCGAATAAAAGCGATCTTTTGTGTCATCATGACCCCATTCCAATCATTAGTAATCGTTCGTTTTTAACTTAGCGGTTTCGAGACTCAGTAGATCGAAAATGTTTCACCGCAGAGACGCAGAGGGACTGAGAATTTTCTATCACCAGAGGCCCCTCTTTTACCTGAGACTGGAGACCAGAGACTGGTAAACCTGTAGTCTCTAGTCTCCTTTCCGCTGTGAACTTGTTCCCGAACGATGACTTAATGGCTGCGGCGGGCAACACGTTGCCACCGTACTGTCTGCTGACCAGCCAGAAAACGAATTAGACCCAGGAGCGCGGCCGCGTTGCTGTTTACCAGGTAAGCAGGTAAATAAAGCAGTTTGCCCACCTTGCCCCCCACCTTTACCCAGGTTCCCACCAGGCTGAGGGCATAAAACAGCAATTGTCCACCCATCATCATTCGGGCCAGGCGGGCCGGGATTTTGTGCTGACGCGGGCCGGTTGGCGGCCAAATCGCCACCGCATTAGCCAGGAAAGCGGTGATCATGAACAGGGGAACCAGCGGCCGCAGATATTTGTGGGAAAGAATCTGCCAGACTAACAAAGGACGGTTCCAGGGAAGTAGGGCGCGGCCGCGCACCATCGCCTGATACCGACCCGCCACAATGCGCGTGCGGCGAGTCACTTCGTCCTGGGCCGTAAGCGAAACCCGTTCCCACGAGCGGGCGGTAGGCACATACACCACCCGATACCCCTGCTGTAATACCCGCAAAGCCAGGTAAAAATCATCGTTAATAATTTCGGGGGGGGGTGACTCAAACAGCGCCCGCCGCATCGCCAACAGTTCACCCGCCACCCCCACACAAGAATCCACCGCCGTCTCCTGCTTCTTGATAAACGATTCGTACCGCCAATACAGCCCTTCCGATTCACCTAAGGCCCCATCCCCTTCAATGATTTGTTTGGCCCCGCTGGCAATGCCTACCTGCGGATCGGCCAGGGGTTTGACCAGTTCGCGCAAGGGTATTGGGCTGGTACAGATTGTTGGCATCGGAGAAAACCACAATCTCGCCCGTAGCCTGGGGCATGGCCCGGTTAATGGCGGCCATTTTGCCCTGACGCGCCGGTTCGTAGCTGAGCATGACCCCCCGGTCAGCATATTCAGCCACGATGTCAGGCGTGCGGTCATTGGAGCCATCGGCGGCTACCAGAATTTGTAAACATTCCGCCGGATAGTCGAGGGCCAGGCTGTTGTCGAGCTTCTGGGCGATGAAGTCGGCTTCGTTGTAGGCGGCGATGAGCAGGGTGACGCTGGGGGTGTGGGCCGCGAGGTGGATGGGCCGCGGCCGCAAACGGGCCAGCAACGCCAGCGCCAGGGGATACCCCAGATAGGTATACCCAATTAACCCCACCGATAAGACTAGAATGATGATCGCCACTAGAGGACTCCTGTTAGCATTTCAGCTTGTTAGCAATTCAGCTTGTCAGCATTTTGGCCGGGTAATCGTTTAACGTTCTTGTTCGTAGTGACCGCTTTTGACGTTTCCGAATGAATGCTGGTACAGAGAATGAATGCTGGTACAGAGAGGAGTAAGCACGCCCACGTGCGAACGGGTGTACACGAAGCGGCATGGTGGCGGCCTACCCTCAATATCCCTATTAATTTGTTAAGCCTCAAAACCCGGTTTTCAGCCCGGTTATGAAAGTTAAGAAATTAAAACGGTATTTCTCGCCGTGTCATGCTGAGGTCCGCCGAAGCATCCCGTTGATCTAAATTGTCGGGATTCTTCCTCGAAGACTCGTCAGAATGACAGTGCAAGCGTTTTGGTCAATTAACCGAATTAATTAATGAATAGTCATCACCGGGCGTTGTGTCCTAGCACGGTGGCTTCAGCCCTGTGCGGATGCTGACTGGGCACAAACTGTTGATACAGCGCCACCAACCGATCCGCCGTCGCTTCCAAACTGTACTCAGCCACCACTTTGCGTCGCCCTTTCGCCCCCAGGTTCAGGCGCATCTCTTCCAGGTTAAACAGCGTAATCAGGGCATTAGCCAGATCATCAGCCTGGCGCGGCAACACCAGCCAACCACTCTCCCGGTGCTTAATGACATCCGGTGCCCCTCCTACCTCGGTGGCTACAACGGGCAAACCCGTCGCCAGCGCCTCCAACATCGCGTTCGATAACCCTTCCGTCGCTGAGGGCAACACAAACAGATCCGCCGCTTGCAGATAAGGCAGCACATCTTCCACCTGCCCTAAAAACATCACCCCATCACCAGCCATTCGACGCAAAGCCGCTTCTTGGGGGCCACTGCCAGCCAGAAGCAAGTGGGCCTGGGGAAATATGACCCGCACTTGCGGCCACACACTGATGAGCTGATCCAGACATTTTTCGGCCACGAACCGCCCGGTATAAAGGGCCACTGGGCCTTGCGGCAAGCCCAGCCGCGGCCGCAATAGTTGTTTCGTCGCCGGGGAGACAGGCTTAAAGCGGTGAGTATCTACCCCATTGGGAATGAAAAACCGTTTGGCAGTAGGCACGCCCCACAACAGTAACTCCTGCTCAATTTCCTGGCTGATAACAATGAACCCATCCACCAGCCGCTTGAAGGCAGTCATGCGCCGCACGCCCCCAAACCCACGTTGTAACTTGGCCAGGTCTCCCAGCATCCCACCCCGCAGCACTTTGGCGACTACGGGGATGCCTAACCAACGCTTCGCGGCCGCGGCAGTGGTTGTGGGTGAAAGCAGTTCATGGGCATGAATCAAATCCGGTTTCAGGCGGTTTAATAACGACAGAGCCGACAGGGTAAACACCAACGAAGCCACCGCTTTGGGGCCAGGAATGGGCAGCCGGTACACCGGCACACCGTCTATCATCTCGTGTTCACTCATACCCGGATAACGGCGGGTTATCACCTGAATCTCCACACCGCGTTGGCGCAACAGGGGCGCGAGCGCGGCCAACTGCCGCTCCGCCCCCCCGACATGCGGTAAATAGGCCTGGATAATCATGGCAATACGTAAAGTTGGTTTCATCATGGGTCTTACCCTGGTAATCGTTCGTTTTTAACGTAGGATCAAGAATTAAATAACCGACGGAACGGAGATGAGAGACTCGACCAGCTTTACCTAAGCCCATCGTAAATCGAGTCGGAAGACCCATCCCCTAGCCCCTTCCCGGTGGAAGGGGAAGCGGTTTTCGCGGCCTTCCGCCCCGAAAAACGCCGCCCAGAAAGTTCCCGCGCCCAGGGGGGGGTTAGGTGGGGGTTTCCGGCGACAAACCGAGGGTGAATCTGGTCATAAAAACGTAGGCCTGACTTTCGTCATGTGGGTCTCGTCTCCAGTCTCCTGTAAGGTATTTAATTCTCATTCCTTAGTACTCACAGCGTCACTGTCGCTTTCAAGATGAGATTTGGTTGCGCTGCGCTTGATTTAGTGGTTAACTGATGGTCAAGCGGCTACGAACCAAAACCCCAAATGATTATCTGAACGCGACAAAAAATTGTGAACTCCGAGAAAAGATGTAGTCTCTCAATCTCTCAGTCTCTTAGTCTCTTAGTCTCCCAACCTCCAACACCCATCACAATCAAAGCGGCCGCTCACCCACTGGCCTAAAACCTTCTACCACGGGAGCCGCCTCACCGGAACCTAAACGCCGGTATAACAATTCATATTGTTGGATAAACTGTTCCGGGCTGAACAGGTGTTGCACCCGTTGGCGGGCTGAACGTCCCAGAGCCAATCGCCGCTCTTCATCCCTCAACAAGGTCAAAAAGGCCTCAGCCAATGCTGGGGCCGAATCAGGTGGCACCACCAGGCCAGACAAACCCGATTCGACCAGTTCCACGTTACCGCCCACAGCCGTAACCACAACGGGCCGGGCCGCGGCCATGGCTTCAATGACCGAGAGGGGCACACCTTCCCACAACGAGGACAAGGCAAAAATATCGGATTGGGCCAAAACATGGGGAATATCATGGCGCACACCGGTAAAGATGACGTTATCGGCAATGCCCAGGTCTTGGGCTTGTTGGCGTAACGGCTTTTCCAGGTGCCCTTTACCTACCATGAGGAAGTGGGCGGTAGGAACTTTTTCGATAACCAGGGCCGCGGCCGCGAGCAAGATATGTTGCGCCTTTTGCGGGTTAAACCGGGCCACATTCGTAATCACCGGCCCGGGAAATTCCCGTTCGGCCAGCACCCCCTCGCCCACCGCCAGAAATGATTCCATCTGCACCGAATTATTAATGGCACTGATTTTCCTGGGGGGGATGTGCCACTCGGAGACATACATCTCTCGGATGTTCGGCGAAACGGCCACCAGATGCGTGGCCCAATAACGGGCCGTGAGACGTTCCAACCAGTAACGGTCCACACGCTGGCGCGCATAATTGTGCGGCATGTTATGCATCGTCGAGAGCACGGGGATTTTCAGATAGCGCCCCAGCACACGGCCCACAATATCGGCATCGGTCAGATGAGTATGAATAAGATCGATCTTCTGGGTACGGATATATTTCTCGACCGTGCGCAGTGTCTTTAAGCTATAAAAATGTTGGCTATCGAGGGCTAAAAGCGGTACACCCAGTTTTTCAAAAGCGGGCTGCAAAGATTGTTTGCCAATCCGACTCAGGCTACATACATGCGTTTCAAACTGACGCGCATTCACTCGTTCGGCCAAATTCAGCACGATTTGCTCGGCTCCACCTACATTAAGTGTGGAAACAAGCTGTAAAAGTCGCAAGGGTCGTCGTGTAACCATAAAATGCCTCTTTACTAAGCCTGTGTCGCCTTGGCCTGAGCACTCTTTGTTTTAGGGCGTAAAGCCGTGCGCAACATCGCCCCCGCCTGCACCAAATCATCCCGCTGAATGAGCCAGATGATCAGACCGTAGACGCTGGCCCCTACTACCACGGAGACGATGAGTTCAACAAGAGGGGCTACCGGCGGCAAGGCCCAACTTGCGAACAACACGGCCACCGTCATGAAGCCGCCCCCCACCAATCCCGGATAAAATGTCTTAAAAAGTTTCGACATGGGCACATCTACCAGCCGCCCGGCCAGCACCAGCTTGATCACCCCAAACACGGCCGCCAGGGCCACCTGTGCCCAGGCCACGGCCAGAATGGTGTCATAGGTAACGATGGCCCACCACAACAAAGGAATCGTGACCATCGTTTGCACCAGGCTGAGTCGAGAGAGTAAACCAGGGCGTCCGGTGGCTTTGTAAACGCTACCGGCGTTAAAGGTCAACGAGCGCAGCAGGGTATAAAGCGATATAGCGGACATGACGGGGATGGCTTCGGCCCATTTTTCGGTGAAAAAAATGAGGACAAAAGGGCGTGAAACCAGGGCCAGCCCTAAACCCATGGGAATGGTGAGCAGGGTCATGTAGCGCATGGTTTTCAGAAAGCCACGCTGTAGGGCCTGGGGATCATCGCGTAATTGGGAATAGACGGGGAAGGTAACGTTGCCAACGATGTTGCAGAACTGTTTGACCAGCAGTTCGGGAACACGAAACGCCAGGGTATAGGTGCCTAACGCGGCCGCGGACATATATCGCCCTATCAACAAATAATCCGCATTGAGCATCAAAATGCCCAACCCTTCGATGGATATAACTTTGGTGCCATAAGCCAGGAGAGATGACGCCACTTGGGGCTGAAAACGGAGACGCGGCCGCCACGGCACAATCAGCCAATAGACCACTGTTTCCGCTAACGTACCTGCCAACTGACCAATGATGAGGCTCCAGGCCCCAAAATCTAACAGGGCCAGGCTGATAGAAATGACCCCTTTGGTAATAGAACGAGCCATTTCCGGCACAAATTTGCGGCCAAAGGCCAGCTTCTTCATCAGTAAAGCCCGGTGGACGAGATGGAAAGCCGAAATAAGGAAGGTGAAACCCAGGGCGCGGGTGATGGGAACTGCCTGCGGGTCTTTGAAAAAAGCCCCCGCAAAAGGGGCCACCACAAACCAGGCCCCCACAAACAGCAGCCCGCCCATGCCCAGGCCAATCCAGAAAGCCGTGTTGAGCCGCTCCTCATCATCATGGTGATAAATAATGGCTGACCCAATCCCCAAACCTTCCAAAACTTCGAGAAAACCAATCACAATCAGGGCGTAACCAGCCAGGCCAAAATCTTCCTGCAACAAGATACGCGCCAAAATGGCGGTACTGATAAAGACCAGAAATTTGCCTGTGTATTGTGAGGTGTATTCCCACAATGTTCCGTTTAAGGTGGCTTTAGCGAAATTACGTTTTGGAGTCATGTTTTATTGCGTGTGTTGTTAAACAAGCTAATCAGGAGTCGAGGCTTTAGCCGGAAAAAACGTTCCGACTAAAGTCTCCACTCCCCCGATGTTCCGACTAAAATCTCCACAACAAGCTTGTCAGACGAGTGAATCAGGAGTCGAGGCTTTAGCCGGGAAAAACGTTCCGACTGAAGTCTCCACTCCCCTCGGTGTTCCCGGTCAGATAGCCTAGACGGCTCATGGCGTCATCCGCCTCGCGTAAAAATTGGTTTTTATCGGCCTGGCTTAAGCGGGCAATCTGGTTTTCATTGACATCCTGGCGCAGATGCTGGCTCAGTTCATCCAGGGCGTACCATTCAATGGCTTTATCCTGATTGCCAAAGGTAAAGGTACGTTGACCATCTTGGCCCATAGATTTTTTCGCCTGGAGCTTGAACTTTTTTGGTCTCATTAATGTCTAGTCCGGCATAGTCATAAACCGTTTTTAAGGTAGTGGCCGGGTTATGGAGTAAATCTTCAAAACGAATGATGTGGTAATTGGGCAACGCGGCCGCGTCATGGACCATCTGGGTGACAATTTGTTGGTAGACGCGGCCGCAACGCTCCGCCGCCCACCCCCGCCGCATAAACCCTTCACACAGGGCCAACCCATTGCGCACCAGGGCAAAAAACGTCGCATCCGGGTACATCTCCGCCAGAATCGGCGTAGCCAACACCACCCCATTCACACATTTACACACCATGCGCATCTCATCCGGTTTCCCTTGAACCCCAGCCCCCGACCCATTTTGATAATGGCTGTTGTGGGCCAGTCGTTTGTTCATATAAAAAACCAGATCAATATAACGCATCGTCATGGGGCCTAAGACACGTCGTTCTTGAAAGCGATAGGGCCAGAACGTATGCTCACGGGCGGTAAGCACCACCGGAACCGCCGTTACCCGGCGTAACCATTTGCCCAGCGGCTCCGTCTCACGGCCATAAAACAGCTCATGAACCTCGGCTCCCAAAATGCCCATGCGGGGATGGGACGAAATGAGCCGCATCAGAATGTTGGTGCCCCCCCGTTGGAAGCCGTTAACAAAAACCGGCGCTTTATTCAGCATAACTCACCACTCCGTTCCGGCCAGCCAGGAGCAAGGGGTGGCTGGTTGATTCGGCTTCTACGGTTTTGGCGACGGGTAACAGCGCCACAATTTGGGGTAAGGCCAGGGCAATCCCTATAAGAAGCCAGAAGTAACGGGGATACGCCCCGTGCAAAAAGAAGGAAGCGGCCAGATAACCTATCAGTCCCACAGCTAACGCCCAGGCAATACCCGCTTCGTTATAGCGGCCGCGTTGGGTTAACAATCGCTCCGCCCGCCGTAAACCATAAAAGGCACTGCCGACAATGGCCCCAAAAGCGGCTAGCCCCACCAGACCTGTTTCGGCCGCGATCTCCAGAAACAGGTTGTGCGCCGAGCGCTCTTCCCGTCGTTTATCCCACCCCAGAGGTTGCGCATAATCCTGGTAGTAATATTTGTAATTTTTCAGCCCCACACCGAGCACGGGGTGGTCCGTAAAGATGCGCCAGGCCACGACCACTTCACTGGTGCGGCCGCGGAACGATGTCTCATTCTGGGCATCATTGCTGTCACCAGAAAAAAGGTCCAGGGTCGTCACCAGCCGCTCTGTATAGTTAGCGGGCAAAAGCGGCACCAGGAGCACCAGCAAAACCACCACCAACAAAATTCGGCCAGGCCGGGTCGATTGACGGATCACGATGAATAGCCCCACCAGACTCAAAGCCAGAAACCCACCACGCGAGAAGGTAAAAATGATGGACAAGACACAAACAACCAACGCCCACAAAGCCACAAAACGTAACGGCCACGACTTCTCCTGCCAAAGTCTATCCCAGGCCAGGGGCACCAATACGACCAAGATCATGGCGTAAAAATTTGTGGCCCCCAGCGGCCCCGCACCCGGAAATCACTTACCTGACCGATGATGTTTTTGACTTCGGCTTTGGCAAAACCCCCATAATCATTCTCAAATGTGCCGGTAAGCTGTTGATAAACCGTCAGTGTACCCATAAAAATCCCGGCTACTAACAAGGCCCAAATCACGGCATGGAGCGAAGCCCGGCGGCGCAACGATAAAACAACCGTCATCAGTAGCAGGCCGTCTTTAGCATATTGCACTAAGGCGTTTTCAGACCGTGACGGATCAGCCGCATAAAATAGCGAAATAAACCCCACAAACCCATACACCCCAATCAGAAGGGCCACTTGCTCCCAACTGTGGATCGTTTCGCCCCCAAACCACCAACGCACCACAACCACCACCACCACCAGAAGGGCCAGGGGCAAAACAAACGAAGGCACCCCACTTTCGTGCTCCAGGATGTCAGAAAAGCGGGTGTAAATAACAAATACCAGAATCGCCAGCCCCCAATCGGGATTTTTGATGACCAGCCAAACCAGCATCAATCCAACAACCAGGGCTACGGGCCAAATCCAGCTTTCGCTGACGTGAACCAGGGCGCTGATGAGCACACCAAGACCAACCGCAGCGATAATAAAAAATGTCGTAGGGTCAATGCGATTACGCAGGAACCCTGTTCCAGTGATGTTCATGGCGATAAGCCTCAAGTTGTTGCTGGATCGTCTGGGGTTGATACCCTTCCAGCCGATCTAGTAGTTTTTCGACAAGTGTCAACAGGCGGTACGTTTTGGCCCGGTTCCGGTAAAGGCGCGGCTTTCTTTTGTCCACCAGGTCCCGATTAACAAACTGTTGCAAGCGGTCAAATTCGGTCTGCGTAGTCACAAGCGCCTGATATTCCAATACCAGGTAATCCTGAGTGGTACTTTGCAGATAATTCAGGATGTGTGTGTTATGCACACACCAGCTTTTCAGATATTTCCAGGCCAGAAATGGTTCACGGTAACGGTTACGGGTGTGCCGGGGCCGGTAACGAGGCCACGGCTCCGCAGGGTCCCGATAAACGACGATCAGCTTATGTTCTGGCAACGCTTCGGCCCACAAGGGGTAAACCAGACAGGTTCGCGGGTCTTTGAAGCCCCAATCGGCATAACGCTGATTACAGGTAGCGATAATTTCATCTCGGCACTGTCTTTGAGCGGGGGTGAGTTGCAACGAACTCGGTTGATGAATGTCTATGCTCTCTCTGGTGTGGGCATCTAATATGTCCTCATTGAGCCGCCAGGTGGATTCTCGTTCGTACTGATTGCCCTGATCATAAGAGAGGCCCTGCTCCAGGTTTTCCCCCATGTTAATACCGGAGTGATGCAGGAGCTGGGATACCAGGGTGGTTCCGGATTTGTGCATTCCCAAAACGACATAGATCACGGTTGTATTCCTTGTCAGCGGTTAATAATCGTTCGTTTCTAAGCGCTTGTTCGTAGTGACCGCTTTAGCGGGCTGAGGTTAGCCCGCTAAAGCGGTCACTACGAACTAAGACACTGGGAAATCCTGAAGACCCGACTTTCTTACTAGCGGATCTCCACTCTGTTGTCTGGTTCAGCGGCGGAGATGCGCGAAATTTCCGGGACATTGAGCACAGGCTCGCGCCCGTTTTGGCTGGCCTGGATAATTGTGGCTTCTAGACGTTGTACCAGGGAAGGAACGGTGTCACCCGCCTGATTGAGGGTGGCCGCGATGCGTGGTGAGAGATTAAGTTGTTCGCCACCCGGGTAAACTTCCATAGGGGCGGACAACATCCGCTGCAAATATTCTAATTTCTGCCGGGCGTCTTCAAGGCGATAGATGGAACGTAACACAACGGCAAAGCTGATGTCATCCCAACGGCCAATGAAGTCGCGGCCGCGTAGCTCATCCCTTACCTTAGCCACAATCCGCCGCAACAAATCTTGCCGGATAGAGGGGGGCAAATCCAACTCCTGCAACCCTTCCAACCGGATCACCCCCAACACCAACGGCCCTTCATCCGCCGAGGTGAGCAGTTGCCCTAACTGATGGCGTAAATAGGCAGGGGTAAGGGCGGACGAAGCATGATCTTGGGCGTTCCAGTGGCGCACCGTTTCCACCAGCGGTTGTTGTATCTGATCCCGGAAGATGGCCAGAACACTGCCCACAATCAAACCCACCAGCAGAGCCAGAGAAGCATCACGCACAGGTGTGGGGCTGATAGGACGCTGGGGCACAGAGGCGGGGTCTAGCAGTTCCAGCCGATAAATATCATAGGTTCCGCTGACATAAGCGATGGTTTCGGTCGCGGCCGCGTTGGCTAAATCCGCCGCCAGGTCTGCATCAGGCCCTTCCGCCACCAATTCCAACACATTCGCTTCGGGCAAAGCTACCGCCGTAAGTTTATACTCAGCAGCGTCATCCGCCGCCAAATTCACATTGTCAATCGCTTCTCGCCGAATCCGGTTGCTATTTACAATCTCCACATAAGTAGCCACAATCGAATGTTGATCCAGCGTATCTAAACTGTAAATCAAATCACGCCCCTCAAAATTAGCCATGTTAGGCACAATCAAAAGCTGAAGGTTGGTGCGATAAACGGGGCGGGTTAACAAGGCCAAAAACAACGTTCCTAATACGGCCGCTATCGTCGTCAGAACAATAATCCACCAGTTTTGCAGAAGTGCCCGAAGGTACATTTTTAATCGAATCATGGTTTAACTCTCCTTCACCGCCAGCCTCGTACCAGTAGATAGATTCAAACTGGTCGGACTTTGCCGGTGCCTTAAACTGTAGCCAAATGCTCCTGCTCTCTCCTCAAACTGCTGGATCATAAAGCGAGCATAGAAACGCGATAACAACCCGTCTTCCAGTTGTTGCCAATGGTTAAAATACTTTTCGTTAATGTTGGTACGAACCTCTTGTTTGATCTGAGCCATAGGCTCAACATTCAAAAAACGCCATATCTCATCCAAAACCCCGGCGGGATGGGTGACAAATTCTTCGTATTTGATCAACATAACATGACGAAGATGTTGCCTGTCTTGTTGGAACCGCTCATGGCAGACAAACCAATGCTCTAACAAGGAGTAAAGCGTGCGTCGCGGCCGCCACTTTTTTGTAGCTAACGTCACCGGAATGGGATGCCGTAACAAAATGATGAAATAGGACTGCGGATACAACGCCTGGAGAAAACGGGTGCGAATAAGCGTTGGCAGGGATTTCTCCAACAAAAACGGTTTGCTCAAATCCCAATACGGTTTCCATTGGTTAAAAAGGGTGATCCGGTTCGCCTCGGAAACCAGAGGCGATGTCTCGTCCAAATGAGCTTCCTTGTTGAAACCAAACAGCCCCGCCCCCCCATACGCTTTAGCCGGAGCAACCACCGTTTGCAGGTGTTGTCCTTCATCCTCAGGTACGCCGGTGTTATAGAAGCCACTGATTTGCGGATGATCCCGCAATGTCTTGAACAAGATACTGGTGCCGCTACGGTGCAAGCCACCGATAAAAATAAACTTATGGTCATTCATAAAAATCCTCGGTCTCTATTCGGGCTAATGCCACCATGCCAGAACCACAGGGGAAACACCCACAAAATTATGAGTCTGTGGCAATAACGCCCACAACGGCGCAAAGAGCGCCACACCACCACAGAAAAATTCGTAGCTTCTTTCAGTGAACGCAATTACGGCTGATGATCGGAAGCCAGTTGGGGTGGAAAGACGACCGACGTTGCCTGGTTAGCGTACGTTGACCGACCCGCGTAATGAGTGAGTAGTTCAGCCAACAGGCTGACATTTTTCTGTAGGTGAAATTGCTGCATTACCAGATCATGTCCGGCTGTCGCCAGGGCAAAACTCTCGTTCGGTGAGGCGAAAACAGCGGCCATCGCACCCGCCAACGCCGGAGCATCCGCTGGCGGAACCAGCCAGCCGGTTTCACCGGGTCGCACCAGTTCGGGCATACCAGACAGATGGGTAGCCACCACCGGCAAACGGCAGGCCAGCGCTTCCATAAGGGCCACAGGAATCCCTTCCATTTTGCCCGTTGCGGTCACGATGCTGGGTTGCACATAACAGTTGGCCGTGGGCAAAAGAGCCGCAACCTCATTTTGGGGCAGCGGCCCTAACAACGTTATCTGCTCGCCCAGGTGCAATTGCTCAATGAGCGCTTGCAACTGAGGTTGCTCCTCACCACCGCCAATGATGCGGCAACGGAATGGGATTCCTTGTGTTTGTAACAGAGCACAGGCTTCAATGAGATAGCGCTGTCCTTTGTAGGGTTGGAGACTGCCCACATTGATAATGTCCAGCGGCTCGTCTGGCAGGGCAGGCATGAGGCGGGGTTGGTATTGCCCCTGGTCGATACCACACCGAATAATGTAAGTCTTATCCTGAACCCAGGAGCCTACCTTTTGCGCCAGGTAGTTCCGGTTATAGTCTGAGATAGCCGCAATGAAGCTGGCCGAGCGCAGTTTGGTGGCAAGCATGGCGGTGCGCACAAAAATATCATGGGCATGAACGGTGATGCTGTAGGTAATGCCGGTCAGTTGGTGGATGAGCCAGGCAAAGAGGGCCGGGTGGGTGGCGTAGTGGGCGTGAATGTGGGTGATACCAGCGGCTTGCATGTCCGCGGCCGCGACGACCGCCTTCGGAAACAGAGCCAGTGCCCGCACCAGCAAGTTCAGGTTATGCCTGTTTTCATGCATCATGGTCGTCCATAATTTGGCATAGGCCAGAGGATGCTGTCCCAGCGCCTGCCCATTACTCCACAAGACACGCCCGGATACAAAAGCATCATGATGCACCCGATTCAGCCACGGTTTTGCTTCCTCATGGATGACAGATTGCTTTTGCCGCACCAGTGGGTACAAGGCAATGTTCCAGCCTTGTTTCTCCAGTTCGTTCATCTCACGCAAGATAAACGTCTCTGGAAGGTGGGGAAAGCGCGACATCACATAGGCTATCTTCCTGGTCATTAACAGGCCCCCCGCTGTTGCAGAACAGCCGTAAACGTGCGCACAAAAATTTGCATATCTAGCCACAAACAGCGCCGTTCGATATAAGCCACATCCAGGCGCACTCGCTCATCAAACTCCATCGAACCCCGCCCCAAAATCTGCCACAAACCAGTGACACCAGGTAGAACATCCAACCGTTCCGTTTGCCATAATTCATACGTTTCTGGAGAGAAAGAAGTGGGACGTGGCCCCACCAGGCTCATTTCACCGAACCATACATTCAGCAGTTGGGGCAGTTCATCCAGGCTGGTTTTGCGTAGGATACGACCCACCCGGGTGATGCGGGGATCATTGGAAATTTTAAAATCAGGCCATTGCAACTCGTTCAGATGAGCCAATTCCTTTTTGAGTTCTTCGGCATTGGGAACCATGGTACGAAATTTGTACATGAGAAAAGGATGGCCCCCTTTACCGGTGCGTTTCTGCTTAAAAACGACCGGCGCACCGGGTGACTCAATGGCGATCAACGCGGCGCACATAAGGAACAGGGGCAAAAGAACGGGTAAGGAGATGGCTACCAGGCATATGTCCATGAGACGTTTAGCCCGGCGATAGGCGCGGCCGCGTAATAAACTATTTTCAGGGCGCACATCCTGCCACCAGGCCATAGCCGCCACCCGAGGCAACGCCGAGATCATTAACGATGAAATCACGTGAGAGGGAACGACTTCCTCATAGCGTGAGGTAAATGAATTTTTGCTAGGGTAATTAATCATGACTTCCTCCCGATTTGAATGATCCAATGTAAGCGTTCATTCCCCCCCAATGGATGCCAGGAAAGGTGGACCTTTCTGGCTGAACGGTTACGAGGTGAGTGGGCTAATCGCCCATTGCTTGCAACATCTCTGAGGGGATGGGCACAGCAGAATTGTCTATGGCACCAGCGGAACTGTCCGCGGCCGCGGACTTCAGCTTGCGGTAGGCTTCTGAAACCAGGGATTCAAAGGTCACCGCTTCATCAGGAAACGAGGCCATGCCACACTGGACATTAAGGGCCAGATTATCCGTTACCGCATGGCGAATATGTTCGGTCAACAAAATCGTTCCTTTGGCATCCAGCTCAGGGCACAGGATGACAAACGCCCCATTTTCCCGATCTTCTAAAACCGTATCTACCACCCGAAGCTGTTCCCCCAACAGTTCCGATAATTTGGCCGCCATACGCCGCCCGGCCACACTCTTCTGAATTTCTTTCATTAACTGGGGTTCAGACAAATTCAGAGTGCGCTGGTCTGGTTTAACCACAATCACACTCAAAGCCCGATGATAGTAACGACTGCGGGTCATCTCCCGCCGAATCTTTGATCCAGCCTCATCTAATTGCGGTAAATGCATACCAGTATTTGCCAGAGTCACATATTCGGCCATTCTGGATAATTCATCCCGCACCTCCACAACTTCACGCGCCTGGTACACCAGCAGAATCAAAAATGCGACCTCTGTAAGCGATAAATAGGTAAACACCCCGCCCAAGAGGGGTCGTTCATAGCTTAGCAATATCTTGAAATTTAGGAAGACAAAAAACCATAGAAGAGCCAAGCTAGAGAATGGTAGGCGGGACAGAAAAGGAATAAAAATAATGCTCAAAACGGCGGCCAGGCTCAGAACATAAACAAACGAATGGATATCAATCGTGTTGCTCGTGTTGTTCAAACTGAAATCTACCCGCTCGATATTGAAGAAAACAGCCAACCCAATCAATAACTTGGCCACCGACCAATTCAGTTGTTTCATCCTGTCTTTTACTCCTTTATCCTACTCACGGTCATTCCTTTCATTGAATAATCAGTTGAGAAGATGCTGTTTGACCCAAACAGAACTTGCCGTCAAAAGGGCATCTTAAACCGAACGCCGGTCGGTTTTAGGACAACTTGAAGCACTCCTCTTTACGCAAGAGGAGATACATAAATCATGTGCGGACAATAATAGTGGGAGACATGGCAAACAGGGGTTACTGTGCTTGCACTTCGCCATGTCGAGTATCTTCTCCCCAGTAATGACAGACCTTGAGCCTGTCTTAGGGGCTTACCGTTGCGGTTACCCAAACCCTACATCAGTCGTTGAGAAGATACAGTCTAAGTTCAGTAGGAAATCAGTCCTATTACTATTATTTAACGAACTAAAGTGCAAAAGGGTTCAAATTGATGGGCGATTGGCTGAAACTGATAAATCCCATCTCCACATCGCCTCTAAACCCACCAGTAGCATTCTTACTATAGCTGTTAAGAAAAACATTTTGGCTGTAGGGACAACCCTTGTGGTTGCCCTCTAGCAAGTGGGCAGGCACACGGCCAGCCCCACCAATTCCCACCAGTACCGATCCCCCAGCGAAATCCCAAAGACCCCCATCATTTTTTATATGTGCGTTTCAAGCGACCTGACAACGAGGAGAACTTTCGTTGTCTTCGCCAAATAACCATCTTAAATCTTAACGAAAACTACCGTTTTTTCTTGAACCTGCTGAACTATTTCTTCTAGTACCCTGCTCCTAGAAAGGGGGAACTGACTGGTGGAAAGTAGTTGTAGGGTAGCGTTATTGGCCGCGGCCGCGGTTTCCCCACCCTCGCCCCAAAATTACCTCGCCAACAGTTTACCATTTTACTGTACAGTCACACATTATTATGGTAAAATTTAGTCAATTATTCAGCACTAAAAAAGTCAAAACAGGAAATGATGTCACCTATAGAACCAAATGTCGGTCAGCGCATCCGTACCATCCGCGAGCGGCAGGGCTTATCCTTGCGGGCTGTCGCTGAACGTTGTGGCCTCTCCATCAACGCCATCAGCCTCATCGAACGAGGCGAGAATTCCCCCACCGTCTCCTCCCTGCACCACCTGGCTACCGCCCTAGGTGTGCCTATTACCAGTTTCTTTGAAGATCCTCAAGAACAGACTGTCGTATTTGTACAGCCACAGACCCGGCTCCGCTCTGAGGCAAACGGCATTACCCTGGAAAGTTTGGGGTTAGGGCTACGCAATCAACAATTAGAACCGTTTTTGTTAACCGTAGCTCCCGGCGCCAATAATCTGGATCAACCGATCAGCCATCCGGGTGAAGAGCTGGTTTACTGTTTAGAAGGGGAGATTGTTTATTATGTGGGAGGGCAAGATTACCGGTTGGTTCAGGGGTTCAGTCTGTTATTTCAGGCCACCCAGGCTCATTGCTTTCATAATGACACGGCTAACGTGGCTCAACTCATGCTCGTTTTCCATGCCTCAGAAGGCAGTCACCTGGCGCGGCCGCTTCATCTGGCGGCAACGCCACAAACCTTCGCCTGAGGGCGGGAGGTCAATTATGTCTCAGCGCAAACCGTTCTTCATTTTTCTGGTAATTATCGTGGCTGTCTGGCTGGTGGTTGTTTTAGGGGGTTGCACCACGGCCGCCAACGAAGCGACTACCAACACTATGCCCACGGCAACACCGGAAGCACCCGCCGATGTGGTAGCCGCCCGTGAATCCGTCCTGGATTATCTGCGAGACGGGGTCAATGAATGTGTCCCCCCAGCCGGAATTAAGTGGCGCACCTTACCGGGTTCCGCCCCAGAGGGGTTCACTGTTTTTCGGTTTAAGGCGGAAGATTGTTTGATGACGGTCTCTTATGCCCTGGATGAGGGGGATGATACCCAGTACCATGTGACACTGGGGGACAAGATGACCGGTTTTTGTTGGCAGGCCACGGTGAATACCCGCGGCCGCGTCTTAGACACCGGTCTTGAATCAGAAATGCGCGCCGAGTTGGTCAACGCCGCGGCCGCGTACTGCACCGAACAAGGCTACCAGTATGAAATCCGTACCCAGGCCGATGGCCGCCAGTGTGGAGCTTGTGTCTTTCCTGATGCCAGTGCTTGCAATGCCTGGGCCTTCTTCCAACAAGAGTGCCAGCCCGGCGACATTCCCGCCACTGCCCAAACAGATGGCTGAGGGGATACGTTGCCGACGCTTCTTGTATAGTTTTTTTGTTTGTAGTGACCGCTTTAGCGGGCTAGTATCAGCCCGCTAAAGCGGTCACTACGAACGAAACGCCAAATGATTATCTGACCATCTATCGTTTAAATTTTTAATCGGTTAATGGGCTGATTCGCCTATCCCCCTACCCCCTTCGTGGCAGGAAGGGAGAAATACCAGGCGTGACGGTTCAGTTTAGGCCCACTCACGTAACCAGTAACTCCCTTTGACCATTTCGGTAAAACCCATGCTGGTATACAACAGGTTAGCCGGAACCATATCACCCGTTTCTACCACCACAGCCGTAGCCCCCCACTCTCGCAGGCGGTGCAGACCATCTTGCATCAACACCTTCGCCAACCCCTTTTGGCGATGGTCGGGGTGGGTGCAGACCGGCTCAAACATGCCGCGCCGGTTGAATTCATCATAAGGAATACCCACGTAGGCGGCAAACCGGCCATCCGGGGCCACGGCTACCAGGTCTAGTTCGCGATGGAAGCAGGTAGCCTGGCGGGTGAATTGCTGGTATTCCTGCGCATTGTGGAAGGTGCGGTTGAAAGCGGCGTTTAGCAGATCGGCTATCTGTTGGGCGTCCTGGATGTCTTCAGGGTTGGTGGTACGTAGGGTGTAACCAGGGGCTATTTGCGGCCGCGGCAATACCTGTCGCCCCAACCGCATGTGGCGGATAACTCCACCGTAACTCATTTTTTGGTACCCCCGTTCGGTCAGCAGATGTTGACGGTACACATCATAATCGTAGACAAAAAACTGGATTCTGCGGCCGCGATTGTCCGGGTGCGGTTCAGTTAAATTCGCTTCCGCCCAGGTAATCATCTCCGCTTCCAGGTAGCGGTAATCTGGGTGCAGCTCCAGGTACGGGAATCCCAGGCCATCCGGGTGCGCCAGGCCGACGAGTTGCCCGGCGCTGGTTTGCCACAACTGGCTGTTTTTGTACCAGTCCGGGTTGCCGGTCTTATTTTCATCGTACCAGCATTTACCTTCCCAGCGACGAATATCCCAGTTAAAACCCAGCGGGGCAATAGCCAGCGTCTCCAGCAACAGAAGCCGAATCCGCTCGTAATCTTCAGGCGCCACCGGGCGAGAAGTAATGGTTTCTTGAGGTTGATCAACAGAAGTTGGTTTCATAAGGCAGTCCACCTGGGGCCACACTTCGCACCGGTCTGGCCCCAAAAAGCCCCACCAAAAGGGCGTTAAATTTGTACATTACGGGTATATGATAGGGGGAATAACCCGGTTAGCGTCTAACCAAAGTTATGTTGGCAGTTATGTTTTGCCTGCCTTGCTAATGTTTGACCAGCAGTTCGTCTAGCCGCTCTAGATCATGGTCTAACTGCGGCCGCGTCCAATTCTCCTGCTCCGGCGTGGCATATTGGCGATACGTACACTCGATAATCATGATCAGGTACAGATAAATGTTGTAAAGGAGCCGCCGTTGCTGTGCGCTCGCGGTGGTTAACAACGAGTGACCATACCCCTGGTCAACCGCACTGCCCGCCTGCCAGGTACGGAACTGCGCTTCCATCAGCGGATCCCCCCACAACGCCCGCTCAAAATCAATAAGCCCGGTTATCTCATGGGTGACCGGGTCTACCAAAACATTGCCATCCCACAAATCCCAATGCACAAAATGGGGCGTTGTCACCTCATCCAGGGCCGGAGCGAGTTGCTCTAACTGCTGGCGTAGAACTGGATACGGGCGCGGCAAAACCACTCCCGCCTCTTCGCCATCTGTCAAAACATCATGCAACATGGTCAGGAAAGTGGTCTTCCAAGATGATTCGCGCCAGCCATCGGGCGTGCCATACCCAAAGGCTGGCCCGGTCAGGTCGTTCATCTGCCGCAGATAGTGGCCTATGGTGTGATCAATCTGGGCCTGGGTGGTGAGGGCGAGGGCCGGGCGCAGGTGATGGTACGGTGTACCGGGCACAAAGGACATGAAGAAGTAGGGGCTGGGCAACTGCTGACCGGTGTCGTCGTAGGCGTAGACGGTAGGCACGGGCACCGTCGTCTGCTGTTTGACCAGACGTAGGGCGGCCACTTCCGCGGCCGCGAGGTTTCGTTCGTACCGCAAAACGCGGACGGTGGGGGGTGGGGCTATTTTCAGGACCGTTTGTAAACCATCGGCCAGGGTGATAGCGTAAGCAGCGTTGAAAAAGCCGTCGGTGAGTTCGGTGAAGGTATGGATGGTCGCGGCCGCGCCAAAGGCGGCGGTGACTAACGTTTGAGCCTGGCTGGCGGTAATGAGGGTTTTAGAGAGGCTGGTTGTAGACCACATTTCATAGTTCCTGGTTTTCAAATAGGGCGACCGCCGTTAGCAGAGAGACGAGAATGAGCATGAGGCTGGCGGTGAGCGCACCCCCGTTCGCGGCCGCGACCACGCCATCTAGCCCCAAGGTACTGGCCCAGGCCACCAACCCACCCGGGAACAACGGGCCTACCTTGGGCAAACCTCCCCCAAGGAGCAAGATGACTGCCGCTAATAAAGCTAACCCCGCGGCCGCACCGGTACTTTTTGCCATCACACTCGCCAACAGCGTCGCGGCCGCGAAGGTGAGGAGCCAGATGAGCAACAGGCCGTTGCCCAGCAAAAACGCCCCCAGGTTGAGCGGCTCAAACAAAATCCAGGTGTAGTAGGCCCCCACCGCCGCGATGGCAAAGGCCAACAGGTAAATGAGCGATTGCGCCACAAATTTACTCAAAACAAAGGCCCAGCGTGGTAATGGTTTGCTCAAAATCATGGCCGCTGTGCCCAATTCTTTCTCCCCAGCGACCGCCCCCATGCCAAACAGCACCGCCAGGATAAAACCAAACTGGGTGATGTTTTTGATGTATTGACCCACAGCATCAGCGGTAGTGGGGGTGGGAATTAACTGGGCGAACTGTTCTGCCCCTTCCAGGCTACTGAGAAGTTGGGGGGTGGCATAGGCCAGCAAGGGAGACATCAGGCCAAAGACGAAGAAGACGGCACTGATCACCAAGACACGCCGCGTGCGCCATTGTTGGAGCAGCTCTTTGCGGATGGCTGTGCCCCACAGGGAGAGTGAGGACCGGACAGGCATCGGCGCGGCCGCGGCCACCCGCCCTTCTTTCGTCTCTTTCTGCCACAGCCGCCACACCCACACCAGGCCCGGAATGGTAATCAACGTGAAGAGAAGTTCTAACTGCCAGGTAGTATCAATAAAGCGAAGTGAAGCCACCAATCCGGCATCTACCGCCATGTGCCAGAGAATCGCCAGCAGGACATAAGCCGCGTTACGCCGCCGGAAGGCCAGCCAGACGACCACGGACAACGTAACGTGCAAACCAATCGCCACCAACCGTTCCCAGGCAGGCAAAAAAATCGCCCAGGGGGTGGCTGTCAACTGTGCCAGTTGCACACGCACCCCCTCAAGTTGGTCGGCGGGCAGGCCGAGGCTGTCCAGGTCTTGCCCCTGTAAGGCCAGCAACGACGTAAGGGAAGCGGCCGTCAACACGGCCCCAAACACCATCGCCTCAATTCCCCCATGCCCCAGCCCCAACATAACACTATCACCTATACCCTGCCCTTTGCCGCGCCGGGCCAATAACCAATAACCAACCGCCCTGGCGACTTCCTCGCACAACCCCGCCGTCAATCCTAACAGCAAGATGGTGCGTACCCAGATTGGCCCTGCTTCCACCGTCGGGTCCAGCAGGCCCAGATCAGTGAGCCAGTTGTTCAGGGGGATATGCACGACCTGCGAACCCACGAAGGTGAGGATGCCGACACAGAAATAGCTCCAGGGCACTGCCACCCGCCGACGCCAGGCCATGGCTAAACCGATGGGCAAAAGCAACATGAAGAGAATGGAGAGGGAAGCGAGGAAAACGGTCATGGTAGTACCTTACGAGTTAAATTCTTGTACAGTTGGCAAGAAGTTTAACCGCAGATTGGGGGGATTAACGCAGATTCTTTAATCAGCGAAAATCTGCGTTAATCTGCGGATAAATTTTCTGGTTTATCCAGGTTAGGGTGACATCAGGCACTTAGTTTGAGGAAAATTTCTTCCAAGGTGGGGCGAACCCATTCGTACCGGTTGAGGCTGAGATGGTGTTCGACGATGAGGGGCAGAATGGCCTCTTTGGCGAGGGGCAGGTCATGGACGGCTACTTTGAGGCTGGCCCCCTCTTGGGTGAGTCCGGCGCACCAGGGCTGCGTTTGTAACGCGGCCGCGAACGCCCCCACCCTCTCGCTACTTTCCCGCGCCAATTCCAGGGCCAGCACATTCGTCGCATACCGGGCCAGCAACTCATCCCGCTCGGCCACCAACAGCAGTTTGCCCTGGTGAATGATGGCGACCCGATCACACACCCGCTCAATGTCAGCCAGGATATGGCTGGAGAGAAACACCGTCACCTGGCCCCGGAGCTGGTCAATCAGTTCTAGCACCTCATACCGCCCCGCCGGGTCTAGGGCGCTGGTTGGTTCATCCAGGAGCAGAACCGGCGGCTGGTGGATCATGGCCTGGGCGATACCCAGCCGCTGGTGCATTCCACCAGAAAACCCCCCGATGCGCCGTTTGGCCGCCCCTTTCAGCCCCACCAACTCTATCATCTCGGCGATGCGCTGTTGGCGGGTGGGGCCATCCATCTCGAACAACCGGGCCACATAATCCAGGTATTCCACCGGGGTCATCCAATTGTAGAAGGTGGGGTCTTGGGGCAGGTAGCCAAACTGGGCGCGGCCGCGGCTATCCCCATTGGTCATCTCCACCCCCGCCACCCAGGCCGACCCAGCCGTCGGCTGGGCCAGGCCAGTCAGCAGGCGGATGGTGGTGGTTTTGCCCGCCCCATTGCGGCCCAAAAAACCAAACACGGACCCAGCCGGTACGGTTAAATTAAGCGATTCCAGGGCGATTACCTGGTCGTACTGTTTACTGAGGTTTTCACAGCGAATGGCGTCCATATGTGCTTGGGTGCTTCCTTACTCTTCTTTGTCTCGGCCGAAGACGAAGTAGACAATGGGGCCGATCATGTTGATGAAGAGGATGATGAAAACCCAGGCGATTTTGGGGCCACGGGTTTTTTCACGGTGGTACAAATCCCACAGCGCGGCCGCGATCAGGGCGAACTGCACGACCAAAATGGGAATCAACAAGGGCAACAACCGACTCAAAAGTTCTGTGTCTTCCATAATTAACCTCACTGAAGTTTAGAGTTCAGAGCCAGAGCTAGAGGGTCTTCCAGAGTAATTCTCTCTAGCTCTCTCCTCTAGCTCTAAACTCCAGACCTTAATCATGTGGCAAAATATCAACCGGGTGGCTAACAAAGGCCATTTTGTGTTTGTGACGGCCTGCACCAGGTTCATTTTTTAGCACGGGCAGAATGGCCTCGTTTAGCGTCTGCCCAAGCTGATCGAACTCTTCATTGGTGACATAAAAAGCGATATCGCTATAACCAACTCGATCCGCAGCCGGGTCCAGTGGCCTACCAGACAGCTCTTTTTGGGACAGGTATTGCTGAAAATTCTGTAACAAGGCCAACACAAAGGTAGCGAAATAGTGGGCGTGTTGCTCCCCGGTGACATCAACCAGCTCTTCAGGATTCAAAAACGGGGGTTGGGCCAGGCGGTATGTTTTCTCTTGGATACCATTGACCAGCCGCGCGGCCGCGATCTCCACCATCCCTTCTGCCAGTAACAGCTTTAGATGCCGGTAAATGGATGACTTAGGCACGTTACCCAGCCGGTCAGTAATCTCTTGGGTGGTAAACGTATCCCCCATCAGCGTCTGCAAAATGCGTAGGCGCACCGGATGGAGAATGAGTTCAGCTTTGGTCAGGTTCATAGGCTTTCGTTATCATATTTTGTAACATTATCAATTTTAATAACGACGATGTTTTCTGTCAATACCCCACCCGCACATTTCAGGGTAATGGCCTACTTGCCAAAATGAACCCATACCACATTGAGCAACAAAAAAGGGAGATAGCCGTTGGGCTATCTCCCTGAAACAAGAAGAAAGAATGCTGGTTCTTGTTCTCATTCCCGCTAAAGCGTCCACTCCGGAGTCGAGGCTTTAGCCGGTTCAGGGAACGCCTTAGGAACAAGGATTAAAAAACTGCGAACTGAGATGAGAGACTCAGCTTTACCTAAACCCTTCTAATTGAGATGAAGACCCATCTCACCCCCTTCCCGGGGGAAGGGGAATGAGCTTTTTCGCCCCGAAAACTGCGCCTAGAAAGTTCCCGCCCCTGGGGCGGGTTAGGGGTTTCAACAAACCCAGGTGAGGTATATCATAAAGACATAAGTCTGACTTTCGTAAAGATGTAGTTGTCTCCAGACTCCTGTAACTTATTAAATTCTCGTTCCTTAGGCAATCTTTTACTAAGCATTGTCGCCGGTGGGAGTGGCATCATCGGTGGGGGCGCTAAAGTTGCCCCCATGTCCGCCGTGCCCATGATGTCCACCCCGTCCGCCGTGACCACCCGCACCAGGGAAATGGAAGGTCTGGGCGGTCATGTTCGCCAGGAGTTCATCGGCCTGGGCCTGGGTGATGACCCCATCGGCCAGTGCCTGAGCGACAGCGTCGGCGTAGATGGATTGCACGGCGGATTGATAGGCGTCATCATCGACATAGTTTTGCACCGCTTTCTGAGCCAGAATTAGATCCGCTTCTGTCTGGGTGATCGTGCCCGCGGCGACCATTTCGGCTAGTTGGGCAGTGTAAACTTCCAGGCGGGCGGCTTCTAGCTCTTCGACAGTGATGCCCAGGGTATCGGCCAGGTAGGTGTCTTTGTCGTTGCCAAAGTGGAACCCGCGGCCGCGGCCCCCATTGGCTAACAGTTCATCCGCCTGCGCCTGGGTGATGAGACCATCGGTGACGGCCTGAGCGAGCGCGGCCGCATGGGCTTCCTCTTGGGCTGTGGTCAGCTCTTCTTCCGTGATACCCAGGGCTTCAGCCAGGGCCGCCGAGTCTACGCCAGGGCCGTGTCCGCGGCCGCGATACCCATCAGGCATATCCGTAGTCGTGCCATCCGATTCACCGGTGACCGGTGCTTCCGGTGTGGGGGTTGGGTCATCCTGGGTTTGGGCAAACGCTGTCACCACCCCCAAGGCCATCACCATCACCAACATAGCCCCCGCCACAAAACGTAACCATCTGCTTTTGTTCAACATGTGTATAGCTCCTTTTCACTAAACGATATTTGTTAATCTTTCGCTTGCCTCGGCCAATCCGTGAAGCGAATATACTGTTACTTTACCGGGGCCATGTTCAGATGTTATTAAGGAGCTATGGAGAACTTATTGGCTTTGGCGAAGGGGAAGATGAAGAGAGAAACGGTAGCTATTGCTTTCCCAAAAAAGATTTGGCGTTGTAAGTGCGGCTTTAGCTATCAGGGTCAGCCCGCTATTGAAGTTTTACGAAATAGCACGGGCATAGAGAGGGGTGAGCACGCCCACGTGCGACGGGTATACACCAGTCGGCACGTAGGCGTGCCTTACTCCTCGATACCCATATTAATTTGTTAGCCTCAATAGCGGTCACGACGAACAGAAAAGCCCAGTGATTAGCTGGGCTTTTACCGTTATGAGAAAAAACGTCGTGGCGATTGATCGGCACTGGGTTATGGTGTTGCGAGGAACTCGCCGCGGTTCGAGCGTACCCGTGAAATATATCCCCTCTATACCCTGCTTTATATCCAGGTCTCTTCAAAACACCCTCCGGCTTTTGTTATGCTATAAGTAGGTCGTATTACTTATGCCCTTCCCTGCTTGCCCAAAGCATGGACACACAAGGGCTAGAAACCCGTGAAAGGAATAACCCTATTTCTGTCATGGGTACGTAAATCAAGATGCGGCCGCGTTGGGGCAAGGAGCAAATTGTTATGAACGATCCAAATAAGGGCGAGCCAGAGCCATATCATGACCCGGTCAAAGACGACACCGCACCCCCTTCGGGTCTGGGTGTATACGATCGCCCCAAACGGTCCGGGCTAACGCTCCCCGTCATTATTGCTCTGCTCATTCTTGTCCTCATCACTGCCTTTATCATTTGGCAGCTCTGGATGTAATCAGACTGGCCTTTGAGAGGCAATAGCCTGAACCCCAGGTACGGGTTCAGGGGTGGGTCTCATACCCGCCTGATGCCGGGCACCCAACAGGGTTGCCCTACTTTATCCTGCCACAGTTTCTGTCTGCGCTTCAGCTTTTCTACTTTAACCCAGGCCCCCGCTCTTTTAAGAGCCAAACCGGTGCAGAACAAGCTGATAAGCACCAAATAGGAGAATCAAAATGAAAACAGTAGTTGGTCTATATGATGACCTGACAAACGCACATGACACAGTCAATGATTTAGTCTCGGGTGGTTTTGATCGGAGCGACATCAGCCTCATTGCTGGGGATCCCGACAATACCTATTCCAAGAATTTAGGCACAAACACCGTGAATACAGGGACAGACGCCGCCGCTGCACAAGCCACAGAAAACGCCATGGCCGGTGCTTTTGCCGGTGGCGCTATTGGTGGTTTAGCCGGTATGCTTGTCGGTTTAGGCGCCCTAGCCATCCCTGGTTTGGGGCCTGTGATTGCGGCTGGCCCTATTGTGGCGGGTCTCACCGGTGCGGGCATTGGCGCGGCCGCGGGCGGTCTCTTAGGCGCTCTCATCGGTTGGGGCATTCCTGAAGAACATGCCGCCTACTACGCCGAAGGCATTCGCCGGGGTAGCACGCTGGTAGCCCTCAAAGTAGACGAGGGCCGCGTAGAAGATGCGGTAGCCATCATGGACCGCCACGAGCCAGTCAACGTTGAGCGTCGTTCGGAATTCTGGCGCTCCTCCGGCTGGACGGGTTACGATCCGAACGCCAGTGCCTATAGCTCCAGCCAGATCGCGTCCGAGCGGGAAAGTTATAACACCTATGATGATCACGATTACGACTACTACGCCCCCAGTTTCCGCTCCCACTATGACAGCAGTTTGCTGAATAGCGGGCGTGATTACAACTGGTACGAGCCGGGCTACCGTTATGGTTACGGTCTGGCGCGTAATCAACGGTATCGTGACTACAGCACCTGGGACGAAATCGAAGCCGAAGCCAGAGGTGGTTGGGAGCGCACAGAAGATGCTACTCAGGGAACCTGGGAAGATTTCAAAGCCTCTATCCGCCATGCCTGGGAAGAAGTGAAGGATGCCTTTGATGGTGATGACGACTACGACATGACCGAGCGTGATACAACGACAAGTGACTATACCTACACTGGTGGCAGCTCGGCCAGAGGCGTAGGCTCCACAAGCAGAACAGGCTCCACCACTGGGGCTGGCTCCACTACATGGCGCGGTGCTCAGGTTCATGACCACAGCGGCGACACCAACGGTGGCAGTACCGGTTGGAGCTATACCGCTATACTAACAGTGGACTATACCAGACGATCAGCGCTTCCGCTCACACTATGACACCAACTTCACCAGCAGCCGTTATGGTTACAACGAATACCTGCCCGCCTATCGTTATGGCTCCGAATTAGGAAATTATGCTCCTTATCGCGGCCGCGAGTGGGGCGAAATCGAACCAGAAGTGCGCACCCGCTGGGAAGAAAAGAACCAGGGCACCTGGGAAGACGTCAAGGATGCGATCCGGTACGGTTGGAACGAAGTAAAACAAGCCGTTCGCTAAAGTAAGACCCTCTTAATCAAGTAAAAACACCCTGTCAGGAACCTGACAGGGTGTTTTTTGTATATCCTACGAAAATAAGTGGCGAGTGGCGAGTTTGCGAGTACGAAAAGAAGTTTCAAGTTCCAGGTTTCAAGTTCCCCTGAGTTCCTACGAGTTCCTACGAGATTACCGAAAACCATCACCCCGATTGGGTGATCTTCATCACTCTCTCCTATCCCCCAAATATCCTACCCTACACATAGTCGCAGACACAAAAATCTACGACCACTTAATAGTTAAACGCACACAAAACCGAAGCTCCCGCTTCCCCTTTGTGAATTCTCGTTGCCTGTAACCCTGACCCCTCAGCCGCTGTTCATCATCCCAGCAATCCCCGACTGACTGGACTACCGGTCATTGGTTACTACTCACTAACAGGAGTCCCTCATGGCTGGATTAGACAAAGAAACCCTGGAAATGGTTCTCGAAACCCTCAAAAAATACGGCGAGAAAAAACTCACCCCCGAATACCTGCTACACCTCGATCACAACGACCAATTCCCCCACGAAGTCCTCAAAGAGCTATACGACCCCGCCAACCTCGGTCTGCACCTGCTCTTCATCCCGGAAGCCTACGGCGGCCTGGATGGGGGCGCGTATGACATTTATCGCGTGTCCGAACTCATGGCCTCATTTGACCTGGGTGTGGCCACCGGCGTCTTAGCCACCTTCCTCGGCTCCGACCCCATCACCGTGGGGGCCACCGAAGAACAGCGAGCTTACTGGATGGGGCGCGTGGCCGAAGAAGCCCTCCTCATGGCCTACGGGGCCACCGAACCCCAGGCCGGGAGTGACCTCGGCTCCCTGCGTACCAAAGCCGTGCCGGTAGAAGAAGACGGCAAGGTGGTCGGCTACAAAATTTCCGGGCAGAAGCAGTGGATCAGCAACGGCGGTGTGGCCGATTTGTACACCATTCTGGCCCTCGCGCCCGGCGGCCCCACCTGGTTCGTGGTGGATCGGGATACCCCCGGCTTCGCCCACGGCAAACCGGAAGACAAACACGGCATCCGCGCCAGCAACACCGCCGCCCTCTTCCTGGAAGATGTGTACGTGCCCGCCGACCGGCTCGTCGGCGAGGTAGAAGGACAAGGTTTGGCCCAGGCCCAGGCCGTTTTTGGCTACACCCGCCTCATGGTGGGAGCCTTTGGCCTCGGCGCGGGTTGGGAAGCGCTACGCCGTGTCATTCGCTACTCGCAAGAACGCATCCAGGCCGGTGCGCCCCTCAGCCAGAAGCAAGGGTACACCCACAAACTCATCGTCCCCAACGCCGCCCGGCTGGAAGCCGCCCGCACCTACATCGAATGGGTGGCGGAACGGCTGGACAGCGGTGAGGAAGGGCTGGCAACTGAAGGGGCTGTCGCCAAATATGTCGCCACCGAAGCAGGCAACAAAGCGGCCGAAGATGCCATTCAGGGACATGGCGGATATGGCTACACCAAAGAGTACATGGTCGAGAAGATCAAACGAGATGTTCGCATCACCACCATTTATGAAGGCACTTCGGAAATTATGGAGTGGACGATGGCCCGTGACCGCTGGCAGTTGCACCTGAAAACACGGGGCGCGTATTACACCGATTGGGCCGAAAAATTGGACGCCATTCACGCCCAACAACCGGACAACGGGGCCAATTTTGCCGCCCTGGCGATGCGTGCCCTGGCGGTCATTTTGGAGCGTTGCCGCCTTGACCGGCTCACGCGCAACCAGCATGTCCTGTTCCGCCTGGGTGAACTCATCGCCTGGGCCGAAACGGCGGCCATTTTTGCCGAGCGCGTCGTAGACAAACCCACCGAAGCCATTCCGTTGGCGGTTCCGGTGCGGCAGGCGTTGGCGCGTATCTATGCCCGCCAGGCCGCGCTGAAAGTAGCGGCAGATGGTCTGCAATGGGCCATCGGCGCGGGCCAAACCGATCCGAATTTAGCCAACTCCCTCAACCTGCCCGCCATTTACCAGGCCCAAACCGGTCTGGTGGCAGATATGGATTGTGCGGCGGATGAGTTGAATAAAGCGTTTCATGTGTGATACGTGTGGCGTAATAAGTTGAGGTGTTTGGGAAGGATAAACACGGATGGAGAAAACACGGATAAGAAATAACGAACTATACACGCTATCGAGGGCTGAGCTTGTCGAAGCCCGGTGTAGCCTTCGACAAGCTCAGGCTACACCGACTCAATGTTTTTATCCGTGTTCCTTCTTATCCGTGTTATACCCCCCACAACAGGCTCAGGAGTAATTGAACGATGAACGATTCACGCGGCCGCGCCGTGGCCATCGTCGGGTTGGGAGCTATCTTGCCAGATGCGGCGGGGGTGGCGGCGTTCTGGCAAAATATCCTCGGCAAACGGTACAGCATCAGCGAAACCCCCTCTGACCGCTGGTCGCTGGCCGATTATTATGACCCGGACCCCAGAGCACCCGATAAAACGTACAGCAAAATCGGGGGCTGGGTGCGGGGATACGAATTTGATTGGAAGCGGTTTAAGATGCCGCCCAAAGTGGCCGCTTCCATGGATCAGGGGCAACAGTGGGCGGTGACAATTGCCGCCGATGCCCTGGCCGATTATGGCTACCCCAACCGCCCCCTGGACACGGACCGCACCGCCGTGGTGTTAGGCACGGCCATGGGGGGGGAACTCCATTACATCACCAATTCGCGCATTATTTTCCCGGAGTATGCCCGTGCCCTGAAGGCCGTACCGGAGTTTCAGCAACTGCCCGCGGCCGCACGCGAAGCCATTCTCGCTCATTGGCACGATGTCATTGACAACACCCTGCCCCCCATCACCGAAGATTCCATGCCCGGCGAACTGCCCAACATCGTCTCCGGGCGGGTCGCCAACGTGCTCAACCTGCGCGGCCCCAACTTCATCACCGACGCCGCCTGCGCCTCCAGCTTTGCCGCCGTTGATGCCGCCGTCGAACTGCTCACCGAGCATAAAGTGGACGCCGTGCTGACCGGGGGCGTAGACCGGAACATGGGCATCAACAGTTTTGTGAAGTTCTGCAAAATTGGGGCCTTGAGTGCCACGGGAACCCGCCCGTTTGGTGACGGGGCCGATGGCTTTGTGATGGGTGAAGGCGCGGCCGCGTTCCTGCTTAAACGTCTCGACGATGCCGAGCGGGCCGGGGACAAAATTTACGCCGTCATCCGGGGGGTCGGTGGGGCCAGTGATGGCAAAGGCAAAGGGATCACCGCTCCCAACCCCATCGGGCAACAGCTTGCCATGCAAAGGGCGTGGGAACAGGCGGGGCTTGACCCGGCCACAGCCACGCTCATCGAGGCGCACGGCACGAGTACTCGCGTGGGGGATGTGGTGGAAGTGGAAAGTTTGGCGAAGATTTTTGGCGCGGCCGCGGCCCGTTCTATCGCCCTCGGTTCCGTCAAAAGCAACATCGGCCACCTCAAGGCCGGAGCCGGAGCCGCCGGTCTGCTCAAAGCAACGTTGGCCCTGCACCACCAAATCATCCCCCCCACCCTCAACGCCGCCACCCCCAACCCCAACATTGATTTCGCCCACAGCCCGTTCTACCTGGCCCACGAAGCCCAGGAATGGCAAAAAAGCAACGGCACACCCCGCCGCGCCGCCGTCAGTGCCTACGGCTTCGGCGGCACCAACTTCCACCTGGCGTTGGAAGAGCATGTGCCGGGGATGTTGACGGGGAAGAGGGTGTTTGGTGGGGTTTCAGTGAGTGAGACGAGAGACAAAGAGACTAGAGACTAACAGTGCACAGTCACCAGTCTCTGCCAGATTCACCATTCACCATTCTCCATTCAGTCTCTCAGTCCCACCCTCCCCTTCCGCGGCATCCTCGCCCTCGGCGCCAAAACACCCGCCGAACTAAAGGAAAAGCTGGACAACGCCGTGCAACGGGTGGAAGGGGGCTGGACGCCGCCGCTGGAACTGCCGAAAAAGGTGGAACTTGCGGCCGCGGAACGGCTCATTATTGACTTTGCTAACCACGAGGAACTACTCGACAAAGTTCACAAAGCCCAAAAAGCGATGGGCTTTGACGCGGCTCCGGCCTGGAAAGCATTACAGGCGCAAGGTATTTTCCGGGGCAGCGGCCGCAAACCGGGCAAAATCGCCTTTTTGTTCCCCGGTCAGGGTAGCCAATACCTCAACATGGGGCGGGAACTGGCCCAACGTTCGCCCATCGTAGCCGAGATGTTCGCCCAGGCCGATGCCGTGATGACCCCCATTCTCGGCCAGCCGCTTACCAACTACCTGTTTGTGACCGATGAAGCCAACCGGATGCAGGCGGAGTTTGCCCTGATGCAAACGGCCATCACCCAACCGGCCATGCTCACCCTGGACACGGCGATGGCCCGGCTTCTCGCCAGCTACGGCTTCGGCCCGGATATGGTGATGGGGCATTCGTTGGGTGAATATGCCGCCCTGATTGCCGCCGGGATGATGCCGTTTGAGGATGCGTTAGAGGCCGCGGCCGCGCGTGGCAGTGAAATGAGCAAAGTGAGCGTCGGCGACAACGGCAAGATGGCCGCCGTTCTGGCTCCCATTGATGTGGTCGAGCAAACCCTCAAGGAAATCGGCGGCTATGTCGTCCCGGCCAACATCAACAGCTACAGCCAGGCCGTCATCGGTGGCAGTAGCGTGGATGTGGATCGCGCCTGCCAGGTGTTCACCGACAAAGGATTCCGCGCCATTCCCATCCCCGTCAGCCACGCCTTCCACACCCGCATCGTCGCCCCCGCCAGCAAACCCCTGCGCCAGGTACTCGACCGGCTCCGCATTACCCCCGGCCATCTACCCCTGGTGGGCAACGTCACCGGTGAGTTCTATCCCCACACCGCCGAGGCGATCAAAGATATTTTGGAACAGCAGATCGCCTCACCGGTGCAATGGGTCAAAGGGCTGGAGACGCTGTACGCCGCTGGCGTGCGCACCTTCATCGAAGTCGGCCCCAAGAAAGCCCTGAAAGGATTCGTGGATGATGTTTTAGGCCAGAAAGCCGATGTCATCTCCCTCTTTACCAATCACCCCAAAACCGGCGAACTCGCCAGCTTTAACCAGGCGATTTGTGGTTTGTATGCCGCCGGGTATGGGGTGGAGATTGAGAGACTGAGAGATTCAGAGATTAAACAGGTTTCTGCTCCAGTTTCCGTCAATCCAACCGAGGTTATTACCATGCCAGAAGTGAAAACCGTGCCTACCAATGGCACAACACCCCCGACCCTAGACGCCCTATCCCAGTTACTCCAATCTCTCAATCTCTCAGTCTCTCAGTCTCCCCATCCCGCCGTTTTCGACCGCGCCAATCCCCCCCACGGCTCTGTGGTCATCACCGGCACGGGGTTGGGACTGCCGGGGGCGGAGAAGGCGGTGATGGCCCCGGATAATGCCCTGCGGATTTTGCGCGGCGAGCAGTTTGTGGATTTGATTCCCGAACGGTTCCGCAAGCGCATTCTGGCGAAACGGGTCACGCGGCTGGTGAAATCTGAGGATGGTAGCGGCCGCTTCGAGACCATCACCGAAGCCGACGATGTGATTAAGCTGGCGGGGCGGCCCGGCTCTTTTGACCTGACCGAGGAGTATGGCGTGCCGGAGAAGCTGGTGGAAGCGTTAGACAGCACCACCCAACTGGCGATGGCCGCCGGGTTGGATGCCCTGCGCGAGGCGGGCATTCCCCTGGTACAGACCTTCCGCAAAATGTCCAACGGCAAATCCATGCCCGACCGCTGGCTCCTGCCCGAATCGCTCCGCGACGAAACCGGCGTTATCTTCGCCAGTGCCTTCCCTGGCGGCGACCGCTTCGCCGATGAGTTTAGCCGCTACTACACCTACCAAAACCGGCTCGACCAGATCAACGCCCTGCTCGATTTACGCCGCTACAGTGACGACACCGACACCCTGCGCGAAATTGATCGGCGCGTGGCGGGCCTGCGTGACGCCCTGAACCGTGAACCATACGAGTTTGATCGCCGCTTCCTGTTCCGCATCCTCTCGATGGGGCACAGCCAGTTCGCCGAATACATCGGGGCGCGTGGCCCCAACACCCAGGTCAATGCCGCCTGCGCCAGCACCACCCAGGCCATTGCCCTGGGCGAGGATTGGATTCGCACCGGGCGTTGCCGCCGCGTGATTGTCATCGGGGCGGATAATGTGACCAGCGATAACATGATGGAATGGGTCGGGGCGGGATTCCTGGCGACGGGCGCGGCCGCGACCGATGATCGTGTCGAAGAAGCCGCTCTCCCCTTTGACCGCCGCCGTCATGGCACACTGATGGGTATGGGGGCCTGCGCCCTGGTGCTGGAAAGTGAAGACGCCGTGCGTGAGCGCGGAATGCGCGGCGTGGTGGAACTGCTCGCCACGGAAACCAACAACAGTGCCTTCCACGGCACACGCCTGGACGTGAACCACATCGCCCAGATTATGAACAATCTGATGACAACGGCGGAACGGCGTTTTGGCCTGCACCGGCAGGTGATGACGAACCAGATGGTGTTTATGTCCCATGAGACGTTTACGCCCGCACGGGGCGGCAGCGCGGCCGCGGAAGTCACCGCCCTCCGTCACACCTTTGGCGACGGGGCCAACGAAATCATCATGGCTAACACCAAAGGGTTCACCGGCCACCCGATGGGCGTGGGCATTGAAGACGTGATCGCCCTGAAAATTCTCGAATACGGCATCGTGCCCCCCGTGCCCAACCACAAAGAGATTGACCCCGACCTCGGCCCGTTGAACCTGAGCCGGGGCGGGCGGTATCCGGTGCACTTTGCGCTCCATCTGGCGGCGGGTTTTGGCTCCCAGATTGCCATGACCCTCACCCGGCGCATCCCCGGCGCGTTGGATCGGGTGGATAGTCCGTTGCAGTACCAACGCTGGCTGGACGATGTCAGCGGCTACGACCGGGCCGAACTGGAAGTGGTGAAACGTAATCTCCGCATCAAAGCCGATGGCGTCCCGCCACGCACCCCCATCGCCAGTTCGTGGCGGTATGGCACGGAGCCGGTGGTGAGGGTGAGCAGTCAGCAGTCAGCAGTCAGCAGTCAGCCGTTAGCCGTTCACCATACACCATTCACCATTCACCATTCACCATTGGCTCCCGTTCCCCCCCAACCCGTTGTGGTAGAAAAACCCATCGCGGCCGCGCCGGTACGGGTCATGAGCATCGCCCCGGCCCCGTTGGCAGTGAGCAGTGAGCAGTTAGCAGTGAGCAGTGACCAGTCTCCAGTCTCTCAGTCTCTCAGTCTCCCAGTCTCCCAGTCTCCTTCTCTCGACGACATCCAAACCCAGGTACTCACCATCGTCGCCCAACAAACCGGCTACCCGATGGACATGCTCGACCTGGAGCTAGATATGGAAGCGGATTTGGGCATTGACACGGTGAAACAGGCGGAAACCTTCGTGGTGGGAAGGAGAGCGCGAGGCGGCATAGCGTCAGCGCACAGAGCAGCCCCCAGCCCCCCTTGCGCCCACCCCGGCGGAGTTAGACCTGGATATGGAAGCGGATTTGGGCATTGACACGGTGAAACAGGCCGAAACCTTCGCCGCCATCCGTAAAGCGTTCGACATTCCGCGCCGTGATGATTTGAAATTGCGTGACTACCCAACCCTGCGGCATGTGGTGGGGTTTGTGAAGGAGATGCGACCGGAGTTAGCCAGTCAGCAATCAGCAGTCAGCAGTCAGCGGGTCAGCCATGACCAGTCTCCAGTCTCCAGTCTCCAGTCTCTCAGTCTCTCAGTCTCGCCGCTTTGGACGAGGTTCAGGCCAAAGTGATGGAAATCGTCGCCGCGCAAACCGGCTATCCCCAGGACATGCTGGAGTTAGACCTGGACATGGAAGCGGATTTGGGCATTGACACGGTGAAACAGGCGGAAACCTTCGCCGCCATCCGCAAAGCGTTCGACATTCCCCGCCGGGATGATTTGAAACTGCGCGATTACCCAACCCTGCGGCATGTGGTGGGGTTTGTGAAGGAGATGCGGCCGGAGTTAGCCAGTCAGCAGTCAGCAGTCAGCAGTCAGCAGTTAGCAGTGACCAGTGACCAGTCTCCAGTCTCCAGTCTCTCAGTCTCTCAGTCTCTCAGTCTCCTTCTTTAGACGACGTTCAGGCCAAAGTGATGGAAATCGTCGCCGCACAAACGGGGTATCCGGTGGAGATGTTGGAGTTAGACCTGGACATGGAAGCGGATTTGGGCATTGATACGGTGAAACAGGCGGAAACCTTTGCGGCCATCCGTAAGGCGTTCGACATTCCCCGCCGGGATGATTTGAAACTGCGCGATTACCCGACTCTGCGGCATGTGGTGGGGTTTGTGAAGGAGATGCGACCGGAGTTAGCCAGTCAGCAGTTTAGCAGTCAGCAGTTAGCAGTGACCAATGACCAGTCTCCAGTCTCCAGTCCAGTCTCTCAGTCTCTCAGTCTCCCAGTTCCCCCAACGGGAAGGAGGTGGCGGTTGAACCTGCCCGCCCTTTTCCGGTTAAGCGGCCGCAACCCCCAGCCCTCGACATAACCAATCAGGTTCCCCGCCGGGTTCCTACGCCCGTCCTGCGGCCGCAACTCACCCTCTGCAAACCCACCGGCGTCGTCCTCGGCGCACCAGCCCGCGTCATCATCCAACCCGACCAGGGGGGTGTGGCGACGGAACTGACGACCCGGTTGCAGGCGTTGGGTGTCACGGTGCTGACCCTGAATGGCGGTGATGTGGAGAAAACGGTGCAAGAATGGCTCGCGGCCGCGCCCGTGTCCGGCGTCTACTGGCTCTCAGCCTTAGACCCGGAGCCAGCCCTCAACGAGATTGACCTACCCACCTGGCAACACCTCAACCAGGTGCGGATTAAAGAACTGTATACCACCATGCGGGCACTCTACCCGGCCCATCCTTTCCTCGTCACAGCCACCCGGCTAGGCGGTCAACATGGTTACGGCCCCACAGGGGCGGCCACACCTCTGGGCGGGAGTGTGACCGGCTTCACGAAGGCGTTCAAACGGGAAAAAGGGGATTGTCTGGTCAAAGCGGTGGACTTCGACGCGGCCGCGCCCGATTTCATCGCCCAGACCCTCATCGCCGAAACCTTGCACGACCCCGGTCTGGTAGAAGTGGGTTATCGGCAGGGGGACCGGTGGGGCATCAGCCTGCGCGAACAACCCCTTGACCTGAACACGACGCCCCGTGTCAGCCTGGACGAGCATAGTGTGTTGGTTGTGACCGGCGCGGCTGGCGGGATAACGAGTGCCATCATTGCCGACCTCGCGGCCGCGACCGGGGCCACCTTCTACCTGCTCGACCTGGCCGGGGAACCCAACCCAGCCGACCCCCACATCGCCCTCTTCCGCCAGAGCAAAGACGCCCTCAAACAACAGCTCATCACCACGGCCAAAGCCGCCGGGGAAAAACCCACCCCCGCCCTGATTGAGAAGAAAATCATGGTGGTGGAACGGCTCGAAGCGGCTCTGCGGGCGATGGAAACGGTGCAGGCGGCGGGCGGACAGGCGTTTTATCACAGCCTGGATTTGCGCGATGGGAACGCCATCACCCAGGTGGTGAACGACATCCGCCAGCGCTTTGGCCGGATTGACGCCCTCATTCATGCCGCCGGGGTGGAAATCAGCCGCAGTTTGCCCGACAAAGACCCGGCCCAGTTCAACCTGGTCTACGATGTGAAGGCGGACGGGTTTTATCATTTGTTGCACGCGGCCGCAGACCTGCCCATCGGTGCCACCGTCGTGTTTAGCTCGGTGGCCGGGCGGTTCGGCAACAACGGCCAGACCGATTACAGCGCGGCCAACGATTTACTGTGCAAATGGACGAGTTATCTGAACCAGACGGGCCAAACCCGCGCCATCGCCCTCGACTGGACAGCCTGGGGTGGCATCGGCATGGCGACACGCGGTTCTATCCCCAAAATTATGGAGATGGCCGGGATTGACATGCTCCCGCCGGAAGTGGGTATCCCCACCGTGCGGCGCGAACTGCTCTACGGCGGTGGTGAAATCGTCGTGGCCGGGAAACTGGGCCTGATGGTGGAGGAGTTTGATGCGGATGGGGGGTTGGATGTGAATGCGGCCGCGACCTGGCTGACCGCACAACATCCACCCTACCTGATGGTTGGTCAACTCACCTCGGCCCCGCTTTATGGCCCCGTCACCGCCGAAACCACCCTGGACCCCAACGAACAGCCATTCCTCTACGACCACGCGATGGACGGTGTGCCGCTTCTGCCAGGGGTGATGGGCACGGAAACGTTCGCCCAACTAGCCCAGGTGCTGGCCCCCGGTTACACGGTGCAGGCGGTGGTGAATGAGCAGTTTGAGCGACCGTTTAAGTTTCATAGGATGCGGCCGCAGACCCTTTATCTCAAGATGTGGCTGGAAGCAGTAGCCGATGGGGAACTGCTGGCCCACGGCGAACTGTGGTCGAAGTTGCAACCGGCCAAACCAGGCCTGCCCCTGCAAGAAAACCGGCACTTCCTGGCTGATGTCCGTCTGAGCCGCACCCCGGCTCCTGCGCCAAAGGTGGCGTTTACCGCGCCCTCTACGCGCAAGTTGAACATCAAACAGGACGCCATCTACCAGATTTACTTCCACGGCCCGGCCTACCGGGTGTTGGAGCGGGCACAGGTGGATGGCGAGACGGCGGTGGGCCTGCTGGCGGACAAATTACCGGCGAATACGAACCCGGATGCGGCCGCGGACCTCATGCTCCCCCGTTTGATCGAACTCTGTTTCCAGACGGCAGGCGTGTGGGAAATCAAGACGAAAGGGGTCATGGCCCTCCCCCTCGCCATCGGTGAGGTCAAATCCCATCCCCTGCCAGCCGCCAACGGCCAACCGCCAGCGGCCAGCCGCCTCTACGCCCTCGTCCAGGCCAACCACAACGGCGCATCCTTCAACGCCCAGGTGGTAGACAGCGAGGGCCATGTGTACGTAGAACTGACCGATTACCGGACGGTGCAGTTGCCGGGCACGGTTCAATTGTAAATGGTAAATGGTGAATGGTGAATGGCGAATGAGCCGTTCACCATTCACCGTTCACCGTTTACCATTCACCATTCCCATGATTCACTGGCTCATGCAATCCACGGAGACCCATCCCGACCTGGCGCGGGGTATTCCCCCGGCCGGGTTGTTAAGTGCCGTGGAGCGGGAGCGGTGGCAACATTTAACAACGGAGAAGAGAAAACGGGATTGGCTTTGCGGCCGCTGGACGGCCAAATTGCTCCTGCAAAACCGGCTGCGCGAGCACACGGGCCACACCATTCCTTTGGACAGTTTCAGCATCATTAACAACGCGGATGGCGTACCCCTGATTACGGGTCACTGGTCACTGGCAACGGGTTACTCCCTTTCCCTCAGCCACAGCAACAACCATGCCTTTTGTGCGGTGGTGGAAAAGCCCCAATGGGCCATCGGGGCCGATTTGGAGCAGATTACGGCACGGAGTGATGGGTTTGTGGAAGATTATTTCACGGTTGAGGAGAAGGAGCGTGTTGCGTGTTGCGTGTTACGTAACCAGGCAAATACGCACCACGCCATACGCACCACGCTCATCAATGCTACCTGGAGTGCCAAAGAAGCTGTGCTGAAAGCGTTACACCTGGGCCTAAGTGTGGACACGCGGGCGGTTGAATGCCTGATCGAGCCGTTTGTCGAGCCGCCGACCGATTGGACACCGTTTACGATCCAATGCGATAACAGCCGTCTTCCCCGCCCGGCCCCAACCCTGAATGGTTGGTGGCAGGTCAAAGAAGATTTTGTTCTGACCGTCGCTGTGGGAATAGCTGGGTTCGCGAGATTGCGGCAGTCTTGAAGACTGCCGCAATCTAAAACCGCTAAGTTAATACCGAACGATCCGTTTTAATGAGGAGCAAGGCACGCCCACGTGCCGTTCGCATCTGAGGATGCTCACTCCTCGGTGGTTAGGAACGATGAGATGAAAAGAGTATTACGCGGCGTCATTCTGACTGTCATCGGGTTGGTGGGATTGTGCCTGCTGGGTATGGTTGTCCTGGCGCTCAGCAACCGCAACCTGCCCACCCATTCCCAGGAAACAGACCATCTCTCGGCTGAGAGTAAGGCCCAGTTGGCTGAGGTGATCCAACTACGGCAAAACGTGGGCGGGGAAGTCTGGCCCGGTTGGGATGAGGTGGATGTGCCCCTTATCGTTTATAACGAGGCGTATGCTTTCCTGGTGGGGTACGCCGATCCGCCGGATGGGTGGCTACAAATGCCCCAGGAACAAGCGCGGGGCGGCCCCTGGGAACGGGTTCCTGACGATGATTTCTTCGGTGAAGCCTATTACCGCCAGCCTTTGCCCGATCCCGATATGACGCCGGAGAACTTCACGGTGAAGGTGGGTGAACAATGGGTAGCCACGATGTGGACGCGGGAATATGCCGAAGTCGCTTTCTACCAGGATTTTCAGGCGAGTTTGCCCCCGTTTCTGGCGGCCATTTTCCCCTACCGGTTTATGTGGAACCTGATTATGGGTGAAACAGACACCTACATGGCCGCCTTGGAGCACGAATCGTTCCATGTTTTCCAGGGCACGGTTGTCCCGGAACGGCTCGCGGCCGCAGAGTTTGCCAACTCGCACAACAGCCAATACCCCTGGGATGATGCCACTTCCGAGGCCGCCTGGCAGGCAGAAGTAGATTTACTTCAGGCGGCTGTAAGAGCAGAAACGGATGAAGAAGCGGCCGCGTTGGTACAACAATTCCTCACCCAACGAGATGAACGCCGGGCCACGCTGGGGCTGAGTGACGATCTAATCACCTTTGAACAGCAACGAGAATGGCTGGAAGGGCTGGCCAAATATGCCGAAGTGACCATTGGCCAGGTCGCGGCCGCGTCCCCCACCTACACCCCTCGGCCCGAACTCGCCGCTGACGAGGATTTCCACGCCTACACGACACGGGAACGGTACTGGTCAGGGCAGGTGGGCGAGATAGGGAGATTAAGCGGCCGCGAAGGAGACACCCGTTTCTATTACACCGGTATGGCCCAGGCCATCCTGCTGGATCGCCTTTTGCCAGACTGGAAAGAGCGGGCCTTTGACCCCGACCTGATGCTCGAAGACCTGCTCCGGGAAGCGGTCAGGCCAGAGTCCACCGCACGAAATCAATACGCCAACCGGTGTGTTGCAAATGAGTTGCCATTATAAGTGCCTGGCACGGGGCGGCGAACTCCGACATGACCCGATTTTCTGCCCCGTGCCAGGCACTACATGGGTCATCAACCGAAATCAAAACACACCCTACGCCAACATACTAATCACCATCCCATGACCGTCATCACCAACTGGTTTACAACCCTCAGCCCAATAACACAGGCCCTTTTCGCCACCGGCTTTACCTGGTTCGTAACCGCTTTAGGGGCTTCAGCCGTCTTCTTTTTCAAAACCATCAACCAAAAAGTGCTGGATGGCATGTTGGGTTTTGCCGCCGGGGTGATGATCGCCGCCAGCTATTGGTCGCTTTTGGCCCCGGCCATTGAGATGGCCGAAGCCAACCACGTTCCCGCCTGGATTCCGGCGACCAGTGGTTTTTTGCTGGGTGGCCTGTTTTTGCGGGCGGTGGACTGGGTGTTGCCCCATCTGCACATGGGTTTGCCCCCGGAGCAGGCGGAAGGGTTTCACACCCAATGGCGCAAGAGCATTTTGTTGGTGCTGGCGATTACCTTGCACAACATCCCGGAAGGGTTGGCGGTGGGGGTAGCGTTTGGCGCGGCCGCGGCCCATCTACCCGCAGCGACTTTGGCCGGGGCCATCGTTTTGGCCCTGGGCATCGGCATCCAAAACTTCCCCGAAGGGATGGCCGTTTCCGTGCCCTTGCGCCGAGAAGGGCTGTCTCGAATCCGTAGCTTTTGGTTCGGGCAACTCTCCGGCCTGGTGGAAGTGGCCGCCGGGGTGATTGGGGCCTGGGCGGTGTTATCGGTACAAACCCTCCTACCCTACGCGCTGGCCTTCGCCGCCGGAGCCATGATTTTTGTGGTAGTTGAAGATTTGATCCCAGAGTCCCAATTGCGAAAAAACACCGACATCGCCACGATGGGAGCCATGCTCGGTTTTGCCCTGATGATGACGTTGGATGTGGCGTTGGGGTGACTTTCAATATTTAGGGTTTTTTCGGTGGTGCGTGGTGCGTTTCGTTTAGCTACGCAACACGCACCACGAAACACGCAATTCCTGTTCAAACAGGCAGAAGAACGAGGCATTTGTTATGAAAACAATGGACTTTTACCGGCAAGATTTACGCCAGCGCAAAGAAATTTCGTTGGGTACGGCCAAAGAAGCAGAAACACAACATCAAAAAGGGCGGCTGACGGCGCGGGAGCGGATTAACCAGTTGTTTGATCCCGGTACGTTTACGGAGATTGATGCGTTGGTGCGGCCGCGTTATGACAGCTACTTAGGGGGGAAAGAGTCGCGCTATGGGGATGGGGTCGTGACCGGGTTTGGCCTGGTCAATGGGCGGCAGGTAATCGCGGCCGCGCAAGACATCGCCGTTATGGGTGGGTCGCTGGGGGAGATGCACGCCAACAAAATCGTCAAAGTGATGCGGATGGCCCTGGAATACGGCTGTCCATTCGTCGCCCTGAACGACTCCGGCGGGGCGCGTATTCAGGAAGGAGTGGATAGCCTGGGCGGTTATGCCCGCATTTTCGACGCCAACTGCGAAGCATCCGGGGTGATTCCCCAAATTTCCGTCATTTTGGGGCCGTGTGCCGGGGGAGCCGTCTATTCACCCGCGCTGACCGACTTCGTGTTTATGACGGAGAACAGCTACATGTTCATCACCGGGCCGGATGTGGTGCGGGCGGTGATGCAGGAGAATGTGAGCCTGGAAGAGCTGGGCGGCGGCCTGATTCACAGCCAGGAAAGTGGGGTGGCCCATTTCCTGACCAAAGATGATCAGGAATGTCTGGCGCAGGTGCGGCAGTTGCTCACCTACCTGCCCGCCAACAACAAGGAAGACCCGCCTTATGTGCGGCCGCATGACGACCCTGATCGCCGCTGTCCCGAGCTGGAACAAATCGTGCCCACCGATCCCCACAAACCGTATGACGTGCGCCAGGTTATCACCAGCGTCGTGGACGATGGCCGCTTCTTTGAGGTCCACAGCCTATGGGCCGAAAACATGGTGGTCGGGTTTGCCCGGCTCAACGGCTGGGTCGTCGGTATCGTCGCCAACCAGCCGATGGTGTTGGCGGGTTGTATTGACATCAAAGCCTCGGTCAAAACCACCCACTTCATCCGTATCTGTGACGCCTACAACATCCCCATCATCACCTTACAAGACGTGCCTGGTTTCCTGCCCGGTCGGGATCAGGAGTACGGCGGCATCATCCGCAATGGGGCGCGGATGATTTACGCCTACAGCGAGGCCACTGTGCCCAAACTGATGGTGATTCTGCGCAAAAGTTATGGCGGCGCGTATTGCGTGATGAGTAGCAAAGGGTTGCGGGGCGACTTGCTCTACGCCTGGCCCAATGCCGAAATCGCCGTGATGGGGGCGGAAGGGGCGGTCAACATTTTGTTTCGTAATGAGATCAAGCAGGCTGAGGACGCGGCCGCACGCCGTACCGAACTGGTCGAAGATTACGAAAAACGGTTCAACAATCCCTACGTCGCGGCCGCGCGTGGCCTCATTGACGACGTGATCGAACCCCGTGACACCCGGCGCATCCTCATCAAAAGCCTGGAACTCACCCTGTCCAAACGGGAAAACCACGTGCCGAGAAAACACGGTATTTCGCCGATGTGATGATTAGTTTCAAGTTCCAAGTTTCAAGTTTCAGGTGTGCCTCACTTGAAACCTGAAACCTGAAACTTGAAACACTGGAGTTACCATGTTCACTAAAATCCTCATCGCTAATCGGGGGGAAGTTGCGGTACGGATCATTCGGGCTTGCCGGGAGATGGGCATTGCCACGGTGGCCCTCTACGAGCCGTCCGACCAAAGCTCTTTACACATTCGCCTGGCTGATGAATGTATTCAGCTTGATTCCCCGGCCGACTTTTTTGATCAGGCGAAACTCATCGCCATTGCCCAGGAGCGACAGGCTCAGGCCATTCATCCTGGTTACGGCTTTCTGGCGGAAGAAGCCAGTTTTATTCGGGCCTGTGACGCGGCCGCGATCACCTTCATCGGCCCACCGGCGGAAGTCGTCGAACGCGTCCGCCATAAAATTGGAGCACTCCAGCAGGCCAAAGCCGCCGGTTATCCCACCATCGCCCATTCCGAGACACCGTTCAGCGAATACGAGTATGAGGCCCTGGAGCAAACGGCTGACCAGATGGGTTATCCCCTGGTGGTGAAATCGTGCCGGGGCGGCCGCGGGGCGGGTGAGCGACTGGTTTATAATCCCGACAAACTGGCCGAAACGGTGCGCCGTGCCCGGGCCGAAGCTCAGGCGGTCTTCGGACACAAACAAGTCTACCTGGAGAAAGCCGTTTTGCCCGCGCATCAGGTCAACGTGCAAATTGTCGGGGATCAATACGGCCATCTCATCCATCTTGGTGAGCGAGAAGGTTCGCTGCAAGTTGGGAGCCGCAAACTGATCGAAGAATCGCCCGCCCCTTGCCTCAGCGAAGAACAGCGCCAGAAGCTATGGCAAACGGCCCTGGAACTGGCCCAACTCTTCAACTATCAAAACGTGGGTACGGTGGAGTTTTTGGTCGATGGTGCAGGCCATTTCTATTTTACCGAGTTCAAATCCCGTCTCCAGGTCGAGCATCCCATCACCGAAGCCCGAACACACATCAACCTGGTTCGGGAACAAATCCGGCTGGCGGCCGGTGAACCCCTGCCCTGGCAACAAACCGACATTCATTTCTATGGTCATGCCATGTTGTGCCGCATCAACGCCGAAGACCCATGGAACCATTATCTGCCCAGCCCCGGCCATCTCCAGCGGGTGCGCTGGCCCGGTGGGCATGGCGTGCGGGTGGATACGTATGTGCAATGTGGCAGTGACGTGCCCGCGGCTTATGACCCGCTTATCGCCAAATTAACCGCCTGGGGGTCTGATCGGCACATGTGTGCTTTGCGTCTCCGTTGCGCCCTGGAAGATAGCAAGCTTATTGGCACAACAACGAACTTGCCCCTTTTGCAGAGCATTTTGCACGCGCCGGAGTTCCTGGCCGGGCAGTACGATACCGAGTTTCTGTCCTATCCATTTGTCAGTGATGAACATTCGGCGATCTATTTTCGGGATCTGGCGGTGATAGTGGCGGTATTGCATCAGCAGCGGAATGAGTCGTTTCAGCCCGCACCTTCCCCTCGTGGGGAAAACGGCTGGCATCGGGCGAGTCGGCGGTTGCCGCAATAGGAGACTAAGTAATTGTTCGGAATTAACTTAGCGGTTTTTAGATTGCGGCAGTCTTGAAGACTGCCGCAATCTAGCGAACTTATTCACGAACGATTACTAAGAGACTGAGAGACTAAGAGATTGAGAGACTGAAAACCTTTAATCTCTTAGTCTCTTAATCTCTCAGTCTCATTAGTTGGGAGATTGACTGAATGACGAAGTTAATTACAACGATTGAAAACCACACGTATGAGGTGGATGTTGTTAAGGTGGATACGCACAGTGGGGAATGGCAGGTGCGGGTGGATGGGGAGTTGTTACGGGTGCGGTTGCCAAACGCGGCCGCGGCTTTTAGTGATATTGAGTGGCTAATTGTGCAAGACCACCCCTATGAAATTGCTTTTGACCGGGACATCCATTGGCTCAAGGCTTACCGGGGAATTCACCGGGTTGAGATAGAGGATCAGGCGGTGGTGGTGACGCGGCCGCGAGTAGCGATGGTCGTCTCAAAGCCCCTATTCCTGGCCGCATCACCCGGCTCATGGTTAACCAGGGGACGCCGTTGAAGTTGGGCAACCACTCCTCGTGCTAGAAGCGATGAAAATGGAAAATGAAATTCGGGCCACGCGGCCAGGCCTCATCGCCGCTATCCATGTAACTGTCGGCCAAAGTGTCATCCGCCAGGAACTATTGGTCGAGATTAGTTAAACACTGTTGGGGCATATAACCAATATCTAGTTCAGATAATCATTTGGGCTGTTTGTTCGTAGTGACCGCTTTAGCGGGCTGGGCTAGCCCGCTAAAGCGGTCACTACAAACAATCTCTTTGTATTGAAAGCTATAGCTACCAAACCATGACTAATGTCTTATGGATTATCTCGGCAATATGACTTCAACGCATGGACAAAATGGGGCAAGGGATGTATATTCGACTAAATATTATCAATGTATTTTGATAGCATATTTTTTGTAGCATATAGTTAAAACATTGATTTTGCTCGGGAAATAACGTGATGAGCAAATACATATGCCCCCGCTGTCAGGGGCGGCTTCTCCTTGGAGCCGCTCAACAGTTTTGTCCCCATTGTTGCCAAACGTATCCTCTGGATCAGCACGGCATCACCACTTTTGGTCGCCAAACATTTTGGGGGCATTCGCTCACGCCGGCCCAAATGGAACAACTGGTGAACGCGGCCGCGCATAAGGGCTGGCAAATCGCTCTACGCCACCATCTGCAACAGCTCACCAATACCCAAACCTACCAACAAGCCTTATCAGAAAAAGCAGCCGATTGGCATTTCTTGTTAAATATGCCACCCCAAACCCGGATTCTGGAGATAGGCTGTGATTGGGGACAAATCACCACCCCCTTAGCCCGGCATTACGATGAGGTTCATACCCTGGATGCCAATCTCCTAACCCTGCAATTTGTCTATTGGCGCACCCAGCAGGAAGGGTTGCATAACCTGTCGTTCGCCCAAAATGATCCTTTGGAATGGAGTACACTCCCTTATCCGGATCAGTTCTTTAACCTGGTTGTCCTCAACGATACGCTAGCCTGGATTGGCGCTGCCCGCACGGAAGCCACCCCTTCAGAATATCAAGCCAAAGCGTTACAAGAAATCCATCGCGTTTTGCGGCCAGGGGGGACGCTCTATCTGAGGGCGAAAAATCGCTATGCTTATAACAATTTTTGGGGACACAAATCTGAAAACGGCGTACCTTTTGTGTCTCTTTTGCCTCGCTCATGGGCTAATAAATTGAGCCGTTATTGGGGAAAGAAAGAGGGATACCGCCACTACACTTATTCATTAGCCGGGTATCGTCAATTATTAGCGAATAATAGTCTGAGCTTAAAACAAGTGTATGCAGAGTACCCCGATGGTCGGCACCCACAGGGAATGATTCCCATCAGGTTGCCGCAGGCGGCAGTCACCCGGACCAAAACAGCGCTGTCCAACGGAATTGGACAGCGTTTACGCTGGCTTATTCATAGCCGTGTATGGCCCTGGTTTGTCCCTAGTTATGGTTTGGTCGCCCAGAGAGGAGAAAAAAGTCATGCTGGAATTAACTTACGTGGGTGCCCCGATCCAGGAACGGATCGCGGCCGCGCCGCTCGTGCCCCCTCAATTGCGGAAGGCCGGTAACGAACCGGATTCATCAGGCGTTGTGACCTTTACCTGGTCTGGTGCGGGGCGGGACCAAGCTGATTTAACGCTAAAAGTCCCGCGCAACCCGCAAATGAATGAAGCCATTCAAAGAGAGAAAACGCTCCTAACCTATTTGCACCACCAATTAGGGCAAGACCCGGTCTACAGCCAACAATTTGCCCATGTGTATGGTTCGCGGCCGCTGGGCCGAAGCCAGGCTTTGCTCTTAACAGCCGTGCCCGGTAAGACCCTGGCGGCTCAGCTTCATTGGTGGAATCGGGCCTATTATTTGAACCTAAGCGGACGCTGGTTAAGTGATTTTCATCATCGTACCATAACGTCCTGGGTCGTTTTGGATAATCAGCGCCTAGATTGGCTCATTACCACTTATTTGGATGAGTTATGGAGTGAGCAACATGCGGTGCCCGCTCTCTTACCTCTGCCGGAACAGCTTGAGGGGGTCAAGAAGGGTGTGCGGCACAGTTTACGCCCCTTATTGGGTCAAAAAATCCCCCTGACGGTTGTCCATGGGGCTTTTCAGGCCCATAACATAAGGGTTGCCCGCGGCCGCGTGAGCGGTCTGGACAATTGGGGCAATGGGCGTACCGAAGGGCTTCCCTGGGAAGATTTCTGGCAGTTTCCCTTAACACTCTTTCAAGATACGTCTGGCTCCATCGCTGAAAGCTGGAACACATTAATGGCCCATCGGCAAACCATCAACGATTATTGGCATGTTTATCGCCAAAGAGAAGGCTTATCAGCTCTACCAGGCTCCCCCTGGAACTGGTTGGCCTGGGTCTGTTTAGTGGAAGCTATGAAACAAATTTTGCCCTGGCAAACCAATTGGGAGCAGTACCAATATTGGCTGGACATGGCCCGCTGTGCCACCAACAAACTCAATCTGCATGAGTAACCCATACCGTTTTAGTTCCTAGTACAGTTTTACGAAAGTAGGACGTATGTTTTTATGACCAGACTCCCCCTGGGTTTGTCGCCGGAAACCCCCACCCCTAACCCCGCCCCCAGGGGCGGGGAACTTTTCTGGGCGCGGTTTTTCGGGGCCTTCGCCCCGAAAAACCGCGCCGTTAAGTTTCCCCCTTCCCGCGGGGAAGGGGGAAGGTCTGCCGACTAAACCGGCTATGGACTTGTAGCGCTGGACTAGTGACCGCTTATGAAGGTTTTCCGAACTAATGCGGGTACAGAGAGGAGTGAGCACGCCCACGTGCGAACGGTTCCCCACCGACGGCATCCGTGGCGTTTTGGTCACAATGCTCTAAAAACAGCCCTTTTTAGTCAAAACCGTGTATTGTCGGTTCAATCAGCGTTTGCTACCATCACATGCTGTTCGCAAAATACAGATGGCCCAGGTGTTATGATGCAATTATCACCCATTCACTTCTCCTCAATCTCCCCGATGTCGGAAATGCCTATCTGTATGTGCATGTGTAGTAAGCGGGGGCGGTTACGCACCCGGTTGGTACCAGCAACACGCTAACTCGTAGCGTCTGAAACTTCCCCCGCGACCCCACAAACTCTATAAAAACCCGAACCCGGATCACGCCTGGCTTTTGTCTGGTACAGCTTTACACAAGTCTTGGGCAGGTTTATCCCGACCCCCTTCCCTTTGTGAAAGGGGAGCCTGGCAACGTGATTTTTCGGGCCGAAGGCTCCGAAAAATCACACTTACTCCGGCGAATGACCCATTATCCATACCACCATGCCTTTAGTCGCCCATACCCCACTCCCCACCTTTGATCACCTGCGCCAACAAGGGCAGGAAATTCTTAGCCTGGAACACGCCCTGCACCAGGACATCCGCGAATTACATATCGGTCTGCTCAACATGATGCCTGATGCGGCGCTTACGGTTACAGAGCAACAGTTTATGCGGCTGATGGGCAGTTGTAACCAGATCGCCCAATTCTATGTCCATCCCTTTTCCATTCCTGGCCTGCCGCGCAGTGTGGAAACTGAAGCCTATATCAACCAATATTACACAACCTTTGACCGGCTCAGGGAGGAAGGGCTGGATGCCCTGGTAATCACCGGAGCCAATGTCGCCAACCCCACGCTGGAGCAGGAACCGTTCTGGCAACCACTCCAGGAAGTTATCACCTGGGCCAGCGAGAACACCACCTCGGTGCTGTGTTCCTGTCTGGCGACCCATGCCTTGGTAAAACAGCTTTATGGCCTCAGCCGCCAGCCCTTGCCCCAGAAAAAGTGGGGCGTCTATAACCACCGAATTACATCGTATAAGCACCCGTTACTACGGGATATTAACACCCGTTTTGATGTGCCCCATTCCCGCTACAATGCCATCACTCGGGCGCAATTGGAAGCAGCCGGTCTGGCGATTTTGGTAGAGAGTGATGAAGGAGGTGTCCACATGGCGGTCAGCCCTGATCAGTTCCGTTTTGTCTATTTTCAGGGCCATCCCGAATATGACTACAACAGCTTACTAAAGGAGTATAAGCGGGAGGTTATGCGTTTTATCAACGGTGAGTTGAATGATTATCCGCCTCACCCGGAACATTATTTCGCGGCCGCGGCCGCGCATATCGTCCACGCATACCAACAAGACGTCCTCGCCAGCCTGGCAACCGGTGCCCCGATTCCCCCCTTCCCTGAAGCGGCATTAGAACCCTATCTGGATAACACCTGGGGCGATACCGGCAAAGCCCTCTTTAACAACTGGCTGGGACTCGTCTACCAATTGACCGCCCTGGATAGAAAACAGCCGTTTATTCCGGGTGTTGATCCGCACAATCCCTTGGGGTTGCTGTGAGGACCTGAGGGAAACTAAGGGAATAGTTATACGCGACGCGGCGACAAAGCGAGGGGGCGACAGGGCGAAAAAACTTCAGATTATGCCCGTTGCCCGTATTAGTGAACTCATTCGTATACGAACAATTTTCAAGGAGAACATCGCATCATGAAACCAGCAACAATAGGTATCCACGGCGGTTATCAAACCGACCCCACCACCAAAGCGGTGGCTGTACCCATCTACCAGACTGTCGCCTATGAATTTGACGACGCCCAGCACGGGGCCGATCTGTTCAACCTGGCAGTTCCGGGCAACATTTACACCCGCATCATGAACCCCACCACCGACGTGTTAGAAAAGCGGGTAGCCGAATTAGAAGGGGGCATTGCCGCCCTGGCTGTCAGTTCGGGCAGCGCGGCTATCAATTACGCCATTCTCACCATCGCCGAAGCGGGTAACAATGTGGTCTCGGTGCCGCTGCTTTACGGCGGAACCTACACGCTTTTCGCTCACATGCTGCCCAAACAGGGCATCGAAGTTCGGTTTGCCCCAGATGACCGCCCGGAGAGTCTGGAAGCGCTGATTGATGACAAAACATCAGCGGTTTTCTGCGAAACCATCGGCAACCCGGCGGGCAATATCGTAGATATCGAAGCCATCGCCACGATGGCCCACAAACATGGTGTGCCCGTTATCGTAGACAACACCGTCGCCACTCCGATTCTCATTCGTCCCATTGATTATGGGGTGGATATCGTGGTGCATTCGCTGACCAAATACATGGGCGGCCACGGCAACTCATTGGGCGGCATTATCGTGGATTCGGGCCGATTCCCCTGGGCCGAACACGCCGACCGTTTTCCGGTGCTGAACCAGCCCGAACCGGCTTATCACGGGGTGGTTTACACCCAGGCGTTAGGCCCAGCCGCTTATATTGGCCGGGCGCGGACGGTACCGCTGCGTAATACTGGCTCGGCCATCAGCCCGTTTAATGCGTTTTTGATTTTGCAGGGGATTGAGACGCTGGCTTTGCGGATGGAACGCCACTGTGACAACGCGCTGGCGGTTGCTCATTACTTGAGTCAGCATCCCAGTGTGGCCTGGGTCAATTTTGCCGCCTTACCCGATTCACCTTATTACGAACTGGCGCAAAAATATACCAATGGTCGTCCTTCGGCCCTGCTGACGTTCGGCATTAAGGGGGTTTGCGGCGGGGTGAAGTTTTATGATGCGCTGAAGTTGTTCAAACGGCTGGTGAATATTGGTGATGCCAAATCACTGGCGGCGCATCCGGCTTCCACCACCCACCGCCAACTTAATGAAGCGGAACTGGTTTCAGCTGGGGTGACACCCGATACGCTGCGCTTGTGCATTGGCATTGAGCATATTGACGATATTTTGGCTGATCTGGAGCAGGCATTGGCCGCGGCCGCGGGCCAGGTGTAACTCTCTATGCGTAGTGCGTAGAAATCATTCTACGCACTACACCCAACGCCTCGTTTACGGACTCACCCCTCTGCCTATTGCCCCGGTGCCCGAATGAGCAACAAGGGCATATTCACCTGATTGAGCACCCCCGCCGCCACACTGCCATACAAAGCCCGCGACAAACCTGTGCGTCCGTGGCTGGCGATGGCGATCAAGTCTACCTGCTCCCGCTCGGCCACCGCAATGATGGTGGAGACCACCGCCCCGTATTCAAGAAAAGTACAACTAGGAATACCTTTCCGCTGTAGCATATTCTGACGATCGGCCAGATAGGTTTGGGTCTCGTTTTCGTGTTGTTGGAACAGGGTGTCCAGTTCAATGTGAGGGGGACGATGGTACGCGGCCGCGGACATCGTATCCGGCGCAATCACCTGCAACAAAATCACTTCGGCCTTGTATAACTGCGCCATCTCTTCAACATGAGGCAGGATGGCTTCGGCACGGTTGGAGCCATCCAGAGGAACAAGGATTTTTCGGTACATGGTTTTCTTCCTTCTAAAACTGATAACGCACGAATGCTCAATAAGATGGTAGCCCCCACATCGGCACTATAGGCGACTAAAAAATGAACTTAGAGTGATAAATGTCATGGGAGAACCAGACATTTATCATCTCACTGGTCAATCCCACTTTTTAGCTCCTTTTTGCCCCGCCTTCTTTGCGCCAGCGCAAAGACACCACCCTCTTTCTCTGCAACACTACTACCGCTTTACACAAGTCCTTGGCAGGTTTAGTCGGAAGACCCATCCCCCCTAACCCCCCTTCCCGGGGGGAAGGGGGGAACTTGACGGCGCGGTTTTTCGGGCCTTCGCCCCGAAAAACCGCGCTCAGAAAAATGCCCCGCCCCTGGGGGCGGGGTTAGGGATGGGGGTTTCCGGCGACAAACGAATGGTCAGACTTGTCATAAAAACATACGTCCTACCTTCGTAAAACTGTACTAGCCATAGATAACCCGCCTAAGGGAGTTCATCTTGTGCCTGACAACAACGACCTGGCAAGCATGACAATCAGCGAAATCCTGGATCAATGGCCGCGCACGGCCCGTGTGTTTTATCAGCACAAAATGGCCTGCGTTGGCTGTGCGCTGGCTCCTTTCTACAGCCTGGAAGAAGCTGTTGGTATTTACCATTTATCTCTTGATGAACTCCGCTACGATTTATTGGCTGTTATTGCCGAGGAATCACAAAACTATGTCACTCTCGAACTTACCCCCCCACCCTTTCCTGATCATTCCTGATCTGCTAACCCACATCCCTGAAATCACGCCGGAGAGTATTCTCAGCCGCACCATCTATAAAGACGAACAGTTTAAGGCCATATTGTTTGCTTTTGCCCCTGGGCAGGAGCTGTCAGAGCATACCAGTACCCACCCGGCGGTGCTTCACTTTTTGCAAGGCACGGCAGATGTGACCCTAGGCGAGGAACGAATCGCGGCCGCGGCCGGAACCTGGGTTCACATGCCCCCCAACCTACCCCACAGCATCCTCGCCCAAACACCCGTCGTCATGTTATTGCTCATGCTCTCCAAATCAGCATAACCATCCACAGATGACACAGATCAGCGCAGATTTTTCTTTTCTGTGTTCTCTGTGTCTCTGCGGTTCTTTGTTTTCATAGAAGTTTCCCATGAGTCTACGGCGCACCAAGAGGGATGAAAATGCCGGGAACTCATCGGAACTCTAGGAACTCAGGGGAACCTGAAACCTGAAACCTGAAACCTGAAACTCATTTTCGCAGGCGTGGGCAACGCATAAAATGACCCCTCCCATGCGGCCACTCGCTACCTATGCCCAAAACAGGAAACGGTAGAATCCCTTCTGCCGCGAAAAAAGTGCCTGCCCCTGGCGGCGGGGTAGGAAATTTGTCCTAATTACCTCTGACCCCCCTTAAAGCCCTACAAACTGGTACCAATTGAATATTGAAATATCGTGATAATTTGCCAAAATGGGTTGATTGGTTTTATCTCCTAACATCGATCCCATCACAGACTTCACAACTTCTGGACTCATTGAGGTGAATTGCATGAAAAAGTTCCATGCTTCTGGGCTTGCCCTGTTTATTTGCATTATTTTTCTGAATACCATTCTTGGCTCATCGCCCACCGCCATCGCCTCACCGCTCTCCCCCCAAGAGGCCGTCGAACAAGCCTGGGCACTGGCCCGCACCAGCGGCCGCTACAGCTACCGCTCCCTGATTGACCAGACCATCTATCCGGCCCCTTCGGTGGCTAATGCCGGACGCGCCCCGCGCCAAGACCGGCTGGCCCTGGAAGGGGATGTGGATGTCGCGGCCGCGATCCTAAACCTCACCTTATGGGACGATGGCAGTTTTGATCCCCAGACTGGCCTCTCTGTCAAAGTCGAAGATGGGCAAACCTATGGCCGTCGTGGTCAGGGCCAGTGGCAAGAGATGGACAACGTGGCCGATGCCTTTGCTCCCGGTGGTGATCCCCTCGGTTTTCTGGCCGGAGCCACCAACATTCAAAGCACCGGTACGGAAAGCCGCGACTTCGAGGGGTTGAGTCTCACCTATACTCATTACACATTTGATATGGACGGCCCGGCTTTTGCCCGTTATATGCTGGCCGAGATTGAGGCGCATTACGAAAAATACGGCACACGCCCCGCGGGCATGGAACTGGCTCCCCCGGAAGCGTACCAACGCCTGACCGGGCAAGGCGAATTGTGGATTAACGAGGCGGGTTTACCCACCCAACTGGTCATCCATCTGGAGATGCCCGATCAACCGAAAGAAGGGGAACGGGTCGCGGCCGCGATTACCAACAACTACTTCAACTTTGATCTGGCCCAACTGGAGCAGGCCACCATCCCTTTCTGGACAGACCCGGCTACCTGGACGAGCCAACGCCTGTCCCAATTAGAAACGACAGCCCAGGCCGCTCTCCCCGCTCTGCAACTTCTACCCCTGGCCTTTCTTCTGGTTTATCTGAGCCTGCGTTACTGGCGCACCCGGCCATTTTATAATGCGGTGGTTGGCTTCGTCATTATCTCGATGCTGTTCTCCCCCCTCTTGCAAGGACAACAGGGGCACCGTTTTCTGGCCCGCCTGACAGCGGATCAAGAAGCGCAGAAGGTGCGGCAGGCCGAAGCCGAGGAACGGCAGGCCCTTTCGGATGCGGGCAAGGTGACAAATTGGAACCCCCATGCAGACCCATTCGCGGCCGCGAAATCCAACGAAGAAAGCAAACAGCTAGCCGTTAGCCATACCCTGCCAGCCGCCAGCGGCCAACCGCTAACCGCCAATTCCCGCTCCTCACCACCACCGACAGCGACAACGACGACCTGAGCGACGAGGACGAAGATTATTGGGGAACCTGCGCCTTCACCGTCGGTTCACCGGCCTACAACAGCTCCGAATATTGTGCGGGCGTGACCAACCCCACCGATAGTGATGGCGACGGCTTAAGCGACGCCACCGAAATCAACTTCCTCAATACCTACCCTACCTCGGCGGACACCGATGGCGACAGCATCACCGACACCCTGGAAATCCAGGGGTTCACCTATGCCGGGAAGACCTGGTATCTCGACCCCATCAACGAAGACAGCAACAAAGATGGGCTGGTAGATTCTGGTGAATGTGACTTAACCCTGATTGCTTCCGGGTTAGCGGCCGCGTGCCCTGACAGTGACGGTGACGGTGCGCCTGATCTGTTTGATGACGACAACGATGGTGATGGTGTGCCAGACAACGAAGACCTCTCACCTGCCTATGCCAGCCCGGAAACATACACCAACGACAACCCGTTCCTGCTCACCCTCAATAACTTCACCGTGGGTGAGCCGATCCTGCTGGACATTCAACTCCAGCCGATCACCAGCGACCACCTGAATTACTACTACCACGTTCTAGATTGGCCCCAAGATGATGAAGGGCAAATTCAACGCCATCTGGACACGACCTGGGCCAGTACCAGCAACAGCACCTACCAGAGCGATGATGACAACGCCGCCAACGGCGACATCCGCCTGGTTCCCATGCTGGAAATCATCATGCCCTACAGTAGCGGCCATTACGCCAACTTGCCGGTCAACAGCACCTACGCGGGCACATCGCGCACGTTGGGCGTACCCGTAGATGATTGGTTGGCTGAAGATGTCACCGAACCGTATAGCATGTCGCTGGACGATATGGACCTGGCGACGGGAGACCTGGTGGCTTATGTGCCGCTCTCCCTGGTCACGGATGAGAATGACACGCCGGTGGCTTATACCACTCGCCTCATTTACGAACCCGATCAGGCCAGTTGGGGCACCGCCCATGAATATCGGGTGGTCTGGCTGGTGCAGATGCTCACCGATGAGTGCATCAACCCCAATGATGATGAAGCCACTTGTGCCCGCCAGGATACGGTGACGGTGATTCACAGCTACCATGAAACCTGGACGCTGACCGGCCTCAATGCCAGTGAGGAGCATGGCCTGGATGTGGCCCTGCTGTACGAAAACCCGGCCACGGATGCGGATTTGAGTTTTGACGCCCAGTTGTGGGGAGCCAGTTGGAATTTGGGCAATACGTTCTTACGCGGCCGCGATTGTGATTCCGTCGTCAATGGTTCCTGCATCGGCAACGGCCAACGGGATGTCACCATTGCCAACCTGTCCAGCAACCTCACCGCCTGGGACCTCGACTACACCGAGGTAGATACCTTCAGCTACGACCACCAGGGGTTCACCGCCTACATCATGATGACGGAAACGATCAACATCCTGGATACCGTCTTCACCAGCTACGCCAACGCCACCGTACCCACCATTTTGGTGGCCCAGGAGCATTCCAGCCGCGCCCTCAACCTTGATTCCTATACCGGCGACATCAGCAATGGTCTGGTGATGAACTTGTCTTCGGCCAACGTGCCCCTTCAGTTACAGGCTTCGCTCAGTTGGGCCTCTTATGACTATGTGGATGGTGCCTGGCAAAACTACAACGCCGAAGAGTACCTGGAATATCTAAACGAGGAACTGGCAACAGAAATTTATTTCCAGGCGGCCGATAGTAGCCAGGAAGCCCAAGATGAAGCCGAGGGCAAACTGATCTGGGCGCAAAGCTATTACGCCTCTCTCTATTCCGGGGCTGAGGCGGTCGTGAGCGTAGATGGCACGATTGCCTGGGAACCTTCGTGAGTTTGCCCGAAGTAGACCTGGACCCCCTGATTCCCGTCAACAGCAGTTGGGGAACCGCTACCATCGCCACCGAATTTGCCCTTGTTTATGCCTCGAAGAAAATTTCCGTCGCCGCCACCGATACCGGCCTTTGGGCCTACTTCAAGCGAACCATCCAATCTACGGCCGATGATGGCTACCAGTTCACCCGGTTTAACAAGGGCGGGCTAAGTGTTAACCGTATCGCCTTGTTGACCATTATCCTGGCCGTCATCGCCATTGCCTATCTGGTGGCGGGCCTCATCACCGGCAACGATACCTATATCCAGTTGGGCGTCAAAATCTTAAGCCTCATTACCATCATCGTCTCCACTTATTACATCATCAATGCCATTCAAGCCATTATCAAAGCAGTGCAAGGAGTGACCGGGGCCGTTTCCATTATTGTCAAAGGGCTGGCGGCCGGGCGTTGGTTCCAGGGGGTGGGTGTCATTGGTTTTATCATTGGTGTCCTGATCACCTGGGGCGTGGTTGGGGTCATGATCTTGAGCAAAGGGCTGAAAGGGATAGCCCTGGGCTACACCCTGGCTATCGCTATCGCTTCCACCATCGTCCTCTTCATTTACCTGATCCTTGACCTCATTGGCCTGGGGGTGATTGTCCTCATCCTTGTTTTGTTAGACGCCCTGTTTGCCCTGTTTGGGGCCAAAGGGCCAACCCAGCTCCTCACCGAAGCCATTGCCGACACGCTGTATGGCGTTTATTACCTCATCAAAAACCTGGACGATTCCGACCGGCTGAGTCTTGACCTGACCGGGATGGCGTTTGCCAACGATGCGCTTGGCTTCACCGTTGCCAACAGTTTTATCTTCAGCGTCGCCGTCACCAACACCCTGCGCTACGACAACGACTACTCCTTCTCCGACCTGGAAGGCAAGACGGTCTTCCGTTATTTCGCCCAGGATGACGAGGATGATCAGCACAGTGGGCTGGTGCAGGGGGAAATGGTAGGCGAATGGGTGGCGGTAGATGGAGACGAAGCCCGCGCCTCGGATGTCATCAGTATCACCATTCCCTTGAGCCGTATCGGCGCGGGGATTGATCAATCATTGGATGGGGAGTTCTATGTGACCGAAGCGTACATCGCCCCGTACCAGGGGTGCTGGAAATTCGCCGGGATTCCGACAGATTGCACCTGGTACAAATTCAGCGGCTCTTCCCACATCAACATGGGTGAGGAACTGGTATACGACGTTCTGCCCAGCACCTTGCGCGGTTTTGTGCAGATGGATTGGGATAGTCAGTTGCCCGATCAAGTAGACATTGACAACGATGGCCTGACGACGCTGGTTGGCACCGACCCCAATAGCGAGGAATTCGACAGCGATGGGGATGGGTTATCTGATTATTATGAGATTCTGTACGGCCTGGATGCCGAAGAGGGAGATGGCGACCGAGATGGGCTAAATGACGCTCAGGAGTTACTGTACGGAACCAACCCGTTTGTGGCGGATAGCGATGGTGACGGGTTAAACGATTACCTGGAGACGAAGACGGGCTGGCTGGTGGTTTATGAAAACGGCGGCCAAAGCTGGCTCACTCGTGTCTGGTCTGATCCTAACAGTGCCGACGCCGACGAGGATACGTTGAATGACCTGGAAGAGTTCCTCTTTGGTTTCCATCCGCAAGTGGCCTCTGATCCTTCGGCGGTAAGCAATCTGGTGCAGTTTAACAATCTGGAAGTGGTGGAAGACAATAACCTGTTGTTGTTGACGCAATTTGAAGAGTCACGGGGGGCGGAGACGTTCTTTGATGGTTCTGGTTCGGGGAATACGGCTACCTGTGACACGGTGGCGAGTGCCTGCCCGACGTTGGAACAGACGGGGCGATATGGGTACGCGGCCGCGTTCTCTGCCAACGACTACCTCGACACCGGCTCTGGCATTACCGCCCTGGCTACTGGCGACTTCAGCATCGGGGCCTGGGTCAAAACCACCAGCACCAATGCTCAGGCTATTGTCAGCAAAAAACGACGGCGATACCACCTGGGAAATTTACGAAAAGAGCTTCTACCTGAGCACTCTCGGCCGCCCCACCTTCGTGGGTTTTGGTAACAATTACATTCAAAGCACCCAGGCCGTCAACGACGGGCAGTGGCATCATGTCATGGTGGTCTGGGATTACAGCGGCAGTGGTACGGCCGGGACGGGCCGGATGTATGTGGATGGGGTCAATGTGACTGCCGGAAGTACCAACTACATCGCCAATCGGGCCGACGCGGCCGCGCACACCCTGAAAATCGGTCGCCCCAACTTTGGCGAAGCCCCCAACTACTTCAACGGCTCATTGGATGAGATCGTCGTGTTGGACAAAGCGCTGGCGGCGGATGAAGTGTTGGACATGATGTATGGCCGTTACAATGTCAACGACCTCATCGTCCCCCCCGGCACCGACCTGACCTACCAGACCACCATCACCAACTCATCCAGCACCACCGTCGCCGGTTTTCTCTCGGCGCAGACCGCTTATGTGGAACCAGATATTGCCTGGCCCACGGTGGCTCTGGGCTTCGAGCCGGAACAGCGCCTCGCTTATTTCAACAACACCCTGGGCGAAGAAAATTACATCTGGTGCGTGGATGACGGAACCTGCCCCACCGCCGGAATTGACGGCGCCATCGGCAACGGCATCGCCTTTGATGGCCTAGACGATTATGTCATCCTGCCCGGGATAGATGTCCGCAACCAGTATCACTTTAGCCTGAATTTCTGGCTTTATGTGGAAAGCCTGCCCGCCAGCGGTCAAAAAGCGATGATTCTGGACACCAACAGCACCGCCACGGGAGCGATGGACGTTTACCTCAACAGCACCGGCAACCTCGTTTTTGATGTTGTGGGCGAAACCCCTTTTATCAGCAACTACTCCTTCAACGGCAATTTGAACCAGTGGGTGCATGTTTCCTATAATGAAGGCTACATCTTTATCAACGCGGGACTAAACACATCGTGGGGTTATTATTCGGCGGTGATAGGGCCGGGGCGATTGGGCAACAACATGGCTGGGACTCAGCCGCTCGATGGGCGCATTGACGAACTGGTTTACTACGACAGTGCCCTTGACGATGGCAGTAACGGCGGTACCAGCTTTAATGCCGTGGCCGATGTCAGGAATGGTAGTTACTACACCGATGAGACGCCGCGATTCCTCTTTGATCTGGATGAGTTGATTGATTATGATGGCACAGTCTTTTACGACAGCCAAAGTAACTCCAATCATGCCACCTGTAGCGGCACGGCCTGCCCAACCTTAATCGGAAGTACCGAAGGTTACAGCGGCCGCGCCATTACCTTTGATGGTGTGAATGACACAGCCGCCCAGCCCGGCAGTTACGCCACCAATGGCGACGGGGAACTGTCAGTGAGTTTCTACATCAAACTGTCCGCTTACCCATCCAGCAACGCCTACATCTTCGACACAACCAGCGGCACCGATGTGTTGGATATGTACATCACCCCCGCCGGTACGTTTGTGGCCTCACGGCAGGAAGGGACTCATACCAGCACCGGCTCGATTCCCCTGAACCAATGGGTTTCCATTTCCCTGGAGTATGACAAATATCATTCCGGGGGGTGGCGGTACGATTCCCGCATTTACCTCAATGGTGTCCTCGACAGCACCCGCAATTACCGCTCCAGTAGCACCACCAATGGCTGGGATATTGCTGTGACCATCGGTTCTGGTCATATTGGTTCGTTGGGTGGCAGTAGCAACTTCTTGACCGGCAGTTTGGACGAAATGCACCTGGCGGTTTCTATCTTGACGTTTGATCCCCCTTCGACCAACTTCGGCTATGAGAATCTGGCGAATGATCTACGCCTGGCCGATTGCAAGGATGTGTTTATTTGCCCGGAAGTGGTGACCGGAAAATTTGGCGACGCGGCCGCGTTCGACGGCGACGCTTATCTCGACCTCGACCAGGTCATTGATCCAACAGTGCGCAATTTGACCGAAGCTGTCTGGTTCAATCTCACCGCTACCGATAACAACCCGGTCATCATGCAACAGAACGGGGCACAGGAACCGGGCGCACCCGGCATGGCTCTTCAACAAAACGCATCCAGTCGGTTTTGGCATGGCACCAACCTGGAACGCTCCAATCTCTTCCGGCCCGACGTCCTTGACCGCCAATGTCTGGCATCATGTCGCCACGACTTTTTGATGGCACCACCTTCCGCCTCTATCTGGACGGCAATTTAGGCGGAACAGGCCGCCGATGGAAGCCGGACGTGGTCGAACTGATCCACTGGTCGCCAGATTGGTCGGGACCAACCCTACTTTGTCGGGCGGATTGACGAAGCGGTGATCATTCCCACGGCTGTAGATGCGGCGGGCATCCAGATGTTGATGAACAGTAGCTGGCCCGCCATTGATATTCCGGCCTTGTTTGAGACATTCTCCGCGGGCCTTTAACCAGCCTGGAAGTGAGCGGCAGTGCCGAGGTCAGTCCCAACGCCACCACCAGCCAGCACCAGTTCAGCCAGGAAGTAGAAGCGGCCCTGACACTCCAGGCTCAAATTGATTACCCGGTTGTAGACCCCTACGCCAGCAATTTGGGACTGTTCATCCCCTTTGAAGAAACACCGGGTAGTACTCTCTTCGATAACCTGATCGCCTATGGGCCAACGAGCGATTGGCATCACGAGGCCACCTGTTCCGGAACATCCTGCCCCACAGCAGGTCTGCGCGGGCAGGTGGATCGTGCCGTTTATTTTGACGGTATAGATGATTATCTGGTTGTGAATATTGACGATCACTATAGCTGGGGACCAGATATACACACGCTTTCCGTTTGGATTAATGCCAAACGAGGCACGGTTGTGGATGCTGTCTACGGCGGTAGTTCACGCTCTTACGAGTTGGATATGTACCAACTGGAGACCTATCGCTCATCTTTCATGCAAACGGCGTTAGACCTGCCCCGTGCGGAATGGTTCCATCTGGTCATTACCATAGACAGCAGTAATGTCACCCGGATTTATGTGAATGGTGTCGAGACCGATACGGGAACCAATCAATGGCTGGATGAAATACAAACGCTTTATATCGGGGCCAATCGGCGGGGGCAGGATTTCCTGGAAGGTTATCTGGATGATCTGCGCTTTTACAATACAACATTGAGCGCGGCCGCGGTCCTGGCCCTTTACAATGAATCCGCCCCGGTCATCCGTTTCGAGTTCGATGAAGACAGTGATGCCACCACCTTTGTGGATAACTCCGTGAATGCGTATGTGGGCCAGCCCACCACCCAAACCTGCGCCGAACTCACGCTGAATAGTCTGACCATCAACGGTCTGGCGACCGAACCCAGCGAGGTTTTTGTCACGTTAGACGGGGAACGGGTGTTGGATGAGTTAAACCGCAGTAGCGGTGAGGTGCTCGTGCCTAATATCAGCACCGTCTTGTGCGCCCAACAGACATTGGCGGTGGGGGTTACGGCCAACAGCGCGGCGCGACGCTTGGCTCCGTCTCTCTCAATGTGACCACCCCCGGCACATCCAACCAGACCTTCACCAGTGGCGGCAATTCCATCATTCTGAACTGGACAGTGGACAACACCCCCATCTACCAGCCCAACCCTGCGCCAGGAACCAGCGGCCGCATCGCCAATGGTGCTCTCTTCGATGGCACGGGCATCGTCACCGTTACCGATGCCACCGTGCCTCTCAACCTGATAGACGACTTTACCATTGCCGCCTGGATCAAAACGACCGCCGTCAACAGTGGCATCCTGGTCAAAACCGATGGCGATACCACCTGGGAACAGGGCGAAAAAGCGTTTTATCTGAACAGCACCGGCCAGCCAACCTTCGTGGGATTTGGCAACAACTACATCCGCAGTAATACCGCTGTCAATGATGGCTACTGGCATTATGTTGTCGTCGTTTGGGATTACAGCGGCAGTGGTACCACCGGAACCGGCAAAATTTACATTGACGGCGTAGACGCCACTGGCACGGTCAACTACCGCACCAACAACGCCGATGTAGCAGGCCATACCCTCAAAATTGGCGGCACGAACAATAACACCAACGAAGCCCGGTACATCTTTGACGGCCAGATTGACGAATTGGCCGCTTACCGACGCGCCCTGAGCGAAGCCGAACTGTACAGCATCTATCTGCGCGAAATCCGCTGGTACCGCGACCAGGCCACCTCCTACATCACCGTAGACACCGACAATCCCACCGTCGAACTGCTTTCCGATGGGGCTTACTGGGCCGATGGCTACATCCAACTGGCTGTCGCTACCACGGACGCTACCTCGTCTGTGGCCCTGGTAGATTTTGGCCTGAAAGGGCCGGGAGCCAGTAGTTACACCTGGATGGGAGCGCAACAATGCCAGGACAACGGTGTGGATGGCGCGGCCTGGTGTCCCAGTTTTGATAGTTCAGTGCTGGGCGGTGAAGGCAAATACGAGTTGCAGTTCCGGGTGGTAGATGCTGTCGGTAACGAAACAACCAGCCAGGTTTACACCTTGTATGTGGACGGCACCTCACCGACAGCCAGTGGCAGTTTCACCGGGCAGTGGGGCACATTCGTCGCCCAGGATGATGAACGCCTGAACTGGACGGTCAACCTATCGGGTACGTTGAGTGATCCCAACCTGAACACGACGCCAGTTGTGGCCGGGAGTGGCGTGGTCACGAATACGGTGCTGGTAGAACTGTTGGATTCGGCCAATGGCCTCATCAGCGAAGGGGAACAGCAGGCGACGGTCACGGGGTCAAGTTGGAGTGTGAATTACAAGTTGGAAGGATCGCGGCCGCAGGGAACCTACTCCGTCCGTATCACCTTAGCCGACAACGTGGGCAATGTCTCCCTCATGACCCTGGGCACAGTCCGTTTTGACGAGCGGCCGCCCAAAGCCACCTTCAACCAGTGGGAAGTGAATAGCGAGGTCATCTCTTCTACCCTCACTCTGCGGGGCAACGTCAGCGACCAGGCCGATTGGGCTGGTGAGGCCGCCCATTACGCCTTTGAAGCAGAGCAGGGTTCCCCAGTTTCTGTGACAGCAGGAGAATGGCGTTCACGTGAACTGCACCAATTGTCCGGCGCTGGTCAGTAGCGGCCGCTTCGGACAGGCTCTCGACTTTGATGGCGTCAACGACATGTTAAGCACATACACCGGGACCAACACCCCATTCGAGGAAAATGCGCTGACGCTGGCTCTGTGGGTCAAGCCGGACGTGCTGACGACCGGTGTGGATCGGTTTGTCACTCTGGGCAACGATGCGGCGGTTATCCGTATTGAGAACCAACGTCTGCATTTCTACATGCGGATTGATGGAACCTTACAGCACGTCCGTGTGGCCAATGTGTTGACCGCTGGTGTCTGGCAACACGTCGCCGGAACCTACGATGGTCAGATGATACGGGTTTATCATAATGGCCTCGAAGTGGGCAATCTGGCTATTGTGGGCGAAATTCCTCATACCGCCAGCCCATTACAAGACATGTTCATGAGTAGTGTAAGTGAAGCGTATGATGGGCAGATGGACGAAATCGGCGTTTATGACCGTACCCTCAGCGACGCCGAGATTTATGCTCTGGCCCAAGGTGATGTAGCCGGAGTACAAAGTGTGGAAATCGGGCTGGAACTGTTCGACTTTAGCGGCGCGACTCCCTTCTCACCCCTTACAACCTGGTTCCCGGCAACCATCAGCAACGGTTCCTGGAGCTACACCCTCCCGGCCAACACCGAAGGGTTGTACAACCTGAACCTGCGTACCACCGACAACTTTGGCAACGTCAACAACGTGGGGACTATCTGGCGTGGGGTGTTAGATACCCAAAACCCGGTTGTGGTTGGCTCTGGGCAATGGCTGGGTGGTGGCAGTGCGGCCCAAACCGAGTACACCTTCAGTTTCAGCGACTTTATTCTGGATGCCACCCGTTATGTCCAGCCCTGTGGCGTCAACGAACTGGTAAGCCTGACCTACAACGACGCTCTGTTGCCCTATGACGGCCTGACCCACAACGTCACCGCCACCTGTCGGGTTGCCGGGCACCAAATCAACCGCGCTTTCACCGCCTGTGATACGGTGGGCCATTGCACTACCCTCACCATCACCCCCACCCCAGCCCCAAACACCGACAGCATCGCTATTCTGACACCGGGCAATCTTTCCCCGGTGACCACCGGTGTAGCCACGACGATCAACGGTGGGGCGTATGATCTGAACGAGATTCAGACGATTATGGTGCGGGTGGATGGGGTAGTTGTGGGGACGATTGTGCCGGGGCCAGGGATTACGGACACCCCCTGGACGACCAATTGGACGCCCACGGTGACAGGGACGGTAACGGTCGCGGCCGCGCTCACCGACACCCTCGGTAACACCATCACCGATACCATCCAACTGGTGGTAGAGCAGGGCGCACCAACGGCCATAACCTTACAAGAGTGGGCTGTACGTCCGGTCACAAACCTGCCATTTATCCTCATCCTTGTAGGATTATGTGCTCTGGTGACGATGGGGTTATGGCGTCGGAAAAGAACCGGATAGGTTTCCATTTGACCAGGAAGGTTCCCGGGATCGTTTTCATTATTCAGGCCAGAGGTGATTCATGCGCCAGATTCCCTTGTTAAAACTAAACCAACTACAGAGGCATTACGGGCCGGATTTTATTCTGCACGTTCAACAAAGTTATGGCGATCTGTTTACCGCCAAAGTTCCTTTCCTGCCCCGCATCCATGTTGCCCTGCACCCCAATCACGCCTACGAATTGCTGGTAAAGCAGGCGCACAAGCTGGAAAAACCGGCTTTCATCCGGCGCACCATTCAATCATCCTTTGGCGATGGCCTGTTTACCAGCAGTGGCGACTTGTGGCGCAAACAGCGCAAACTGATGCAACCAGCTTTTCATCATGGCCGCATTGCCCGTTACGCTGAGCGCATGGTACAACACACGGTGAATCTCCTCAGCCAATGGCAGACAGGCCAGGTATTGGCGATTGACGAAGCCATGCACGCCCTGACGTTTACCATTGTCGTTGATGCCATGTTTTCTGCCGATGCCTCAACGCAAACGGCCCACATCAACCAGGCCATGCACGATTTAGGCCAGGGCTTGACGGCCCAAAGCCTCTCGTTTTTGGCGATGATGTTGCCTGATTGGGCACCCCATCCGGCTCTGCGCCAGAAACGGCGCGGGGCCAATGGGCTGAAACAGGTGGTAACGGCCATGATGCAGGCCCGCCGCATTCAGGGGGAAGAAGTCAGCCCGTCCGACTTGTTATCCACCCTCATGTTCACCCGCGACGCTGATACTGGTGAACGAATGAGTGATCAGCAGGTGCAGGATGAATTGGTGACGCTGTTTATTGCCGGGCATGAAACGACGGCGGTTTTGCTGGATTGGGCCTGGGTTTTGCTGGCGCAGAACCCTGAAGTTGCGGCCAGGTTGCAGGAAGAGCTGAGGGAGGTATTACGCGGCCGCATCCCCACCTTCTCTGATCTACCCGCCCTACCCTACACCGAAACCATCGTCAAAGAAGTGCTCCGCCTCTATCCACCTGCCTGGTTCATCTTTCGTCAGGCCACAGAACCCGTTGAACTCGAAGGAGCCACCTTCCCCGCCAAAACCCTCTTCTTCCTTTTTCCTTATGCTGCGCAACGTGATTCGCGCTGGTATGACCAACCGCAACAGTTCAACCCTGACCGCTGGCGCAACGGCCTGGAACAAACCTTGTCCAAAGGAGCCTACTTCCCGTTTGGTTTGGGGCCACGCATTTGTATTGGCAATGGTTTTGCCCAGATGGAAGCCCAGTTGTTGTTAGCTACTATCGCCCAACGGTTTCACCTGGAAATTTTAGACCAACCGCAAATAACTCCCGGCTCCCCCACGCTGAGCTTTGCTCATCCCGTTCGGGTTCGTTTACATTCACACCAAACGGGTGTATGACCATCAATGGGGAAATCCGCTTATATTTGGGGTCTTGGTTTGTAGTGACCGCTTTAGCGGGCTGGTGCTAGCCCGCTAAAGCGGTCACTACAAACAAAATCTTTTTCTTGAAAGCTATAGTACCTAACGAGTCAACTTCGTGTACAGTTGGCAAGAAGTTTAACCGCAGATTTTGGGGATCAACGCCGATTCTTTAATCAGCGAAAATCGGCGTTAATCGTACACTTCGTGGCGTGCCTACGACTTCGCTCACCACAGGTCTGCGGATAAATTTTCTGGTTTATCCAGGTCAGGGGGATAGGTTCAGTGGCAGCGTATGCTATCACCCTGGCTTATACGTGAAACACGCTGTGAGGTGGGGCGGATGTGCAACCACAACAGCGTACCCAGCGCCAACACCACCAATCCTGCCATCGCCCCAACCATACCCGCAGACCCCGCGGCCGCGCCCGAGTTCGACAGAGTAATCGTTGTTGGCCCACATGGCCCCACACAAACCTGCCCCTGATGTCCCAACCCGTCGTTGTAGGTGTAAATGCCGGGGGTGTTCATCTGTCGTTGGTACGTCTGCCCCGGAATCAGCTTGCCCCCATCCCACCCCAGCGTGTTGCTGATGGGGTTCAGGCCGCTCAACACCTGTAGCAACGGATTTTCTACCTGCTGAATGAGTTCTGCCGGTAACAGCAAAGCATCTACCTCAGCCGACCATTGCACCACCGTCCCCAGCGCCACATCCAGCAACGCAGGCACTGGCCCGTTTTCAGTGAGCAAAACTTGCGTTAAGGTGATGCCGGTTTGCGGATTGATCCAGGGAGTATACGGCACATTGACATGCACAATCTCATTGACCACCTGGATAACCGGACTGCGCCAGGATTGATAACCGGGTTTGCCTTCGACCTGTAAGTAGTAGAAGCCGGGCGGGGTGAAGAAAGCAAAGTAACCGTCGGTTTCTGTCACCTGGGGGTTGACCTGGTTGTTGAACATGTGGGCAGGCCAGGGCGTCCAGCCACCCCACTCGGTTGAAGACATGTAGAGGGTCACGGTGACACCAGCGACCGCGTTCAGGGTGGGGTTTTGGGCATCGAAACCCTGGGTCACATCAAACACATACCCATCGGGGTCAATGAGGACGCGGCCGCTAGAGGACACCTGATTCGCTCCACATTGCGCCCAAAACTCGACCACGTGCGCCGTTCCGGTAATGTTGAAGGTGTAATTGGGATAGACACCCACCGGATCATAACGCACCCCATCGGCGATCACCCAGACGGAGCTAGGCGGGGCGGTTGTACCAGACACTGCCGGACAGTTACAGCCGTGCATATGTAAGGTGGTGTTCCAGAACCCATACACCCCAGGAATCTCCCAGTTCTGACTGGAAAATTCACCACTGCTGTCGCGGAAATTGAATTCCAAATGTTTCCCGGCCCTGGGGCCGACGGTGGGTGTGCCTTTCCAGGATGAACGTTGGGCGCAGAAGAAGGATTGCGGCGGCCGCAACGTAATTTCCTGGCTGACGGGACTGCACTGTCCCCCCGCCGTACACGCCTGGGCTGTCAGAGCGACATCCCCAACGCCACTGTAACTGTACGCGGCCGCGAACGTTCCCGAAATCGTTGACTGCACCTGCAACACGGGTACCCCATTTTCCAGCAGATGGACCGTCATACCCGGTTGCGCCAGTCCCGTTACTTCGATGGGGCCGGGGCACAACTCGCCCGTGCCCGGTGTGACCACCAGCGGAGCCACGACGGGAATCTGAGTGATGACTTCGCCAGTGCGCGTCATCGTTCCCGCCTGGAGAATGGCCGTATTGGTCAGCCATTGACCCGGTTGAGGGCTGGTCACAAGGTCAATCAGGCCTGATTGGTTACGCACCAGGGGGGATTGAGTCTGCCAGGTGATTGTCTGGCCGTTTTGGGTGACGTTCATCAGCGGCCAGGCGGTTTGTCCGACAAAGGCCGACTGGGTGGGCAGGGTGTCGGTCACGGTGACGGTGAGGGGTGCGGCGTTGCTGTCGGGGCTGCCATAACGGAAAGGCAACAGGTAACGCTGGCTGAAAATCCCACCGGGAATCGCTTGTGTGACGGCCCAAACCGGCGGCAGGGCAATCATTTCAAAAATGAATTCTTGAGCGACGTCGTATTCATCTGCGCCCAGATCAGGCAGGGTTCCGGTAGGCAGGGGGCGAGTCTGGCCGTCTATGTCCGTAGCGACACCAGCTTCTACCCCCAGCTCCATCGCCAGGGAGTAGCGGGTGAGGTGATAACCGTCGGCGGCAAAGAGGGGATCGCCGGTTTGGGAGCCGGTCTGGCTAACCGTACCAACCGTCTGGGTGGTGTTGTTGTGCCAGAGCGTTTGCGTCAGCGCGGCCGCGCCGCCCGCATTCACCCGCACCCCCGTCACATTTTCGGACAAAATGGTATTCGTCAACGCCACCGACCCACCGCTGGAGACCGTCACCCCATCACCGTTGTTGCGAGCAATGGTGGTATGCAGAAGCTGGATGGTGGCCCCTGCCCCAACCGTGAGGCCATTCTGGCTGTTATCCATGATGACGTTGTTCCGCAAAACCTGGGTTCCCACATTGTCCAACTGCAAACCCCGAAAATTATTCCGCACAATATTGTTCTCAAACGTCAATACCGTGCTGGCTCCCGTAACATAGACGGAATAATCACCGGTGCTACTCCCATTGTTGGTGAAAGCGGTATTCAACACGGTTACATGGCTGTTTTCCACATACAAGTTGTGATCCGCCGCCTGGTAGGCATTGCATAAGAAAGCGGCGTTACGTAACAGGCTATTTTCCAGGCGGACTTCCCCGTTTAACACATTACGGACGCCGATATTGAAGCCGCGGCCGCTGGCATTACAGGCACTATTCAGGCTATTAACATTTCCCCCATAACGAACCGTGGCATAACGCAAATGACCCGTCCCACCACCAGCCGTTCCCTCAAACACCAACCCTGCCCACTGATTATTGCTCGTATTCGTCGCCGATGTAAACGTGATAGGTTGAGTGGGTGTACCGATGGCCTCAAGATGCCCCTCAGTACGCAACTCCACCCCAGAACGCCCCATCACCATCACCCCCGGTTCTACCGTCATCGTAATACCCGCCGGAATGGTAAAATCGGCTGTCAGTTCATAACTCTCCAGCCCGGTTTCATCAACCAGGGCAAAATCGGCTCCCGTCAACGCGCCGGGGGCCAGCAAAACACGGTTACGTTGATTAGAGACAAAACTGTTGCCCGTCAACGTCAGTTCACTGTTCACACCCAGCACATGAAGGGCATAATCGCTCGTGTTTCGGCCATTGGCCTGGAAAAGGGTGTTATCTACGATCACCCGGCTCTCTTCCACATAAAGACCATAATCATTCGCATCATAGGCATTGCATAAATAGTACGCCGAGCGAAGCGTGCTGTTTTGGATGTGGACTGTGCCTGTCAAAACATTACGCACCCCAATGTTAAACCCCAACCCAGAGGCGTTACAAGCTGTATTGAGGCTATTGGCATCACCCCCATAACGTACCGTTACATAATTCAGGTTCCCGTTTCCTTCTCCGGCCGTCCCCTCAAAAACAAGTCCTGACCACTGGTTGCCCCCACTATTGGTTGCCGAGGTAAAGGTGATCGGTTGAGAAGGTGTACCAATGGCTTCCAGATACCCTTCCGTGCGTAATTCGACATTGGCCCGACCCATCACGGTTATACCGGGCGCAACCGTTAAGGTGATCCCGGTGGGTATGGTGAGATCGGACGTTAGCTCATAGGCTTCCAGGCCCGTTTGGGGCCACAAAGTGACATCCTGCGTGGAAAAAAGACCACTGCCAAATAGGACGCGCTGGCGTGCGTTAGCCACAAAGCTATTGTTCGTCAGGGTAATGACGGTATTCGCACCCCAGGCGTAGATGGGATAGTCACTGGTGTTATTGCCGTTGGCCTGAAAAACCGTATTATCAACCACAACCCGACTGTTTTCGACATAAAGCCCATAATCACTCGTGTGATAAGCATTGCAGAGATAACTTTCGGAGCGAACAAGGCTGTTTTGTATTCGCACTTCCCCTGTCAGGACATTCCGCACCCCAATATTGAAACCCATCCCAGAGGAATGGCAGGCACTGTTGAGGCTGTTCACATTGCCACCATAACGCACCGTCACATAATCCATATTGCCTGTGCCCCCATCAAAAATCAGGCCGGACCATTGGTTGGGGCCGGTATTGGTGGCGGAGGTGAGGGTGATGGGTTGGGCAGGTGTGCCCAGGGCGTCCAGATGGCCCTGCACCTTGAGTTCCACGTTGTTACTGCCTCTGATTGTGGCTCCTGGCTCAATCGTTAAGGTGGCAGTGGTGGCGACAGTCACATCGCCGGTGAGTTGGTGGGGGCTATTGGCCGCACACCAGGTTTCGTCGCTGGTGATGGTGCCGCTGTGGGGGCCAGGCACACAGGCGAGGGGTTCAGCCTGGGCCAGGTTGCCGGTCAGCATGAACCACAAAAACAGGAAAAAGCCTGCTCCCAGCAGAAGGGGGAAAATAAGACGCCCTGTGTGGGGCCAGGGATGGGCATAAAATCGGGTTGTCTTTGACATGGCACATGATCTCCTGAGGGTAGAATGGGCTATCGGTTTGTTATGCCGCCAGCTTAATGGCCCATCGTTTAGAGATCGTTTATTGGTTTGGGGAGATTAGAATAATTAACAGTTGAATTGTTGAATGGCTAAGTTCAGTTATCCCGCCCGGTGGTCAAACCACCGGGCTACGATTACGAAGCCCTACGGGCTAAAACCCCAGGTCAGCGGCCTTTGTAACCATAGCCCGGTCGTAAACGACCGGGCGGGTCTATGTGACTGAACGCTTACATGGCTAATGAACTGGTAGACGCCCTCTCCCATTCAGCATTCAACAATTCACAAATTCACCGATTAATTATTTCCCCGCTCTCATTCAACGATCAGGGTTCCGACCATGCCGCCGCCCCGGTGGCCCAGGACGCCGCAGTAGAAGGTATAGGTTCCGGGTTGGGTGGGGGTGAAGGTAAAGGTAAGTTCTTCTTGGGCGGGCATGGGGATGTGAACATTAAATTCGTCAATGTCGAAGGCGTGCGCGGCCGCGTCCTTATTCTCCAGCGCATCGTCACCAGCTCCCCGGCCTGCACCCGGATTTCCGGCTGGGTAAAGCGGTAATTTTTACTTTTGACGGTGAGCGTGGAGGGGGACGCGGCCGCGAGCCACATTCCCCCACCCACGATCAACAGGAAGAGCAGGGCCACTCCCCATCCCCTCAGTCGTTTTGGTAATTGCATGGTCATCATTCACCTCCGCCAACATCTTCTGGCACGTGTCACCCGCCAGTTATGAGGGCAATCGCACCAGCCCAACCGCCAGCACCAAAATAATGATGTAGCTCATAAACGGGGGCCAGTCACGCATGATCAGCCAGCCTACCAACACGCTACCGATAGCCAGAGCCGTGACAAGCCAGCCCAGCGAGGGCAACACACCCGCCATTGCCAATGCCGCCCCCATCAAGGCGATGGCCGCCAGCAGGCAGAAGGTGTGCGGCCAAAAGGCCCAGCGGGCGTCCATCATGACCGCTGGTGGCAAGGCGGGATCGTAGGTGCGGATGAGCGCGGCCGCGTTCGCCCCCAGTTGTAGCCGTTCTATCGTAGCCGGTAGCCAGAGCAGGCACGCGGCCGCGGCCAAAACCGTTCCCCCTAATCGCCAGCCAGCGTGGGCCAGGGCCAGGCAACCGCCCTGTTATCACCCCAAAAAGAATCGTCGTCGCCAGGAAAGCCAGCGGAAAAAGAATCGCCTGCGTTGTCCAGCCCACCCGGTCATTGGCGATCAGGGTTAGCTTTTCCAATGGCGTGCTGGGAAGCGGCCACTGGCGAAAGTACGCGGCCGCGAACGCACCGACCATAAAAATGATCACGGTTGCCAACAGGGCAATGCCTATTGAACGAGCGTTGAAGAGTTGAAAGGCATTCATATCTTTTTCCTGAGGTGATCAAAACGCGGAACTCGTGGGACGATTTACAAAATCGCCCTACATTTTCGCAGGGGTTGATATAAGCCGTTTTACCATGTTCTTATCAAACGAATCACCGTCATTTGACCGCGGAAACGGAACCGAAGGCACAGGTACACCCAGGAAACGGCAAAGCGGCTCCCATCCCTCTCTCACCTCAAAAACGAGCAGTCGGTCTGCCGGAACTGTTCGCTTTACCTCTTCATTCCAGGCATTGAAAATGGCTTTTGTATGCTCCCGGTCATGGGTATGCCCCTCGAAAAACCCTCGATCGATGATCCGTTTTGCATAATGATAAACTGCCGGGTAAGAGTTCGCCGTTTTGGAAAACAATCCGACGAAGCGAATGAGGGCAAGAAAGAAGGAAGGCATCTCCGCAAAATGGTTTCGCCCTTTTCCGCATCACGCACCGTCAGCACGACTTTGGCCTCGGGATGCTGTTCCGAACTCCGGTAATACATGGCTGGAAAATCAGTACACGACTGTAGCCCAAAAAGACTCGTAATCCGGTTTCTCGCTCCGTTCTCCTCGGCAGATGTTCTGGTTCATCAGTTCAAACATGTGATAGCAGTTGCCAAAGCCAAGTTGTTCCAACGCCTTTTTCAACGATTCCGTGCCGGTTCTACCCAGACCCGCGCCGATAACTTTCAGTTGCTGGTCTTGTGTCCTACGAAAATAAGTTTCAGTTTCGAGGTCAGTTTCAGCACCCCGCCACTCCTTTTCCCGGAGCACCCGCTCATATGGGGTTGGCGCAGTCAGGTAGGCATACAGTGCGGCCAGATCGTCGTCGGTCATTTTGGCGGCGTATTGCCAGGGCATCGCATCTGGGAATGGCTCACCATCTGGTTTAATACCAGAACGCATCATTTCAAAAAACTGTTCCTGGGAGAGTTCGGCGACCAGCGGCCGCGGATTGGGCACATCCGCACTCACTGATGTAGCCGGTGAGCCGGCCATATCCGGCCCATGACACGCCCGGCACTCGCCAAAGGTCGCCACATATTTGCCATACTCCGCCGTCGTGCCTTCGGGGGGGGCAGACACGGTGCTGGCTCCGGGTGCCGGTGTGCCAAACATGCCCGCCCCGTAAAATATCGCCCCCACAAAGAAGAGGTTGTCACCGGTGGGGCCGGTTGTTTCTACCGGGGGTAAAGAGCGCAGATAGGCAATGATGGCTTCGGTATCGGCGTCGCTCAACTGGGCGTAGGGCAGAAGGGGCATGAAGGCCAGTAAATCCCCATCCTGGTTGAGGCCATGACGCAAAACGCGGAATAGTTCGCCATCGCTATACTCTGCCAGTTTGCCGCCGGGGGTCAGGTTCTCTGTCACCATGTCACCGGCAAAACCGAACCCTTCGGCCGCGGAAATGTTCCAGCCCCCGCTCAAAGGTTGTTCGCCGGTGGGGTTGCCATCGGCCCCCACCGCCCCATGACAGCCAATACAACTCAGGTTCACCAGGTACTCACCACGAGCCACCTGCTCCGGCGTTCCGGCTACGGTTAAATCCGGGGCCGGAACGTCATCCGGGGCATAAATCGTGGCGAACCCTTTGCCTGCCAAAACGATCACCGCCAACAAAATCAAGGTGAACAACCCCCCCACCAGACCACCGACAATCTTGACCCACAGCCGTTGCGCCCGCACCGCCCGATAGGTCAACCAGCCAAATAGAACCATTAAACCAGCCAGAACGAGAAATAAGATGATGTTGCCAAACATGAGCTTCTCCTTGTTGCGTTATTGTTTTTGCCTGCCAACTACTTGCCGACAGCATAGCGGGCCATCGTTTAGAGATCATTTATTGGTGCGGCGAGTGGGGCCAATCCCCCAGATTGACCCCACCTGCCCCACACTCCCGGCTTAACCGGCCCGGAGAGAAACCACTCAGATGTCAGAACTTAGGCCGCCGCTGCCCGTCGCGTAGGACGCGGAGCGTGGAATGAGAACGTACTGCTCACTGCCCACTTTCCCCCATCCACTGCTCTAAAAAAGCCACCAGCGCTTCCAAATCCTTAAACCCCATTCGTTCCGAGGTGTGGGGGTTTTCCAGACTGAGCCGCCAGATGGGTTGGTCTTCTTCGCGGCCGCGTCCATCCTGCCATAACCGCAAAATAAACGCCTCATGTCGGGGGGGTCTTGCCGGGAAATCCATTCGTCACCACCAGGGGCTTGTGTTATTCTTGCGAGAGCTAGAGCTAGAGCTAGAGCTAGAGCTAGAGCTAGAGCTAGAGGAGTTTCTCCCCTCTAGCTCTAGCTCTAAACTCTCGCTTTTCCACTGCATTCTCTGTGTGCCTGAGCTGTTACCACAAAGATAAAGCACCATCATTTAGAGATCGTTTATTGGGAATTGGGCGATGGACGATTTACAGATTCGGTTGTTCGGTGGTTTACACGTCACTCAGGCCGGTACTCCCCTGACCCGCTTTATCTCCAACAAAGTTCCGGCCCTGCTGGCTTACCTGGCGGCCAACCCGCGGCCGCATCCCCGTGACACCCTGGCCGACCTGCTGTGGGGCGACCTGCCCGACAGCGACGCCAAAAATAATCTGCGTCAGGCCCTCTCCAACCTGCGTAAATTCGTCGCCCCCTACCTGCTCGTCACCCGCGAAACCGTCGCCTTCGACACCAGCCAGCCTTACACTCTGGACGTAGAACAATTTGCCCGCCTCGCGGCCGCAGACCCTACCCTCTCCCCCACCGCCCAGGCCCACCATCTCGAACAGGCCGTTGCCCTCTACCAGGGCGATTTTCTGGCCGATGTCTGGTTGCGGGACGCCCCCCAATTTGAAGATTGGCTCATCGCCCAGCGTACCCACTGGCGCGAACTGGCCCTGAACGCCTTGCACCAACTCACCGATTGGCATCTGCAACAGCGGCATCATCCCCAGGCCATCAGCACGGCCAACCGCCTGCTGGCCCTCGACCCCTGGCGCGAAGAGGCCCACCGTCAACTGATCACCGCTCTGGCCCGCAATGGGCAACGTGCGGCCGCGCTCAAACAGTACGAAACCTGCCGCCGCCTGCTCGACGAAGAGCTAGGGCTGGAGCCATCCGCCGCCACTCGCCACCTGGCCGAACGGCTCAAAGCGGTCGGCACTGCCCCCCGTCACAACCTGCCCCACCTGCCCACCTCATTCCTGGGGCGCACCCACGAACTCGACCAGATACCCACCCTCTTGCTCCACCCCACCTGCCGCCTGCTAACCCTGATGGGGCCAGGTGGCGTCGGCAAAACCCGGCTGGCGCAGGAAGCCGCCCGCCTGCTCATCAACGAGTTCACCGATGGCGTCTGGTTTGTCTCCCTCGCCCCTCTCAGTCGGGCCGAAGATGTCATCACCGCCATTGCCAACGCGTTGGGCGTAACGTTTAGCGGCGCGGCCGCGCCCCTTCAGCAACTCCGCCACACCCTCCGCACCAAAGAGCTACTCCTCATCCTCGACAACGTGGAACATCTCCTCAACCAGGGCGGCCTCGACCTCATCAGCGACATCCTGAGCCACAGCCGCGACATCCGGCTCCTCGTCACCTCGCGGGAGCGGCTCAATCTGCAAGCCGAAACCCTGCTGGAAATGGGCGGCCTGCCCTATCCCCCGGCCACCCCCGTCACCGGAACCACCCCCCTGCCGCGGCCGCGCCCCACCGACTTCCCCGCTATCCAACTTTTAGTCGAGCGGGCCAGACAATTACAGCCCGATTTCAGCCTGGAACAGCAAGAACAGGCCGCCATCCGCCTCTGCCAGCTCGTGGATGGGCTACCGCTGGCCCTGGAGCTGGCGATCACCTGGATACGCACCCTCTCCCTGACCGATATCGTGGCCGAAATTGAACGCGCCACCGATTTTCTCGCCACCAACCTGCGCGACATTCCCGCCCGCCACCGCAGTCTACGCGCTGTGTTCGACTACTCCTGGCAACTCCTCACCCCGCAGGAACAAGAAGCGTATTGCCGCCTGGCCTGTTTTCGTGGCGGTTTTACCTACGAAGCGGCTCAGGCGGTGGCCCACCTGAACCTCAAGGCGTTGGTGGGGTTGGTCGATAAATCGCTCCTGCGCCGGGGGAACAACAATCGCTACCTGCGCCACCCCCTGCTCCTGCAATTCGCCAATGACAAGCTGGCCGAAAACCCCGCCCTGGCCGCCGAGGTGCGGCAAAACCATGCCCGCTACTTTGGCGATTTTGTTCAGGCCCAGGAGCCGCTCATCTTTGGCGGCCGCGCCGACATCGCCCTCAAACGGGTGCAACCAGAGATGGAAAACCTGCGCCAGACCTGGGAGTACGCCATTGAGCAACGGGACACCACGCTGATCAACCAGATGGCCGACTGTTTTATGCAGATTTTTGATTTTCAGGGGGTGTATCAGGAGGGAGTGGCGTTAGCGGAACGGCTGATCCAGGCTCTGCGCCCGGCCTTTGCTCCGGCCAACCAGGCTGATGCCCTGGCGTTGGGGCGGGCATATGGCCTGTCGGGAGCGTTCCATTTCCGGCTGGGGGAATATGCCACCGCCCTGGCCCACAGCCAGACCTCACAGCAGTTGATTGAACCGTTCCGGCCCCATGTGGCTTATGGTCATGCGCTGACTTATGCAGGCGCGGCCGCGTTCGGTCTGGGCGATTTTCCGCAGGTCATCAGCCATTGGCAGGCGGCCGCCACCGCCTACCACGAGGCTGGTTCCCTCTGGGGTGAAACAGTGGGGCAAGGCAATTTGGGCGAAGCCTGGTTAGCTCTGGGCAACACCGCGGCCGCCAAAGAATGTTCGCATACCTCCCTTGCCCTGGCGCAAAAGCTGGAAACCCCCGAACTCATCGCCAACGCCCTGATTAACCTCTCGATGGCCGCACACCAGGAAAAGCAGTACGACCAGGCGGAAACTTATGCCCAGCAAGCCCTCATTCACCACCGGCAGATGGATCACACCGCCCACATCGCCAACGATCTGGCCGTTTTAGCCAACATCGCCAGCGAACGCAGGCACCACGAGCAGGCGTTAGATTATTTGCGCGAAGGGGTGGAGATGTTGCGACGGGTAGGCAACCGGCTTTACCTGGTGCAACGGCTGGTAGAGTTAGGCCAGGCCGCCCTGAGTGCCCATCACCTTGAGGAAGCGGAAGCCGCTTTTCAGGAAGCTCTGGATGATGCCCTCACGACCAATACCACCAATATTGCCTTACGCGCCCTGACCCATCTGGCCGAATTGTATTATCAGCAGGGGCAAACGGGGGTGGCCCTGCGCGTGGCCCTGTTTGTCAGCCAGCAAGAGGGAGCCACCGGCGAAACGCGCGCGGCCGCGGAGCAATTCCTGCACACCCTGTCCGCCCAACTCTCCCCCGACCAACTCGCCTCTCTGCCTGCCCCCAGTCAGACGCTCACCCGGCAGGTGGTCAAACAGCTTCTGTCACCCGCTGAACCACCCCCCGCCACCTGGGTCAAACCGACGCCGCCAATAGCCGTTCAGCCCAGTGCCAGCCGCTATGTGGCCGAGTTGTTCCTGGCGCGAGGGGGCATGGGGGAGCTGTATCGCGGCCGCGACACCCAAACCGGGGAAACCGTCGCCATCAAACGGCTCCTGCCCCACCTCATCACCCCCGACTCCGACATCGTTCTCCGCTTCCAACGGGAAGCCGAGGTACTCCGCCAGTTGGATCACCCCAACATCGTCCGCCTGATTGATACCGTCGAAGAGGGGGAGCAACTGCTGATTGTCATGGAATACGTCCCCGGCGGCTCGCTTCGTGATTGGTTAGACCGTTCCCCACGCCTGCCCCTGGCGCGGGTGCTGGAAATTGGGCTGGAACTGGCCGATGCCCTGGCCCGCACCCACCATTTACGCATCATCCACCGCGACCTCAAACCGGCCAATGTGCTTCTGGCCGCCGATGGCACCCCCCGCCTGACCGATTTCGGCATTGCCCGGCTGGGGGAGCAGATGGGCGGCCTGACAACCCAGGGAGCGACGATGGGCACGGCGGCTTACATGAGTCCCGAAGCCTGCCGGGGTGAACCATTGGACACCCGGACGGATGTCTGGTCGTTTGGGGTGATGCTGGTGGAGATGTTCTGCGGCCGCAATCCCTTTGAGCGCCCCCACTTTGCCGCCACCCTCACCGCCATCCTGCATGACCCCCTGCCCGATCTGGCCCAGGAATGCCCGGATATCCCCCCACCCCTGGCCGAACACCTGCAACGGTTGCTCACACGCGGCCGCGAACAACGCCCCGCCAGTATGCGCGCCATCGCCGCCGAGTTGGAGAAAATCCTCACCTTGATACGGCCCTAAGGAAAGAGAATCCAATCAGTTACAGGAGACTAGAGACTGGAGACTGGACCAGTCTCCAGTCTCTCAGTCTCTCAGTCTCTTAGTCTCTCAGTCTCCAGAGATTTTCTGATTCCCCTCATACCTACGGTCTCCGTAGGCATGATTTCCCAGACGCTCCTCGTCCGGGGCGCAGAGCGCCCAGTGGCCCATTCCACGCAGAGCGTGGAATGAGTGGGGTTGCCCCAAATTTCCTCGTCACCCCCCGATGGCTGTGCTATCCTACCAATGTCCGGGCTTGAAACTCAAAACTCGAAACTCAAAACTCGAAACTCATAACATCATGACCGAATTGCAGATTCGTTTATTCGGTGGTTTACACATCGTGCAGGCGGAGACTCCCCTGACCGATTTCATCTCTAGCAAAGTCCCGGCGTTGCTGGCTTACCTGGCGGTGGAACCGCGGCCGCATTCCCGTGACACCCTCGCTACCCTCTTCTGGGGCGACCTGCCCGACGCCGATGCCAAAAATAATCTGCGCCAGGCCCTTTCCAACTTACGCAAACTGCTCGAACCCCACCTGAACATCAGCCGGGATTCCGTCGAATTTAATACCGCCCAGCCCTATGTTCTCGATGTGGCCCAGTTTGACCGGCTCATCCGCGACAACACCCCTCTGCAAACGGCGGCCCAGGCGGAACAACTCCGGTGCGCGGCCGCGCTCTACCACGGTGACTTCCTGGCCGGTTTTCAGGTGCGGGACGCCCTGGAATTTGACGACTGGGCCATCGCCCAACGCATCCACTGGCGCGAACTGGCCTTGCACACCCTGCACACCCTCTCCACCTGGTATCTCCAGCACAACCAGTTCGACCTGGCTGGCGAAGCGGCCACCCACCTGCTCCGCCTCGACCCCTGGCACGAAGAAAGCCACCGCCACCTGATGCTGGCTCTGGCCCGTTCTGGACATCTCGCGGCCGCGCTCCAACAGTACGACCTCTGCCGCCGCACCTTGCAAGAGGCTTTTGGCACGGAACCGGCCCCACCAACCCACACCCTGTACGAGCGTATCCGCGCGGCCGCGAGTGGCTCCCCATCCCCTTTGCCCACCCCCATGACCCCGTTCATTGGCCGGGCGGGGGAACTCTCTGATCTGCACCAACGGCTGAGTGACCCGACCTGCCGCCTGCTCACCCTGGTTGGCCCCGGTGGCATGGGCAAAACACGGCTGGCATTAGAGCTTGCGGCCGCGTACCAACCCCTCTGCCTCAACGGCGTCCGCTTCATCCCTCTGGCCGGTGTCAACCCGGCCACCCCGGACGCCCTGCGCTTCGCCCTGGTGGATGCCCTGGCCCTGAAATTAGCTGGCTCCCTGCCCCTGCCGCAACAACTCATCAACCACCTGGCCCACAAAGAGATGCTCCTGGTGCTGGACAACCTGGAACATCTGCTGGAGCAAAGCGAATGGCTCAACGAGCTTCTGCAACAGGCCCCGCTCATCAAAATTCTGGCCACCTCTCAGGAGCGGCTCAACCTGAGCGGCGAATGGGTGGTGGAGCTAGACGGCCTGCCCCAGTCCGAAGCGGAGCAGTTATTCATCAGCCTGGCCCGCCGGGCGCAGAGTGATTTTGCCCTGACCGAAGAGAACGCGGCCGCGATCCAACACATCTGTCAATTAGTAGATGGCCTGCCGCTGGGGCTGGAACTGGCCTCGGCCTGGGTGCATGTCCTGCCCTGTGCTGACATTGCCCAGGAGATCGCCACCAACCTCGATTTTCTCACCAGCACCCGGCGCAACATGCCCACCCGCCAGCGCAGTCTCCGCGCCGTCTTTGACCATTCCTGGCATCTCCTCACCCCCCCGGAACAAACCGCCTTCGCCAGCCTGTCCGTCTTTCGCGGCAGTTTCAGCCGGGAAGCGGCGCGCGGCGTCACCGGCATCACCATCCCCACCCTGGCCTCATTGGTAGACAAATCACTCCTGCGGCGGCAGGCCAATGGCCGCTACGAACTACATGAACGCCTGCGCCAATATGCGGATCAGCAACTCAGCCTGTCAGCCCGTCAGCCGTTACAAAATCGTCACGCGCAATATTTTCTCAATTGGCTACACGAAGAAACGGAACACCTCAACAGCCCCCAGGAAACCACCACGTTCCACGCCCTTGTCACCGATCATGCGAACATCCGGGCGGCCTGGGATTGGGCCGTCCAGGAACGGGAATTATCCCTTCTGAAAATGGGTTTACACCTTCTGCGGGTTTTTTACAACGAACAGGGGCGCTACCAGGAAGGGATGGCGTGGCTGGAAAAGACGGCCGCTATGTTGGAAACAGTCATCAGGCAGGAGCCGGGTCAGCAACTGGCGCGGCAACTGTTGGGGCAGGTGCAGGGGCGATTGGCCGGGTTTTATTTGTGGGGGGGAATGCGGCCGCGTTCCGAACCCCTCTTCCTCTCCGCCCTGGAAACGGCCCGCCAGTTTGCCGACCCTGGCGAACTGGGCCTGACCCTGCTCAACTACGGCTACTACACCGTTCTGGGCGGCGATTACCCCAACGCCAAAACCCAATTCCGCGCCAGCCTCGATTATTACCGGCGGGCGGAAGATTCCGGGGGCGTCGCCGATGCCCTCAGCGCTCTGGGAGCAGTGGGCAACATCACCGGCGAACTGGTTGAAGCCCGCCAATATCTGGAAGAAAGTGTCGCCATTGGCCGGGAGATGCAAGACGAACATAGCCTGCGGACTTCCCTGGTCAATCTGGGCAATGTGTTTTACCTGCAAGCGGATTATGAACAGGCCAGAATTTATTATGAGGAAGTGTTACCCCTCTGCCAGAAAGCCGAAGACCGCTCGGCGGAAGCCATCACCCTCTGTAATTTAAGTTCCATCGCCTATCAGGCCAAAGCCTACGACGAAGCGGAGCGGTTGATGTTGGCCGGGGCAAAAACATTTCTGGAGATCAACTCACTCCAATTTTATCTCCAGGCCCAAACCACCCTGGCCAGTATTCATACGGCAATGGGTGAGTACGAGCAGGCCCGCGCCGAACTGCAATGGGCGTTAAACAAAGCGTTGACCGAACCGATTCCCCATATTGTGCCCCAGGTGTTGTATGAAACGGGTTGCCTCTACCTGGCGCTGGGGCGCACGGCTGAGGCGATGGTGTTACTCTACTGGGTGCTGGCGAACGAGATGAGTCTGGCGGAACACCGGCAAGAGGCCCAAAAACGGCTGGCTGAGGCTGAGGCAGACCTGCCTGCCGGGCAGATTACAGCCCTGAAAGAGCAGGCTAAAACGGTAGAGGCCCAGGCGGTTTTGGGGCAACTGACGCGGGATAAGAATGGCCTGACTCCCATCCCGACGAACCCCCCGCTCCATGACACAACACCCCTGCCGGGCACACCCGTCAGTCGGGCGGAGATTGGCCCGCCCCGGCTGGTGTCGAGCCGGTTTGTGTTGGGGGATTTGTTGGCGCGAGGGGGAATGGGGGAGGTGTACCGCGGCCGCGATACCCAAACCAACCAACCCGTCGCCATCAAACGGCTCCTGCCCCACCTCATCGTCCCCGGTTCGGAAATGATCACCCGCTTCAAACGAGAAGCCGAGGTGTTACGCCAGTTGAATCACCCCAACATCGTCAAACTGTTGGACACAGTGGGTGAAGGGGAAAACCTGATGATTGTCATGGAGTATGTGGCCGGTGGCTCACTGCGCGATTGGCTGGACAAAACCCCGTTGCTACCGTTGCCCCAGGTGCTCACCATCGCCCTGGAGCTGGCCGACGCCCTGGCCCGCACCCATCACCGGCACATCGTCCACCGTGACCTCAAACCGGCCAATGTGCTCATCGCCCCGGATGGCTCCCCCCGCCTGACCGATTTTGGCATTGCCCGCCTGGCACAGGGGCACACCCATCTGACGACCCAGGGGGCGACGTTGGGGACGGTGGCTTACATGAGTCCCGAAGCGTTGAAGGGGGAAGACCTGGATGCGCGGACGGACATCTGGTCGTTTGGGGTGATGGTGATGGAGATGCTCTGCGGCCGCAATCCGTTCGATAAGCTCCATTTTGCCCCCACCCTGGCCGCCATTCTGCAAGACCCTCTGCCCGACGTGGCCCAGGCCCGCCCCGGCATTCCCCCGGCTCTGGCGGAACTCCTACAAACCCTGCTTATCCGCGACCGGTCAGAGAGGCAGGGGAGTATGCGGGCGGTTGCGGCCGCGCTTGAGGAAGTGAGAGCAGGTGTAGGAGTCGAGGCTTTAGCCGGTCAAGACATTCCGACTGAACTCAGATAACCATCCTTCGGAGCGAGGAATCCCGACCCCAAAAAAGATTGGGTCTACGGTGTCCTGAGCCTGATATTGGATAGTGGTTTTTCTATCAATATCCAGGATAAGTGAGATAGAACGATTGTTATGGCCAGCATTACCCAGGCCCTGCCTGAAATTTCAAAGTTTGCTTCATCAACGACATACAGCACAATAATATGTATGAGGTATGCGCTATAGCTAATAAACCCTAAATACCTTAAAAACGGATTTTCAAAAAATTTTCTTAATACCCCAGGACTCCCGATACAAGTAAAGACAACGAGCGACCATAAAAAGCCCCAAATGATAAATTCACGATGATAGTAATTTGACGGAACGTTTTCCCCATACACATAGTAAGAAAACGCCGGTATTGCTAATAATAAAACCGCTATGGCTGTTAAGCCTAATATTTCTAAGATCAAAGTCTGCTCCCTATTTTGACTAAGCGGGCTTTTTTGCCAATTATGATAGATGACGGCCAATAACGACCCCATAAAAAATATAGGTAAATAAGGACCTAAGCTTGGATCATTTACGGACGAGGCCGATGGGGGCCAAATGACCTGACTGATCAAGATTAATATCAATGTCAATGCAATGGACGGGAGCAGCTTATTTTTTAACAAAAGAGAATACGTCAAGGCCAATATCGGGAGAATAAAATAAAACCGAAGCTCAACCAGAATGCTCCAGGTGACACCCTTCCCTTGCTGCAATAGCAGGTGTTGGACAAGCTCGTCTGCTGATAAAACGAACGGTATACCGACAGGGGAGTCTGTGGGTATCAGTTTCCATATCACCAAACTGCTCACAAGAGCCAGTAGAAGGTAAAGAAAATAAAGTGGATACACCCGAAAAAAAACGACGTATAGCATAATTCAAAAGAAAATTCTTGCTCCTTGCTTCCTCTCCTTTTTCAAGGAAAGGATAGGTAAGCAAAAAAGAACTCAAGATAAAAAATAAAAAGACGCCACTTTTCCCCATACCTGCAAAATTAGCCCCCGGAAAAAAGTATGCCTCTCTATTACTTGTATGGCCAAGAATAACCAACAACACGGCCAATCCCCTTAAGCCATCTAATGAATCCATTTGGAATCTCTTTTTCGATGGCTCTCGATCTGTTATCACAAATTTTTCCTTTATTGTTCAGTAATACCCTCATGAAAGGTCACAACCAAACAGTGCATGCTAAGTAATCATTCGTCAATAAGTTCGCTAGATTGCGGCAGTCTTGAAGACTGCCGCAATCTAAAAACCGCTAAGTTAATTCCGCACGATCACTAATGATAAAATGCCCCCTACAAATAGGTTAATTAGTAACTTTGTTTTTATGTCAAGGCTGCTCAATGCCCTCACGCAGATAAAGTTGCACACCACCAGGCACTCCTAATTCATTAACACTATACAGGGCGGCCGCGGCCGCAACGATATACATCGGGTACAAATAGACAAAAAATGGATACAAGTAGAGGTTATCCATTCTCTTGGTCCGAACGTGGCAAACAACGCCTTTAAGGTCTAACGTTTCCCCGGGCCCGTAGGGCTGGGCCTGGCGCGAGAGGGCAAGGTCAATAGGTAGCAGTTGCCAAATGCCCTACAATTTGATGGTGTTGGCCCCAACTATACTGGCAACGGGCATAATCTGAGGTTTTTCCCCCTGTCGCCCCCTCGCTTTGTCGCCGCGTCGGGTATACGATCGGGATGCGGCGCAAAGGCCATTTTCAGAAATGCATTTTCCGTCAGGAGAACGTCTGGTGGGATGAATGTTTTTACGCCATTCTGGCAGAGGAATGGCTTGCACAGCGAAGGGAGCAGTTATGTTAGAGCAGGTCATTACTACTTTGGAACAGGTTACTACGGAATGGTTGACCGCCGTTTTGAACCGCAGCGGGGCTTTGAAACAGGGCGCGGTGCGGGCGTTTGACAGGGATACGGGTGAGGGTAACTGGTCCAGTAATGCGCGCCTCACCGTGCATTACGCGGCCGCGTCCCAGGGCACGCTTCCCCACCATCTATTTCTCAAACTGGTCAACACCGACCTGGAAGATGAATTTTTTGGCCCTTCCGAGGTGCTTTATTACACCCGCGATTATGTGGATGTGGTGGATGCGCCGTTGATCCGTTGTTATGACGCGGCCTATTCGGCAGAACTGCACCGTTACCACCTGCTTTTAGATGACGTATCGGCGACGCATATCACAGCCGGTACTATCCCCCCCACCCTCGACTACGGCCTGGCGTTGGCCGAAGCCTTTGCCATTCTGCACGCCCGCTGGTGGGGCGCACAACGTCTGGCCTCAGCGGGCGCACCCTGGCACGATGCTCACCACATCCAACGGTTTGTCAACATCGCCGAACCAGGCATGGAACACATCATTACTCATTGTTCTGCTGAACTCAAACCCCATTGGCCCGACCTCATGCGTGACTTTTTCGCTCATCATCCGGCCATAATGATCGCCCGTGCCCAGGAAACCAATGGCTTTACCCTCATTCATGGGGACGCCGGGCCATACAACATCATGGTGCCACAGAACGGGTCGCGGCCGCTTTATCTCATTGACCGCCAGCCGTTTGATTGGAGCCTGACCACCTGGTTGGGTGTGTATGATCTGGCCTTTGCCATCGTTCTGGATTGGGATAGCGAAAGTCGCCGCCATCTGGAGATACCCGTTCTGCAACATCACCAGCATTTGCTCCAGCGAGGTGTGACTGATTACTCCTGGAGGCTTCTTTGTGGGACGATTACCGGCTCGCGGCGCTGATGGGTATCTACATTGCCACCGAATATTGCCGGGATGGACTCAACGTACCGGCGCAGAGGTATTGGCTACCCAGACTACAAAAAGCACTCACGGCCTGTGATGATTTAAATTGCCGCCAACAATGGCAGAAAGTTTAGGTTCAAGTGAGGCGTGGCATAGAGGGAACCAACCGCTGAAACATCAGCTCGTTTTTCCGTTACTACGTTGTAACTATTCAGGTATCAGAACTCATTCCCACGCTCTGCGTGGGGATGCTCTCTGGGACGCTCTGCGTCCTACTTGACGCAGAGCGTCGTCGGAACCATTCCACGCAGAGCGTGGAATGAGCATAGGCAATGGCTGACCCTCACCCCCGGCCCCTCTCCCGAAACGGGAGAGGGGAGTTGGTTCCCTCTCCCTGGGGAGAGGGTTAGGGTGAGGGGCTGAATAGTTACCCTTCTTTTTTGGTTCTGGCTTGTCCAGGTTAGGGTTAGGGGTGGTCGGGGAACTTATACATTTCGTCGGTAAATCTCTGTTTAACCTCTTTCAGGCTCCAGACGTTTGTCAACCGCACCGACTCGCTCACAACAGGCGTGAATGATTTCTGGCTCAGTCAGGGGTGGGTCAAAGGGTAGGCTCTCCAGGTGGGGTAAAACCCACTGCACCTGCGCCAACGCCTGTTCCGGCTGATTCTGCCGCCAGGCCAGTTCGGCCAGACAGACGGAAACCATGATTTGCGCCGGGAACTGCCCTGCGGAGATGAGGCTTTGCACCTGCTGGTAGATTTGTTCCGCGGCCGCGAACTCCCCCTTCTCCATCTCCACCTGCCCCAAAACCAGCAACGCCGCCGCCTCAGTCAACACATCCCCGGCCAATTGCGCCAGCAGATGCCCTTGCTGACTCAGTTCCCTGGCCCTGAATAGTTCCCCCTGGCGCAAAAGCGACAACCCCCAACCAGTAAGCGTCAGGCTTTGATAACGCTGATTGCCCACCCGCTGAAAAATCGTGTGCGCGGCCGCGTAGTGACTATCCGCCGTTTCGTAATTCCGCCACAGATAATAGACATCCGCCAGATTCAGGTGGGCCATCCCTTCACCATCAGCATAACCAATCATCCGGCTCAAACGCAGGGCATCCTCGGCGTGGGTGTTCGCGGCCGCGAACTGCCCCATCCGCCGGTACATCACCGCCAGATTGCCGGTAACAATCGCCTCAAAGCGACGATAACGGTGTTGTCGGGCCACGGCCAGCGCTTGTGTGTGATACACCAACGCCTGCTCCGGTCTGTCTTGCATCTGCTGGATAATGCCCAACCCGGCCAGACCACTCGCTTCCTGACGCGGCAACCCGGCCAGGCGAGCCAGAGCCAACCCCTGTTCACAAAGTTGTTGACTGGCCTCTACATCCCCCTGGCTCATCCGTATGGCCGCCAGTCGTTGATGCCCCACGGCTTGCAGATGCACATCGTTGTGCCTTTGTCCCAGGCCCAAGGCTTCTTCGGCTAAAGCGGCCGCTTCGGTCAGATGGGCCAGATGCTCATAGAAGAAAGATTGTTCCAGCAAGAGTAGACCCAACAGGCGGGCCGCGGCCGCATCAAGCGGCTCACCCGGTTGGCGCAGAAGGTTAATGGCCTCGTCCAGACGATGCCGCGCTTCCCGGAAAACACCCATCAGGCGATAAAGCAGGGTCAGGGGCTGCACCCCTTGTGTCAGAGCCGGAACCCGCCGGTTCTGCACCGCCCACTGCCAGGCGGCGCGGATGTTGGGCAGGTCGGCCTGAATCGCCTGCAACATGGCCTGGCTGTTCTCTATTTCGTCCTGATTCTGTTGTAACCAGCCCAGGTAATAATCACAATGGCGGTGAGCCACATCCACCGCTGACGACTCCTGACGGGCCAACTGCTCCCCGGCAAACTGGCGCACCAGTTCATGCAGTTCAAACCGGTCATTCAGGGCCGGACGCAGAAGGGATTTGTTCGCCAGGGCTACCAGATGGGCAACGCTGGTTCCGGTGATGGCCTGCGCGGCCGCGACGCTGAACCCACCCCGGAAAACGGCACAGCGGGCCAGGGTCTGGGCCTCAGCCGCCGTCAACAATTGCCAGGAATAGTCGAACACCGAGGCCAGACTGTGATGGCGCAGGTTGAGACCCCGATGGGTTGTGGTCAGATGAGCCAGACCGAGGCTGATAGCCTGGGCAATGGCCGGGCAGGTTTGCCGTTCGGTCATCGCGGCCGCCAGCTCAATCCCCAGGGGCAATCCTTCGACGGCGCGGCAAATCCGTAGCACCTCCCCCAGATTGGTTTCGTCAACGACAAAGTGGGGTGAAACGCGGGCCGACCGTTCGGCAAATAGTTGCACACTGCTGGCAGTCATCGCGGCCGCGTCCTCACCCTCAGGAACCGGCAAACCCTGTAACCGCATCACCCACTCCGCCGGGGCAGAGAGCCGCTCCCGCGAGGCCACCAGAACAGCAACATGTTCGGCCTGTTCGAGCAGGGTCAGGATGAATTCCGTCCCGGCGATAAGGTGTTCAAAGTTGTCTAGCACCAGCAACAACTTCTGTGCCCGAAGTCGCTGGATGAGTTGTTGCGTGGGTAAGGTGGGGCCATGAAACTGAAAACCCAACAGGTCAGCAATGGCGCGGGCCAGACTGTCGGCGGCCGCGGCCGCGTCCTGAGTTCCGGGAATGCCCGCCAGGGCCACAAACCAGACGCCATCCGGGAAGGCGGGTAAAACCTGACGCGCGGCCGCGAGGGCCAGGCGCGTTTTGCCAATACCCCCTTCGCCCATCAGCGTCACCAGGGGGTAAGCCGGGTCACGGAGCAAGGCCGTCAGGCGGGCCAGCTCCACTTCTCGCCCGAAGAAGGGGGTCAAAGAGCGAGGCAAAGCGTAACGAGCCGGAGCCGTGACGGTTTCTGGCGCGGCCGCGAGTTGGTTGGCGCGAATTTGTTGCACCAACAATTCAGTCTGGGTCGTGGGTGTAACGCCAAACTCATCGGCCAGGATTTTGCGGCAGGTGGTGTACTGTTCTAATGCGGCCAGACGTTGCCCGGTCTGGGCCAGGAGAAGCATCCGCTGGCGGTGGGCACTCTCCCGCCACGGCTCCAGGTGCAGTAATTGCCGTGTCAGTTCCAACCCGGCCTGCCAGGCCTGTTGCGCTATTTTCTGCTCGACCAGGGTGTCCAGGTTCTGCACCGCCAGTTCATGCAGATGCTCTCGTTGGATGACCACCCAATCCTCAAACAACGGCGCATGAGGAATATGGAAATCGGCCAGGAATTCCCCCTGATACAAAGACAGTGCCGTTTCCAGTTGCGGCGGCTCCGCTCGGAGAGCCACCTGGAAGGTGGCTACATCCAGAAAATAGGGTTGGGATGGGTTCAGGGCGAGAGTTTGCCGGGAGACGATGAGGGAATCGGGCAAAAGTTTACGCAGTTCAGGCAGAAGATCGCGCAGGTTTTTCAGAGCGGTGGATGTGGGCACTTCCGACCAGAATAACGAGGCAATCCATTCCCGGTCATATGTTTTCCCCGTCACAGCCAGGTAAAAGAGAATAGCCTGGGCTTTTTTGGGCAAGCCAACAGCCAGATTCACCCCGGCCCGCTCAATGTGGGGGGAGCCAAACAGATGGAGGGACAACTTGTTCATGGCAGGGTTTTTCCGGCGTTCGCGGCCGCGATTTCCGCTCTTTTATCGGCGTTTCCCGACTATTGTACCTGAACGACCCTGACGCTGGTAAATAGGACTGAGGGAGTGCTGAGTGAGTGCTGAAGTGCTGAGTGCTGAGTGCTGAAGTGCTAAGAGAATGCCCACTCGCTACTCGCCACTCGCCACTCCCTACCCACTATCTTGTGTGCGCCTCGCCCATAGGCAACTCTATATGGATTCTCCACCTCATTCCTATCGCGTTTTCATCATTCGGTGCTGGGAAGAGGCTGACCCACAGCATCCTGCTCGCTTTCTGCTGGAAATTCCCCGCACCGGAGAGCGGTATGGCTTTATCACGGCGGAACAACTTTTGTTGGCATTGCGGCCGCAGTTGAACCTACCACCCGTAGAGGGTGAAATGAGGGGAATTCAGAGGAACTCAGGGGAACTGTAGGAACTCTAGGAACTCTAGGCTGTGTTGACTTTTTGTTTAGCGAAAAATTAGTACCAGAGGTAGAGTGCGCTCAAGTATTGCCTTTGAAAGTCAAAAACTTATTCTCTCAAAAGTCCTTTATCTCTGGTATTCAGGTCACGCTAATAGAAAAGTCAACAGAACCAGGAACTCTAGGAACTCTGGGAACTCACTCGCCACTCGCCACTCGCCACTCGCCACTCGCCACTCGCAACCTGCAACCTACAACCTGCCACTTATCTTCACAGGAGAAAAAATGAGAAACAACCGACCCATCCTTTTCCTGATCGCTCTGCTAACCGGGCTAGCGCTGACATTATTCCTGACTACTACAGGAATTTCCTTCGCCGCCTGGGATACAGGGCTTGATCCCAACGCTTCCCTCACCTACAACCCCACCAGTCTCAACGAAACCATCACCCTGGGGGATGTTGTTACCCACACCCTGACCCTACAAGCCAGCGGGGCCGACCCGGCCCAGGTGACGCTTCAACCGTACACCACCCTGCTGGATCGGGTCTATGGTGTGTATGCCACAGCCACCGACCCCCGCCTGGCCCGGTTCCAGCGGAACGACCCTGGCACCTTAACCGACATGGGCCTCTTTGGTAACGGTTCTGTGGGTGGCGACTTTGCTGGCGATGATTTCAGCCAGGTATACGCCATCGCCAACAATGACCCATTTAATTCGGCGGATGACACCCTGGTCGTCATTAATACCACCACCGGCATCACGACCACCCTCGGCCCGCTAGGGGATCCTCCTGGTTTTGAGTCCTTTGGTGATATGTCCTATGACCCGGTGACCCAGCAGATGTACGCGATAAGTAGCTACGTGGATTTCTTCGGCACCGGCGGTAATACTCTCCACACCGTTGACCTGGCTACAGGTGTCGCAACGGTCATCGGCACACTCACATCCCCCGTCCCGCGCCAGATTGACGGCATGGCCTTTGATGGTTCCGGTACGCTTTACGGCGAAGATTTGTGGACACAAGAGCTGGTGACAATTGATGTAGATGCCCTGTCCATTAACACCGTCGCCGCCACCGATGTCTGGCCGGAGTTCAACACGGGTATGGACTGGGACCCGGCCACCAACCAGATGGTCATTAGCATCTGGCGCACCGCCGAGGGCGGCGAACTCCGCACCATTGACCTGACCACCGGGCAGACCACGCTGGTCGGCGGACTGGGTACGACCATTCCCGGCACACCCCTGGAAATTGGTTTTACCTGGATCGCCTTCGCTTCGGCTGAGGCCCCCTGGTTGAGCGTAACACCCGACCAGGTAACTGTTCCCGCCAACGGCTCGGCCAACGTAGACATCGTTTTGAACACCCATCCGCTCTACCAGACGGGGAGTTACGCCGGGTTTATCGCTTTTAACGGCCTGTTTGATAACAACGTCCCCTCCATGCCTATCACCATGCAGGTCAATTGTGCTACCTGTGGTGTGTTGCAGGGCAGTTTCACGGATGCCTGGACAAGTTTACCGCTGGAAGCGCAGTTGCATATCACCAGCAATGCCGGTATGGACATCTAACTGCCGCGTCAGGCCGGTTACAGCGCGACCGTGCCCGCGGGCAGTTATACCTTGGTTGCCAGTGCGTCGGGTTATTTGGAAGCGACAACCGGAGCCGTTGTGACCAACGGCGGTACAACGACGCAAAATCTGGCTTTGACACCAAAAGCAGGGTTGTTGGAAGTGGACGCGGCCGCGATCAATATCACCACCCCCATCGGCCCCATCATCACCCGTACCCTCACCGTCTCCAACACCGGAACCATCCCCCTCACCTTCACTGTGCGTATGGACAACCTGGACGTGCCCGTGGCCATGCAAAACGCCACCCTGTCCGCCATTCAAGGAGAAGCGGTACGCTCACCCGAAGATGTTGTGCCTGTTCTGGCTTATGGTATCAACCACTCCGGCTCGGTCGGGGGTGAACTGGCCTGGTTTGATCTGAGCAACCCCGGCACCCTCATCTCATCGGGTGTTTACCATGATCACGGCTCACTGGGGGGGGGCGATTTCTGGGGGGATGACTTTACTACCCTCTACGGCTTTGAAGAAAGTCGCCTCATCGCCCTGGATACCGCCACCGGCGCCAAACGCTATGTCGGAGCGTTACCGCTCATCTCCCCTTACTCCGCTTACGATGGCATGGCCTATGATGCGACCACCGGCACGATGTACGTAGCCTATGATTACGACTGTTTCACCACGCCTTATGTGTTGTACGCAGTGGATGTGACAACCGCGGCCGCGACAGCCGTAGGTGAGATCACCGGCAACATCGGCTGTCTGGGGGATATTGCCGTAGACGACAGCGGCCATTTGTATGGCATTGACATAGACAACAACACCCTCGTCCAGATTGACACAACAACGGCTGAAGCAACCGTGGTAGGGGGCGTTGGTTTCGATATTCCTACTTTTGAGCAGGGACTGGCCTGGGATTCAGCCACCGACCAGATGTACCTGACGGCAGTAGATGTGAGCAGTGGATTCCCGTTCATCCAAAAATTTTACCAGGTCAACCTGTTTAGCGGAGAAGCCACCTATTTGAATGATATCGGAGGTTTTGCTCATGTAGCCGGGCTGGGTTTGCAGACGGAAGTGATCGAATGGGCACAGTTCCCCGCCGGGATGATGACGATTCCCGCCGGAGCGTCAATGACGTTTGACCTGATGTTTGACACGCGAAGCATCTATCGTACCGGTGATTACACATCCGATTTGATTTTTGCTGGCACGTTTATCAACCCGGTGAACGATGTGCCGGTGGCTCTGCACCTGAGTTGTGCCACCTGCGGCACATTGACCGGAGCAATTACTGAGGATGGCAGTGGTGATCCTCTTCCGGCGAACCTGCATATTACCGGACCAGGTGGCTTTGCCGTGAACCTGTCGGGCCAGGCCAGTTATGATCTGACGGTGCGGCCAGGCAGTTACACCATCCAGGTGGAACGGCCAGGGTATGCCAGCGAGAGTGTGACGGTTCAGGTCGCGGCCGCGGGCACAACCACCGCCAACTTCGCCCTCACCGAAGAAATTGCGATCATCACCCTGAACCCGGCCACGATGGAGCAGTACCTTCTGCCGGGGACGGTTATGATCCGTACCTTCCAAATTTCCAATACGGGACTGGGTAATTTGCCCTTTACCATTCGGGATGAAGATTTGGACGCGGCCGCGACACCCCCCGCTCTCACCTCTTGCGGCACACCGGATGCGTTTGGCTACGCCTGCATTGACTCCAACACCACCGGCGGCCCCACCTATAACTGGGTAGACATCAGCACCACCGGCACAAGCCTGGGGCTAGACGGGGCCAACGACTATTACGGTATGCTCGAACTGCCCTTCGCCTTCAGCTACTACGGCACACCCTACGACGAAATCGCCATCAGCTCCTACGGCCAGATTTACTTTGAAGATCGGCCTGCCGACCCCGATTTCGGCGGGAACCAGCCCATCCCCAGCACGATCAGCGGCAATGGCGTGCAAACATTCATCGCCCCGTATTGGGATGACCTGAACTACGACCTTGTCAACAACCCCCAGACCTTCTACGAGGTGCAGGGCATCGCCCCCCACCGGCGGCTGGTGATCCAGTGGAACAGCGTCACCGCTAATTGGGCCAACGCTATTACCTTCCAGGCCATCTTGTTTGAGGATTCGGGTAATATCCTGATGCAATACCACACCCTCAACAGTGATACCGGCGACCACGCGACAATTGGTATTCAGGGCAATGAGACGACGGGGTTGGAATATGGTTACAACGAACCGGTGCTTGAGGACAATCTGGCGATCTGTTTTGTCCACCCTGGTTCGACTAACTACACCTGTGGGCTAGAGGTCCCGGATGCCAGTTGGTTGACAGAGACGCCGGGATCGGGCATCGCGGCCGCGAACAGTCAGGTCACCATCAGCGTCGTTTTTGACGCCAGCGCCCTCACCCTGGGTGACTACCAGGCCGAAATCTACCTCGGTGGCACGGATAACCCACCCTACGTAATCCCGGTTACGTTGCACGTGGTAGACGAGTTACCACCTACCCTGTTATATCTGCCGATCATCCCTCGCCATTAAGGATCAAGGATGAAATAACCTACGGAAGTGAGAGACGAGAGACTTATACAACTAACCAAGCCCTTCGTAGATTGAGTCGCAAGACCCATCCCTCTGCCCCCCTTTCCGGGGGGCAGGGGGAAACTTAACGGCGCGGTTTTTCGGGGCCTTCGCCCCGAAAAACCGCGCCGAGAAAAGTTCCCCGCCCCTGGATGTAGGGTTTACCGCCTCAAAAAGCCCTGTGAGGATCAAACCCATGATTGCCATTCTGTGCTGACCTGGAATCGATCAAGGCTTTTTGGAATCGGGCTAAAGCCGATGGTAAAACGGCCACTATCTCATCTAGTTCGCGCCACTCACCTCGCTGTGTCACCTGTTCGATGATGCGGGCCAGATTCTGCAATTCCATCGCGGCCGCACAACCACTACTCCCTTTTAGCTCATGAGCCGCGGCCGCACAACTTTTCTGATCTTGCTCCAGGACAGCCTGGGTTAAGGTCTTATGCAAGCGAGTCACATCCTGTTCAAACTGTCCACTCAGCTCCCCCAACATATCCAAGGCGTCTGACCCATAGAGATTTTCCAGGGTGTTTACATCCAGGGCTGGCAAACGGAGCGGCCCAGTACTGATTTTTTGCGGCCGCGGCATCGCCTTACCCTTCAACAACGCCTGCGCCAACTGCTCCAACTGCACCGGCTTACTCACATAATCATCCATGCCCGCCGCCAGATACTCCTCACGATGACCCGCCAACGCATTGGCCGTCATAGCCACAATGTACGGCCTTTGCCCCACAGGCCATTCCTGCTGAATGATTTTCGTCGTCGTCAGGCCATCCATTTCCGGCATCTGCACATCCATCAACACCACATCATACGCCTGGCGACGCAACGCACTCAAAACCTCTTTCCCATTGGCGGCCACATCGGCCCGGTAGCCCAGCCGCTCTAACATTCGCAGCGCGACCTTCTGGTTGGTGGCGTTATCCTCAGCCAGCAAAATCAGGAGCGGATGTTTCTGTCCCATGCCCACATAATCGCTCTTGTCTCCCCTGACAAAGCGGTCTGTAAGCGGCAGAGTGGCACGCTCGTTACCAAGTACCTTGCTCAAAACGGTATATAGCTGGGCCGGTTTGAGGGGTTTGGTCAATTGCGCCGTGATCCCCACCGACGGCGCTTCTGCCAGGCGATACCCCAAAGATGAGAGCAGTACCATCGGCAGCTCCTGCCCGACCGGTAGCTGGGAGATACGCTGGGCCAGTTCCAGACCATCCATACGTGGCATTTGCATGTCCAGTATTGCCAGGTCAAAGGGCTGTGAGCCTTGCAGAATGTCCAACGCTTCCGCGCCAGAACCCGCGCCGGTGGCGATCATGCCCCAGGTTTGCACCTGTTTGATCAGGATGAAACGGTTGGTCTCGCTGTCGTCCACCAGGAGAACCCGTTTGCCGGTCAGATGATTAGCTGGCTGTGGTTTGCGGATGGGCGGCTGGGCGGGAATGGCAACACGGACATTGAAATAAAAGGTCGTGCCTTCGCCTTCGGTGCTTTCCAGCCAGATTTTGCCGTGCATCCTACCAACAAGGCTTTTGCTGATCGCCAGCCCTAAACCTGTGCCCCCGTAGATGCGGGTTGTGGATGAGTCTACCTGGCTAAAAGCGTGGAAAAGGCGTTCGCGGCGATTGGCCGGAATGCCAATACCGGTATCACGAACGGCCACTTGAAGCTGATACAGGTTATCGGCCGCGTGTTTACCCGGCGGGGTGGGTTCTGTGTAGGGTTGGCCGGTGATGGTGACGATCACTTCACCCTGGGGGGTGAATTTGACGGCATTGCTCAGCAGGTTGACAAGTACCTGCCGCAGCCGGGCATCATCCCCTACCAATACCGGGGGGACATTTTCGGCAATGACGTACATGAGGTCAAGATGTTTCGCGGCCGCGTTCGGGGCCACCAGATCCAATGCTTCTTCCACCAGGGTTTGCGTCTCAAAAGGATGGTGTTCCAGTTCCAGGCGGCCAGCTTCCAGTTTAGAAAAATCCAAAATGTCGTTTATGACCGAGAGCAGGGCATCGCCGCTGTTGCGAACAATATTAACAAAATCATATTGCTCCTCATTGAGCGGCGTATCCAGAAGCAAGTTGGTCATGCCGATGACGGCATTGAGCGGGGTGCGGATTTCGTGGCTCATATTGGCGAGGAAACTGCTCTTGGCGGCCACGGCAGCTTCGGCTACTTCACGCGCCCGTTGTAGTTCCTGGTTCGCTTCTTCATTGGTCAGGGCCAGCCCCATAAGTTCACCCACCTGGTGCAGCATGTCGAGGCGGGCCGGATCATGGGAAGGATGCGGCTCGGTGTAGAGGAACATAATGCCTTTGGTTTCGGCGGCGTGCACAAGGGGCACGATGTAATGGCCGTGCCGGGTCATCTCCGGGTAATGCCGCTCGTGCGCCAGATCAGTGGAACAATCATCGGAGACAAGCAGTTGCCCGCTCGCGGCCGCGTGCCCACACAGGCATTCTCCTACCGGCACGGTTGCTTCCTGGCTGATAAAGGCAGGGTCAAATGAGCCATGTAGCAAAAACAGTTCCAGGTGCTCACTCTGGTGCGGCCGCAGAAAGATACCGGCCTGGGGATTCACCTGGAAATCAGGCATCCGGGTAAGGTGGGTCAGCACATCCTGAAAACGATCTTTCAGCGGGCGCGGCTCCTGTAAAATGCGCGAAACGCTGGCTTTCATCTGGGCCGCTTCTTGTTCAAAAGCGCGTTGCTGTTCACGAGCCACTTCCTGGGTGATGTCGCGCTGGATGGAGACATAACCCAACAAGACACCATTTTCATCCCGGATGGGGGCATTGGTGGATTGTGCCCAGTACAGCTCGGCGGGTGGGGCTTCGGTCTGGTTGAGTAGGGGCAGGGGCAGGGCGTTTTTGCGACGATTGAGGATGCGGCCGCGCCACACTTCCCCTCGCTGTAATGTGTTCCACATGTCTTCATAATAGGCTGGGGACATGCGGCCGCTGCGTAAAATATTGGTTTGTTGCCCCACCGCTTCCTTAGCCGTCCAGCCGGTAATTTGGGTAAACGCCGGGTTGATATATTGGATGACCGCATCCGCATCCGTCACAAAAATGGCATCGGCGCTCGAATCAATCGCCATGGCCAACTGCTGAAGCTGGTCATTAGCCGCTTTAAGGGCCGCCGTTCGTTCCTCAACCCGCTGTTCCAGAGTTTCATAAGCGGCCTGGAGCAACTCTTCCGCCTGTTTGCGGTCCGTAATGTCGCGGGAAACACTGAGAAGGCAGGGCTGACCTTCCATCTCAATGATTTCGGCGGAGATGAGAGAAACACCCATCACCCCTGTTTTGGTTTTGTGGCGGGTTTCAAAGTTACGAACGGTGCCGTTTTGCCGTATCAACTGCACAAATCGCTCCCGCTCCACAGCATCCAACCATAAACCCAACTCGGTTGAGGTGTGCCCAATCACTTCCTCACGGCTGTAACCGGTATTGCGTAAAAAGCTGTCATTGACTTCAATATAACGGCCATCATTCAGAGAACTTAGAATGATGGAGTCCGGGGTGGCGCGGAATGCTTTGGCAAAGCGCTCTTCGGAGCGATGCAGCGCGGCTTCACTGCGGCTACGCCGCTCCATTTCCTGGCTCAGTTCGGCAGTGCGGGCTTCTACCTTTTGTTCCAATGTCTCCTGGTATGAACGCAACTCTTCTTCTGTCTGCTTGAGGCGCACCTGGGTTTCGATCCGGGCTAACATTTCATATCTATCGAACGGTTTCACGACATAATCGTTAGCCCCATCGGCAAATGCCCGTATTTTGTCTTTGGTCTGGGCCAGGGCGGTCATCATGATGATTTTGGTATTGACCAAAGCGGGGTTGGTTTTGATGACGTTGAGCAGTTCAAACCCATTCAGACCGGGCATCATGATATCCAGAAGTAACACGTCTATGTCGGGCTGTTCTTCGAGGATAACCAGGGCGTCGATACCGGACGCGGCCGCGATCACCTGATAAATCTTCTTATCCAACACCATCCGCACATAGTCGCGGGTTACTTCTTCATCATCTACCACGAGAATTTTTGTTTTTTGATCCATAATTTACCGCCGGGGGAGGGGGGATTGAGAGAGATTGAGAGACTGAGAGATTGAGAGACTGAGAGATTGAGAGACTATCCGTCAACCACTCGCCACTCGCTACTCACCACTCACCACTCACCACTCGCCACTCGCCACTCGCCACTCGCTACTCGCTACTCGCCACTCAGCCCTCAGCACTCTCCGAAATCCTTCAATCAACTGAAGCAAATCTGCCTTTTGAAATGGTTTGGTAATGAAGCCATCGGCGCCGACTGATTGGGCGCGGGCTTCGTCGGCTTGTTGCGCGGCCGCAGTGACCATGATGATCGGGATGTGGCGCGTCTGGGCATTCCCTTTGAGCGTTTTGCAAATGTCATACCCGGAAATACCCGGCATCCAGGCATCCAGTAAAATCAGGTCGGGCGGCTCTGTCATGGCCGCCTTTGAGTCCTGTGCCGCTGGTAGACGCGCTAGAAATGTCGTACCCCTCAGCCAGGATGCGCCGCATAACGGCAATGGCGTCTTCTTCGTCATCAATGAGCAAAATACGGGGCGGACGCTGCGACGGCAGGGCGTGGGTTCCGTTGGGGGTGACAAAGGTTGCCACTTTGTAAATGTCGGCGGGGGTAGCGGGAGTGCTGATGGGGGTTGCGGCCGCGAACGGCAACACCAGATGAAACGTCGAACCCTGCCCAAACACACTCTCTACCCACACCTGGCCGCCATGTGCTTCCACAATACCCTTCACAATGGGTAAACCCAACCCCGTGCCCCCGGCCATAAACGCCTCTTTGCCCGATTTGTGCCGCGTGACATCTCCGGCCGTGTAGAAACGGCTGAAGATTTTCTCCAGATGCTCCGCCTTAATGCCAATGCCGTTGTCTTGTACCGTCAGATGGAGATGATCTGAATCGGTGAAGGCTTTGATAGCGATGCGGCCGCCGTCTGGTGTGTACTTAATCGCATTGCCCAACAGGTTAACCACCACCTGCCCAATGCGATCCCGATCCCCATGCAGCGGCGGCAAATCCGGTTCCACTTCCAGCGTGGCCGTGTGGAAACGGCGCTCCAGGCTCGGTTTCTGCTCCTGCAACACCTCTGCCAACACCTCGGCCACCGCAAAATCTTCCTGGTTTAGGGCCAGTTTGTTCTCCTCAATGCGCGACAGGTCTAATAACTCCGTCACAATTCGCGCCAGCCGCACCGTATTGCGTGAGACGGTCGCCAGCATCACCATCTGCTCCTCATTCACCTCACCGGCGGCCCCATCGCGCAGCAAATCCACATATCCCTGAATGGCGATAAGCGGCGTCCGCAGTTCATGAGACGCCATCGAGATAAATTGCGATTTCAGCCCATCCAACTTTTTGAGTTCGCTATTGGCCGTTTCAATTTCGGTAATTTTATTTTGCAGGTCGTCGGCCATCTGGTTGAACGTTTGCGCCAGTTGTTCAATTTCATCCCCGGAGCGCACCTGAATGCGGTGGGAGAGTTCCCCGGAACCGATGCGCCGCGACCCTTCTTCCAGTTGGTGAATAGGGTTGGAAATGGAGCGGGCAAAGACAATGGAGAGGGGAATAATTGCCAGGACAATGCCGCCGATGACAAACAAAAAGGTGGTGATGAAATTTTGGGAACGTTGGTTGATGCTCTGCGAGGTCAACTGCATGTTTTGTTCGATCTGGGCGTTTGTGTTGAGGGCTGGAGCGATGACTTCATTGATGGGAACCACAATGCCCACGCTCCAATGGGTCAAGGCCACCGGATGATGGGCGAAAAAATAATCATCTTGCCGGTTTGGTGAGGTGTATTGGCGCAAGTCCGTTGCCCCTGCCAGCATGTCGTCAATGATCGCCCGGAACGCCGGGTCGCCACTCTCGGTCAGAAAAAAGGAAAATTCCTCATCGTTACCAAAATCCCCTTCCAGGCTGCCGGTAAAACCCAAAAAATCCGCCGCCCGTTCCGGGAAAGCGATGGCCTGCCCCTCATCGGAGACGAGAAAAGCAAATCCACTCTCCTCGATTTGCACGTTGATGATTTCGTCAATCATCTTGCCCAGCGTGATGTCAATACCCACCACCCCCATCAGTTCATCTGCCCGGTAAACGGGGGCAATGCTGGAAACCATCCACCCCAATCCCGCCGGGTCCCAATACAGCTCTGTCCACACCGCCTGGCGCTCCGGGTTATGGACGGCGTCGGCCAGGAAATAAAAATCGTAGGTAGGTAAATCCATATTGACTTCAAATTGGTCGGTGGCGTTTATCCAGAGATATTCGCCGTCAATGAAGGGCATCCCCCGGGTGATCTGGCTCTTGGTGTTGAGGTACATCTGCACAGCATACGGGTTACTGGCAGCAACAGTACGGAATTTCAGATCCATAAACTCGGTCAGGTAAATTTCGTCTCTCAGTTCCGGGCTGACTTCGCCATTGGCATCCAGCCCCAGCGTCGAAACCATGATCCAGGAGTTATCGTTGGCTTCTAAACTGCCGAAGGAGCCGTTGGCGGCGTAGCCGTAGGTGTTGGGAAAGGGGTAACTGGCGAAGCTATCCGGGTGGTCGTAGAGAAAGGTGGCGTAGGCAGCCAGTTCGGTGGTGTCGGCCTGGACGCGGGTGAGGATGGCGTTGATGTCCTGGGCGATGCTGGTGGTGCGGGCACGCAGGTCTATCTCTTTTTCACGGGAGAGGGCGGCCATGCTGTCGGACATGGCAAGGGTAGCGATTTCGGCGTTGGCCGCGGCCGCGATACCGGTAATATTCTGGCTGCTCTGATACCCCAGGTATCCAGCTATCATCACGGGAATAGCCGAACTCAACAAAAGAACCAGGAGTAATTTCGTGGAAATCCGAATTTTCATGATGCCCCTACCAGGCGATTGACGGTAGCAATCAACTCTTGCGAGCTGGCCGGTTTACTCAAAAAGCCATTCGCGCCCGCCTGTTCTGCCCGCAGCCGATCCTGGTTTTGACCGCTGCCCGTCAACATGATCACCGGCAATGTGCGATACCGGTTATCGCCGCGCAACCGCTGTAACAAATCAATCCCATCCAGATTAGGCATAGAAACATCGGAAAAAATGAGGTCTACGGAATGATGGGCCAGTTGTAAGAGGGCTTCGGCTCCATCCTCAGCCGTGAGAATGGTGTGCCCTTGTTTTTTGAGCGTAAATTCCAGGGTGCGCCGCACCACTGGGGAATCATCAACGACTAAAATGGTTGCCATAGGGTTCTCCTGTGAAAAAAGTTTCGGGTTTCGAGTTTCAAGGTTCCCTGAGTTCCTAGAGTTCCTGATCCCTTGGTGCGCCGAGTTCCCAAAGTTCCTAGAGTTCCCAGAGTTCCTACAGTTCCCAGAGTTCCCAGAGTCCCCATCTCCCCCTCACCCCGCACGCCCTAACTGCCGGGTGAGCCGCCAGACGTTATGCCCGTTATGGGGCAGGTAGAGGACTTCATCCATCAACTGGCGAATCATGAAGATGCCGCGGCCGCGTTCTTGCTCCAGTCCCGGTTCAGCGACGGACTCCAGCCGGTAAGCCGGGCCATTAGCCGTCGTGACGGCCTGCCACACCATCGGCAGCGACCACTCATGCTGCAACGGATCAAAGGGGCGACCCTGATCCGTGATTTCAGCGACCAATTGTTGGCTGTGTTCATCCCAGAATAACGTGACCTGTATGTTTTGTTCCGGGGCCGGTGCGCCATAGGCATGGTCAATCACATTGGTGCATACCTCATGGATTGCCAGTTGCACGGTGTAAGCCAACATCTCATCACCGACCTGCTCCATAAAAGTAGTCAGGGTTGTGCCCAAAACGCTTAAATATTTGTGATCCACCGGGATAGTAAACTGCACCGTTGGCATTGAGAACTCCTACGAAAATAACGAACCGCAGAGACGCAGAAAACGCAGAGAAAAGAAAAATCTGTGTCAATGTGTGAAATCTGTGGATAAATCTTCATTCATCTTGGTGAGCACCCGCTCATAGGAAACTCATTCTGAGAAATTAAGTGGCAGAGTGGCAAAGTGGCAAAGTGGCAAAGTCGCAAAGTGGCGAGAGTTCCCACAGTTCCCACAGTTCCCACAGTTCCCATTCCCATCTCCTACCTTTTCCCCTTCACCACAATCAACGTCTGATCATCATCCTGGGGGTGGCCGCTGGCGAATTGGGTAATGGCCGCATACAGAGCTTCGGCCACCTGTTGGGCAGATTGGTGGCAATGTTGTTCCACCAACCGAAGCAGACGGTCATAACCAAACAGTTCCCCATCATCCGCCTGCGCTTCACTAAAACCGTCGGTAGCCGCCACCAGCAGATCACCAGGGCCAAAGGGTAACTTCTGATCCATAGCCAGATTATCCGGCAAAATGCCCACCGCCGTGCCATCCGCTTCTAACAAACACGCCTTACCCCCGGCGGGGCAGTAAATCACCGGCGAATGCCCGGCGTTGGCGTAGGTGAGACACTGGTTCCGCACATCGTACTGCCCCACAAACACCGTTGCAAACATCGCCAGGTCGGTAAAATCATCATACAAATCCCGGTTAGCGCGATCCAACAGCCGTTGCGGTGAAGGGTGTGCCTCAAATTTACTCGCACTCCGCATAATGGTGCGAATCATTGCCATGACCAGGGCCGAAGAAACCCCTTTGCCAGACACATCGCCCACCGTGAAGATGAGCGTGCCGTTGGGTTCACACACAAAATCGTAAAAATCGCCGCCCACCTGCAAGGCGGGCACGGAGCGGGCATACAGGTCCAGCCCCACCACTGGCGGGGGGTTTTGCGGCAACAGTTGGAGTTGCACCTGTCGCGCCAGGTTCATTTCCGTTTGCAGGCGGGCCTGGTGCAAGGTTTCATGCAGGAGCAGGGCGTTCTCGATTTGTACCCCCACCTGCTCCGCAATGGCGCGGATGAGTTTGATGTCGGGGGAGTGAAATTCGTCGCCCAGGAGCCGGTTGATGAAGCCTAATCCCACGAGTATCTGGCCGCGCACCATGACGGGGACGAGGAGCAGGTTGCGGATGTGCGGGGGAAGTTTCGCGGCCGCGTCCTGCCCCTGGCACAACATCTCTTCACCCTGGCTTTGCATTCTCTGAAAATGATGCACGAGTTCCGCTTCATCTACCATACATTCCGGGTGGCATATCAGCAGATGGGGCCACTCCGGGGGAGCTTGCATAATGGCAAAAGCATTCTCTACTTTGACCAGACGGGCGACTTCTTGTACGACTGCCTGTAGGGTATCAGGCACATCCAGATAACTGCGGGCGGTGCGGGTCAAATCGTAAAGGGTCAGGAGTTGATCTTGTGTCTCGATGAGTTCGCTGGTCATCAATTCCAGGTCGGTTTCGAGCGCGGCCGCGTGCCGTAGAAATTGGGCATCTGCCTCAAGCCGTTCCTGGTCAGGTTGGAAAGAGCAGCCAGTCACACCGAGCGCGACTGGGCCATTGATGGGAGCGGTGAGGGTGGGCGGGGTGTTGGTTGCGGCCGCGGGCCATTGCCAGGCCAGTTCACCAGCGACATACAACCCTAACGCGGCCGCGCCCCGCTGTTGCCACACCCTGCCCAGCCGTTGTAACTGCTCCATTTGCGTCCGCAAAATCGTCTGTAACATGATCAAATCCTGTCAGGAACACAGAGAGTTCCTACATCGTTTCCAAGAGTTCGCTTGGAAAAAAGGTGTAAACACGGATAGGAAGAACACGGATAAAAGCTAAAGCCATCGGTGTTTCTCCTATCCGTGTTTACAAGATTTCCATTTTTCAAGAAGATCGACAATTTTTTGTTGATATTGGGTAACAACTCAAATCCAGAGGTTGTTCCCCCTTCCTGTGTAACTCAAAGTAGCACAAACCGTCTCTGGATGAACGATTACGATATTGGGGCGTAAGTGCCTACGAGTTCCCAGAGTTCCTACCCCTTCCTAAACGCCTGCACCGCCTCCGCCTCGCTGGCGAAGATGGCAAACGCTCTGTCCAGCCGGGTCAGCTCGAACACCATACGGACGGGTTGCTGCAACTGGCACAGGTACAGGTCGCCCCCTTGCTGGCGGGCGCGTTTCATGCCCTGCACCAAAGTCGCCAGGGCAGTCGAGTCTATAAAGTTGATCCCGGCCAGGTTGACGACGAGGTGGGCTGGTGCGGCCGCGGTGTTTTGCTCCAACCAGGTTTTAGGGGCCGCCGTCTGGGCCGCATCAAATCGCCCTTCCAGAGCCAAAACAGCCACTTCGTTATGCAAATAAGTTTGTTGTTTCATCGTTATTTCCTTCGTTCAAAGTGACGGGAGACAGCGGGTACACAGAGAGCACAGAGAAGACACAGAGATACACAGAGTTTTTAAAGTTCCCACAGTTCCCACAATTCCCCCGAGTTCCCACAATTCCTACACCCCCCCCCTCACCACCCGCCGCACCCACACCCCCGGCGTCTGCCAGAGGATGTGTAAATCCTTGCGCCAGGTGCGGGTGGCGGCGTAGTAAGTATCGGCCATGAGGTGCTCTTCGGGGGTAGTAGCCGATTGGGTGTACCAGAGGCCGGTCAGCCCGGCGGGTTGTTTGTACCGTTGCGTTTGCCAGGATTCGGTCAAGGCGGTGGCTTCAGCGGCCGCGAGCGGTTGGATACCGACCAGGCTTATGTCGCCCCGGAGCAGGTTGAACAGTTCGGGGAGTCTGTGCCAGCCGAGGCGGGTGAGCCAACTGCGCGGCCGCACCGCCCACTCATACCGTGCAAACGAATAGGGTTGCCCGGCCCGCCCCCCCACCACCGCTGTGGTGGCGAAGGCGCGGCCGCGTGTCAGCAACGCCACCCCCATCCCCACCAGCAGGATAGGCCACAGGAGTAGGATGAGCAGGAGCGCGGCCGCGATGTCTACCAACCGGCGCATGTCCAGCCCTACCGTCTCCAGGCTCGATTCACCCAGCAAAAATTGATCCGTGACGGTGGTGCTTTCGGCACTGACCGGATCGATCATCGTCTGTTTGTGGACGACACGCCCGGTTACTTTGACCAGTTGCCCCACATACGTCCGGTCTAACACCACACTGTTCTCCACCGTCGCCTCATCATCCACCACCACCCCGGAGCCGATGATCGCGTATGGCCCTAGCTCCACATCCCGCCCGATGCGGCAGTTATCACCAATGAGAACCGGCGGCCGCAACCGCGCATTGGGATGGATGATGGCTTGTTTGCCCACCCAGACCCCCTGCCCCATGCGGTGGCTGTCCAGGGTAGGGTAACGGTAGGTGGTGACACCATCACCGGCGGGGATGTGGCCGTTGCTGTGCCCATTCCATTGCGTGGCACTGTCCAGATAAAAAATTTGTGCCGCCTGATAGTCGGTAAAGGTTTGCAGAGGGTTCCAGTAGCCGGTCAGCTTAAAGCCGTAGACGGGCAACCCTTTGGCTAACAAGGCGGGAATGAGGTCGGCGGCGAAGGTGTAAGGCTGGCGGGACGGGATGTGGGCGGCGACTTCCGGCTCTACCAGATAAATGCCGGTGTAAGCCAATGGCTCACCCGCCAGCGGCTCGGTGCTAAGTGTACCATCGGCTTGCATCCAGACGGGGTTGGGGGTCCTGTCTGTGGTAGGGCGAGGACAACGGTGAGGAGACTGCCGCGTACTTTGTGGAATTGGGCGAACGCGGCCGCGTCCACATCCGCGATCACATCCCCCGGCAGCACCAGGGTGGTTTCATCCGGGGCCATATTGGCCCAACGGAACGCCCCGGCATCGCCCCAGCCTTGCTGTTGCAGGTGGTAGCGCAGTTTCACCCCCCACCGTGCCCCGTTGACAAAATAGCCTTCAATCTGCTCCCCCTGTTCGGCCAGGCTGACGTTCATCTCTTTGAACCCCTGCCGCGCCAACATCTCCACCGCCAACGCCAACACGGGGCGATTCGCCACCGGCAACATGGGGGAAGGCATGGTGGTTGTCAGGGGGTGTAATTTAGGTTCTTCGCCTGTGGCGATGAGGTGGATTTGCATGGTGGGCCTTTGGGTAGGCGCTTCTGCGCCAATATCGGCAAAAAATTGTCGATCTTCTTGAAAAATGGCAGGCTTTGGAAATCTTGTGTACACGGATAGGGAAAACACCGGTGGTTTTAGCTTTTATCCGTGTTCTTCTTATCCGTGTATACACCTTTTTTCCAAGCGACATCTTGGAAAAGATGTAGTCTCTCAATCTCTTAATCTCTCAGTCTCTCAATCTCTTTATGCCACCGCCGCCTGCACATCCGCAAACATTGTGAACAGTTTGTCGAAGCGCACCAATTCCAGGGTGCGGCGGACATCCAGGGAGCAACTGGCGAGGCGGAGTTCGCCTTGTTGGGATTGGGCCTGGCGTTGCAGTTTAGCCAGGGCCGCCAGACCGGCGCTGGTCATAAAGAGGGTCTGGGTGAAGTCGAGGACGAGGTGGGTGTTTTGCTGTAAACATTGTTCGCCGCTTTCCAGGAACGCGGCCGCGCTCTCGGCATCTAAGCGTCGTGGCATAGGCAGAACCGTCCATTGGCTTTGCGGCACGGGTGGGGCCACCGGTTCCAGGGCCGGTTGTTGGGCAAAGTAACGCAACGCCCCGGCTACATCGGGCTGGATGGCGAAGAGGCGATCCAGGCGCAGTAAGGTGAGGGCGCGGGTGACGGGTTCGGACGCGGCCGCGAGCACCAGTTCCCCCCCTTTGTCCCGTGCCTGTTTGTGCAGCCCCACCAACGCGCCCATGCCCGTGCTGTCCACAAACTCCGCCTTACCGAGATTGATCACCAGGCGCGGTGTACTGAGCAGTGCTTCCTGCCCTTTGGCAAGAAATGTTTTGTGGCTGTGGCTGTCGAGCCGCCCTTGCACATTGAGGATGGCCGTATCGTTGACCATCACCCAGCCGGTGTCGGGTAGGAGCAGGGCAGGTTTGTTCCCCTGGCGCATGACCCACCATTGCCGCACAAAAAAGGAGCCAAAGCCGACCATATCCACGACGTACCGTTTCCAGAGGCGGCGTGGTTCGCTGAGGAGCCGCCACACCCACTCCAGACCGGCTTTTTGCATCCATTCCGGGGCGCGTTTGATCTTCCCGGCGATAAAGTCAAAGGTTCCGCCGACGCCGATCATCACCGGCACGGGCAGTTCCTTCCGGTGCATAGCGATCCATTTTTCCTGCTTGGGGTTGCCAAAGGCGACGAGCAAAATATCCGGGTTGGCCTGGCGCACGGCGGCTACGATGGTGTCATCCATCTCCAGCACATCTCCTTTGGGTGGGGAGAGGACACCGGCAATTTTGAGGTTGGGGTGGCGTTCTTGCAGGATGGCGGCGGCCTGGGCGGCGACACCGGGGGCCGCGCCCAAAAAGTAGAGGCTGTACCCTTTTTCGGCGGCCCGTTCAGCCAACGCCGGAACCATATCCGCCCCGGTGACACGCCCTTCGAGGGGCAGGCCTAACTGCCGTGCGCCCCACACCAGCGGCATTCCATCAGCGGTAGCCATGTCGGCTTCCTGCAAAATAGCCTGGAGTTCCGGGTCGTGCATGGCTTTGACGACAAAGTCAGCGTTGACGGTGGCGATTTGATGGGCGTGGTGGGTAGCGCGGCCGCGTTCCACCATCTGCTCAATCCGCGCCAACGCCTCAGCCATCGTGAGGTCATCTATGGGAATACCGAGGATCAGGATTAGTTTACGCATGGTTGTTTTCCGAAGTAGGCAGTGAGCAGTGAGCAGTGAGCAGTCAGTCTCCAGTCTCTTAGTCAGTCTCCCAGTCTCTCAATCTCTCAATCAAAATGAGCAGTAAACAGTAAACAATGAACAGGGTAAACAAAAGCCGGGCAGGTTGCATGGCTCTGTAGGTACGAGGTGAGGTGTGATGGGCGACGATGCGGCCGCGATGTGACTGGGTTGTGGCGGTGATGAAATTGCGTTATGGCTGTGATGTAGTTTCAAATCGTCTAAAGCCAATTGGAAATGTTGCTTCTGTGATACCAGCGGCGATGGTGACAAGGATGCTGTTCACTGTTTACTGTTGACTGCTCACTTTTTGAGTTTGGAGTTCAGAGCTAGAGGGATTACCAGAGTAATTGCCTCTGGCTCTCTCCTCTCGCTCTAAACTCCCGTCACTTTCAATACGCGCCCTTCCCTAACACCACAGCCGGAACGGTTCGCAAGAGAATCGCTACATCCTTCCAAAAACTCTGCTCGGCGATGTATTGCAAATCCAGTTCCACCCAGCGTTTGAAATCGAGATCACTGCGCCCTGATACCTGTTGCAGGCCGGTGATGCCCGGCACGGCATTGAGGCGGCCCAGTTCGTCGTATTGGTACTCCGCCACTTCTTTGGGAACCGGCGGCCGCGGCCCCACCAGACTCATCTCCCCTTTCAGCACATTGATCAACTGGGGCAGTTCATCCACACTAAATTTGCGGATGTATTTGCCCACCCGGGTGATGCGGGGGTCATTCTTCATTTTAAAAACGGGGCCACTGGCTTCATTTTGGGACATCAGGGCCTGTTTACGGGCTTCGGCGTCAATGTACATGGAGCGAAATTTGTAACAGCCGAACGTCGTGCCCCATTTGCCCACACGCACTTGTTTGAAGAAAACAGGCCCCGGCGAATCCAGTTTGATGAGGATGGCGGTGATGAGAAAAACCGGTGAAGCGGCGATCAGGGCGATGAGGGCGACGACCACATCCAGCAACCGTTTCAGGCTGGTGCTGATTTTGTTGCGGATGACCCAGGCCACCAGGCGCAACCGCAAGACCTGCGACGCCCGCACGCTCTTAAACGCCTGCTTCTCATAAATCGCCAACATCTTGGCCGCTTTCTCGTCGAATTCGGGGTAGTACATGTGAAAACCTTCCTTAATTGCGCTTCGTCCTTATCCAGCCCGTCTCCTTGCGACCCAGGAGTACACCCAGGTAAAGCCAGGTTTTCCAGGCCAGGAAGCGGGGGACGCCGAGCAACGCTTTGTAGACGGTACGGGGGGCGCGGGCCAGCCAGAGGCCGGTGAACAGGTAAATGACCTGCCCCAACAGGGTGAACAACGCTAACCATAAACCGGTCTTGCGCTGGCGACGGGCAGAATCGCGGCCGCGCCCAGCCCCACCACACTCAGCCCCGCCAATATCGAAAACGGGGGAATCATCTGCTCCATCGCCGCATCAAACAGGACAAAATTGCGTTCCTGCCCGGCCCGGCGCAACAGAGTGGGGACGTAGGTGCGGATCATCTGGATGCGGCCGCGTTCCCAACGGGCATTTTGGGTGGTTGACCCGGCCAACGTGTCCGGCATCTCCGCCCACACCACCGCATCCGGCGCAAACGTCACCCGTTCCCCCGCCAGAATCAACTGCATGTGAAACTCAATGTCCTCGGTCAGTGAGGCTGTCCACTCATGCTGGCGGAGCAGGTCGGCGGCGAACATCATGCCGTTCCCTTTCAGCCCGGCCGAACCACCGAGCACCATCCGGCCCTGCGGCCGCAGAAAGTGCAACACGGTCAGCGCGGCATAACGCAGGGCGGCACTATTGGATTGTTCCGGGGCATGGACGGCGTAATACGCCTGAACCGCCCGTTCACCCCGGTTCAGCCGGGCGTTCATCACCTGCAAAAAGTTTGTGGACACGAGGCTATCAGCATCCAGAATGATGACAGCCTCGTGTGGTTCCCCACTGGCCCAGAGGTGGTGCAACAGCCATTGCAAGGCGTACCCCTTGCCGCGAAGTTGGTCATTAAAACGTTCGTGGGCCACTGCGCCACTTTCACGAGCGACCCCTGCCGTGCCATCGGTGCAGTTATCGGCGACGACGTGGATGGCAAACGCGTGGGCCGGGTAGTCGAGTTGGGCCAGGTTTTGCAGGAGCGTCGGCAGTAGTTTTTCCTCGTTGTGGGCCGGAACGAGGATGAGAAAACGGTGGTAAGGGGGCGCGGCCGCAACGGTTTGGCGTGAGGCCCGGAGCGCGGCCGCGGTCAGCATCAGCAAATACCCCACCAGCCCGGCCAGGGCGGTTTGGAAGGTGAGGATGAGGGTGGTGAGGAGAGTAGTCATGGGAGTTGGCCGCTAGCTGCTGGCCGTTGGCCGTTAGTCGTAATCAGTAATCAGTCGTTAGTTCAAGTCAATAACGTAACACGCACCATGCACCACGTAACACGCAACACGCATCACGCATCACGCATCACGCCCCGCACCACCCCCATCACCTTCGCGGCGAATTGTTCTGCCGTGCGGTGTTGTTGCACCCATTGCTGACCCGCCTGCCCCATCTGGCGGCAGAGGGGTGGGTCTTGGGCGAGGGTGAGTAGGGCTTGCGCGGCCGCGTTCACATCGTGTGGGTCTACCAAAAAACCGGTCACACCAGGCTGAAGCGCATCAGCCGAACCACCGGCCTGACCGGCCACAACCGGCTTCGCGGCCGCGGCCGCTTCCAAAAAGCTGATGCCAAACCCTTCTACTTCATCCTTGCCGGGGCGGGTCAGCATGGCAAAGGCCTGGCAACTCTGGTAATACGCTGGTAACTCGGCGTCCGTTACCCGCCCCACAAAGGTGACGTGTTCGGCTACGCCCAACTCATTGACCAGTTGGCGCAGGGCTGGCTCATCCGGGCCGCTCCCGGCGATGAGGTAATGCACCTGCGGCACGAGCGGAATCAACTGGGGCAGGGTGCGAATCACGGTGTCTTGCCCCTTGCGGGCGATGAGCCGGGCGACGGTCAAGATGACCCATTTGTCCGACCAATCGGGGCAGGGGCGGGCGTTGGTAAACGGTTCTACTTCGATGCCAGGGGGGATAATGTGAATGCGTTCTGGCGGCACACCGAGCCGGGTGAGTTCGTGGGCGGTGAACTGGCTGACGGTGATGACGGCGGCCGCGCCCTTCAGTGCCCAACTTAACAACTGCCGCTTTACCGGGTGCTGGATGGTCACATCTTCGGAGTGGGCGTAGACGACGATGGGGATGCGGCGGGCCGGGTCGGCGAGGTGGGCCAGGATAGCGGTGGGGTAAGCGACGCCGGAAAGGATGGCTTGCGGCCGCGTCTGCTGGACTAATTGGCGCAGGCGGCGCGTGAACATGAGCGAGGTCAGGCCAGCCCGGCGGGGGGCGATGCGTTCGATGGGGAACGGTGCGGCCGCGTCATAAGTTTGGTAAAAAGCGGTGGGCTGCTGCTGCACACTCAACAGGTGAAGGTTGACAGAGGATGGGCAATGGCGGGTGAAATAGGCCAACAGCCGGGGCACTCCGCCCACTTCCGGCGCGTATTGTGATGTTGCTACTATCATTCGCATCATATCGCCACAGTCCTGCAATAGTTAATTGACTGACAGGCAACTGTTGGGAAATGCGTACTTCTTCCTTAAGGACAGTAAAGAACCTGGGATGTCAGACCTGCAACCTAGAACGAGTTTGGAAACCGTGAAACAATTACGGGTATATCATAGGATATGGGGCGTAAATGAGCCATAGCCCGTTGTTACTATAGCCTAATATTAATGTTAAATTTATATGGGAAATGGTGGGGAGCAAGCGGGATTAAACGCGGATTTGGCAAAAAACGAAATGGTTCAAAAACAGCCTATTCACATTTACAAATTCGTCGCTACATTGTCATTCCGAGGTCCCCCGAGGAATCTTTAACGAGTCAAGATTCCTCGCCAGCTCTGGTCATTCCAGCTTGCGCCACGAGTATCCCGGGGTAGGAATCTTAGGTTTAGCCAGGGAAAGTTCCCCGAGCCGGCTGAACTTTTTTCACCAGCCCAGAGTCGCTCGAAAAAGGCCCATCATCCTCATCCGTGTTTTTCCTATCCGTGTTTCCATCCGTGGCTATTTGGGAGAGAGCACAGCCTTAAAGCTGTGCCACCTCTGGCAGAAACCGTTATTGTTTCAGGATGAAGGGCATGAAGACCCGATGAATTTCTGGGAGTGGCTGGATGGGGGGGGTGGTAGGGACAAAACCGGCATGGGTGCGGCCGCCGTGGAAGGCAGGCCAGGGCAGATGGGCCGGGTCGTAGGGGCCGGACAGTTGCCACACATACACCCCTTTGTCATACGATCCCACCGCCACTTCGAGCAGGCCATCCCCATTCAGATCACCCAGGGTGGGGGTCGAGACGATCCAGTCGGCAGTCTGGAGCGGCCAATCTACCACCGGAATGCCATCGTGATGCCAGGCGTGTAGAGCACCATCATGCGCCCCGATGATCAGTTCCAGGTCGGTGTCGCCGTCTATGTCGCCGACAATGGGCGAGCTGTGGATGGGTGCGCCCACCTCACGCGGCCACCCGTCTACCAGTGTGCCATCGTGATGCACGGCATACACCTGCCCGGCCACCGTCCCAAACATCACTTCCAGATCACCATCTCCATCCAGGTCAACTACCGCCGGAGAGGCGACAATGCCGCCGCGTACCCGCACCGGGAAACCGGGCAAGGCGACGCCATCACCCCGCCAGGCGTAAAGGCGACCATCGCCGCTGGTGGTGACAACATCCCGGTAGCCATCCTGGTTCAAATCCACGATGACGGGCGAGGCGTACACCCAATCACGGGTCTGGATGGGCCAGAGTGGGCTGAGTGGGGAGCCATCGAGCCGGTAGGCGTAAACACGGCCATCGGTGGAACCGACCACGATTTCGGGGATGTTATCGGCGTCCATGTCGCCAATGGCGGGGGTGGAGCCGGTGATGAAGTTGCCGTAGGCTTCGGGGACGCCGTTCATCTGTTGGGGCCAGCCGGGGAAAGCGGTGCCATTGCCGTTGAGGACGTATAGTTTGGCCCCGGTGGTGTGGACCACGATTTCCAGGGCGGGGTCGGCGTCCAGGTTGGCGAGGGCGGGGGTGGCTTTGAGGCTGTGACCTAATTCGAGGGGGAAACCGGGCGCGGCCGCGCCCGTGTGCTGCCAGGCATACAACCGCCCATTATCCGCCCCAATCAACAGTTCCAGGTCGCCATCGCCGTCAATGTCCCCGACGGCGGGGGAGCTACGCACACTGTCATACACATATTTCGGCCAACCGGGTAGAGCCGTGCCATCGGCCTGCCAGATGTACACATATTTGTCCTGCGCGGCCGCGATCAGTTCATTGTCGCCATCCCCATCCAGGTCCACGATGAGCGGCGAGGCAAAAACCAGGCCATTGGTCATTTGCGGCCAACCGGCCAGGCTGTTGGCGGTGGTGGGGGTGTAGCTGAGCGGGGTGGGAGCCGCACCGTTACCGGCCAGCGGGTTGCCGGGTGTCCAGAGGTGGGCCGGGTCGGGGAAGTTGTACCAGGTGGTGTTGAGGGTTTGGCCGCTGATGAGGTAGGCGGCGTAGTTGGGGTAGGCCAGCCAGATGGCATGGTTTTCGGTGGGCCAGGCCCAGGTCTGGTTGAAGCTGTGGGCCAGAGGGATGTCGCGGCCGCTCAGCGGGCTGGTGGCATCCCACACCCGTTGGGAATCACTGACGTACCCGGCTTCGAGGAGATGAATGTTTTGGCCGGTGTTAATGACGTGGAGCCAGGGGTCAAACGGGGGAAGTTGGGCGGTTTCGGGCGGGTTCGCGGCCGCGTTGCTCAGGTTAATCGTCACTTCCACAAACGGCCCTTCCTGCCGGGGTGTGCCGTTGATGACATTGGCTGTGCCCCCGGCATGGGTGGGCGGCAGGCTGGTGCGTGTACTGGCGAAGATTTCCAGGTCTACAAAGCCGTTGTGATTACTCGTTTCCGTAGCCTGGAGTGTGCCATCGGCGGCGTACCGCTTGAGGGTGGCGGTAGAGGCCCCATTCACATCCACCGTAAAGTTGAGGGTGTGATCATAGGACGAGCCACGCGCTTCCAGGTAGAAATTAGCCTTGATCTGGGAGATGCCCTGGCTGTTAAGCTGTACCGCCGAATCCTGAATGAGAATCAGGTCGTTGGTGTCCCAGTCTACCCAGCCTACCCCCTTCAAATCTTCGTAGACGACGTAGATGCGTTGTGGGGCAATGGCGCGGGTTTGGGAAGTAGTGGTGGGGCAGGCGATGTTGCCGGAGTCATCGTAAGCGAGCAGGGTGTAGTACGCGGCCGCGCCCGGTGTGATGCCCGTATCGGTGAAGGTGCTGTCCAGGCCATCATAAACCAGCGTGCCATCGTTGAGGCTGGCGGGATAGGTGTCATCATCACGCAGTACCTTCACCCCGGCCAGATCACCGGCGGTGGGGTTGTGCCAGGTCAGTTGCAGCGTACCTTCCTGCCCGATGAGCGGCGTAATCTGGATGTTGGTGACGCTGCCGGGCGGGGTGATGTCGGCGTTGGGAATGGAGACGTTGAGCGCGCCGGGTGTCACCACACCAGCGGAATGGGGGCCGCCGCTGCCATCCCAATCGGCGGGGGTGAAGCTATTGGTGGATTGGCGATCCCGCCCCAGGGATTGCCCGATGACCGGCGCAGAGACATAACCGCCAGACGGCCATTTGCCTGCGGTAACAGCCAGATCATCATCTTCGGGGTGCGCCAGGCTGTTGTTGTTATCCCACTGCACAAAATCCACCAGGGTGGCGACATTATGAACGGCACTCGTGTAGAGCGAAACCTGATCCTCACCATTGTCCAATGCTCCGGCGAAGGCGTCCCCGGTGAAGTAGTTTGTGCCACTGTTGACACCATCCCCCAGATAGACGGTCAGGTAAGCGTCGTTGGGAATGAAGGTCAGATCAGGGAAGCGGTAGATGAAGCCGTCCTCATCGGCCAATTCCCAGCCGCCGATGTTGATGTCGTTGGTGCTGCGGTTGTGAATTTCGATCCATTCGCTGCCACAGCGGGGGTAGGCCAGCACTTCGTTAATCACGATGTCGGTAATGGTGGTCAATTCATCCACCCCAACATTCACGACTGCGCTGTCCTGACTGGCATAACGGCTACCGATGACATCCAGGCCATCCACCAGGGCCACACTTTGCATGAGGGTGTTCTGGCTGAGGCCGGGGTCTACCGTGCCCCACACCTGGAAACGCAGAACTTCGTCGGTAGACAAGGTTTGATTGTGAACCCAGGTGAGCGTCCAGGAGCCGTCGCTGTTTTGCACCTGGGTAGGCGTCACACCGGCCAATTGGCTGGGAGTCTGGTAACTGCCGGGGGTGTAGAGAATTTCCGGGGGCAGGGTGATGCGTGTTACCGGGTTGAATAGCTCATTGAACTGGTTGCTGACGTAGGTGGTGAAGACGACGGCTTCTCCGGCGGTGCGCTCGTAGTAGTCGGCGGTGTGGTTGACGAGGGGATCGGGCTGGAGTGTGCCGGTGCCGTAGGCGAGCCAGTTGTCGTTCCAGTTGGCGTTCATCACACTGACCGGGGCATCGGTTTCCACCACGAGGTACGGGTTTTCGGGGGTGTTTTGGGCGCCGGGGTTGGTGCCGTTGTGGATAGCGAGCCATTCGTCTACGGTGAGGGATACATCGTAGTAGCTGTTGGCGGGAATGGAGAAGGATTCGTAGATGCGGCCGCTCATTAGCTCATTGATGATGACTGTGCCCTGACCGTTGCCCGATGAGCCGCTGTGTTGTTTGGGCGTGCCGTAGTAGTCGCCGAGGTTGTTACTGCCGGTGTTGACATGGGTGGCACTGTTGCGGGCGTTGCTGGCGGTGAAGGGTTGGTTGGGGTTTTTGCGCTCCAGGGCGTAGTAGACGCCGTGAGCGGCCCAGCCGGTGTCGCTGTAGGCGACGGTATCTACGGCAGTGCCGCTGGGGTTGTGCAGGGTGAGGGTGTCAGAGCCGTTGCCGAGTTTAAATTTGGGGTAAGCGGTGCCGTAGACATAGGACGCGGCCGCGTTGGTCGCCTTCTGATGATATTCCAGCAGATAGGTTCCCCCCGAGGCAATCGTCGCCCCGGTGGGTAAGGTCAGCATGTACCCTTCCTCGTTCGTCAACTGCCAGCCCGCCAGATTGACCGTCTGGCCGCTGTTGTTGTACAGCTCAATGTACTCCCCGTAGCTGTCCGGGTCGTAGGCGATGCCGGTGACGGGCTGGTAGGAGTAGACATAGAGGTGGGAAAGCTGGACGCCGAGTTGCAGGCCGGGTGGCCCCATGTAGGCCAGGAAAGATTGCCCGGCTCCGCTGCCATTTTGCGCCGAAAGGAACGTGATGATGTCGGATGTGCCGAAACTGCCAGTTTCCAGCCAGTTGGTTTCAAACACGGAGATGGTTTCGTTGGCTGTGACTTCAAAAAAGTAATAGTTCGCGCCCAGTTCGGTTGTGCCGACAAGTTCCTCATGGCCGAATTTGGGCAGGGCGACGGTGGCGACTGTGACCCATTGGTGGCTGCTGGTGTTCCAGCCGCGCACGGTGACGTTGGCCGGTTTGTCATACGAAACGAGGCGGAGTTCGCGTTCAGTAGCATATTCGTAGGGGATAACAAAGTAGAAGGTTTTGTCGGCTGAGGTGCCGTTTTTGCCGGGGACGTAGCTGCCCCCATCACGGCTGCCGGACTGCCCTTTCGCCAATGAGCCAAACTGCACGGTGACATCTTTGTTGCTGATGATATGGAAGGTGCGCCCTTCGGGTAAGGATGGGGTGAGGCCATTGACTTCGAGTAAATCTTCCCCTTTGTCCAGGGTGGTGCTGAAGATGAGCGTGCCCTGGGCCTCAGGGACGACGGTGGTTGTGCCAGAGGTGGTTTTGGGCGTCTGGGTGATGTCGAATATCTGGATGTCGGTGTGGTCGTTGAAGGCGAAGATGTTCAGGAGTTTGTTGTTGGCGTGGGCCTGGCTGAACCCTTTGGGGCGGTAGAGGTAGAAGCTGGTGCCGCTCATGCGCCGGTTGTCGGCGGGGAGGAAGTCGTGCTGCCAGTCGGTGTTGACGGTGAGGTTGGCAATGATGACGGGTTTGGTGGCGGTGATGCGGAAGTAGTCGCCGTCTTGTTTGCCACCGAGATCGTCGTTGACGGCCCCTTCCTGGATGTAGATGATGTGGGATTGGCCGGTGTTGAGGGTGAGGCCGGTGATGGTGTCGTCAGAGTCGTTGTCGCCATTGTCGTCAATGATGTCTACGGTGGTGTTGTCCTGGACGGCGGTGACGATGAGGGTGGGGTCGCGGGTCGTGTTTTCGCCGTTGGGGGGGATGAAAATGCCGAAACGGGTGGATGTTTCGCCGACGGCCTGGGCGGGGTGGGTAGGGACAAGGCCGAGAATGAGTAAAAGGAAGAGGCTGAGGGCGGGGAAAAGGCGGGCGAATGGTTTCATAGCTGACCTCTTGTTAGATGAAAAAGGATGGAAACACGGATAGGGGGGAACACGGATAAATGGATGAGTTTCTTTGAGTTCCCCTGAGTTCCTAGAGTTCCTACGAGTTCCTTTGCGTTCTTGAGTGGTGGTAGACACGGATGAGGGAAACACGGATGGGTGAATGAGCTTTTTTGAGTTCCCACGAGTTCCTAGAGTTCCTACGAGTTCCCCTCCACATACCGTTTGAGCCGGGTGACGTATTGGTCGAGGCTCATGGTGGCGTGGATGAGTTCGCGGCCGCGTCTGCCCATTGCTTCTGCCTCTTCCGGGTGGGTGAGCAGGTGGGTGATGGCGTCCCGTAAAGCCTGCGGGTCGGCGGGGGGCACGTAGAGGCCGGTTTCCCCTTCCACCACCACATCGGTCTGGCCGGGGGTGCGGGTGCAGATGATGGCTTTGCCCATGGCCATGCCTTCGAGAATGGCCGTGACCCCGGCCTGGAAGTTGACGTTGTACAGGGGCATGACGACAAAACGGCTGTCGGCGTACACCTGGCGCAGTTCGTGCTGGCTGAAGCGGCGCACGGTGACGTTGGGCGGAATTGACTGGTCGGCGGTAGAGTCGGAGCGTTTGGACCAGGGGCTACCGGCGGCGATGATGACGTGGACATCCAGCCCGCGCACGGCGTCCATCAGGGTGGGGTAGTCGCGGAATTCGAGGCCGACGGAGCAGATGGTGGGGGTGGTGGTTATTGGTGGATTGGTTATTGGTGCATTGGGGAGGGCGGCCGGGTTGAAGAAGTGGCTGTCTACCATGAAGGGGGTGAAAACGACGCGTTCCGGGGGGATGTGCCAGCGTTGTTGGATGAATTGTTGTTGCCAGGTGCTGTAGCAGAAGAAGGTGTCTATGTGGCTGTGGACCCGGAGCCAGTCGAAGAAGAGCATTTTTTTGCCCACGGAGAGGATGTGGACGATCATGAGGTGGCGGGCGCGGCCGCGACCCCAGCCTAAAAATTTGCTGAACAAGGCCAGGAAGATGCCCACTTGTTCGCCATCGGTGAAGATGACCCGGTAGCGGGGGTTGAGCCGGAAGCAGACCCAGGCCAGCATGAGGTTTGGCCCGCCCAGTTTTTCCAGCAGACGGCCAAACCAGCCAGCTTGCGGCCGCGCCCGGTCGTAGTCGAGTAAATCGGCGTTAAATGTTTCGGCCATGAGCATGTAGTCGGCTCGCGGCCGCTGTCCGGCGGCGGTGTCCTCGTTGATGGTAGGGGAGAGGCGGCCGGAGACGGTGAGGAGAACGTGGGACATGGGAGTTCCTTTCGTGGTTAGGGAACACCAATACCTGAAGTTTGTTATAATCTCACGCAGGTGAGGTGAACAATGAACAGAGAATTTTTTGTGGTGATTGAACAGGATGAAGACGGCATGTATGTGGGTGAAGTGCCTCAATTGGTTGCCTGTTATAGTCAAGGGCGCACGATTGATGAGTTACTGATCAATATAAAAGAAGTGATCGCCCTATGTCTGGAAGAAGGTTTATCCCAGATGACTGAGTTTATTGGTGTGCAAAAAGTTTGTTAGCCACCGTCTTTCTCGAGTCACGTGCGCCTGGAAAGAGCGGCTTTGTCGTGCGCCAGCGGGTCATGCCTGTTGTGTTGTGTGTTGTCTGCTTGGTCAGGATGTGGGGCGGGGTTTCTTCTGATGCTGAATTTTAGATGATCTCCTTTTTGTTCCTGGTAAATGGCAAATTCGGTTTTCTGTAAACAGCCTGGAAAGGCTGTTTTACGTTTTGTTAGCCACCTGTTTTAGTAACGTGAGCAGGCGGGTGGCGTTTTGTTGGGCGTCGAAGCGGGTGGCGATGAGGGTGGTGGCTTTGTCGCCCATCGCCAGGCGCAGGGTCGGGTTGGTGATGAGAGTTTCGAGGGTGTGGGTGATCGCGGCCGCGTCCCCCGCCTCTACCAGAAAACCCGTCTCCCCCTCTTGTACAATCTCCGGGATGCCAGCCACACGAGTAGAGATGACCGGCAACGCGGCCGCGCCCGCTTCGGAAAGCACCATCGGCAGGCAGTCGCCGTAGGTGGGCAGGCAGAAAATGTCGCTGTCGAAGTACAGTTGTTTGAGCGGGGTACTGTTGGCCTGCATGTTGTTGTAGACGAACAGCCCCGGTTCCTCGGCCACAGAGTCTTTGGTGACGAGGTGGAGTTCGATGGGGTAACGCGGCCGCAACGCCCGAAACGCTTCAAGCAATAGCAGACCCCCTTTGCGCTCCAGGTTGCCCCCCACGAACAGGATTTTGACGGGGTGATCGTGAGGGTGCGGGGTTGCGGCCGCGACCATTCCGCCACATCCACACCTGGGGGAATCACCGTCACCTTGTCTGGCCTGACCTCGTACCCTTCAACCAACCCCTTTTTCGTCCATTCCGTCCAGGCCAGGATATGCCGCGCCGCCCGGAAGGCGTCCCGGTTCATCAGCCATTTGCGCCGTTCCAGCCAGGCGGGGCCGGTTTCGTGGCTGTAAAACGCGCCTAATTCGTCATACTGGAGCGGTGTCGCATCCAGGGAAATGACCGAGGGGTAATGGTTGAGCCAGTCCCGGTTGAGGACGGCTGTGACCTGGGTATGAAAGAAAAGGGCGTCGAGTTGGGTCTGCCGGGCCATCTGGCGGAGCAGGGCGCGGGAGCGTAGACCGGCCCGCACCGTCCAGTTGCTTTTGTAGAGGGGGATTTTGGCCGCCCAGCCGGTGACAGGGAAAGTAGGGAATGCCCAATGCGGCCGCACCTCAGCATCCTGGGGGACAAGTCGTTGTAAGTTTTGCCCATGGGTGACATGGCCGAGAGCCTGTTCGATGACAAAGCCGAAGTGGTAGGTTGTCATAGTGAAATTCCTGATTTTACGGGCTAATTATGCCATTTTATCTAATGGTAAAAAATGGCATATTTGTACTTTTTCGATAAGCGTTCAGTTGGATTACATCAACGGATTAGGAAATAAACGGATTTTCCAGAGGTTGTTCCGAATCCGTTCCTTTCAAAATCCGTTGATGTAACTCAAAGTAGCACAAACCGTCCGGACCGACAATACCTTCCCCGTTTTTTGTGGGGACGATTGGTGCCTGGCACGGGGCTCCCCACCCCCAGAAGGTTGCTCTGCCCCGTGCCAGGCACTGGATGGGGTACTCCCTAAGTTCCCACGAGTTCCTAGAGTTCCTACGAGTTCCTTCCTACTCCTCCCCCCCCGTCAGCAACACCACCCGATCCACAAAATAGGGTTCCAGAAAGTTGTCGCCGTTTTTGATGTAGAGGCCGGTGATAAAGGTATAAACGGGGTCGTAGGGCAGATCATCTAGCCAGACGATAACCTCGACCCACTGATTGGGCGGGAGCGGATCGTTTAAGCCCAGGTAGTAGAGCCGGGTTTCGGAGAAGAAACGCTCCCCTTCGACCTGTTCCACCGAATCGTCGTCTTCGTCCCAGTAGGGGTAGGCATTACTACCCAAAATCGTGACGGCCATCTCGTCCAGAGGCAGGTATTCGTCGCCGCTGTTGAGCCAAAAGCTCACCCCTATGACATCTTCGTACAGATATTCCTCGCTGGTCTCCGGGTTGACGGTGAAGAAGATGGCCCCGAATGGTTCTTCGGGGGTGATCGCGGCCGCGACCGTGCCCGTATACACCGTTACCTCGTTCGTCAGCGTGTAGGTGATGTCCCAACTTTCGCTGAGGGACCAGTTTTCGCTCAATTCCTCATCAAAAATGACGATTTCGTCAAAGCGGCCATCGCTGGGCAGGTGGGTGATGGGGGTGCTGGTGGCGGGGAGAGTAGCGGTCGGGGTCGCGGCCGCGTCCGGGGTGGCGGTGGGGGTAAAGGTGACGGTGGGTGTCGAGGTGGGGCGCGGCGTGGGCAGTGGTTTGGACGTGGGCGAAGGCACAAAGGCAAACAGGGTGGAGATGGTCGGGGTGATAACTCCATCGGGGGCGGGCAGGGGAGTGACAAACGGTTCATCGGGCTGGAAATACGGGTGAAGGGTGGGGGTCATGGGGTCAGAAGGGGACGCGGCCGCGTTGTTCCCCCCACACGCCGTCAGCCACAACACGCCGGGCAGCATTAGCCACACCAGCCAGCCAATGTTTCTACAAGACCTGACAGGTTTCCGAAACCTGGTCAGGTCTGTACGTTGACGACAATCACCTTTGGCAGACTGTCTGGTCTATTCAACCACTCACCCTTCACTGCTTCCACTGTTCCCCTCTCCTACCACTTCCTGCACAATCGCCGCCAGCCGGGCCGCATTTTTCCGGGCATCAAACCGTTGTTCCGCTCGTTGCCGGGCTGCCTGCCCCATCCGCTGCCGCAAGGCGGGATCGTTGGCCAGACGGGTCATGGCCTGAACCAGCCCTTGTAGGTCGCCCGGCTGGAGCAAAAAACCGTTTTCCCCATCCACCACCACATCAGTGAGGCCACCCACCGGGGTGGTAATGACGGGCAGGCCCACCGCCAGGGCTTCGATGGCCGCAATGCCAAATGCTTCCGCCTCGGTGGGCAGGACAAACAGGTCGCATGATTGATAAAGCGACAGCAACGCCCCATCGTTGGGGTTCAGGTTGTGGTAACTGCGAAGGTTGTCGCCCGGCTCAACCGGGGTGCGGGTGACGAGGTGGAAGGTGGCCAGGCCCGGGTGGTAGGGCCTGGAAGGCCTGTAAGAGGACGCCCCCCCTTGCGGTTTAAATCGCGCCCCACAAAAAGAATGTTGAGGGATGAAGTGGGCGGATGCGGCCGCGGCCGCCACCATGCCGTATCGACCCCCGGTGGTAACACCTCAATCTTGTCCAGGGCAACGCCGTACTCCTGCAACAACGAATGACGGGTCCAGGTAGACCAGGGCAGGACGCGGGCGGCTTTTTGGAACAGGTTTTGGTTGACGCGATGTTTGTAGGCGGCGATGGGGCCACCTTTGTCGGGGGTGTGTTGGTAATGGCGGGCCATCTGGTCGTATTGGCGGGGGGTGATGTCGGTGCAGAGGATGTACGGGTGTTGGTGCAAACGGCGGCCCGCCAGGGCGCCGGGAACCTGGGTGTTGCAGATGACCACATCGGTGGGGAAGGTGAGGGCGTGACGGGATTGGGCGCGGCCGCGAGCCGTCCCCCGTATCTTCTCCGGCAAAAACGTCAGCCGCTCCCAAAAACCGCCCGGCTGATAGTAATTCACCTCCACCCACCGGGCCGTTATCTCCGGCATTGGCTCAATAAACCGCCGCACATTCTCGTAAAACGTGCGGTGGCCGATGTGTTGTTCCATGAGGAAGGTGGCGTGGATGGGTTTCAAGTTCCAGGTTTCAAGTTCCAGGTTTCAGGTTTCAAGTTCCAGGTTTCAAGTTCCGGCGACGAGGCTACAGTTGGCCCCCATTTTTTGGACGGAGATGACCATGCCGATGGGGTGGGCGATGTACAGCCCCCCGGCAATGTCCGCACCGGGGGAGATTTCTAGCCCGTAGCGGCGGTAGATGTGCCGTTGGATGTGGCCGGGCAGGAACGGGATGTGTTTCGCCTTGCACCAGGAACCGAAGCGGAACCAGAGCATGGCTCGGAGTGGCAGGTAACGAAACCAGAGCTTGAACAGGGTCAGCAGGGTCAGGGTGTCCGGGTTAGCGATCTTCTGCGGCACCACCCACCGCGCCGCGTCCATTTTGAATTGTTGCCAGTACATGTGTTACCTCGTTGGAGCAGTTCAGCAGTCAGCAGTCAGCCGTCAGCAGTTCAGCGGTCAGCAGGTCAGCAGTTCACCATTCACCATTCACCATTCACCATTCTCATGTTCCCACCACCGCCGGTGGTTTCCCCTCTACCTGGCTCTGTTGGATGAGGGCGAAGAACTGTTCGCGGCCGCGTAACTCATCGCTGATCCCCTGATAATGGCGCAAATTGAAGATGACGCTGTACCCCAGACGGGGCAGTTGGCGGATGTTAAAACGGTGGCCGATTGCGGCCGCGAACCGGCTCACCCCCATCACTATCTGGCTGATCCGGGGCCGATCCAGACACAGCCGGGTCAGGGCGCGGATGAGCGGGTGGCGGCTGGTGCGAAACTCATAGGCGATGGTGGGCAGGAGCCAGCGTTGCCCCTTGTCACGGGTGAAAATGACATCATTGCGGCCATAGGCGTAGGGGGTCGCCAGCCAGGAAGGAAAACTGCGCTCGGCGAAGTGGTAGCCGATGGCGTTGGGATTGAAGAGAAAACGTAACCCCCGATCCGCCAGCCGGTAGGCCAGTTCTACATCCTCGGCACGGCGAAAAGCGGGATCAAACCCACCCACCGTTTCCAGATGGGCGCGGCGCAGGGACGTATTGCCGGTGTAAAACTGCCGCGCCGTCGGTTGCCAACGCCCGGCGGCCATGTCGTCATACTGCTTCATCAACATCGCCTGCTCCCACTGCACCCAGGGCTTCATGGCAAAATCGGGCGGGGTGAGCATTGGCCCCATGACGACGACATCCGGACCATGTTGTTCGTGCCAGGCGACGTGCTCGGCGATGAGGGTGGGGTGGGCACAACGTCGTCGTCAATAAACAGCACCAACTCCCCGTCGCCTCGCGCAGGCCGTGATTGCGTGTGGCCGCGACGCCCTGGTTGGGTTGGAAGAGGGGGTGGAGGGGGGGGAGGGATGAATGGGGAATGGAGAATGGGGAATGGGGAGACTGGGAGACTGGAGACTGGAGACTGGAGACTGGAGACTGCCAAGGCTCCCGCCAGCGGCCAACGGCCCACTGCCAGCGGCCAATCCCCGCAAATACGCATCAGTGCCATCGGTGGAGCCGTCGGAGACGACGATGACCTCGAAGTCGGGGTAGGTTTGGGTGGCGAGGGCGGCGAGGACTTTTTGGAGCCGGTCAAGGCGGTTGTAGGTGGGGAGAATAACGGTGAGATGGGTCATTGTTATTTCTAAAGGGGTGTATCAGGTGGTGTGGACAACCCCGTTCCCCACGAATCGCTTGGCTCACAGTTCTTAATCACCTTCGCCGGAACTCCGGCGGCGACACAGCGGGGGGGAATGTCTTTGGTGACGACGCTCCCGGCCCCGATGACACTGCCTGCGCCGATGGTGACGCCGTTCAGGACGATGACCCGCGCTCCCAGCCAGACGTTTTCTTCCAAAATGATGGGGGCGGATTCTGGTTTTTCGTGGCGGCGTTCCGGCTCCAGGCGGTGAAAGTTGTTGTCCATGATGATAACGTGGGTGCCGATGTTGCAGTGCGCCCCGATGCGGACGTGTAAATCGGCGGCGATGGAGCAACCGTAGTTGATGAAGGCCCTCTCGCCGATTTCCAGCAGGCCATCTGGCCCGGTGACTAGTTCGGTGGTGGCGATGGTAGAGACAACGCGGCCGCGATCCCCCACCACCATCCGCCCGTAGTTCCGCACCGAGGGCCGTCCCCACACCCGGATTTTGTTACCCTGCCGAGTGGCCGTGCGGAAATACCATTGCGCCCGGATGACGGCCCAGCCGTCGTGCCAGATTTGGAGAAGTTTTGTGTAGGAACTCATAGGAACTCGTAGGAACTCAGCACTCAGCACTCAGCACTCAGTCCTCAATCCCCTAACCTTTTCAACTCTTTGGCCGGAACACCACCGACGATGGTATGCGGCCGAACATCCTTTGCCACCACTGCCCCGGCCGCTACGACTGACCCGGCCCCAATGGTGACGCCGGGCAAAATGGTGGCCCGCGCCCCGATCCAACAGCCATCACCAATCGTGACCGGCTTGGGGGTCAGCTTCCCGGAGCGATATTCCGGCGTGCCGATGGTGTGCGTCTCGGTCAGGATCATCACCTGCTGACCAAAACCGACGTATTGACCGATGGTGATGCAGTCGCCCAGGTTGAGGAAACAGCCCACGTTGAAGCGGCAGACCGGCCCCACCTTTAGGCGGCCGAAAATATCCCCTTGTCCGGTGATGGTGGGCAGGCTCCACATGACGACACTGGGGTCTAACCCTTTGAACCCCAACGCCCGCAGAACCCGCACCCGCACCCGACTGCCCACATAATCAGGCAATGGAGCCAGGATCAGCCGCGCCAACAATAACCGGCTGTTCCAGCCAGCCGTTTCTTCGTGCCAGAGGGTGGGGAGTTTGGATGGTGTGGTCATAGTTTTGGGGGAGACTGGGAGACTAAGAGATTTACCAGTCTCTCAGTCTCTCAGTCTCTCAATCTCTCAATCTCTTTCTCCGGTGCAAACACCCACTTCTCCGCTAGCGGCAACAGCCCCGGTAGCGGTGCGGGTTCTTTTTGCCAGGGCCAACGGCGTCGCGGCCGCGTTACCGGCTGGCTCATCACCCATTCCACCCGGTTGATAATGCCCATCATCGTGCCCACATAAATCATGCTCTGGTTGTCCCACGACATATCGGCATAGGCGTACATGAAGTGCATGATGATGTACAACGTCGCTACCAGGGTGATGGCGCTGATGTCGCCGCCGGGCAGTCGCCACAGGGCACGCATTCCGGTGATAATTGCCAGCCCAATCAGGAACAGCATCGTAAAAAAGCCACCCGTGCCCGTCTTCATCCAAAACCAGATAATGCTGTTGTGGGTGATGTACTCCCACCACTCGAAGAAACTGATGTCGGGCATGGGGTAGGCCAGATAAAACTTTTTGCCAAAACCGACGCCGGTGAATGGCTCCTGGTGGATGGTGTAGGATGAGTTCAGGTTTTCGATAAGGCGGTAAGCATTGGACGCCTGATCAGCCGCATCCGCTTCATCCTCGGCCACCACCGATTTGATCGCCTTGACGGGCAGGGCCAGGGGGCCACTGGCATTCCAGAAAGCGGCGATGTACAGCACCGCCATCACCGCCAGGGGGGGGACAATGAGCCAGAAGACGCGCCGGTTTTCTGAACAGGATGACGAACATGAGCGCAATGGCCACGCCCAGGGTGAGGAAATGAGGCGCGGCGTTGGGTGGCGACGTAGGTGAGGAAGACGGGTGGGGCCAGGAGGGGGAGCAGGAGTGTTTTCGCGGCCGCGCCGTTATACAACCACACCGCCACAATCAGCGCAAACAGGGTGTTCATGTGCATCGCCGCCGAATGCTCCGTGATAGATTGTATCCGCGTCAGGCCCATCTCGATTTCCACAATGTAAAACCGTAACCCAAACAGCCCTTCGATGAACAGGGCAAAGGCGATAAACCACATCAGGTGGCTAAAATGCTCCCGTTGGGTGAACAAATTGCTCACCAAAATCAGCATCATCGGCAGGTAGAGGATGGGGCGGGCTTCCCACAAGGCGATATTAACCACGCCGCCCGTCCCCAGGCCATATCCCAGCCCAAAAATGACAAAACCAGTGAAAACCACCACCGTCCAGAACAGTTCGCCAGGATAAAACGACCAGTTGCGCCGCATCGCCATCCGTCCCAGCCAGGCCACGTAGGTCAGAACGATGTACACCTCAAGCGGACTGAAAATCAGGGCGTCGTTGAGGTAGAGGATGGATTCACCGCTGGAGAAGTTTTTAATGAACGGGAACCAGGGCGCGAGGACGTTATCCCCCATCAGGCCAAAACACATGATGAGGTAAACGCCGTAGCGGGGTTCCTTGAAGATAAGGGCCGCTCCCAGTAAATAAATCAGCCAGGCGATGGCCGAAGGGCTGGCAGGCAAACCCGCCCGCAACATCATCAGCCCCACCAACCCACTGATGCCCAACAAACCGACAAACCACAATCCCCAGGCCAGTTTAGCCCGTCGTGCCTGCCCGGTGGCGGAATAGTTGGGGTGAGGTCGAGGGTTTCTAACATGGTGAGTGATGCGTGAACAATAAAAAATTCGTGTCATGCGTGGTGCGTGTGTGTCTTATATCTTGTCCAGGAAGAAGTAACCAAAGCAGATATACCCCGCCAGCAAAAAGGACGGCGCGACGAGCCAACCAGCCCCGGTTCCACAACCCAATCCCCAGGGCAAAAGCGGTAAAGTTGAAAAGGAAGAAGAAGGTCATGGTAGTGAGTGGCGAGTAGCGAGTGGCGAGTAGCGAGTGGCGAGTGGCGAGTGAGTGAACAGTGAACAGTGAGCAGTCTCTAGTCACCAGTCTCTCAATCTCTCACCCCTCTACTCCTGCGGAATGTACCGCAAAAACAGTTGCGGCGTTTTGACGGTGATCTGGTTCAAAATGACGCCCAACACATTGAGGTGGGCGATGTCGTCCAGGGCGCGTTTGCTGTTTTCGATGGAGGTGATGCCCTGTTTGATGACGACACAACTGCCTTTGCTGAGTGAAGCCAGGGGATGGCGTCGCTGGTAGCGAGAATGGCGGGAATGTCGAGCAAGAGATGGTCAACGCGGCCGCAAAGCTCATCCAACACCCCCTTCAGTTCCTCACTCCGGGCAAAAAAGGTGCGTTTTTCCGGGGGCATGACTCCGGCGGGGAGCAACATCAGGTTGGGGCGGTCGGTGGCGACCAGGGCTTCGTCTAACGTGGCCTGCCCCAACAGAACCCCCGCCCGCCCCGGACTCTCCACACCGCTGAGGATGGGTTGCAGACCCGGCCAATGCCAGTTTAGCTCGACCACACAGACAGATGCGGCCGCGTCCGTCGTCACCGTCGTCGCCAGAGCCAGAGTCGAATACGTCACCCCTTCCTCGCGCAGGGTCGAAACCAGGGCCAACCGTTGCGGCCAGGGTTCCGTGCGCGTCAGGCGGGCCAGCATGTGCCGGTAACTCCGCACCGCCTCACCGGGAAACGTCAGCCAGGGGTTCCATCCGCGGCCGCGAGCGTCAACGACGGCACATCCGCTGTTTCCTGACTACCCGCTTTCCGCTTCTTGAAGAACGCCAACTTACACCTGATTTACGAATGTTCAGCCTTTTGTCTCGTTAAAGGGATTGAGAGACTGAGAGACTGGTGAGAGACTGAGAGACCGGAGAGAAATTGGTTAGTGGTTATTTACTCGCCTACTCTCGCACACTCGCTACTCGCCCACTCGCCGCACGCCGCCACATCGCCTGCCCGATGTCCTTAAACATCGCCAGGTCTTCGGCGGGAAATGCGCCGAGTAGCCAGAGAGCCAGGGGGTACGCGGCCGCGCCCACCAGCACCGGCAACAAGAAAAGGTCGTGCAGGGCCAGGTCACGGCCAACATGATCAGCCCCGCCAGCAACACTCGCACCGCCTGGGCCGCATTACGCCGCGTCAACGCTCCGGCAGGTAACAGCCACAACCCGGCGAGCATCATACCCGCTTCCGTCACCACAAAAGCAATCGCCCCGCCTAACGCCCCATTGCCAAACCGGGCCACACACCAGGGGATGAGCAATAAATCCAGGGGAATGGTGGCAATCGTGGCGACCACCATCACCGCCGTCCAGCGATTCTGCCGGTCGGTGGAGACAAGGAACTGCCCCAGAAGCATGTTCTGATAGGTCAAAATCAGGACGAGGCCGAACACCGCCAGCACCAGCCCGCTGTTGGCAAATTCCGCCCCAAACAACAGCAGCACCACCAACCCATTGGCAATCACAATCAACCCCAGGCCAATCGGCACACCCAGCATCAACAGCAGGTCAAAACTTTGCCCATCAGCCGGTTCAGGTTGGTGTATCGGTGGTGAAGAGGCGGACAGGGCCGGAAAAAAAAAAAAACGGCGGTCATAAACACCGTGGGCACAAAAAGTAACGTGCCAAATAGCTGATCGGCCGCGCCATACCAGCCGATGGTTTTTTCGTTGACCAGGAGCGAGATGAGGATGATGTCAACTTGTTGGTAGATGACGAGGGCCAGCTGGACAAATAAATAGGAAGAGCTGGCCCGGAGCAGGTGGCGGATGGGGCGAGGGAGAAGCGGAGTCGCGTCGCGCTACCCGTCGCACATGCCACCACAACACGAACCAATTGATTGCGGCCGCGCCAATCGTCACCGCCGCAATCACCAACACCCCATACCCCAGCAACAACAGCGTAATCCCCGCCACCGTGTTAAACACCTTGCCCGCCACACTGGCGATGGAGATATACCATCTGCTCCAGCCCTTGCAAACCCCCTGCCAACGTACTGGCCCACTGCCAAAACAGTTGCCCCAACCCAATCACCAACACCACCTGCACCGTCTCCGGGTTGTAGTTCAGTAGGGCCAGATAGAGCCAATCCCACCAAAGCCCAGCCCGTACAACAACGCCTGCGCCCCAGCGTCACCCCCAGCAACCGCTCCGCCTGCGCCTTATCCCGGCAATCTCCTTCACCAGATACCGATCCGTGCCAAAACGTAATCACCATCGCCACAATCGCCCACAGGAGTTAGCAAAATGGAACTGCCCCACCGCCGTTGGCCCCAAAAAACGGGGCAAAACAACGTCAGCAGGAGTGTCAGCACCCAGGTGATCAACTGCGACACCAGCAACAGCGAGGCATTCTTGGCGATGGTGTTCATGGTTTACCGGTGGAACTTTGGGAACTCATAGGAACTCAGGGAACCTCAGCGAGGAACTCATCCTTTACTTCACGCCTCTTCTCATCCGTGTCTCTTTATCCGTGTTTATCTTTCTGCAAAACGGGGAACTCAGCCCTTTCCTCATCCGTGTTCCCCCATCCGTGTTTACCTCTTTCTGCAAAACCCCCACCCTTTTCCCCTTTATCCCTGGCATCTTTCTGCAAAACTCGGAACTCAGCCCTTCTTTTCATCCGAGTTCTTATCCGTTTCTTCCCTTTCTTTGGTTTATCCGCGGCCGCGCCGTCCGGCACTAACGCCAACACCGGCAGTTCCAACGTATAACGCACATCTACCGCAAACCGGTGACTCCGATCCAACAGCGCCGCCCCCAACACACCTACCACACTCAACACCACCCCCACCACCACAAAAATCACCGAATTCATCGCCGCATCCATCCGCGACGAAGCCGGTTGTGAGGGAAATTTCGGCTCATCAATCACCAGATACGCCTGATGCACCGCACTTTCCGCTTGCGCCACCGCCAGGCAGGAGTTCTCCTCGCTGATTCAGGGCATTCGTCAACTGCTTTTTCCGCCAGATTAATCTCCGCCTGAAGCCGATCAATCTCCATCAACTCAATCTCCGGGCGGTCGCCCGCAGCGGTTCCGGATGCGCTTCCAGATAAACCCGCAAATCCGCCCGCGCCACTTCCAGATTCGAGTCATACACGGCGATCAGGCTGTCAAAAACGCTTCCGCCGACACACTCTCTTCCCGGTCTGAATTAATTTTCCATTGCAGAAAGCTGTCAATGGTGGCCTGTACCAATTAGCTGCGCGATTTCCGGCGACCATGCGCCGCCCCTACCATCACCAGGTTATCCCCCAACGTCTGCACCCACACCGCCTCTTGCACCTCAGTAATCGTATCCTGAATCGCTGTGCCCCTTCGGCCATTTGCGGGTTCCAGTTCCGTCTGCAAAATAATAGAGCGACGAAAAGCATCCGGTTTTGAGCAGTTCGCTGAACTCGGTGACGGTGCTAAGCCGGTGTGACCCAACCGAAACTACTATCTTGCAGATCGGTGAGCGAGGTGAGGAACGACTCTTTGCGGATGTAGATGACGCCCAGGGAGATGTAAGAGGCTTTGGCGGAAAAGAGGCTGGAGAGAACACTCACGATAATATCAGTAAGATGCAAGATAAGAGAGGTATAAAAGCGATGGCGGAAATATGTTTCTAGCAGACGCAACAAAACGAGCCGTACTCATATTTATTTATTACTCTTATTCAGATAGGGGATAATGAGCGATGCCGCCAGTCAGCAAGACATTGTTTATTATAGATTTAATCTCAGACAAAAATATAGGATTTATCCTACAGGAACAAGATACTCACCCTTTTACATCAGTCATATTTTATAAGAATCATTTTTAACTATGCTGTAG